>JBEHXG010000031.1:0-58061 GCA_048498815.1 Acidobacteriota bacterium | reverse complement strand
AGAACTCTCCTTCCACGGCATGGCCTTCATCCCCCTTTGGGGGACAAAGTGTAACCCATGTCTCCGGTACGTTCTGTTACCTATGTCTCGGAACGGTCATCAGATCCTGCAGCGATACGGAGTAATGCCGCCCGCCGCTGAGGCTGGCAAGACTGGCCATCAGGCCCGTATTAATGGAGAACCGCGTTGCGCCGCCAATTGTCAGCGCGTAAATCTGCACATCCGACTCCTTAAGTCGTCTCCTGACATCGAGGGGAGTATAGCGGCTGTTGTTTTCCCCGCCATCGGAAAGCAGGATGATCGCTTTGCGAGGATTCTTTGCTTTCCGCATTTCCGCAATCGCGAGCGTGACGGCGTCCACCAGGGCGGTCATGCCGCCCGCTCGCGAAAAGAGAATCTTATCCTCAACGTCACCCAGTTCGTGAGTGAAGGGAACGGTCAGCTCCGTTCTGCTGGAAAACTGAACGAGGAATGCCTCGTCTTCCGGGTTCGCCGACTTGAAGAATTCAGCGACGGCTTTCTTCGATACCGCAATGTCTCCACCCATGCTGCCGCTGGTATCGAGTACGATGCCGAGTGAGAGTGGCGAATCCTCGTTACCGAACGAAGTTATCGTCTGCGGAACACCGTCTTCGAGGATCTGGAAATCTTCGGCCTCAAGTCCCGTGATCAGATGCCCCACCGGGTCGAGCACGGTCGCCGGTATGAGCACAAGATTGGAATCTACGCGGATGTGGGTCTCCGGCCGGCGCTCCGATACACCCTGCTCCGGCGAGGACCGAGTTGGGCGCGGCGCAAGAGTAGCCTGCCCGAAAAGCGCAGCCGCGCTCAGCACCGCCAGAGAATAGCCGCATTTCATTCCGATCCTCCGCGCTGCCGGTCAGTTCCCCGTCGGAATCTTGCTCGCTCGATCCACCACCAGATAGTCCACTGAGGCCTTGTCAGATTCGAGCTTCAACCCAAGCTGATCCTGAACCGCCGCAAAGATGGACTCGCCGAGGCCTTCGCCCGCTGCTTCTGCCGGCGTCCAGTTTAGCGCGATTTCATAGCCACTCTTCAACCCCGTGCCATCGCGCACCGGACGATCCAGACTCTCGGCCAGCTTATCCACAAAGTCCGCCATCGCCATTCCGTGAGCTTCGAGCCTTCCCCGCCGCGAATCATTCCAGACACGGGCACCCCGCTCGGACTCTTTCAGCTTCGGCCCGCCCTTCGCCACCATCAGCGTATATGCGGAAACTGAGCGGGACTCCCGATGCACCGTCATTCCGAATCGCTCGGCAAGCAGCGTCTGCAGCATCTCCCGAATCTGGCCATCCGACGCGGAACCAGCCGACTTCGCCGTAATGTCATAGCGCAGCGAATCCATCCAATCCGGCGTTTCAATTTGCGAAGGCTTCATCTGATACGCAATCTGCACGCAATTGCGCAGCGTCACGTTCACGAACCGAAGCGTGCCGCCTTCACCGGACCAGGCAGTATCGCTTGCCGTCGAGCCCGTGCTGTTCGTTTTCACCGAAGCCACTTCGAACACAGGCGCGGAAGCCGCCTGTCCCAGCAGAGCAAGCGCGCCTGCCATAAGCACGACCAATCCGGCGCCCACGCCCGGCAGCGGACCTGGCCGCTGACTCTGCCTGCCCAGCAGCCGCGACATGCGGTCCACCACAGACCCTCCATTGGCGGCAAGCAGCGGCTCAGCGTGTGCAGGTCGGCGAAGCTCCAGATCGGCCAGCGCGCGCACATAGGTCAGCGCATTGCCGGTCACCGAAACCGCAACATCGTCGCAGCAATACTCCCGCTCGCGCCGGATCTGCGCCGAGATCCACCACACCGCCGGATGATAGAAAAGCACAGCCTCAACAATGCCCTGTGCCACGTTGACAAAGTAATCATGTCGTCGCACATGCGCCAGCTCATGGGCCAGCAGCGCCTCAACAGATTCGGGATCCAGACCGGTCAGAGCGCCAAGCGGCGCCAAGACCACCGGACGGAGCCAGCCCGTGACCGTAGGCACATCCACCATTCCCGACACCAGCAGTCTCACCGGTCGCGAGACGCGCAGGCGCATCCGAAGCGCATCGAATCTTTGCTGCCAATCGCCGGGCGCAGGCCCAACCAGGCGGGATCGCATTCGGACGGCAATCGCGCAGCCGCCCGCCAGCCGCAGCGAGCAAACCATCATTCCCGAAAACCAAGCCGCGACGACCCAGGGCATCGCATTTCCCTGGGACGTGTGCGATAGGTCAGGACCGACACCCGCACGGGGAATGGACTCTGCAGTCGGCACGGGCGCACCGGCAACCATCCCGACGGAATCCGAGTCCGCCGCGCCAGACACAACAAAAGTGATCACCGGCGCAAGCACAAGCACGATGAGCGTCGCGCACGCCAGTCCGTAACGAACCTGCGCGCTCCGCGAGGAAGCCCAGCGTCCCAGTACCGCATACACGGCTGCTATCACCGCGCCTTGCCACAAAAACTGAACCAGCGCCAATCCGAGCCGTTCGATCCATGCCTGAGCGATCACGCGGCGCCGCCATTCTTCTGAACCATTTCATCAAGCAGTCGCCGGATCTCTTCAAGCTCCGTTTTCGATGCAGGCTTCGCCGAAAGCGCGCCCAGCATCAATTCACGCGCCGACCCCGCAAAAGCGCGCATGAGCAGATCGCCGGCAATCCGGCTCTGGGTCTTCTGCTTCGGGATGCCGGCCTCATACACGTGCGACCGAAAGCGCTCGCTGCGAACGACGAGTCCTTTTTCCGTCATGACCTGCATCTCTTTCAGCGTGGTGGTATACCCACGCTCCTTTTTCAGGCCTTCATGAACTTCCCGCACGGTCGCAGGTCCAAGACGCCAGAGAACTGCCAGAATGTCGAGTTCGGCGCTCGTCGGCAAGGGAGAGTCGTTGTTCCTGGGAGGCATAAGAAGACAATACTACGTGCAATCCCGTATGTCAACGATAAATATCGTATATTCTACGCGGCTGCCACTTTCCGCTGAACCCGCTGGCCGTCTACAAAATCCAGACGGACCGTGAACTGCAAACTCAGTTGCACAGTCGCCTGAGCTTCCGATACGTCCAGCACCAGCGCCAGGTTCTGAATCATGCTGTTCCTGTCTCCCGTGAGGCCGACCGAAACCTTCACATCCAGCCCGCCCGAATCTTTCACATCCAGCGAGAACGTCAGGTTCAGATCGGAATACTGAAAGGTCCCCGTCAGCATCAGATCGTACGAGAGCTGCGATCCATCCGTAATCACAGCCTGGAATGTCAGAATCTTGTTCGCATTGAACGCGTACTTTGCCTGCAACTCCAGTTGCATTTCCGGATGCGGGCTGCCATCTGCATTCTGCAGCGTCAGCGTACCGCCCAGCGTAAGTGTCTGCCCCGCGGAGAACGTATGAGTGCTATCGACATTCACCGAAGCACGAAAGGTCTTCGCCGAGTATCCAATCGAAGACTGCCAGCTCAATGTACTCTTCTGAAAGACATGCTGACCAGTGATATTCAGCGCGAATGAAGCCGGGTCGCTGCCATCGGCAAAGTACGCGAAGCCCACGGTGACACCCTTCAGCGCACCCGCGAACGCAATTCCAACCTGATTTCCCGCGGGCGCAGCCTTGATGTTACTCATGAACACGAGCCCGCCGTTCTGAATATCCCAGTCGCCTACGAAGTTGATTACCGCGCGGACCGTCAGAAAATCCGGCGTACCGATATCGTTATCAGTTTCTGCCTGAAACTCCAGCAAGTCGGCCGCGTTAAACGATGCAATTGTGTTCTGCGTCGCCTTCAGGCTCTGCACACCGTTCATTCCGGCAACCTCCGCCGTGCCACCGCCCGTCAGAGCAACCGAAAGATCGTTAGAGGCCTGCGCGAAGCCCAGGTCACCATAAAGCGTGATCGATACACCGGTACGAGCGCCGGTGTTGTCTACGAGGAAGTAGTTGAGCCTGTGCTCATCGTCCACTTCAATTCCGCCCACAAACGTGAACGCCGCGCCGCCGCCAACCGTCATCACCAGCTGGTTCGAGCCGTTGAACGAATATGCTGCCGCGACCGGTGTTTGTTGCACGCCGTCCAGCGTATAGCGAATCTGGTTATCTTTTTGATCCGATGTCGACGTCCATGCGCCGGCGATGGTGGCATCGTATACGTTCCCGTCTGTTCCCAGAGTCAGCGTTCGTCCACCGGCTGTAAACTGCGGTCCCTGCATCTCGTTTTCTCCTCTGCTCAGAAATCAATCGTAACCGCAGTGGAAAATGTTCCGCTGCGATGCAATATGGACGCGGCGGATCGCGCATAAACAAAGCTGAGATTCAGCCTCTTATTACCGGCGCGGAGTCCGCGCACCTCAGTCTTCACGCCTGATCCGTGAACGCCGTGCCGGAGATCGAACAGGTCTCCTCCGATTCGCGCGCGATCGTACAGCCCGCCAATATAGACCCCATCAATCCCCAAACCCGAAAGCGCTGACGGCTTCTTTGCTACGGGCGACGATTCGCGCCGATGCACCCATCGCCAGACCGACTGCGCATTCACCGCAATCTCCGACTGTTCGAAACCAAACGCACGACCGACATACTCGCCCTCTTCGATCCCGCGAATGTTCGTACTTCCGCCGAGCTCCGGCAGTTCAAACAAAGGAGTGCCTGCCGACGATGTCATGAACCCGCGCCCATACCGCACCACGAAATCGGAACGGCTGGTGACGCCCCAGAAAGCCTCGACCTGACCACGAGCGGAGTATCGCGAGAAGTCAAACTCGCCGCCCGCACTACGCCGCGCCGCCAGGGCATCAACATTCAGGCTGACAAATACCTGCCCCACCCCACCTGCGCGAGTGCCGCCAGAGAAATCATATCCGGGCAGCAGCGAAACCGAAGGATTCCAGCCATTCACCCAGCCCCGTGCGGGAAATCCTTTCACCATCACATGGCGAAACTGATACTTCGCATCCGCTCGTGCGCTCAGGGAAAACCCATGCTCCTTAGCTCCGCGCCGATACTCCGCAAACAGCTTCGGCGCAGGTCCCCACGCCTCCTCCACAAACTTCGCTCCCGTCAACGCTCCGTAACGCTGATTTCCATCGCGCAGGAAATCGGTATCCAGAACGAACCCATAACTCCATCCGCCGGCGCCGGCGTCCAGCGACAACGTGAAATCGGCCATTTGCACTTCAGGTCCGCCCTTGGCCGTGAGAGAGATCGTTTCAAACCGCGAAAGCACGTGCGTCGACGTAAGCTGGCCTTGCCCGCCGATCAACTCATGCGAACCGGCCGAGATTGCGCCGGTAGTTGAGCCATTGATACTTCCGATTACCCACCGATGCGAGCCCGTAAAATCCAGGCGGAAATTCTCCGTCGCCGTCTGTGCCGCCAGATCTCCGGCGGGACACGCGGCATATGCCCGCCCCGCAGCGCGCACCGTGAGCGAAGGAACTACCGTTCCTGTTACATCGCGCGACATCCCGATGCGCCGGGCGACTGCCCACGCTCCGTCATTCGTCGGAATCGTACCGATCAGCCCCGCAAGCTGCGATCCGAACTCGCGATCCAGTTCGCACGAAGCCTTTCGCACCAGACGATCCACCACCGGCTGGGAAGCCGCGGCGACACTCAGATCCTTCCCCTGATCGAGCATTACGGCCGACCCTTCCACCATGCGAAGATTCGAAATCGTCAGCTGGTAGTGTGTTGAACCAGGCGACACCGGCCCCAGCACCACGCGCGGAGTGGGCCATCCCGAACTATCAATCTGATAAATCGCCAATAGTCGCCGGTACAACTCATCCGTGTTCGCGCCCGGCTTCGTCAGTGGCGGAACAACCCCCAACTCTCGCGCAATTCGCGCCGCTGTGAGCGCAACCTCCTGCAACTGCGGCGCCGCAATGCTCATCGGCCAGTCGCGGGCGGCGGGTTCTCCGGGTCGCGGCGCGGCAACCCGGGCCTGAATCGAAATTCCGCCGGGAACAGCAACGGAAGTCGACCTGGCCGCCTCCGCAGGGTCCTCACAGCTTCCCGTATCGGAGCCCAGCACTGCAACAATGCAAAGCGATTCCATCGCCGGGGGATCGGGCTGCCGCGCATAAGTAGCGCGCAGCACCACCTCAATCGGAGTCGAAATAGTCCCGGATGCCGGTGGCCGCTTTTGATCTTTCGAAGTAAACGAAAACGTTGAGGAATCCATCGCCTGCTGCAGTCCCGTCATCAAACTGCTGCAGCCGCCGCGCACATAAGGATCTACAACAATGACCTTGCACTGAGAGGCCGCGGTCGCACTCCACGCAGTCAAAACATCCACCATCGACCGGTGCGTCTGAGAGTCGGAAATAAGAACATCCTCCGGACCCGGAGTCTTCAACAGTACCCAATGGGGCTTTGCCGCATCCAGGCCCGAAGGCGACACCGTCTGAGCCGACACCGTAACGCGCAAAACATCCTCAGGCGATGATTGCGCCGCGCCCGCGCCGGCCGCAATAAGAAGCAACGCGGCAATCAACCGCTACTTCCCGCTCGCCGTCCGATACATGGAGCTGTACCCTAGCTGCTGCCTGACAAAATCCCTCGGGTACGTCATCGTCACCTTTGTCACCGCGCCCTTCGCGTCAAACGCCGCAGTCAGGTCGGCGTTTACACCAGTCCAATATGTCGGCAGGTTCAGGGTCTTATAGCGCGCCACAATTTCATCGCGAAGCGCCGGATCGAAGTGCACTCCATATTGATCCATCAGCGACTTGATGGCCGCGTAGTCGCCCTCGGCTTTAATCCGCATTAGCTCCGCCAACAGCATGCCGATGCCCTCACGCATCTTCGCGTAATCCTTCACCACGGCGAAGGTCTTATTGCCGTGCTTCTCGACCGCAATCGCACCGGTCTTATCCATGACGTAGCGGGCGGTCAGTTGCCGGCCGCGCGCGTGATCTTCCTCAATGGTGTCGCCTTTCGAAATCCGGCGCAGCTGCATCACCAGCGTTCGCGCGCACGTATCGTACAGCGCCTTGCCCACTTCATCGGAATCCACGAGCCCAAGCTCCTTCAGCTTCGGATCGAAAATATTCCAGTAGGCCATCAGGTCCGCTCGCGCCTCCTCAAGCGCCGAAAAATACTCCTTAAGATAAGCCTGCGGGCTCTGCGTGAGCTTTGGGCTCAGCTTCCCCGACCCGTGTCCGATCACTTCATGCATGGCCACAAGCAGATCACTCGCCGCGCGGCCGTACTTCTTATTGCGGGCAATCTCCTCCGGCGAAGATCCGAATTCGTCTATCGTCGCATCGCCCTGCGCCGCATCCAGCGCATGAGAGCTCCCGGTCAGTAGAAAACTCTTCGATCCGATCTTCTCGCGAATCTCGTCCTCGTTGGGAAGATTGTCGCCAATTGTCGTCACATGGAAATCGCCGGTCTCCACAACCGTTTCCACGGCCTTGGCAATCGGCGGCGTAACACCCTGCTTCTTATAAGCCGCAAGCCAGGGCGCATGATCCTCAAAGTACTGGGCATTGGCCGCGATCTTCAGCATCGCCGCCGATAGCTTTTCATCGGTAATGCTCACAAAGCTCTGCGAACTCGCCTTGGCGCTGCGTGCGTCGCGGTATACCTCAATGAATCCATTCACGAAATCGACCGGGCTGTTATTCAAAACCCATGCGCCGCCAAACTTCAGCCAGTCGGAGTACTCGCCCGTTTCGTAGTAGCGAATCAGATCGTCAATGACCGCAGCCTGGTCCGGGTCGGCAACACTTTTCGCGCGCCCCAGATAGCCAATCGCCTTCTTCAGTTCGCGCGCATACAAACCGGGTGCAACCTTTCCATCCGGAGTCCCGGCGCGATAGACCTGCTCGACTATCTTCTCGTTCACCTTTGCCACTCGCGAATTCAGTGCATACTTTTCCGTGAAACCTTTCAGATCGGCGAGCGTAACGTCACGATAGAAATTGTTCGAACTGGCCTGAATAATATCGAGCCCGCCCTTCGGACTCTTCGCTGTAATCATCGACTCAAACTCCGGATCGAACAACGACGCCTTGAGTCCCGCCGCCTCCTTCACCAGGTCGGGGCGTCCGATCGCATTCAGAGCCCGAACCAGCTCCTCGTAAGTAAACGACGGCAGGAACTTCTGGGCCGTATTCTCGTTATGATTCCCGCGATTCGCCCAGAACAGCTTGGTGAAATCGAGAACTTTCCCGTAAACGGTCGGATCGACCTTGCCTTTCGCTGAAACAACAGCCTCCAGCAAAGTCTTCTGCCGCGGACCGAAGCGCGAGAGCTGATCGTAAATGATCGGATTGATCGCGATCGATGCCTGGCTTAGCCAATACGCCAAAGCCTGCTGTTTCGGCGTCAGCGACTTGAAACTCTCCGCCTCCACCTGAACAAAGGCCGTCGAGTCCACCCGATCAAGTACGGGAGAGGCGGCAAAAAGCAGCCCGGTGGCCGCGGGAATAATGAGGAACGCGCGTGTCATCATCGCTATCGATCAGAGTACGATACTTCTGCCTCACCAATCCGTGGTACACCTTGACCAGAACGAAAACACCATGAGTCTCGACCACAACGGCGCGACCACATCTACGAAGGAAGTCCTCGCCGATCACGGTCCACGCCTGCCGGGTTTGAGAACATGACGGCAGTCCCGATACCAATACCGGAATCATGAGTGAGCGTGTAATCTGGTTCGCCTGAGGTGCGGGTCGGCTTGCGGGTGATCGACCGCGCGTGGGTGGTTGGCGTTTGATCTACCGCAAGACCGACGCCGCAGCCATTGAAGTCGCCAGAGTCCGCAACCGAAGCGTACCGAGAATACCGCCACGTTACGATACATCCGTATGCTGAATTTCCACACCGTCCCGCTCGCCATCCCCGAAAACGCCAACATCATTCTCGGCCAGAGCCACTTCATCAAGACCGTTGAAGACCTTTATGAGGCGATGGTTAACTCCGCACCCGGCATCAAATTCGGCGTAGCCTTCAACGAAGCCTCCGGCGACCGCCTCACCCGGTCCGACGGCACCGACCCCGCTCTGCGCCAGGCCGCCATCCGCATCGCCTCCGACGTTGCCGCCGGACACTTCTTCGCCATCGTCATGGCCGACAGTTTTCCGGTAAACGTGCTCAAAGCCGTGCAATCCACTTACGAAGTCTGCACCATCTTCTGCGCTACCGCGAATCCGGTGGAAGTCATCGTCGCCGAAACCGAACAGGGGCGCGGCGTGATGGGCGTTGTCGACGGCTCCTCTCCGCTCGGCGTGGAAACCGACCAGGACATCGAGAAGCGACGCGGCTTTCTCCGCATGATTGGCTATAAGCGCTGAAGACTTTGAAACTACGCTAATCCTCCATTCGGCAGTTCGATGCCTGTTCGATGGCAGTTCGTCGGGGGTTCGGTGGCAGTCTGAAACGAGTTGTTCCCAGTTTGGTGGAGCGATTATTAATCATTGTGCTCCTTTGTTTTTATGGGGTTCGGGCCTTTGGGCCAGGAGATTTTTAATTTCCGCTTTGAGTCGCTCGCAGCGACGCGGGACGGGAATTCAGCGTAGCGCTTCATATCTTAAGCACTATGCCCGATCGGGCCAACAGTGAAGGATGGAAGTTATTAATTTGATTGCGAAAAATTGGCAGTGCTCAAAAATCGAGCCTGCCGTTTTGTTCAGACGCCGACACTGCCCACCGGATTCGGCTTGCGTTCCTGATGCCGCGCGACATCGTACAGTGTCCCGTTGACCGCGGCGATTTCGATTCCTCGCTCTCTCACGTAGCGGAGGCGTTCGAACGCCAGAAGGAGTTCATAGATTTCCGGGTTCTGCGCCCGGCTGACGGTCTTGACGCGAGCTGAGCCATCCACGTGGGTCACCGCCTGCAGACGACCTGTTCGGACCTTCCGGAACTCGATCATGTACGGACTCGGGGTAAATCGGCGCGACTGGGCGGTACGCTGGCGCACTTTTATGGAGTATGACGATGGTGGGAATTTGACCGCCAATGGCGCATGGAATGGTGGAAGCGCGATTACGACTCGTTCGGATTCACCAATCAGGAACTGTTACCCGAGGGCTCCTGGACTTATATTGACGAGTGGCGTTTCACCCGTGCGAAAGCGGCCTCTTAGCAGGTCTCTCGATCACTGTCCGCCAGCCAGCCGGATGACGCGCTCGCGCTCCGCAGCGCTCAGCTTCATCGCTGCCTCAATCTCCGCATCGCTAAGAGAAGTCATATGCCCGAGCACCAGCAACGCATCCTCGTAATGCGAATCCTGCCAGCGCGCCATTTCCGTCAACTCCGGCATCGCGTTTCTGCGCAGCAATCCGACCACAGCCGGGTTCCGGTCGGCTGTCAGAGCAATCAATACAGCCGTAGCCTTATTACGGTCAGTCCATGTCAGGGAATGCAGCCTTTCCACAAAAGGTTTCACATCCACCGCAATCCCCGCTTCCGGATGCCGCGATCCATAAGCTGCAATCAACGCCAGCGCCCGGACGGAGATATTCCGCACCTCGTCATCGGGATCGCCTGCCGCAGCCAATAAATCCGCCGTCGCGGCCTTCTTATCCGGCCCATACGTAATCAACCATGCCGCCGCCCGACGCTGCGCCGGATCCTCCGCCGTACGCAATACAAGCCGCACCGTACCTAAATCATTCGACCGATCCCATGCAATGGCCTGATCTTCCAGCGCATGCATTGCGGCATCGTTGAACAGCGCATACCCCTCCGTCTCGTCATCGTCGAAGTCCGGCGCTTGTCTCTGCATGGCCTCCCCGAACGCCAGGGCATGTTGAGCATAAAGGCTGGCCACGGATACCGGCAATTGAGCCTTACCAGTCGGAGCCATCCGTTCCGGCGCGGGCGCGACGCCGGAGATCCCGACGAACAGTGCGGCTTCCCGGGGATTCGCTCCCCCTACAAATGCAACGCTGGCCGCGGCAACTCCGGGAATCTTCCGCAGCCGGTCAACGATGGACTCGCGCGTCTCCACACCGACGAAGGGGCGCACAAGCCGCATCGCAAAATCAGGCTTTTCGTTCAGCAGGGGACCAGGATCGCCGACGCGCATCCCCAGCGCCCGCTCGACGTCGGCCACCGGAATACGTCCCAGCCCAAAATAATCGATGGTTGTAATACGAGGCTTCGCGTCACGCCATGCAATCCAACTCGATCGTGCCGAAGCAAAGGAGTAACCCGCCGCAGCCACCGCGCCAATCCCCAAAACCGCGACTGCCGCAGTGAGCCTGCGCAACGTTTTATCCGCCCGACTTTCGGCCTGCCCGAATCAGTTGCTCCACGCTAACCAAATCGGTCGGATAATCGCCCGTATAACACGCATAGCAATACTCGCCCTTGCTATCCGCGACTGAGCGCTGCAGCGCATCGAGCGAGAGAAACGCCAGCGAATCCGCCTCAACGAAGCGCCGCATTTCTTCAATCGAATTGTTCGCCGCAATCAACTCGCTCTTGTTCGGCGTATCCACCCCATAAAAACAGGGCGAAATGGTCGGCGGACACGAAATCCTCAGGTGCACTTCGCGCGCCCCGGCATTCCGCACCATGCGCACGATTTTCCGACTCGTGGTCCCGCGGACAATCGAATCATCCACCAGCACCACGCTCTTGCCTTCCAGCAGACTCCGCACCGGGTTCAGTTTCAGCTTCACGCCGAAATCCCGAATCGCCTGCGAAGGCTCAATGAACGTGCGCCCTACATAATGATTGCGGATCAGCGCCTGGCTGTACGGCAAGCCCGACTCCGCCGCATACCCCAGCGCTGCCGCATTGCCCGAGTCCGGCACCGGCACCACAATATCCGCGGGCGCAGGCGTCTCGCGCGCCAGCATCCGGCCCATCATATCCCGCGACTCATGCACCTGCCGCCCGAACACATACGAATCCGGCCGCGAGAAATACACGTGCTCAAACGCGCACTGCGATCGGGGCTGTTCCGGCGCATACCGCTCCCGCGAAACGCCCTCCGGACCCACAATCACCATTTCACCCGGCTGCACATCGCCCAGATACACCGCGTTAATCAGATCGAACGCGCAGGTTTCCGATGCAAATACGTACGCCGACTTTCCGCCTGAAATCTCCAGCCGTCCCATTGCGAGCGGACGGAACCCGCGCGGATCGCGCGCCACAATAATCCGGTCTTCGGCCAGAAACACCAGGGAAAACGCACCTTCCAGCTGCAGCAGAGCATCGCGCAGCGCCGCGGCCATGGTCTTCTCGCGCGAATGCGCCACCAGATGCAGCACCACTTCCGTATCGCTCGAAGCCTGGAAGATCGAACCACGCGCTTCCAGATTGCGCCGCAGTTCGAGCGCGTTGGTGATATTTCCGTTATGCGCGACCGAAATCCGGCCCTTGTTGCAATGCACCGAAAAGGGCTGCGCATTGCGCTCCACCGTATCGCCGGCCGTGGAATAACGCGTGTGCCCGATCGCCAGTTCACCCGGCAGCGCCGCAATCACCGGCTTGGTGAAAATATCGGCCACGTGGCCCATGGCCTTGGTGGTGTAAATCTGCGTCCCGTCGCTTGACGAAATTCCGGCGCTTTCCTGCCCCCTGTGCTGGAGCGCATAGAGCGAAAGGTACGCCAGTTTCGACGCCTCAGGATGCCCGTAAATAGCGGCCACGCCGCACTCGTCTTTGAACTTGTCTGCTTTGAGACCACGGGCGACGGATTTATTCATGTGGGGTGTGGAGTAATTCCGGCAGGCCAGATTCAAAAGCGAGTTTCAGATCGGAAGTGGCAAGGTCAATCAGCATGCGATCGTTTCCAATCTGTAACCGCCCTTTCATTGTAACGCCGATCCGAGGACATTCCACCCCAAACTTCTGTGCGATTTCCCCCGCCCGCGCCGCATCGCAAACCGTGACCAAAATCCGCGAGGGAGCCTCGCCAAACAACGCAAACTCCGTCCGCGAACCACCCGGCACGGTCACCTTCGCGCCCAACTCGGAAGTACAGCACTCACTCAAAGCCACAGCCAAACCGCCATCGCTCAAATCGTGAGCCGATTCCACCAGCCCCGCCTCAATCAAAGCCCGCATCGCATCATGCACGCGCTTCTCATAATCCATATCCAGCGCCGGAGGCAAACCCCACAACTTGCCGAGCACAACCTTCGCGTACTCGGAAGATCCGAACCGCACGTCATCGCACGAACCGAACCCGCCCAGCAACAGAATCTCCGCGCCTTCGCGCGCAAAACGAACAGGCGCCGGCTGACCCGTCTTCATCAGCCCGATAATTCCCAGCACGGGCGTCGGATAGATCCCTTCGCCCAGCGTTTCGTTATAAAGACTCACGTTGCCGCCCGTGATCGGCGCTTCGAAGTGCGAACAGGCTTCGGCGATTCCCTCAATGGCCTCCACCAGCTGCGCCATAATCTCGGGTCGCTCGGGATTTCCAAAATTCAGATTGTTCGTTGCCGCAACAGGCACAGCGCCGGTGGTCGCCAGATTCCGGCAGCATTCCGCCACCGCCAGCTTCGCGCCCTCGCGGGGATCGAGATAACAGTAGCGTCCATTGCCGTCAAGAGACATCGCGATCGACTGTTCCGTCTCCTTCACCCGCACAACTGCCGCATCCGAGCCAGGCCCAACGATCGTATTCGTGCGCACCTGGTAGTCATACTGCTCCCAGATCCAGCGCTTCGAGCACAAATCGGCAGACCCAACCAGCTTCAGCAAATCGGCATTAGAATCGCCGGCAGGAATCGAAGGCGCATCCAGAGGAGCCCTCCGGTGCGGCTTCACATTATGCGGACGGTCATACTTCGGAGCCTCATCCGCCAGCGCATCGTTCGGAATCTCGGCCTCGACCTTGCCATTATGCCGCACGCGCATCTTGCCATCCGCCGTGACAACACCGATGGTCACCGCATCCAGGCCCCATTTGCGGAAGACGCGGAAAACTTCCTCTTCGCGACCCTTCTCCGCCACCAGCAGCATGCGCTCCTGCGATTCGGAAAGCAGCATCTCATACGCCGTCATCCCGGTCTCGCGCTGCGGCACCAGATCCATATCGATCTCAATGCCCACGCCTCCGCGGCTGCCCATTTCGCATGTAGAAGACGTCAATCCAGCCGCCCCCATGTCCTGAATCGCGACAATCGCGCCCGTCTTCATCGCCTCGATGCACGCTTCGAGTAAAAGCTTTTCGAGGAACGGATCGCCCACCTGCACATTCGGACGCTTCTGCTTCGACTCTTCCGTGAACTCCGCGCTCGCCATGGACGCGCCATGGATTCCGTCGCGCCCCGTCTTCGCGCCAACGTAAATCACCGGATTACCAACACCCGAAGCCTTCGCATAGAACACTTCGTCGGCTTTGCAAACGCCCAGCGCAAACACGTTCACCAGAGGATTCGCCGAATAGCACTCTTCGAAAACGCACTCGCCGCCAACCGTAGGCACGCCGAAGCAGTTCCCGTAGTGCGAAATCCCGCTGACCACGCCGGCTACAATCCGCCGATTATGCTCCGCTTCCTTCACGCCTTCAGGCGGACCAAACCGCAGCGAATCCATCACGGCAATCGGGCGCGCGCCCATCGTGAAGATGTCGCGCAGAATCCCGCCCACGCCGGTAGCCGCGCCCTGAAACGGCTCGATGTAACTCGGATGATTATGCGATTCGATCTTGAACGCCACCACCCAGCCGCCACCGATGCCAATGATCCCGGCATTCTCGCCCGGCCCCTGCACCACATACTTCCCGGTAGTCGGCAGCTTTTTCAGATGAATGCGCGAGCTCTTGTAAGAGCAGTGCTCGCTCCACATCACACTGAAAATTCCCAGTTCCGTGTAGCTCGGCGCACGGCCAAGCAGGGAGACGATCTTGTCGTACTCCGAAGTGGTGAGCTGGTGTTGTGCGATCAGCTCCGGTGTAATTGTCATTTCGATAAGGAAGGAACGTACTTCAGCATGGACTCGAAGATGCCGATTCCATCGACCGAACCCATCAGCGGATCACAGGCGCGTTCCGGATGCGGCATCATACCCAGCACATTGCGCTCTTTACTAAGGACGCCGGCAATATCGCGCAGCGAGCCGTTCGGATTCTCAACATACCGAAACGCCACGCGATCCTCAGCCTCAAGTTCATCGAGCGTGCGGTCATCCGCGAAGTACCGGCCCTCACCATGCGCGATAGGCACCCGCAAAACCTGGCCCTTCTGTAACTCCGAAGTAAAGGGCGAATCCGCCGTCTCAGTCCGCAGCGCAACTTCACGACAAATAAACTTCAGATCCCGATTGCGAAGCAGAGCACCAGGCAGCAGCCCGGCCTCAACCAGAATCTGAAACCCATTGCAGATGCCGAGCACCAGCCCGCCGTCCGCCGCAAACTTCCTGACGGCGGTCATTACCGGCGAAAAGCGCGCAATCGCACCGCAACGCAGATAATCGCCATACGAAAATCCGCCCGGCAGAATCACGGCATCCACATCGCCCAGGCTGCCGGAATCGTGCCAGATGAACTCAGCCTGCCCATGCAGATTCTGATTCAGCGCGTACCACGCATCGTGATCGCAATTGCTGCCGGGAAAGACAATGACGCCAGCCTTCATGTGGGGAAAGACCAGTCTACCAAGGCCCGTTCCCCTCGCCTAACGGATCGCTCCCTGCGCGGTCTAAGGCAGGAGCAGCCCATGATTCTCCGTGCAATCCTGCTGGCGCTGCTCGTCGCTCAGCAGCCGCATTTCGAACTCGCCTCCATCCGTCTCCACACCGGGGAACTCACCGTCTCCGGAGGCATCAACATCTCCGGCCCTCGCATCACCATCCCGGCCTCCACGCTCGCCGGACTCATCACCTCCGCTTACGATCTCCACGACTACCAGCTCGAAGGCGTCACCGACTGGATGCAAACCGACCGCTACGACATCGCCGCTGAAGCCGCCACCCAACCGACCGACGCGGAGGCAAAGAAGATGCTGCGGGCGCTGCTGACCGACCGCTTTCATCTCACGCTTCACCAGGAAACGAAGCCAAAGTCCGTGTATGCACTCACGGTCACCAAATCCGGCTCAAGGCTGAAGGAAAACTCCGCAGGCCCCGGCATCGTTAAATACAACCGCAAAGGCAGAGAAGTTGAGATGGTCTTCCGCGGCGCAACAATCGACTCCCTCATTCGCCAACTCCCCCGCATGCCCGGCATCGACCGCCCCGTCCTCGACGAAACCCGCCTCACCGGAAAATACGATTTCAACCTCACGCTCGCCGACGTCCAGCTCACCGTTCGCTCCGAGCCAAACGCAATTCCCGCCGAGGACGCCCCCGGCGCCACAATCTTTACCGCTTTGCAGGATCAGTTGGGTCTCAAGCTCGAATCCCGCCGCGCGCCGATCGCGACCTACAGAATCGATCGCGCCGAACAACCGTCTGCGAACTAGCGCGGCTCGCCTCTATCACAACAGTTGCCGGTTGTGATAGAGTTCGCGGAATCGGGTCTGAGTCTATGTTGCTAACAAAGAGTGTTCTACTGGCGTCGGCGACGATCACTTTGTCGATGCCACTGCTTTCGGCGCAGGACGAAGCTATCGTCAAAATCCGATCGGAAGTGCGCGTGGTCGAAGTCGACATCACGGTTCGCGACGCAGGCGGAGCCGCGGTAAGAGGTCTTGAAGCGAAGGACTTTACCATCCTCGATAACGGCAAGCCGCGTCCCTTCACGATCTTTCATGAATCCGGCGTTTCATCCGATTCAACCGCGCCAGTCTCCGATCCCACGCCATCGCCCAGCCCGGCCGCGCCGACGCCGAACACTTTTAGCAACGGCCGAATCACTGCACCCCCGACGAACGGTCATTCCACGATTCTCCTGATGGATGGCGTCAACGGCTGGTTCGATAGCTTCGCTCACGCCCGCAAGGGGGTTGAAGACCTTCTGGCCAAAGTACCCCCGGACGAAAAGATCGCCGTTTATGTGATTGTGAACGACTTCGGTCTGGCAATTCTGCAGGATTACACCACGGACCGGCATCTTCTGCTAACACGAATATCGTCCTTCACGCCTCAGGGTATGAAGCCAGCGCCACCCGGAATTGGCGATTTCGGTGACGGCGGCGGACTGATAGAAAAACCGAGTCAGGCCCAGCGTTCCATCGCCGCTCAGGTAACACCGCAGGAGCGCGAATTCCAGATACGAAAAGCTACTGAAGCTCTGCGGCTTTCTCTGAATGCATTGGCTGCGCGGCTTCGCGACGTGCCCGGTCGCAAGAGTGTTTTCTGGATCACAGAAGGTTTTCCGCCGTCCCAGATGCGAGGCATGGACGCCGCGTGGAACAGCACACTCGGCGCGCTGAACGACGCCAACATTCAGATCAACACCGTCGATGCCGACGGCCTGGGCGGTCCATCGCGGTACTGGGGCTCCGGCGGAATCCTATCCCAGCAGGAAATCGCCACACGCACCGGTGGAACCGCGTATTTCCATCGCAACGATCTCGACGCGGCAATGGCATCCGGCATCGCCGAATCGCGGAGCGGCTACACGCTGGGTTTCTATGTCAGCGACATGGATGGCAAATACCACGATCTCAAAGTTCATGTGGATCGGCCCGGCCTTCAACTTACTCATCGGCTGGGGTACTATGCCCAGCGGGAAGCCGTGGCGGAAATTACGACCCGAAAAATGGAGCTTGCCACCGTTCTGCTCAACCCGGTCGACCTGGCCGGAGTCGGAATCAGCGTCACCCTGGATTTGACGCGAACGGCCAGCGGCAAGGTTCTGAATGCCCGTCTGAAGCTCGATGCGGACTCACTCTCGATCGCGAAAAGCGCTGGGGGCTGGACGGGTCTGGTCGAGGAGATGTTTGTTCAGCTGGACGAAGCCGAACACGAACTTGGGCGCCAGTCCGACAGAAAGAAATTCGAAGTCACCGCCGCTGGGAAGCCAGCATTCGACGCAAACGGGATTACGCTGTCGCAGACCCTGCCAGTGGTGGCGAATGCAGCCAGACTTCGGATCATCGTGCGGGATTCGGCAAGCGGACGCACAGGTTCACTCACTGTGCCGCTCAACGAGCTAACACCACGTTAGCCGTTACTCTCAGGTCATGAAATACTACTTCCTCAAACTCAATCCGCCGCGCGCCGACTTTATGTTCACGATGACGGATGCCGAACGCGCCATTATGGGCGCTCACGCCGCCTGGTGGGCGGGATTCGCCGAAAAAGGATGGGCCGTGGCCTACGGACCGGTAGCGGGCCCCAGCGGAGGCTTCGGCGCCGGCTTCTGGGCGCTCCCCGACGATATCGATCCCGCGTCGCTTATCGCCGAAGACCCGGCCATAAAATCCGACACCGGCTTCAGCTGCGAAATCAATCCGATGCCAAAGCTCGTAATCGGCAGATTCAGCCAGCTGTCGTGATCAACTCAACGAACCGCCCTGGCAGAACGTATAAAAATCGGCGCGATGAAATACCAACTCGTTCTCACTGCCCTGCTCGCCCTCACGATCCACGGCCAGCCGCCGGCATTCGAAGTAGCCTCCATCAGGCTCAATACCTCAGGTGGCGGCGGCGGCTCCATGGGGCCGCGCGGTTCCGGCTTCTTCGCCAGTAACATGCCGCTCCGCAATCTGATCCTCTATGCAAACACGCCGCCCGACGTAACCCTCCGTAACTCCCAGCTCATCGGGGGGCCCGACTGGACTATCACCGATCATTTCGACATCGAAGCCAAAGCGCCCGAGGCCACACCGGCGGGTCAGTTCAAAGCCATGCTTCGAACTCTTCTCGAAGAGCGCTTCCAGTTGAAGCTCCATCAGGAAACCCGCGAACTTCCCGTCTACAACCTCGTACCGGCCAAACGCGGGCCGCGACTCTCAGCCGACCAGACACCGCCGGACCCGCGTCAGTCATTCCTCACTGTTGCCTCCGAAGGGCAGCCACTGGCCCCGTTGCCGCGCGGAGCCATCCGCCTGGTCACCGGCCCCGTCAACACCACGCTCGAAGGGACTGCTGTCCAGCTTTCGCTCGTCATCACGCTGCTCCAAGGCCGCGCGGACCGCATCATCCTCGATAAAACCAACCTTGCCAGCCTCATTGACGTCAATCTCCATTTCAGCCAGGACCAGTCGGGCGAGAACGCTGAGCCTGCACTGTTCACTGCTTTGCAGGAGACAGGGCTAAAACTCGAATCCGCCAAAGCGCCACTTCCCGTCCTGGTCATCGACAGCGTCCGGCACCCTTCGGAAAATTGACCTGTCCTTGCGCCACCGGGCTTTCTGCCCCATCATGAGTTCATGCCCGGCCACGGCGTTAGACTCGCAGCCATAGCGATCGTCCTCACAGCCGCCGGCGCGGCCATTGCGCAGCGGGGTTTCGGCGGCGGCGGATTCGGAGGCGGTTGTGTCGGCGCGCCCGAGGGCGCTCTCCCCACCTTCCCGCCAGCCGGAGAATTCCATTTCGTCCGCATGGAATACACAGACCTCCCCAGCCACCATCGAGGTTTCGGCTTCTCCTCTCGCCTCGGCCAGGGCAACGGCTGGTGGGTTGTCGACTGGCCCGATGCCGACTTCCACTTCTCCGAAGGCGTGAAGCGCCTGACCCGAGCCTCCACGGGTGCACCGCTGCACCTGTCACTGATGGACGATCGCATCTTCGACAATCCCTGGATCTACGCCACGCAGGTGGGTTGGTGGGATCTCAGCGACAAAGAAATCGCGCGCCTTCACGAATATCTCCTTCGGGGCGGGTTTCTTGTTGTCGACGATTTCTGGAGTCAGGACCCAGGCTCGTGGCAGGTTTTCCAAAGCGCAATGGCGCGTGCTTTGCCCGGGCACCCCATCACCGAGCTGGCCGAATCCGATACCGCGCTGCACGTCCTGTACGACATTCATGACAAGGACCGCACCTGGATTCCCGGCTCCCGCCACCTGCGCTGCGTGGGTGATGGTGTCGAGCTCGTTCAGCCCGCCGGAACGATGCCGGCATGGTTCAAAGTTGACGATGATCGCAACCGCATGGTGGTAGCCGTCAATTACAACACCGACGTTGGCGATGCATGGGAATTCGCCGACTCCCCTCAATACCCGGAGAAGATGACGGAACTCGCCTATCGCTACGGCATCGACTACATCATCTATGCGATGACGCATTAGCCCGGGCACTTTCCGTCCCGGCGATTCGTTCACTATATAGGGAGCGTAGATTCGGTGTGACGGTACTGGAAACTGGACGGAATTTCGAAGTCGCTTCCGGCGAATACCCGGGAATGCGGAATCGGGATGCGCATTTCAGCGTGGTGTTGAAGGACACGACGACCAGTTGTTATTTTTCCCACTATTCGGCATACTTCTATCCACGCGTCTGCAATTAAACTCACAATTCAGGACCACGTATGACCGAATCCGGCAGTCCCCTTCTGCAGTTCGATGCGGATGATCCCCGCGATATCCGCTATTCTCCGCTATTTGAACAAACTCTGCCTTCCGTAGTCGATTTGCGAGGCGCCGGCTCTGCTCTGCCTCCTCCTTATGACGCAACTCCCGCGAATTCAACAGCCGCGGCGATTGCTACTATCTTTGGTTATCAGGTCCATCGGCAGGATCCACGCGAGGCTTTTCTTCCCTCACTCGATGATCTGATTTCCGCCACAGCATCGCCCAATCCCTCCCTGCGCGATTGCCTGAAAGCCCTGGCTCGCGACGAAACCGCCGCGGCCGCGGTCGAAATCGATGGATATGCGCGAGTGGATCAGGATGCAAACGCTCTCCGCGCGTGCCTCGCCGAAGGGCATCCCGTCGCCTGTTCTCTCCGCCTGCCCGAAACGGAAATCGCCCGTGCCGTCGTTCTGATTGGTTACGACGCGAGCGCGAACACCTTCCGCTACCGCAATGCCCAGGGCGCCGACTGGGGAGACGACGGCGATGGAACCATCCCGGCCGAATATTTGCTGACGCCCGAAAATGCCGGCGATTTCTGGACTATTCGCGGCGTTCGCACGGCTGGCCGCCAGGCATCGCGTAACGCCGCCGACGCTGCCCGCCCGCTGCTGCAGGCCGCCGATACCGAACTGAAGACCAAATGGAAATCGGTGTTCGAGAGTCCGCGTGCGCTGCTGAATGGTGAAATGCGTCAGCCGCAGGCTTCTCCCGAAGCCGGTGTGTTGGTTTCCGGCGACGAAACCACCATCTACGTGGTCAGCATCACCGACAGCGGTACCACCCGCTGGTACATCTCCGCCAAATCGATTTTCCATGGCTGGACCGTGGCGGGAACCTCGCTCTATGTGGTGGATGGCCCCGAAGCATCTGTATGGGATTTGACTGCTGAGTGGGATATGAAGAGCGCCGCCACGAGTCCGAAGCCCGTAAAGGCCTTCCGGCTCGCCGAATTCGGCGCGGATGAAAACAGGAAGGTGACTGAGTGGAAAACCGCGCTGCAGCGCGCGGAATGGGCCCGCCTGCTGGAGCAGGCCGAAGAAGAATGGCCGGTTCTGACCGCCGAGCAGAACGCTGCGCCCGCCGGTTCACCGGATCGCGATCGTCTGGACGCGCTGGCGGCCGATGTCTACGCCATGATGCGTTCCCTTCGCAAATTGCTGGGCGCCGATCCCGCCAGGTCGGCAAGTGGCCGCGAAAAGATTGCCGCAGCCCGGCAGGATCTGGCAGCAAAGCGCGCGGCGGCGAAACCTGTGCGCTTCTCCGCCCCGGCGGTGGTGAGGCAGGCTTTGGAGCAATCGAGCTATACCGTCTTCATCATGCAAGGCAACGGTGTGATGCATGCGGCGGGCAAGAGCCTCGCTGGCTTTGATGCGCTGCCTCTGGCCGAGACGGCGGAGCCGGTGGTCGCTGTGCTTCCGGAAAAGAAGCTGGTTGCGTATATTTCGCAGCGCTTTTTATATACGATAAAAACGTCCGGCGAAAAGCAGGTATCGCACTATGTCGCGTCAGTGCCGTTCGCCTCGGATCACCATACGCTGACTGCCGCCAACGGTCAGTTCTGGTGGGCCAACGAACACGGTGTGAGGGCCATTCAGCCCGATGCGGCGGGAGTCCTGAAACCGACGTTCCTCAGCGGTGGCGCCGGCTGGACCACGCGTCAGGCCGGCCGTCTGGAATCGATTCCTACCAAACTGATCGCCGGCTATCAGTCCGGAAGCGGCGACCGCATCTTCGAGCAGATAAACCCGAACGCTCTGTTCGACGCCATGAATCTGCCGGAGTGGATGAAAGACTGGGCGCTGCGGTCCGGATCCACAGGACCCAATGATGGCATCCTGACGCAGCTGATGCTGGCGGATGAAAGCGGACGCTATACAACTCCGCCTGTGGGCAAGAGCTACCTCGTGTACGGTCCCTTCGCTCGCAACGCCGGGGAGCCGGCATCGCAGTGGAGCGGATTCCGCTTCCACGCAGGTCGTAACCTCGCGATCCTGGATGATACTCTCGGCGGCAGCGCGCTTTACGCGACATCGGAAGCAAACCAGCCCGGAGTTCCCGTTCCGTTGCCACGATGGTCGTCCGCTCCGTGGCTCTCGAGGCCAATTGAGTCCGAGGATCGCACTGCACTACAGGCGGCCTGGCCAGTTCCGACACTTGTTCCGCTCGAAAGTCTGCGTCCTCGTCCCGACCTCGCTGACGCGGTTACGCGCGGCGGAAAAGTTCCTGCAATGGTCAGGCTGTTCACCACCTCCCTGGCATCGAGCATTCCGCCCGACCGTCCGGACCAGTTGATGCGATTCTTCCTCTGGTTTGCGCTCCTCGACGCCGAGCACGGGCAGGCGCACTGCGACAATCTGGCAGCGCTTAAGGAAGCCCTTGGTCAGATTTACACACCGGCTCAACTGACGGAACTGCGGACGAGAATTGGCCGGCCGGGCCAAGCCTGGCAGATCGCGCGATTCGGAGCGGGTGGTCTGTGGAACGCGCCAATGCAGTACCACCTGATCGGTGCAGGCTGGCCGGTGAACCAGCCGCCATGGGAGTGGAAGACCCCGCCCACCCGGTTGTTTTCAGGACCGATTCCGAAGTGGTTCGATCCGTGGGGCTGCAATAATCCCCAGGACTTCTTTCCGGTGCAGCCCACCAGGACTTTCTTCGATCCGGTACGACTGGAGACCCTGCGCTTTCCCCAGAGGCCGGCGACGTTCGCGAAGACGCCGCGCATCCGCAGCTGGTCGACGTTCACGAACGGCGACCCTGCCGTGCCCGTTACCGAGCAGCCGGCCGGCGCTCCTTCCACTCTCATCGCGTCGGCGGACGAAGATCGGGCGCGCACCACGCTGCGTTTGCTGCCGACCCAATCGAGACCGCAGCCGATTCTATACGACCCCGCGGCGGGGCGGGCCTCCGATCCTTCGCAGCTCGGATTCTTCCGCGAAGCAGCGATGACACCGGCCACGGTCTATGCATTGAAACTGCCTTCGGATTCCGATGCAACGGCATGCTGTGTGGTGAGTCCGGAGTTCGCCGGAACGCGCATTCGCAGTCTCGCGAGCGATACATCGGAGAAAGGCTGGGGAAAATTCTTCGATGCCAATCGGGCGAAACTCGAAGCGAATCTCACGGCTTGCGCGCTACCCGAAAAGGGTTTGCCCCGCGTAGCCTTCCACGCATACCGGCTACCGCTGCCGCCGCAGTCAGTGAGTCTGCTCGCGCTTCCGCCAAAACCTGCTGTTCGCGCCAGCCTGCTGCGCGATATTCAGCCGGAGTGGCGGCAGTCCTTCGGCGGGCTGCTGCAGAGTCCGCCGGTTGTGCTGGGCGACCGCGTTATTGGAGTGGATCAGGCGAGCATCTTCGCGCACGACCTGTATACGGGAGATGCGGTAACAGCCGAGGGCGGGTTTCCGCTGGAACTAACGGCGGGCCGTGGCAATGTACCGCCGCGCCCGGTGAGCTGGGGTGGGTCGATGTATTTCGCTAACAATCGCAGATTGCGTGCGGTGCAACTCTCCGACGGTAAGCGAAAGCCGGGGTGGAGCGATCCGGAACCGGAACTCGGCCAGGTGGTGTCTGTCAATGCAGCTTTCGGCGTGATTGCGGTCACGCAGACGAAAAGCGGTAAACCCCAGACTGTAGGCTTCGATGCAGCCACGGGAAAAGTAGCATGGGGGCCGGTGACGATTTCGCAATTGCGGCCGGGACCGGTTTGCAATGCCGAGGATTCGATCTTCTTCGTTGCCGATGGCAATCTGTTCGGCCTCAATGTGCGGTTCGGCGATAAGCGGTTCACGTTCGATCCCACCCAGACCGAGCCTGCCGGAAAGTTTGCGCCGCTTTCACCTGCGGAGAGCCCGGCCATTGGCATGGTGGGCGCGAATGGTGTGCTCGTATGCGCGGGAGCACAGGTTTTCGGCCTTGATCTGGTATCGGGCAAGGTGCTCTGGACTTTCACGGCGGAAGGGGACAAGTCCGGCACGCAATGGTTCCGTCCCGCGGTTTCCGAGGCTGCGAATCGGGTGGTGCTCGTCAATCACGCCGGAGACGTGTCCGCGCTTGAGCTGAGCACCGGCAAACGCATCTGGTGGGACCATCAGCGGGATGCCGCGCAACCGTCACTCGTGGGCGACCAGGTTTATATCGGGGAACGCGAGAATCGATCGAGAGTTCACGTTTATCGGCTGTTGTCCCCCGCGGGTCAGCAGGCGCCTGCTACATACCCGATCGGCGGAGCCCTCACGCATGAAATCAGCGGTGGCAGCGGACTGGCGATTTTTCCGGTTGACGGTGAACTGCGCGCGGTTCCGGCCGGGTCGCAAAAGGCGGCCCTATTTGACGGCGAATCGGCAATGATCGAAATCAGCGCGGACCGGCAACAGTTCGATTTCGGCGTGGGTGAATTCACGATCGAAGCGTGGCTGCGCACCACTCGCGGCGGCGAGATTCTTTCCGGGTGCCCCACAGACGGTGAGCCCGGAAAACACGGCTTCCGGCTGAATGTTACGGGCCAGGGGGAGATACGCTTCGCCGTCACCAACTCGGTCGATAACATCTTTGCCTCTCACACCAGCCCCACGCGTTTGGCCGATGGCGCCTGGAGACACCTCGCGCTGGTACGCCGCGGCAATAGCGTGGAAGTGTATGTGGATGGCGTTTCCCAAAAAGTCCACACGCTGCGCAACGGCGAAGCGCCGCTGTCGATTGGCGGGGCGAGCGCGCTGACGATTGGCGCCTGCGTGGAAAAACCAGGCGAATCCGGGAAAGCGTATTTCGCCGGTCTAATCCGCGATGTGCGTCTGTGGAGCACGGGTCTTGATGCCGCTAAGATCATCGGCCGCATGGGACGCAGTCTGTCCGGTCTTGAGCCGCAGCTTCTCGGCTATTGGCAACTGAACGAACCTAACCTGACCGCGCCGAAGAACGAGGTGGCACGTCACACACTGAGCGCGAAATCGCGCGGCGGACTGAAGAGCTTCATCACCGATCTGAAGCTCGATACCAGTGCGTGGCCGTACCTGCTGGATCAGCCTCGAACGCAATGGCCGTATGCCGGGCACTGGGCCGCACGAGGGGCGCAGGAAGTGGGCACTCCCGCCGCGATTGCCGATTCCGGAATCGTGTGTTTTGGCATTTCGAACGCAATCTACGGAGTTCATGCATCCGACGGCCAGCGTGCGTGGAGTGTGGAAACACCGTACGGAGCATCCGCGCCGATTGCCGCGCAGGGGAAGATCTACGCGCTGACAGGCGACCGCGGCGTGATCGCGATTCATCCGGTGACCGGAGTAGTGGAAGATATGCGCGCCTTCGATGGATTGCTTGCACAGACAACGCGCGCGGGCGCATCGCTTGCAGCGATGGCCGGTTCCGGGGCTTTCCTCGCCGCCGCGTCACCTGCCGGCGATCTCTGGATACTGGATCGCACGAGGACCGAAGATGCGCTCTGGAAGACGCGCGTGGCAGCCGGCCCCGCGGATCTTCTTATCGTTGATGACATACTCTACGCCGTTGCCGACCGCACGCTCTATGCCTTCGACGCTGCGAACCGCCGCGTGCAGACAACGCCGGTGGCGTCCTCGGTCATCGCGGCCCGAAGCGGTCGCGTTTTCGCACTCGCGCGACCCACGCAGCCCGCAACGCGTCCTTCTGTCCTGCTGTCTCTGGATGCGGCGGATCTGAATAAGGTCGTCGATTCGTGGATGATTCCGGCGGGAGTGGAGATTACCGGTCTCGCTGCCTCACGCGATGCCGATCTGCTGGTGGTCTCAACCGGCAACGGTGAGGTGCTGGGCCTGTCTCTGGTGAACCTCACGACGAAGTGGACATCGACTGTGACGCGGGGCGCAGCAGTCCTGCGTCCGGCGATCGTGGATCGCGATGTGTACTGTACTTCTTCAGCCGGCGCACTCAGCGTGTTCGATATCTCCTCGGGTGAACTGCGCGGACGCTACGAATCCGCCAACGGAATCGTTACCGCGCCGGTGGTGCAATCGGGCGCGGCTTATTTTGGCGGCGCCGAAGCTCCGCCGAGCGCGCAGGTCCGCGATGGCGCGCTGCATAGCGTAGTGTTTGGTTCCACATATGCGCTGCGTATCGGAATTGACGGCAGGGGCGCGGCTGAGCCCGCGGCGCGCTGCGGATATGCGGAGTGCATTTCGCCCGAGACTCTGCCGTTTCTCGATCCCGGCTTGTGCAGTGTGGAAGCGTGGATCAATACCGCGCACGGCGGGCAGATTTTGTCGCTGACCAGCAAGCCGAAGGAGGCGTCGGAGGATGACGGCGCATACTCACTCGCCCTCAGCGTTGACGGGGCGGGAATCATTCGCTTCGTTTGTTTGGATCAATCTGATCCCGCGCGGCCTGTGTGGCATCAGATTGTGGCGACGGCGAACAGCGCGAACGCTGCCGGGTACGCGGCGGACGGCAAGTGGCATCATGTTGCGGTTTCGCGCACGGCCCGCGAAACCGTGAAGATTTACTACGACGGCATACCGATTGAGACCAACGCCGCGCTAACGCCTCTTGCGGCAGCGCCGCAGGTACCTGCGGGATCGGCCGCATACATTGGCGCAGCGCTGCCGGGCGCGGCCGCAAATCCGTTCCGCGGCATGATTGCCGAAGTGCGCGTGTGGGAGACCTATCTGGCGCAGTCGCGAATCGCCGAACGCATGCACCACAAGTTCGCCGGCCAGCACGGCCTGCTCGCGTACTGGGACTTCGATACCCGCGAAGTTCATGATCAGTCGGCTCGTCCTCACCACGGCTGCCTGCAGAAGAAGGGCGATGCAGACGGGATCTGGCTCACCGATCTGAACTTCACACGGCCGCAGTATCCGCAGATGCAGACGAAAGGCTCGCGCCTGCAGGTCGGCGTGCCGGGCAGTACGCCGGAGTTGGCGGATACGATTTATCAGCTCACGATCCGCGCGAAGAAGGCCGATGGCAGCCCGCTTGCATCGCATCCGGTTTCGCTCTGGTACGTACGTCATAAAGGCGAAGGTGGACCTTCATCATTCCCGATTGCGGCGAGCGGCAAGGCGGAAGAAAGCATCGCGTTCGTAAAACCTGGTCATGGCGCGGAGGGGTGTTACACCGCCACCACAGGGATGGACGGCATTCTGGTCTTCACGCTGCGCTCACCGGCGTTTACCCACGGGCCTTCGCTCGACCTCCGCGCGGGCTTCATGCCGGAGAACGAGCGCTGTCACGTGAACGTGCTGCTCGACGAGCAGAAACTGGAACCCGCGCCGCCGCCGCGTCTGGAAGTGAAATCCAGACTGATTCAGGATTATCACCACAGCCCCGGTGGAGACATCGACGAGAAGCGTGACCGCTCCACTTATCGAACCGTGATCCGTACGGTAGATGCGGACGGAAGGGCGCGGTCCGGCGAGCGCATTCAGCTGTGGGCCGCGGGACATACTGAGATCGAAGTGAATGGCCGGAAATATCCGGTCACTCCGCAGAATGGCCAGACGTTTTTTGCCGACGCTGCCGGTGAGGTCACCATTGTGTCGAGCGCGACCGATCTGCAGGAAGCGCCGCTCTCTCTCTGGGCAGGCTTCATGCACCGGGACGAGCGCTGCAACCTGCAACTGGGCCAGGACGCGCACAGGAAGCTGGCGAATCTGACCGAGAAGGATCTCACCGAGCCGCGCACCGTCAACTGGAAACGCGGCGAACAGGATTCCGATTCGCTGGTAGATAAGGAGTATCAGGCCAGCGCCGGCAAGGTGGCTGGCGCAGTGAGCCGCGTTATGTCGGTTACGCAGCCCGCCGAAGAGCCGCCGCAACGCCGGCGTAAGGTTCTGCGCGCGCCGCTGCGCAGCTTCAGTCATCTGCACTATGCGCCGCCCGCGCGTGGCGATGATTCGGTGCGCGTGGTTTCCACCATGCGGCACATCAGCCGTGCGACGGCAATTGAGCCGCGCAATTTCGCGGGGTCGCAATTGTTGCGTGGCGGCTTGATGAATGGCGGCAGCGCAGGCTTCGTGATCGGTGCAACAGAGGATGGCGTCGTCGATCTCATCCCGCTGAACAGCGCCGCCGATCTTCCCGAAGAGATGCGCCAGCCTGCGGTTCGTGGCGCAGTGCTGAAGTTCGGGCCCGGCCAGCTGGGCGGCATCTTCGATTTCGTAGAGGATGCGTGGAATACGGTGAAAGACGCGGTTGTTGACGCCGCCAACGCGGTCGCCGAGGCAGCCCGTCGCGTGGCCGTGTTCATCGATGAACAGGTGAACCTGGTCATCGAATACGCAAACCGCGTCGTGAGCGTTGTGGTGGAAACGGTGGAGATGGCCGTCGCAGCCGTGGTGAAGATTTTCAACATCATCAAAGCTGCAATTGAAAAGGTCATCATGTTTCTGCGCATGCTGTTTGACTGGGGCGCGATTCTGGACGTAAAGAACACGCTGAAGGGCGTGATTGAAGCGCAGTTCCGCGCAGTCCGGTCGCTGAAACCGGAAATGCTGCTTCCTCACGTAGAGAGAATGGCCGGGTCGATGACTTCCATGCTGAGCCTGCCGGACTGCGCGAAGGTGCGTAGCGCAGGCTCCTCGCGCAGCGAGTATGAGGACCCGGATGCGCGAGATCGCTTTGACAGCGTGGAGGGCAAGTACGCGATGTCGAAATCGAATGAGTCGCCGGATCGTATCCGTATGGGGAGCAGCCAGCTGGCGCTTGCCGGAGCGGACATCAGCCTGCCGCTCGATCCGATGGAAATCCTCAGCAGCGTGCTGGGGCAGATCGCGAACAACCCCTTCGCGCTCTCGCTTTCCGAACTGCTCGACAAGATGGTCGATCTGATGAAGATCGACGTGGCGTCCATTGTGCGCTCAAGCTTCGTGCAGGCGTTTGATGGACTAAAGGAGGCAATCGACGCCATTCTTGGCCTTGCCAGGGCGCGAATCGATATTCCGTTTCTCAGTGAGCTTTACGAATTCATCACGGGCGACACGCTGTCCATCCTGGATTTTGTCTGCCTCGCGGCTGCGATTCCGCTGCACATCGGGTACTCGCTGTTCATGCTGGCGGCCCACGGAACCGCGACAACGTTCATGCGCGACTCCAGCGGGCTGCGCGAGATGACGGCGGCGATGAAGGAAGGCGATCCATGGTCGCTGGTTCCCACCAAATCGCCTCTGCTGAAAGCGGAGGATTCGAAGCCGGACGACGCCTGGAAGAAGCGCGGCGTGGAACGCGCCATGGTCTGGACCTACAGCGCTTACACCATCTATGCGACTGTGTGCGGCGGCTTCATTGCCAAAGCGCGCATTGCGTCGTATGAGGCCGATGGCTGGGGCGAATCCAGCGACGGCACCAAGCTCCTGATGGTGATGAATTCGCTGTTCACCATCGGCTCCCGTTTCGTGCTGGTGTTCGGGATTATGATTCCGAAGATCGAGCACGCGAAGGGTTCGAAACAGCTTTCGAAGATGGACGAATTGCTGGATAACCACATTTTCCAGATGATTATTTCGGCGATGGCCGTGCTTTCCGAAGGCGGAATTCTTTACAAAGCCTGGAACCCGCAGCCGGACGGACCAAACGACAGGAGATGGGGCGAGAAGGCGAGCATCGCGATTTCGGTGATCGGCGCGGGACTGCTGGTCTGGAGAATCATCGCTATCGCAAAAAGAGACAATCTTTCCACTTCCGAGATCATCATCGCGACCACCGACATTATGAGCGCGCTCGGGTTCATGATTTTCTTCGGAGGGACGCGCAGATTCGTGCGCCGATACCCCAGGGCGGCTTTGTCGCTGGTGGGTGCGCGGTACCTGATGCAGGGCGCAACGGCGGTGATGCAGGTTGTCGCTTACGAACTGGAATAGGCTCGGGCGGGTGTAATCACCCCGCCCGATCTCACGGTTTTCCCACGCGATGATTCCGAAGGCCACGCTGCTCTTCGTCAGGTCAATAACCGCTGGCGGGACCGTTTCCTTCACCGTCATCGATAAATGCGCCCGGCATCCGGAGACACGGGCCATCGATCCCCACTCCCCACGACTGTTCTAGAATGGTCAGCTATGAGCCAGCCGTTGATTTCCAGACGACGCTTCGCGCTCCTCACAGGAGCTGCCGGCGCGACACAGTTGAGTGCTCCCCGGTTCGCGGCAGCGCAGAGCCCGCCGCTTACCGCTGAGACCGTGATCGCACGCATTCAGGCTGCTCTCGGAGGCGATTGGTCTGCGGCCCCTGACGGATTCAAAGCCGGCGATCCGAAGCAGGCCATCAAAGGCATCGCGACGACCGCGATGGCCACATTGGATGTTTTGAAGCAGGCTGCGAAAGCGAACGCGAATCTCATTCTCACCTGCGAACCGACGTTCTATGGACGCGCCGACGGAACTCCACAAGCTGCTGCCGCGGGGCGCGGGCCCGGCCCTGGCGCACTCGATCCCGATGACCCTGTCGTCAAAGCGAAGCGCGAATTCATCGAGAGCAACCGGCTTGTTGTCTATCGCCTGCACGATCACTGGATCGGCCGCAAAGAAAACGACATGGTGACCGGCCTTGCTGATTCCATCGGCTGGGCAAAATACCGCGTTCGCCCCGACGATGTCCTGTTTGAGATTCCGGCATCCCCCGCTGAAAATGTTGTCAGCCGGATTCGAACGAAACTAAACCTGCGCGGTGGATGGCGCGCAGTCGGAGATAAGAAAGCCAACATCCGCCGGGTTCTCCTTTTCCCTGGTTCGATCGCTCCGGCGCCGATGTGGAAGCGATATTCAGAAGCCGACATGCTGATCGCCGGCGAAGTTCGCGAGTGGGAGAACACCTTCTACGCGGCGGACATTGCCACTGCCGGCGAGAAGCGGGTTCTGCTCACAGTCGGTCGCGTGACTTCGCAGGATCCCGGAATGCGCCTCTGCGCGGAATGGCTGAAGACCGTTGTGAAGGAAGTCCCGGCCCGGTGGATCGGCGCCGGAGACCCATACTGGAGACCCGCCTGATGACTGCACGCGAAATTGTCGACCTGATCAGGAAAAATGCCGGCAAGCCATGGAACGAACGTTCTACGCGCGATCAGTTCAAGGCCGGCAATCCTGACACGCAGGTGAAGGGAATCGCAACCACCATGATGGTGACGCTCGACGTCCTACAGCGGGCGCATGCGGCAGGCCTCAATATGGTGTTGCCCCATGAAGGCACGTTCTGGAACGATCGCGACGACACGAAGGACCTGACCGAAAATCCTCTCTACAAGCTGAAGATGGATTTCATTGCGAAGAACGACATGGTGATCTGGCGCGATCATGATCACATGCACGCGATGAAGCCGGATTTCACAGTTCTCGCTACACTGCGGGCGATCGGCGTGAAAGCTGATGCAGACGTTGGCATACGCGCGCCAGTTTATGCGATTCCCGAAACGACGCTGGGAGAGCTGGCAGCCCGAATCAAACAGGCGATGGGCATTCGCGCCCTGCGCTGCGCGGGCGATCCGGCGGCGAAAGTCAGCAGGGTTTTGTTCGGGCCCGGCTACGCCACTCAGCGCATGACGCCGGATGCCGATGTAGTAATTGGGGGCGAGCAGCAGGAGGCCGACGGCGCATTCGACAACATTGAATACGTGATGGACGCGGCTTCGCTGGGTAAAGCGAAGGGTGTGATTATGCTGGGCCACGCGATGTCGGAACAACTCGGCATGGAAGACATGGCCAAATGGCTCAGCGCCTTCATTCCCGATATTCCGATTCGCTTTGTGAAGCAGGAAGAGCCGTTCTGGTAGGGCTCTTCCCGCTTCACCGGTGAGCTACAGGTGTTTCGCGGCGAAATCGAGGAAGTACGGCCAGTTCGGCTGATCCGTATGCCCTGAGGAATGCTGCCGGAACGCAACGTCACCAGTGGCGATGAGCGTTTCGATCTTCGGGAATTCCGTGGCGCCCAGATCTTTCTTTCCCAGAAGCCGATAGACCGGGCCTGCGCCCGCGCCCGCAAGGAAAGTACCTTTCGAGTCGACCCAGCTGTCGCCGCCCGGTTCCACGTCGTACCCGCCGTTACCCGTGCTGAGGAAGACGGGACGCGGCGCGATCATGGCCACAAGTTCATGCGAGTCCACCGGCAGATCGTCCCAGTTGAGAGGCCCGGCATACTTCAGGAAGTTGCCTGCCATCCAGTGATACTCATCGATGCCGGCGACGTTCTCAATGATTTCGCCCCAGTTGCGGCGATGCAGCTTCGCTCCGCCCTCACCCGACGAACTCACATAGGCAGTCCACATGCGCGGCTCGTAAGCCATCGCAACAATCGCAGCCTTGCCGTAACGCGAGTGGCCTTCAATGGCGATGTGCTTCGCATCCACGGCCTTGTCGGTTTCAAAGTAATCGATGGCCCGGCTGGCGCCCCAGGCCCACGCGCGCAGCGCGCCCCAGTCGTCGGCTTTGCGCGGCTGACCCTTGTTGCAGAGACCGATAATGCCGAGCGTCAATCCGGCGCCGTTGTCCGCCTGGATGCTGCCAGGATTGAGTGAGGCATAGCCCCATCCTTTGGCAAGCGCCTGCGCCTGCCAGGTCGGACCGGCCGGACCGCGTCCTCCGCCAGCGGCAGCCGGGTTAACCGCGGGCCGGGCCGCGCCTGAGGCGCCTGCCGCCGGAGCCGCAGGTCCCCGACCAGCGGGAGGCGCATTAAAAGCATTCGGACCAAACGGGGGGCCAGCGGACTGCGGGGCGGCGGGGCCGCCTGCGCCGGGTGCGCCACCGAATTGCATGATCACCGGAACGGGTCCGGAAGCATTCGCGGGTGTCGTCAGAGTGAGTGCGATCTTCACTTCGATCTGAGGATCGATGGAATTATCGACTGTGCCTACCAGCTGCTTGGTCACGATATCAACATCGCCGTTCTTGCCGTTCGTGGTGTTGACAACTTCCCACTTTACTTTTGGAGTGACAGCCGGTACGCGGCCGTAAACTTCGCGATCGAAATCTTCCACAATCTCCGGGCGGCGCTTGTTCCACCAGTCCGCGGCAGTTGTAACCTTCTTGCCGTTCTTCAGCGTTAGCGGATCGGGCAGGTTCGGATATGGATTGGCTTTCGATTCGTCATAGTTGGCAAAGTTAGGGTCCGTCTTGTCACGGCCCGCCTTGCCGCGACGAAGTTCGCTGATGTGGAGAAGATCCATCATTCGTTTGTGGTCTTCATCCTTGGTCATTTTGACCGGTGCGCCGCTGTCTGCGGCTTTGGACTGAAACAGCAGACTACCGGCCGGCACAGCGATCAGACATGCAAATGCGAGCGCGGCGCGTTGTGGAATGGAGAAAGTTCGAGACATGGACAAAATCCTCAGCGTCTATCATATAGCGAATCCAATGGCCGCGCATCACCACCGAATCGTCAATTGGTGAGCGCTGACGGCGCCGGCAACGAGTGCGTTGCCTTCTTTCAGGAACTGCACCGCCCGTTCCTTCTCCTGCAATGTAATGGGTTGTGCACCCAGGCTGGCCGCCGCCGGCATTATTGCCGTCATGAGTTCAAGACTTCGATTCATGGAAACTCTCCTTGTTTTCGGGAGGAGGCGTTTTGCCTTCTATCCTCCGCCAGTACGACGCACGAGTTTCCGCGAATCGACAAACAGATTTGACTCGTTCCCGGAGATTGCATAGCATGGGAGGACGCATTTTCTGAAAGGGCTTTCATTTTTGCCTGCAGACCAACTCTTGCAGACCAACTCTTCTATGATGATTTCCAGGAAAACCCACATGTCGCTCCTGGGCGTGATCCTGCTCGGCGGCGCGGCGTCGGCCTCTGCCGCAGCTCCTGCGCGTCCTCAGGGCGTTTGCGATATCTATGGAGCGGCAGGAACGCCGTGCGTAGCGGCTCACAGCACTACTCGTGCGCTTTATGCGGCATACAAAGGTCCGCTCTACCAGTTGAAACGGCAATCGGATAGTAAAACCCTCGATATCGGCGTCGCAGCCGGAACAACCGGGTACGCCGATTCTGCCGCGCAGGACGTTTTCTGCGCCAACGTCATTTGCGTCATCAACAGGATCTACGATCAGTCGGGCAAAGGCAATCACCTGCTGCAGGCCCCGCCCGGCACCTTCTTCGGCCCCGAAAAGGGCGGCTTCAACACCCAGCCAATTGCCGACATGGCTCCCGTGACGCTCGGCGGACACAAAGTCTACGGCGTATACATCATGCCGGGCATGGGCTTCCGCAACAACAACGCCACGGGCATCGCAGTGGGTGACGAGCCGGAAGGCATCTATTACGTGATTGACGGCAAGCACTTCGATAGCGGCTGCTGCTTCGATTACGGGAACTCGTCCACCAACGGACGCGCGGTTGGCACCGGCACTATGGAGACCACTTATTTCGGAACCTCCACGGCATGGGGTAGCGGCGCGGGCCCGGGCCCATGGCTCATGTCCGATATGGAAGCTGGTCTCTTCTCCGGCTACAACGCAAGACAAAACACTGCCGATCCTACAGTCGATTCGTGGCGCTTCGTCACGGAAGTGGTCGATGGCGGCGGGGGCAACAAATGGGATCTCCGCGGCGGAAACGCGCAGAGCGGTCCGCTGACAACCTACTACAGCGGCGTACGTCCCGGCACCCCCGGCAGCGGTGCGTACTACCCGATGCACAAACAGGGCGGCATTCTGCTCGGCACCGGCGGAGATAATGGCAACGGCTCGTCCGGCACGTTCTACGAAGGCGTGATGACGTCCGGCTATCCGACAGAGGCGACGACCGACGCGGTGCAGGCCAACATCGTCGCGGCACATTACGATGTCGCGCACGTCGGCGTGTCGGCGGTTTCGACGTTCACGCACAAATCGACACAGGATGTTGCGGCGACCTTCGTAAATACCTCGTCAGCGCCCGCGAACGGAGTGAAGTTGACTCTCGCGGCGCCCGCGGGGTGGACCGTCGCTCCCGGCCAGAAAAACCTGGCGACAGTTGCTCCTGGCGGGACTGTAAGCGCGACGTTCAAGGTCACATCGCCCGCCGCGTCCGGCGCCGGCGTTTTGAGCGCAAGAGCGGAATGGGCGAGTGGCGCGACCAGACTGAACGAAGTAGCGACACGCAGAATCCGCAGTATCGTGCCCGTGAAAATCAACGAAGTGCGCTTCGCCAATCAGTTCATCGAACTGTACAACGCATCGTCCACCCCGGTCGATCTTTCACACTGGACCATCGTAAGCACGCAGACGCAATGGGCTCCCATAACATTGGCTTCGATTCCCGCCGGAACGCGAATCGATCCGGGTTCGTTCTACCTCCTGGGGCTGGCAGGTTCGGGCCTCGTCGCACCTGCCGCACCCGGTGCATCCGTGATCAACGTGAGAAGCGTCGCGGGCATGGATGCAGGCCGAAAGATCGACATCGACGGAGAATCGCGCACGATCGCCAACTTGGGCGCCGCCGCTTCGCCCATGACCTTAGTGTTCATCCCGGTTTCGACTGGCCCGCGAATCAGTTTCCCCGCGGGAACCACCAATCTGCCGGTCGCCAACGCCGCGGGCTTCACGGCGGGTCAGAAAATCGGCATCGATGCCGGTGGCAACCATGAGATCGTGACAGCAACTTCAGTAGGAAAGGCCGCCACACAGACCACCCTCGCAGCGTCCGTGAAAAGCGGCGCAAAGAACATCAAGCTGGCGGCCGATGCAAACGTGACCGAAGGCGATACGCTGACAATCGGCACCGGGGCGCTGAAGGAACTGGTCAAGGTCGCCACTGTCGGAGCGCCTGGCGCAGCAGGCAGCGGCATTGATCTCGCAACGCCGCTGAAGTTCGATCACAACGAAGGCGTCGATGTCTCCGATCCCGGGACCGGCATCACCTTCGCGCCCGCAACCAGGTTCGCGCACGAAAGTGGCGATGCGATACAGGCTCTCGGAAGCGGCATTACTCTCGATAGGCCACTCGAAAAGGCTCACACATACGGTGCGCCGATTCTGGGCGCGCAGACCGAAGGCTATCGCGATGCCGTGGCGCCGAAGCAGTGGTTCGGCGGTATGCTTTCCGATCGCGGCGGATCGATAGCGCTGCGAGATGCGAACGGCGCAGTAATGGATGCGATTGTCTACGGCTCGCAGCAGAGCAACTCGAGCGGCAATGGAACGATCGCGAGTCCGGAGCTGGCGACGCTGGGCTCGGAGCAGGGTAAGGGCGGTTGCATCGTCGTGCCGCCACCAGCGGCAGCCGGCGTCGGACGAAGCCGGGGACGCTTTCCGGATGGCGCGGATACCGGAAGCCTTTGCACCGACTTCCACACACAGCCCGCCACGACGCTGGCGCTTCCTGCGGTTGCCGGGGCCACAGCAATCAAGGTGGCAAGCGTGGCGGACTTCGCCGCGGGACAGAAGATCGCGCTCGATACCGATGCGGGCGCTGAAATCGGCGTCATCGCGACGGTTGGCACCTCTGGTGGAACAACCGTTCGGGCAGCATCGGCAGCGGGCGCAACCACCATCCCGGTAGCGAGCGCCATGGGATTCGTCGCCGGGCAGACGATCTCGATTGACAGCGGCGCCAATGCGGACACAGCGACGGTCGCATCAGTAGCAGGCGGCGGCCGAGGCGGCATGGCCGTGATCAACCTGACAACTGCGATCGCCCATGCGCATGCAGCAGGCGCGCAGGTTTCGGGCACCGGCATCACGTTATCCGTGCCGCTGGCCAAGCCGCATGCAACCGGCGCGCTCGTCGAAGTTGGCGGCCCAACGCCCGGCGCTCCGAATCAATACAGCGAAGCCCGACGTTAGAGGAGTGCAGTGAAGGCGCCGGCTGGCAGGTCTCGGAGGGAGGAGACCGCCACATCGGCGCCGAGCGCGTGTGCGCTATTTCCCACCGCGATACTCTTCATGCCCGCTCGACACGCGGCTTCCACCCCAGGTCGCGCATCTTCCACAACGATGCACTGCGCGGGCGTCAGACCCAGACGCGATGCCGCGAGCAGGAAGACCTCCGGATCAGGCTTGCCGCGTTTCACGTCATCGCCTGAAACGAGAGCCTGAAAGCAATCGCGGATCCCCATCGCACCGACTACCGCCTCCACGTTCAGGCCTGGCGCTGCCGATGCAACAGCCTGCAGCCAGCCTTCACCGTGGAGAGTTTCGATCCACTCCATGACACCAGGGATCACACCTGGACCTTCCGTAGCGACGAACTCGCGATAGCGCGCTTCCTTGGCATCGCCGATGCGGCGGATGGCGTCGACCGCCATATCATTGCCATACCACGAACGCAGAATGGAATCGTTACGCTGGCCGAAGCTGGAAAGGAACTGCTCTCGGGTAACGCTCAACCCTTCGGTTGCCAACACTTCACGCCATGCAAGCCAGTGATGCGGACCGGAGTCGATCAGAGTCCCGTCCATGTCCCAGAGGACGGCGCCAGGAGATTGTGCCCGCACTACGAGTTTTTCAGCGTGAACGCCGTGTCATTCCAGCGGAGTTCGTTGCGGAATTCGCGCAGGCGTGTGTCGGAATCGATCGGCAGGTACTCGAGGCCTGCCATCTCCGCGAAGTCTTCGAGGTGCTCCATGGTGAGCGCCTGGCTGAAACCGGTGTGGTGCGCGCCACCGGCGTATATCCAGGCCGATGCCGCGATTTCGAGGTTGGGACGCGCTACCCAGAGCGCGCGTGCAACCGGAAGTTTTGGCAGGGCTTCGGGTGGGTCGACAACATCCACCGCATTGGTAACAAGACGGAAGCGGCCACCCACCTGGATCAGAGACGCATTAACAGCAGGGCCGGGAGGCGCGGTGAATACGAGGCGCACCGGGTCTTCCTTGCCGCCGATTGAGAGCGGATGAATCTCGGCCGACGGCTTGCCGGCCGCGATTGACGGGCAGATTTCCAGCATGTGCGCGCCAAGCACTTTGGCGGTGCCGCCGAAATCATAGGTGTAATCTTCCATGAACGACGTACCGCCAGGGAGTCCGGCAGCCATGACTTTCATGACGCGGACGAGCGCGGATGTCTTCCAGTCGCCTTCGCCTCCGAAGCCGTAGCCTGCTTCCATCAGCCGCTGCGCGGCGATGCCGGGAAGCTGTTTGATGCCGTGCAGGTCTTCGAACGTATCGGTGAAGGCGCCGAAGCCGCCGGACTTGAGGAACGCGCTCAGTCCAAGTTCGATCCTCGCCGCCTCTCTGAGTGCCTCCCGGCGCGCTCCGCCGCTCTGCAATGCTTTTGCGACCGAATACTGCGCGTCGTATTCCGCTGTGAGCTTGTCGATCTCGGAGTCGGAAATATCGCGAATCGCGGCGACCAGATCGCCAACTCCGTAGCCGTTCACAGAGAAGCCGAGGCGGGATTCCGCCTCAACCTTGTCCCCGTCGGTGACAGCGACGAAGCGCATGTTGTCGCCAAAGCGCGCGACCTTCAGGCTCTGCATCTCATGCCACCCGGCAGCGGCGCGGGCCCAGGCGGAGATGCGGGCAATCGTGTTCGGATCTTCCCAATACCCGACAACTACTTTGCGGCGCAGGCCGAGGCGCATCGAGATATGACCGAACTCGCGATCACCGTGCGCGGACTGGTTGAGGTTCATGAAATCCATGTCGATGGATTTCCAGGGAAGATCGCGATTGAACTGGGTATGCAGATGGAGGACGGGGCGCGACAGCCTGCGGAGCCCGGCGATCCACATTTTCGCCGGCGAGAAGGTGTGCATCCACAGGATTACTCCGGCGCAGTCTTCGGATGCGCTGGCATCACTGCAGAGACGCGTGATCGCGTCGGTCGTGGTCATGACCGGAGTCAGCGTCACGTCGAGCGGAATCTGCCCGGTCTGGCGCAGACCTTCGACGATGGCGCGGCTGTGTTCCGCGACGGTGCGCAGAACCTCTTCGCCATAGAGGTGCTGGCTTCCGGTCACGAACCACAACTTCTTATTTTTCAGGTCAATCATGCTGTAAGCGCTATCATATCAATCCGGCGAAATGTCGCCGTTGGATTTCAGGCATTTCCCGGAGCCCTTCCGGTCGATTCCCGGACCACGAGTTCCGGCGTAATCAGGACTTCCTGCTGCGGATTGGGCTGGGCTTCCTGCGAGGTCAGGCTCGCGAAAATCTGGCGTCCAATCTGATCCCGGGGAATGTGCAGCGTCGTCAACGCCGGGTAGACGACTTCCGAGAGCGTGATGTTATCGAAGCCCGTCACGGATACCTCGCCGGGGACATCAATGCCCATGTCGCGCAACTGCCGCAGCGCGCCGACGGCCATGAAGTCGTTGATACAGAGAATCGCCGTGGGACGAAACTTCGAGGCGAACAACTGCTGCACCGCGCGGCGTCCGCCGGCGTAATCATCGGAGTCGGCGACGGTCGTAAACTGAAACCCAGGCGAGTAGCGCTCCATCACTTCCACGAAGGTGCGCTTGCGGTCGCCAAGCGGGCCGAGCGAAGTGTGGTGCCCGATGAAGGCGAACTTCGTATGACCGAGGCTGCGCAGGTATTCAGTTACGCGCTCGATGCCCTTTCGGTAGTTCGCTTTGATGCTGAGCATGCCTTTACGCGGTTCGCCGACGTCATAGACTACGGTCCGGATCTTGCGTTCTTCGAGACGGCGGAGCAAAGCCGGGTCGATTTCCGAAACGATCAGCGCGATGCCGGCCACTCTGCGTCCGAGCATGGTGAACACGCTGGAGTTCAGCCATTGCGAATCGTAGTCCGTGTTCGCCACCAGCACTTCGTAGCCGTGCTTGTGGGCTTCCTGTTCGAGGACGCGGAAGATATCCAGGAAGAACGGATTCTCCAGGTTCGAAACGATCAGGCCCAGGGTGCGGCTGGCTCCACCGGCCAGCGCCTGGGCGTGAACGTTCGGCGAATACTTGAGTTCTTCGATCGCCTTGAGGACACGCGTGCGCGTGGCGCTCTTCACCACGCGGACGTTGTTGACGACGCGTGAAACGGTGGCCGGAGAGACGCGCGCCCGGCGCGCGACATCTTCGATGCTCATGCGATCGGGCGGTTCGGGCACTTGATCTACAGCTTACAGTGTGGAGAAGCGGTAGACGGTCGTCGTCTTGTAGGTTGCGCCGGGCTTCAGTTCCGTTGTGGGGAACGACGGCTTGTTCGGCGAATCCGGGAAGTGCTGGGTCTCCATGCAGAAGGCCGAGCGATGGTCGTAAGTTCTTCCCTTGCCTTTGAATGTTCCATCGAGGAAGTTGCCGGTGTAGAACTGGAGGCCGGGTTCGGTGGTCAGGACTTCCATCACGCGGCCCGACTTCTTATCGGTGACTTTCGCGGCGGATTGCAGGCCGTCGCCGGTGCGGTTCAGAACCCAGTTGTGGTCGTAGCCTTTGCCGAAGATGAGTTGCTGGTCTTTGTCTTCGATCCGCGCGCCGATGGCGGTGCTGGTACGGAAGTCGAAGGGCGTGCCCTTAACGTCTTTCAGTTCGCCGGTCGGGATCAGGCCTTTGTCGACCGGAGTGAAGCGGTCAGCGTTGATCTGAACTTCGTGGGCGAGGATGTCGCCTTCGCCGGCAAGGTTGAAGTAGCTATGGTTGGTGAGGTTGACGACTGTGTTCTTGTCCGTGGTTGCGGAGTAGTCGATTTTGAGTTCGTTGGCGTCGGTGAGCGTGTAGGTGACGGTTACATCCAGATTGCCGGGAAAGCCTTCTTCGCCATCGGCGCTCTTGTACTTCAGATCCAGGCTGTTCGCGGAAAGCGGATTTGCGGTCCAGAGACGCTTGTCGAATCCGCGGACACCGCCATGCAGGGTGTTTTCGCCGTCGTTCGCGGCGAGCTTGTACTCCGTGCCGTCGAGCGTGAACTTCGCGTGGCCGATGCGGTTGCCGTAGCGTCCGATGAGCGCTCCGAAGAAGGGCGGCGGTTTCAGGTAGTCGTCGTACTTATCGAGGCCGACGACGACGTCGCCCATTACGCCTTTGCTATCCGGCACTTTGAGCGAGACGACCACGCCGCCGTAGGTCATGATCTTTGCTTCGGCGCCCTTTGCGTTTTTGAGAGTGTATAAGTCCACGTTTTGCCCATCCGGCGTCTTTCCCCACGCCACTTTGTCCGCGGCGGGCGCCGCCGGCTTTTCGGCTTCCTTCTGCGGAGCCGCACAACCGGCCAGCGCTAATGCCATCATGCCTGCCGCGACGGCGTGCAGTTTAAGTTTTCGGTTGTCCATAATAAGCTCCCTTTCCGTGTTTGCGGAGAAAATGTTTGTCGAGCAGCGATTGCGGTACGGGCTGCGCGGATGGATTCAGGGCGAGAGTATTCATCGCCATGCGCGCTACTTCTTCGAGGACTACGGCATTGTGCGCAGCGTCGGCAACGGTCTTGCCCCAGGTGAATGGCGCGTGTCCGGTGAGTAGCACTCCGGGCACTGTGAGGGGGTCGATCCCTTCAAAGCGGCGGATGATGGCGTGACCGGTATTGGCTTCGTATGCCCCTTCGATTTCGGCGGTGCTCAGCGTTTCGGTTACCGGGATGGGGCCGTAGAAATAGTCGGCGTGTGTGGTGCCGAAGCACGGAATTTCGCGACCGGCCTGGGCCCATACCGTGGCGTGGTGGGAGTGCGTGTGAACGACGCCACCGATACCGGGGAACGCTTTGTAGAGGATCAGATGCGTGGCGAGATCGGAGGAAGGGCGCAGTGTTCCTTCGACGGTCTTTCCGTCGAGGTCGACGATCACGATATCCGACGGCTTCATCTTGTCGTAGGGAACGCCGCTCGGCTTGATGGCTACCAATCCCCGCTCGCGATCGATGCCGCTCGCGTTGCCCCAGGTGTAAAGGACGAGGCCGCGGCGCACGATTTCAAGATTGGCGTCGAGCACCTGCTCGCGCAGTGCGTCAAGGCTCATTGATTCCCTCTGGCTGCGGCGGCGATGGCCCGGAGCGCCGGAAGGATATCCCCGACCGACACTGGCGCCGCGTCCGACTGGCCGAAGGCGAAGTAGAGGCGCTTATAGAGCTGGTACAGTTCCTCGTAGACGCGGGCTTCTTTCGGGTCGGGCTGCACGATGCGATGGCGCGGGCAGAGCTTTTCCTGGGCTGCTTCGATACTCGCGAATTCGCCTGCGGCAAGAAACGCGAAGATTGCGGAGCCGAGACTTGTGATTTCGGTTTCCGGAACCAGCACCGGCTTGTTCAGCACATTGGCATAGACGCGATTGAGAACCTCGTTCTTTGCCGGAATGCCGCCGCCATTGATGACGCGTTCGATGGGTACGCCGTACTCTTCCATGCGTTCGAGGATGACGCGTGTGTGGAAGGCGGTGCCTTCGATTGCGGCGAAGAGTTCGTCGGCCGCGGTGTGGACGAGATTCCAGCCGAGCGCGATGCCGCCGAGTTCGGGGTTTACAAGGACGGTGCGGTCGCCGTTGTCCCACGTCATGCGGAGGAGGCCGGTTTGTCCGGCGCGATAGTTTTCGAGTCCGCGTGAGAGGGCTTCGACAGTGGTTCCAGCGCGGCGGGCAATGGCGTCAAAGATGTCGCCTGTGGCGGAGAGTCCGGCTTCGATGCCGACTTTATCCGGATGCACGGAACCCGGCACGACGCCGCAGAGGCCGGGGATCAGTTTCACGTTATCGGCGATGGCGATGATGCAGGTGGAGGTGCCGACCACGTTGACAACGTCGCCGGTTCGGACACCGGCGCCGATGGCGTCCCAGTGGGCGTCGAATGCTCCGACCGGAATGGGAATGCCTGCTTTGAGGCCGAGCTTTTCTGCCCAGTATGGAGTGAGCTTTCCCGCGATTTTGTCTGAAGTGGAATACTGACCGTTGAGTTTCGTGCGGACTCCGGCCAGCAGCGGGTCCACACTCGTCAGGAATTCTTCCGGGGGCAGGCCACCGAGTCCGGCGTTCCACATCCACTTGTGGCCCATGGCGCAGATGCTGCGCGGGGCTTCGGCGGCGTCGGTGTAGCCGCAGAGAGTTGCCGTCAGCATGTCACAGTTCTCGAATGCCGTGGCGAGTGCGGCACGTTTATCCGGGTTGTTACGCAGCCAGTGAAGAAGTTTGGAAAAACCCCACTCGGAAGAGTAGGTTCCGCCGCACCAGTCGATCGCTTCGAGCTTTTCCTTGTGCGCGGTTTCCGTGATTAGACCAGCTTCGCGCGCGGAGCGATGGTCGCACCAGAGATAGTACTCATCGAGCGGCTGAAGCTCCGCATCGACCGGGATGACGCTCGATCCCGTTGTATCGAGGGCGATGGCGCGCACGTCTTCACCCTTGACGCCCGCGGCAGCCAGCGCGCGCTTCGTGGCTTCGGCGAGCGCGTTCATCTGGTCGGCGTGGCTCTGGGTTGCGTAGTCGGGATCTTCGCGCTTGCGGTGCAGCGGGTATTCGGCGACGCCGGAGCCGAGGCGTCCGCGTTCGCTATCGACAATCGAAACCCGCACGCTGAGCGTGCCGAAATCCACTCCGGCGACAACGCTCATTTCGCTCGTCCGGGGCGGAAGAAGAAGACGTAGAGCGCGCCGATCACGACGAGCAGCGCGCCCCACCAGACGCCGACGTGCAGGTCCGCCATGACGACATCGGAGGGCGCGGAGTAATTCGCGAGGCTGACGCCAAGGATCATGACGCCATAGATCAGCACCAGCAGGCCGATGAAAAACCAGATCGAGATTGAGTTATCGTCGTGCATTCGAATCGTTACCAGAAGATGATGTTCAGAATCACAAATACGACCGCGATCACACTGGCCCAGAAGGCGGGGCGCTGCAGCAGTGTCAGGTTGCCTTCCGAAGGCAGCTTCGTGCAGCCCATGACCAGACCTTCGAGCTGCTTTTCGGGAAGCGGTTTGGTCATGTAGCTGACCACGACCGTCACGATGACGCAGACGAGCCAGGACCAGAGGGCGCGGTACATATTCTCCGCCATGTCTTTGGCGTTGGGCGAAAGCGCAATGATGGAGAGCGCGGATGGATTGAACTTCACCCAGGCCCACATGCCGATGGAGGAGGCTGTTCCGAGAAGCAGACCCCAGAAGCCGCCGGCCGGCGTTGCGCGTTTCCAGAGCATACCGAGGAGCACCGTTCCGAACAGCGGCGCGATGAAGAAGCTGAACAGAGCCTGGACGTAATCCATGATGCTGAGGAACTGCATCACGAGATAGGCGGTGCCGATGCTGACGAGGACACCGAGGACAGTGGTCCAGCGGCCCATGCTGACGTAGTGTTCGTCGCTGGCATTCTTACGGATCAGCGGCCGATAGATGTCGTAAACCCAGACTGTGGAGAAGGCGGTAACGTTGCCCGCCATACCGGACATGAAGCCCGCTATCAGTGCGGTGATTCCGAGACCGAGGAGGCCGGGGCCGCAGTATCGGGCGAGCATGAGTGGCAGAACTTCGTCATAGCTGTGCGCGCCGGTGGTGGCGGCTACGGCTTCACCGACGAGTTTTTCGGGAAGGACGGCGAGGCCGAGCAGACCGGGCACGATCACGATGAAGGGCACGAGCATCTTGAAGCTGGCGCCGATCAGCGGAGCCATTTTCGCGGAGCGAAGATCCTTTGCCGTGAGGACGCGCTGGACTACGAGAAAGTCGGTGGTCCAGTAACCGAAGGAGATGACCCAGCCGAGGCCGAGAACGATGCCGGTCCAGTGGATGCCCATGGGGTTGTCTTTGAAGGAGCCGAGAGTGCTCCACATGTGGGTGTAGTCGCCGCTGCCGAGGCGTTCGGCGATTTTCGCTTTGAGGCCGTTCCAGCCGCCCGATTCAGTCAGGCCGAGGATGGGGATCAGCGCCGCGCCCAGCCAGATCAGCATGAACTGGAGCACTTCGTTAAAGATTGCGGAGCGGAGGCCGCCCAGCGTGACATAGATGGCGACAGTGATGGAGGAAACCCAGATGCTGAAGTGAATGTCCCAGCCGAGAACGACCTTCATGACGAGCGCCATGGAGTACATATTGATGCCGCTCATCAGAACGGTCATGAAGGCGAAGGTGACGGCGGAAAGCGCGCGCGATGGTTCGCCGAAGCGCAGGCGCAGGTAGCCGGGCACCGAGTGCGTTTTTGAGATGTAATAGAACGGCATCATTACGATGCCGAGGAACAGCATGGCGGGGATGGCGCCGATCCAGTACCAGTGCATGGCGAGGATGCCGTATTGATAGGCAGACGCCGACCAGCCCATGAGTTCGAGTGCGCCGAGATTCGCGGAGAGGAAGCCGAGGCCCGCGATCCACGCCGTCATTTCGCGGCCGGCGAGGAAGAAGTCTTCGCCCGTGGTGGTCTGGCCTTTCAGATAGAAGCCGATTCCGAGAACGGCAATAAAGTAGACAGCGATGATGGCGCTATCGACCCAGTTCAGATGGATCAGGCTGTTCTGCGCCTGAAGCAGGAGGAGTCCGAACATTACGTGAGCTTCACCTTCAGCATGGTATAGGAGTGGGGCGGGAAGCTGTAGCGCAGAAGGTTTGCATCGGCCGTTGCGCTCCGGTTCGCCGTCTTTACATTGGTGGTGTCGAAATTGTTTTCGGCTTTGATGTCCGCGGCATTGACCTCGGAAACTTCCACCGCGCCAGAGAACTTCCTGTCTTCGAGCAGGATTTCCGTCGAGATCGCCTGATCGCGATGCCGGTTTACGACGTTCAGGATGAGCGTGCCGTTATCGAGAGCGGCCGAGGCATCGAGGTACGGGACTTCATCGTGCGATGCGCTCTTATAGACCGGCGACTTCACGAACAGGTCGAGCGCTTTGCCGCGCGTGTTGTTGGCGAACAGCGCCAGCGGATAGTAGATGGTCTGCAGGAACATGCGCTTTTCATCGGTAAAGATGGGCGCGATTACGTTCACGAGCTGGGCCATGTTGGCCATCTTAATAATGTGCGCGTTGCGGACGAAGGTGTTCAGGAAGGTGGCCACGACGAGCGCGTCTTCGAGATTATATCGCTCTTCGAGAATGCGGCGACCGCGCTGACCGTTGCCGCGCGCGCGATACCAGACGTTCCACTCATCCCAGGCAATGTAGATTTTGCGGCTCGCGGGCTGGCCGGAAAGCGCGGCGTTGATGGTGCCTTCGCTGGTTTTGATTCGGTCCTGCAGCGTGAGGGATGAGGCGAGGAAATCGCCGAAATCGTTTGCGGTGTTGCCGACGTACATGTGGAGGGACAGGTAGTCGGCGTGAGTTTTGAGGAAGTCGAGGACGACCCGATTCCAGCCGATCCAGTCGATGCCGTTGTTGTAGTTGGAGGAGCCGGCCGCGATGAGCTTGATGTTGGGGTCGGTCCACTTCATCAGCTTGGCGGCTTCGAGGGCGAACTTGCCGTAGTCTTCGGCGCTTCTGTGGCCCATCTGCCAAGGGCCGTCCATTTCGTTGCCGAGGCCCCAGTAGGTGACTTTCCACGGTTCGCTGCGGCCGTTTTGCCTGCGCAGGCGGGTCATGGCGGTGTCCTGCGAAGAGTTGACGTATTCAACCCACTGCTGAGCGTCTTCCCAGGAGCCTGTGCCGAGGTTGGCGCAGATGTAGGGCTCGATTTTGAGCTCTTCGCAGTAGTTGAGGAATTCGTGTGTGCCGAAGCGGTTGCTTTCGACGGTACCCCAGGCCATTTCGAGGCGGGGCGGGCGCTTGTCGCGGGGTCCGATGCCGTCTTTCCACTGGTAGTTGGAGGAGAAGTTGCCGCCGGGCCAGCGGAGGATGGGGACGTTGAGTTTGTGGACGGCGTCCATCACGTCTTTGCGGTAGCCGTTTGAGTCAGAGAGCTGCGAGCCTTCGTCAAAGACGCCGCCTTCGATGCAGCGGCCGAGATGTTCGACGAAGTTGCCGAAGATGTTGTGGTTGATGTCGTCGATTGCTCGTTCCGTATCGATTTTGATGCGCGCCGGCGGCGGCGTTGACTGCGCCTTCATTTCCGCACCCAAGATCAATGGGGCGGCAACCAGTGCCTTCGAAACTGCGCGACGCGATATTCCCTGACTGCTCATACGTGAAAGGACCCCTCCCTGCGATGAAACCGCTTTCAAATCCCCGTCGATTATGTCATACGCGCTCTTTGCCCGGCAACAAGTGAGCGCCGGTGGACCTCGCCGTAGCATTATTGCTTCGTTCGATGCCAGTTCGACAGGGGTTCGACCGCAGTTCGATGGTAGTTCGAACCCAGTTCGAAAATAGTTTGGCACGGCGATTTTTCTCTCTCTCGATCATTTTTTTTCATGGAATTAGGGATTTTGGGGCGTGATATTTTGTTTTTGCAATTTGATGCGGTCGCGGCGGGTGCGTGCGAGGGCTTTGAGGGCGCGGTCTAACTGGCGATCCAGGCGTTGCTCCTGACGGCTGATGAGATCGAATTGATTGCGAGGGCTGCCGAGGGTGCGAAGGGCGAGCATAGCCCGAGTCGGCGGATCGGGCGGCGTGGAACTGCCCTGCGTGCTCAGTTCGTGGGCGATGGCTGCGGCTTCTATGGTTCGGATGCGGCGGAGACGCCATTCGATCGTGGCTATTTTGTCGACGATCGAGCGCTCGGTTGGGGTTTGGGGGTTGTGTTCGGCGTACAGGGAGTTTACCAGGGCGGCGAAGCGTTTGGCGGATTCACCTGGGATCAGGACGGTGCTGGCGAGCGAGGTGTGGCGTTGGTGGTTGAGGGCGGAGATGCGTTTGCCTTCGGGGGTGCGGGGGCCGGTGGATTTGCGGGGAGTGGAGTGGCTGATGTTGGATTCGGAGTTGAGGTGGTCCATATGTGGACAATTATGGGGGCAGGGGGTGGGGGTGGAGTAGTTATGTTATTGAATTTGTTGAGCAAAATTGACAATAATGAAAAATCTCGCCGTCGTCTCGCGACGGTGGAGTGGAACTCCCGACTGCGGGAAGCCGCTCGGGCGCAAGCGCTGAAGTAGGCGGGGGCCCGATCGTCCCTGCATCGGACATCTTCCAGAGACTGTCGTTCACGGCGGGGATGATTTCTAAGCGTGAGCGGACCCGAGTGGCGATGGAGCCTCCCCAAGTCCGGCGGAGTATGCCGCAATTCAGAATGCGTACAGCGATGGCGGCTGTGTTGGATTCGTCACCGAGATCGAGACTGCAGAGTTTCGGGGCCCGCGAGAGTGATCTCCACCATTGAGGAGTTCTTCTTCCAACGTCCATCTCCTGGCAGAACCGGTTGCCTCCGCTTCCAGTGTCGCCGTCAGCCCACGCCAGGATTTTCCCGTGTCCCCGCGCGTGACTGAAACATGTTTTCGCCACGGGCCGCAAACCCATTCGGAATAACGAACAAAACGTGCATGCGCATTGTACATATTAAAACAATTGAAACGGCATTGGCGCTGATTAATTAGAGTTATTAAGGCGATAATAATTTTGTGCTTGAAAAGCTTACTGGTATCCGCGTAATATCGAGAAATCAAGGAAAGAACATTGAACAGACTGCGCGGTTTTTTCGCGGCGGCAGGCGCAACATCGCGTGTGCGGTCGCTACCTGCATGTATTCTGGCCAGCTTATTCCTTCTTGCTCCGGTCTGTGGATTCGGTCAAGGCAAGGAGTACATTTATGTCGGCGGTCGCGCTGTCGCGATTGACGCAGCCCCTCAGCAGGCAGGATCGGCGTGCCCACCAACCTGCGGCGTCATCCTGCCTACGCCCGTTCTTTCGGTCTCGAGCCCCTGGGGCGCAGCTGGAGTCGCGATGTCATTCTCTGTTGCCGGTCCACCCTCCAGCGGTAGCCTAGCTCTTGACTACCGAGTCGCCTATGCAGGCACGGGAGGCGCGGGTCACTCGGACTGGATAGCGGCAACCTCGACAATTACAACAATCACCTGCGTGTTTCCGCTGGCGGGGCAGTTTTCGGTGAAAGCTCAGGCTCGCGCGCACGCCAGTCCTGGAATTGTCTCGCTTTTTTCTAACAGTGTCGCGGTTGGCGTCATTCAGGCTCCGGTCGTCTCCGGACCCGCTTCCACGATGGCCGGCGCTCAGAATACCTATACGTTCAGCGGCGTGAATGGCAATACCGCGATACCTTTTCAAATCATTCCCACGTGGGGCGACGGGTTCATCGAGGGACCGGATCCCACCAATTTCGCGTCCCTTACGCATGCTTTCAAAGCGTTGGGGAATCTTGCCGTCACCGGGAAGGCCGTGCAGCCTAACGCGCCGTCGATCATTACGCCAGACTCGGCGCCCTTAGTGGTTTCGGTCACCGATAACGTTCCAGTCTATGGTAGCCTCTATCTCTCTTCCGGAATGGGTACGAGCGCCTGGTTCTCGGCTGGATTTATGGATTATGCGAGCTCGAACGCGATTCTTTCTGAGGGGATTTCACTTTCAGGGTCAAATAACACATTCTGCAATTTTCAATACGTTGTAAGCACGAACACGCTGTATCTCAGCAACTCTTCAGGAACCGGATGGGCACAGTCGGGAACGCCCAACGGCTCAACCACCTTTACAAACGGAGCTTGTCAGCTTTCCCAACCTCAAGTGATGACAGGTTTTGTAACCGGCTATAATCTTTACCAGCTTGGGATCAATGCTACCGTTAGCTTCGCCAATCCGGGGGTAACCTGGTCGAGCTCGACGTTCGCGACCAATGCCGTGGGAACCGCCACCGTCGCGGGCGGATCCTTTACAGCGCTCAGCCCTGAAACTGTATCCACTCCAACAACTCCGAGTGGGCCATCAACAGGCCAACCGCTTTACTTTTACACCTATTCCACGGGTGGCTCGACGTCGAGTTACGGCAATCAAGTGCAGTACATGTTCGACTGAGGAGACGGCACCAATTCGGGGTGGCTTCCGGTTGGGACAACATCTGCGTCAAAGTATTGGTGGAACAACTACAATTACGCCGTAAAAGCGATTGCACGGTCTTCCACCGGTGTGATGTCGACGGCCTCGAACGCTCTAACCGTGCAGATCGCCAGCCCCGAGTGGGAATCGTTTTACGGTCCTTACGGAAGTAACGCAGTGGGTTATTCCTGGACAATCGGCCTTTATGGTAACGACTACAACATGGGCTTTATGCTTTGTGGCGAATGGGATCTGGGCTTCACCGGCAACTATACCTATGCATGCACCAGTAACTGGGGCAGCACGGATGGAAATGGAAGCTGGTCACAGAGCGGCCAGTTTGGCTCGGCATCGATTGGAAACTGGCTGGAATGGGTGTACATGAACGATGGTATTAACGCCGGCATGATCGAGTTTTCGGTGAACTAGGGAGGAAGGCGCACCATGACGAGAGTCCGCATGAGCCTTGCAACGATAATAGCCGGATTTGCGGCGATCAATCTCTGTGCACAAGCGCCCTCCGGGGCGAGCGGAGCAAAATCCGGAAGCGGAAGACAATTCCAGCCTGGCCATGGGCCTGGCGTCATCATGGGCACGGTAAACGATGCAAGCGGCGTTCCGGTTGATGGGGCCGTTGTTGCTGCCGTCTCGCTCCCTATGTCCACACTTCCGGGCCCATTCACTGCTCTAACGTTCACGACTCCCACGTTTGGCGGTGGAAAGTTCAGCATCATTGGAATTCCCTCAGGGCGCTATCAGCTCTGCGTTGAGCACCAGGCTCAAGCGGTTGTGAACCCGTGCGTCTGGGCCGATAACCCGGTGACAGTGATTGTCGGGACAACACTCGCGAAGCCACAACTGATAGTGGATCGGGGCGCGTTCATCACTATACGCCTTGACGATCCAAAAGGCCTGATTGCCAAGCAGGGAGTTCCGAATGACGTACTCATCGGCGCGGGGCTCCCAACGCGGCCCTTCATTGCGGCGCGCCCAATTTCGAGCGATGCCGGTGGAGTGACTTACCGGATGCTCGTTCCAGCCGGCAAAGCGATGAGTCTGACAGCTTTCAGCGCAAATTATCAATTGAAGGACGACTCCGGCAATGCGATCTCCGCGACAAGCGGCGCGATCACTCTACCTCCCCAAGCGGCCCAGGCAGTTACATCCGGCGCGGGCAACGCAACCCTGGCATCGGGAAGTTCCAGCGCGTCACCTTCGCAGCCGGGGAACACACCAGCGACGCAATCAGCGTCCGCACCCGCAGTTACGATTCATGTGTCCGCCGTTGCCGCGAAGGGGGGAAGCAGTAAGTGAAAGGTTCGTGCGTGTGGATGACCGGCGCCCTGGCGTTGAGTCTTCTCCCCGGAATGGACGGCCAGACGCCCACCACATCCTCGGCGTCCGCATCGGCCGGTTCAGCCGTTAACCAGAATGTTTATCTGACACCCGCAACTGTTCCATCTGCAGCGGCGAGCCTGCTTTCCGTATTGGGCGATCGCATGCACACGGCGGGCAAAGAACAGTTTGTGCTGGCCGGGACTTACGCGGATGCCACAGGAAGCGTTGCATCGCAGATCGTCTGGCAAGCCCCAGGAAACCTGCTGTTCAGTCGAGTGGGGGCCTCAGCCCTGGCCTACTCGGCAGGCAACAAGACTCCGTCTGTCGGCGCGTCGTCTTCGCAGGCGGCCTCCGCGCAGGCCAGCGCGAATCAAAATATCCTTGAAAGCCTGCTGGACGATCGACCGGAAACTCTGTTTTATGCGATGCAGTCCGGCGATCCTTACCGGCTGCTGGGGACCCGCTTTCGCACTGATGATGGCAAGACGCCCAATTACGCCGGTCCCTGGTACGACATTATTCAGATTTCGGAGCCGGTGAAAGCCACGGGCGGAACGACGACGAGGCAGAAACTTTTTTGCTTCGATAGCGAGACGGGACTGCTGGCACGTACCACCTATCGACTCGCAAATGCCGGAGCGACTACGATCGTTTCGACTGAATACTCCGGGTGGACTACTCAGAACGGCCAGGCAGTCCCGGGCAAAATTGTACGCCGGGAAAATGGGGTGGTGGTCTTTACCTTTCAGGTCACCTCATCAGCGGTTCAGGCAGCGGTCAGCCAGTCGGCATTTGCGGCGCAATAGGAAAGAGATTCCATGCAGGGTATGAATTATCGAACGATTCGTTTGTGGATAGCTCTGGGGATCGGTGCACGGTTGTTTGGACAGAGCCCGTCGATCCCGCAAACGATGCCGGACCGAGGGATCGTTCCCACGGGGACATACTCGATCGGCGATCTGGAGAATGTGAATGTCGCAAACGGCAACCTGACATACAAGATTCCGATCACCTCTCTTCCGCCGGGCCCGGGCGGCTGGAGCACGGACCTGAGTCTCTACTACAATTCGGCCTTGTGGGACCTGGGATATCAGGAATCACTGAGTCTGAATGCCCAGAGTCAGAGCCTCTCCAATGCCACCACGTACCCGCATCAGATGCTCATCAACAGCACCTCAGGTGGCGGGTGGCGGTATGGCTTTGAATACACCCTGGACGCGGATCTTCGGCAGATCCCCACGTCGTGGAGTTGTTCGGACTCGGATCCAACGCACCAATACTGGAAAAACCAGAGACTCAGTGTCATTTCCCCCGATGGCGCCCGCCACACACTCTACGTCTATCCGGACACTCCGAGCGAGAGTTCCCCCGGTGAAGCAAATGGCGCAGGATATTCGGATGTTCAGGGGGAGGGCTACTACGATGTAATGCCGGGCTCCGGTGGACCATGCTCTGGCACGGTACAATTCGCGGCCGGCGACGTTACGTACCATACTTCCGACGGCAGCTATATCCGCGTGGTGTTTCATAACACGCCGGACACTCTGTTCTCCAATATTCCGTGGACAATGTACTTCGGGGATGGAAGAACCATCACTGGCACAGGGGCGTCCGGCAATGTGTTGATGATGGATCGGAGCGGCAATCAAATTACCGTCACCAATACCTTAGACACGAATAACCTGCTGACCTCAACCACGATCCACAATTCCATTAACACAGGAACGATCGTCATCTCTTACGGGGACGGTAACTCGACGCCGGACACGATTACCCAGACGGCAGCCATTTCCGGTCTCCCGCTAACATGGACGGTCTACCCTTATGTCCATCAGCTGACTGGCGGTCTTTATTGGCAGTGCACGGATCTGGGAGATTTATGCGACGCGGGATCGCTGCATGCCTACGGAATCTCGTCCATCAGTCTGCCAACTGGCCTGAGTTTTTCGTTTGACTACGACAGCACCGGCGGCTGGGGCGAACTCAAGAGTGTTGTGCTCCCTTCCGGTGCGCAGGTTACCTACCAATATTCAGAGCACGGACTCTTTAAGGAGGGGCTTACCCACCTGACTGAGAATCCGGTCAGCAGCAAGAGCCTCGTCTGGACCGACAGTAATCTGGGGGCGACCCGAAGCGAAGCGACCACCTACTGCCTTGGTTACTTTAACAGCGGAGCTTCCTGCGCAAACACAGTCACCCGGCCGGACGGTGGCGTGGTGCGTTACGTCTTTTCCGCGCTCATATCCGGCAGCCTGGCCTACGGCAACCAGCTGGTTTCGGAGGTCATTCAGCCGGACGGCAGCACTGACGAACAAGTCTGGGCGCAGAATCAGCCTCTGCACGCCTCGTTTAGCGTCAGCGCGTTCCCCGGGAATCCTTACGTCAAGTATCAAATTCATTCGGTCACGCACGCCGGGTCGCCGAATCAATTCACGGTCAAGGCCTTCCAGGTCGATCGCAACGGCAATCAGGTTTCGGTCGGTGAGAGCGATTGGACGCCCTATACCAGCACCTATATCACCCATCCCCCCAGCAGCACCTTTGGGATTGTACCCACGTTTCCGAGCGGGCCACCGTCCCCGATCCGGACAACGGCCAACTCCTGGTACGTGACTGCGAATACGTCACCGGGATTCGGGACTGACGATTCCAGTGGCTATTTTGAACCTGGAATGAATCTCCCCTGGGGGCTGCTCACAGGCCGCGCGGTCTCCGGGCCGGGAAATGGGTCGAACGATGTTTACCACTACGGGGATACTTACTCTCATTTGAACCTGAATTTTGAGGACCATTACGACTCTGTGAGCGGAGCGTCGCTGCGGACCAGTTACGGGTACGATTCCAATGGGAATCTGACGAGCGTTCAGAATCCGCGCACGTATACAACGCAGTTCGCCTACACTGACGGCAGCCATACTTGTTTGACAGGGAAGACACAAGCCTATGGGACGTCGTCAGCGCGGACATTCACTTATACCTGCACCGGGAACAACTGGAACCTGCCTGGTACTGCTACGGATGACAATAACGTGACCACCACCTATGGGTATGACTCGCTGGGCCGCACTTTGACGGTGCAGGAAGCGGGTGGAAGCGTTTCACGGACCACCACTACCCAGTATTTGGATTCACAGCGCAAGGTCATCACGCAGTCGACGCTTGATTCCAATGGACACGTGCTGACGAGTTCGGTCGTACGCGATCCCCTGGGCCGCGTTTCCAGGAGCGTCGATCCGGCGGGCAACACCACCGACACCAGTTACTACACGCCGGCGAACACGCATATGAGCTATGTACTGAGCTCGAACCCTTACTCCTCGCAGAGCGACGCCACGATGGGTTGGACGCTGCAGTCCTCAACGGAGACCTCCACTGGACGCTCGGATAGCGTACAGCATTTTTCCGGCAGTGCCCTTCCTGCGGCTTTTGGAGGTGCCAACGCCCCAACTACGGTGAGCGCATCGACTTCCTACGACTCCAATACCGCCACGGTCACGGATGAAGGCGGTGTACAGCGCGTGAATACGACCGACGGCCTGGGGCGTCTGTGGCAGGTGGCGGAAAGTGGCATCGGCGCGGTTACTTCCTATTGCTACGATGCTCTCGATGATCTGACGGCTGTCTACCAGACTGGAAGCGTTAACTGCGCCAGCCCTGCCTCCGCGGCACAACGTTCGTTTAGTTATTCCTCCTTGAAACGTCTGACCGGAGCGACCAATCCGGAGACGGGCGCGATTAGTTACACGTATGACGCCAATGGCAACCTGGCGACGAAGACCGATGCGCGCTCGGCTGTCACTCATTTCAGCTACGATCCTCTCGACCGGATCACGGGAAAGACCTATTCCGGCGGGGCTTCCGCGCCCGCGGTGAGCTACCTGTACGGCGATAATCCCGGCGTCAACATTGCTTATTCAAAAGGCCGAGTGACGAAGATTTCGACTGATGCCTTAGGTTCAACACCTTCTACGACCCGCAACATCACGGCATATGGTCCTTTGGGGCGGGTCCTCGGCGTCACTCAGACGATAGGGGCGAGCCAGCCAATCGCAGTAAGCCATAAATGGAATGTCGCGGGTGAGATGACGCAGGAGACATATCCTTCGGGCCGTGTGGTGACATTCGGGATCGACACTGCGGGACGGGTAAATTCTGTTAGCGGAGTACTGCCGGGTAATAGCTCTGTGCCGTATGTGATGAGCGCGGCGTACGCGCCACAAGGGGTAGCGAACGCGATACAGTTCGGAAACCAGTACTGGGAGAAAACAGCATTCAATGCCAGAATGCAGCCCTGCCAGATACAGTTGCAGCCGGGTCCGGATGCAATCGGATGCGGAACGGCGATTCCGACGGGAACGCTGCTTGCTTTGCAGTACGACTACGGCACAACAAATAACAATGGGAACGTGCGGGGCGTTACGATCACGCGCCCAGGGCAGGTTTGGACCCAGACGTACAGCTACACGGACGGAGTCAATCGTTTGACCGGCGCTACCGAAAGCGGACCGGGAACCCCGTGGAGCGAAAACATGGGGTATGACCGCGCGGGAAATCGGTGGGAGATTTCGAGATCGGGATTAATCTCAGCGGGAAATCTGACGCCGAAGACCTGCGCATGGTTCGATACGTCGACTGGCTGCTCGGCGGGAAGCGCGAAGAACCAGATTGCGGTATCGGGCTGGACTTATGACGCTGCGGGGAATCTGACGCAGTCGAATCCGGACAACCCGCAGACATTCACCTACGACGCCGAGAACCGGCAGATCACGGCGACTGTTAACGGTGTCACGGCCAATTACGTTTACGATGGCGAAGGGCGGCGAGTGCAGAAGACGGAAGCAATCGGGTCAACGCTGCTGACTACCTATTACATGTACGATGCGACGGGAGCGCTGGCGGCAGAGTTCACGCCGGGAAGCACGGCGGCCTTGCAGTATCTAACGGCGGATGCGCTAGGCACGCCCCGGCTGATGACGGACAGTAACGCGGCTATTCAGGAGTGCCACGATTACCTGCCGTTCGGCGAAGAGATCGGAGCGGGAATAAATGGCCGCGATGGTTGCTTTGGGTGGGACACAGTGCCGGAGGATAAGTTTACCGGCAAAGAACGGGATGCGGAAAGTGGGTTGGATAATTTTGGATTTCGCTACCTCTCCTCAGCGCAGGGCAGGTTCATCAGTCCCGATGAACCGTTCGCTGGCTTCGATCAGCACGACCCACAAAGCTTCAATTTGTACAGTTATGTCGGGAACAACCCGCTACGATACACAGACCCGGATGGGCATGATTATCACATCTGTGTGGACAACGGTAATGGTGGACAGAACTGCCAGGGCTTAAACGACGCACAGTACAACAGCCTCTACAAGCAGCAAAACGGGCAACAAGGAATTGCCTTGCCAGGCTCGTGGGCGTTTTTCGCCGAGGAGGGTAGTCATCCCGTGCTACTTCATGCGCGGCTCTATCTCACACTCTTCGGTAAGCCAGCGAGTGTGACTATCCCCGTCCGCCGTACTGCAGTGGGCGCGGTGGACGGTCTCCGTTGCTCGGAGGGATCTCTGATCGGGCTGACGTGCAAATCTGTGTTTCGCTGGCCGCGTCGCCTTGTAACGGCGGGAAGCGGAGACGCGGGGGATTCTGAAAGTTCTCTGTCATATTCGCCCTTGCTTGCGGACCTCGGGAGTGAGCCGGTAGAAACGCGTTCTTTCTCCGTCGCGTGGACCGCAAACGACGTGACGGTATCGTCACGGGCGCCAATCGCCCATCTGCGAAGCGAGATTGTGATTCCGGATGTCGTCCTTGCGAAATTTACTCTGGCCGCAAAAATCGTCTACGACAACGGGATAGGTCCCAGCACCTCTCAATGAACCCCGAACAGGCCTACTGCCGGGGCTGATCCACCCAGTAATGCGTCACGAAGGAAACATTCGTGGCTGGACAAGGTGCGGATACCTTACTTTGGTGAAATTGTGACGTTAACCCTTTTCCGGACTGTTGAGTTCGGATTACCGCGGCGTGGTGATGCCTCTTTCGCGGCACGAGGCGCTCGTGCAGTTCGGCCGCATTGAGTGACTCCGTGGGCAGACGCAATCGCGGGATCGTCAAAAATAAAGCGCCAACGACAAATCAGGCTGATTGACCAGACTCCGCAGGGCATACAGATCGCGGCGAAGAGACGGCCTGGTCATGAATCAATCGTATCCGAAACAGGCACTTGCTGTTTGGTCCTGAGAAAAATCGGCTCAACGCAGGTCGAGGAGACTTCAATTCCTACCTGCGGACAGGCTTGAAGTCGCGGATCCGATCCCGGTAACGGCGATTTCTGCTTTTTTCATCTAATGGATTGTTTGGGTTAGGCGATTTTCGCGCCGGACTGCCTCAACTTTCGTGGTATTCGAAGGGCATGAGTAACACTTTCGTTCGATCGCCGGTTTCCATGCCGCCTTTAGTGTCGGAGTCTGAGAGGGAGATTTCCCCGGATGCCGTTGAGTTTGCATGGACGCGCCTCAAGTTTCGGGCCGATGAGAAACAGGCCGAAATTCTGCGGTCTGACGCGAAACGCGGCATTCTGAACTGCGCACGGCTGCGGATTCTCCGCGATGTCGCCAATCATGAAAAACTGACCCCATAACGCGCATGAAGAATTGACCCCTCCGGAGCGCATCACGCAGCCGATACCGTGGACATTCAATCGAAGGT
>JBEHXG010000030.1:0-58142 GCA_048498815.1 Acidobacteriota bacterium | reverse complement strand
AGTAAGCTTCATAGGCCCAGGTTAGGCCATGACACCGCTATTTACAACAAAATCAAGCGTTTTTGTTACGCCCAGGAGACCAGCTTTTGCAACTGCCTCGTTGTGGACGGGATGACCTGCCCTGTCGATCTAATATCTTTGAGAAGGAGCCGACCGGGATATTGCCACGCGTGCCGATAACTGTCATGGGTTTCCGCTGTGAGCGCTGTACTCACGAGTGGATTCCGCGCGACGCCGAAGAAGAGCCAGCCGTTTGCCCCAGATGCGATAGTCCGCATTGGGATCGGCCGCGCAAGAAGGCAGAGGCGATGCTGACCTATGAGGAATTCCGAGACCGCATCAGAGATACACTTGGCAAAGCTGCACCGCTTACATGGACCGAAATCCGCACCATCGCGAAGCTGCCTGAGAAGTTTCCCAACAACAAATGGGTTCGCAAGCTGGAACAGGATATTTCACTCAAGCGCGAAAAGGATGGTCACGGAATAATCAAGTGGCAGATCGAATAGAACATCGATAGACTTGTGTAATGCCACCGGCCAATCGGCTTACGCTCCCTAGTGCGCCAGTCAAGAAGCAAATCGCAAACAGAACCACGTGGAACGCGGACCGCTCAGCAAGTGAGGCTGATTTCTTCACCATTGGCTACAGCGGGAGAAAGACCGATGAAATACTTCACGCGCTGATAACCCACGGGGTACGTACTTTGGTGGACATTCGCCAGAACCCCGTGAGCATGTACCGTCCGGAGCTGAGCAAGGGAAATCTCTCGCGCCTGCTGGCGGCCAATGGGATGGCGTACGCTCACATGCCGGAACTCGGCGTGCCGCGCGATATTCGGGCAAAGGCGATTGAGACCGGAAGCAGAGACGTGATATGGGAGTGGTACGACGAGAACCTGGCTGATTCGGCGTTCAGCCTTCACTATTTCATGAATGGATTCGAGCATCCGGTAGCGCTGATGTGCACCGAGATTGATCCGCACGAATGCCACCGGCACCGCCTATCGCTGTACCTTGAAAGGATCGGGTTGACAAGCTTCGACCTCTGACCCCGTGGCTCCGCCGGAAGAAACAAAGCGCTCACTTATCGTGGTGCGGACGTATCCGGTTCCTTCGCGGAGCGGTGTCGAAGTGTCCTGCACAGCAGCCATTACAGACAAAGGGGAATGGCTCAGACTGTTTCCAGTTCCCTGGCGGCTTCTCGATTCAGACAAGCAGTTCCGCAAGTATCAATGGATTGACGTCACTGTAACCAAGGCCAGCGACAGCAGGCCGGAGAGTTTTAAGCTCAACCGCGACGGCATTAAAGTGATCACCGAGCCATTAACGACTGCTCACCACTGGAAGGCGAGAAAAGAAGCAGTTCTTCCTTTGCGCTCTCACTCCCTATGCTGTCTGGTTAGGCAACGCAACTCAAACGGTCATCCGACGCTTGGCATATTCAGGCCAAAATCTATTACCCGCTTAATAATCAAGGGCCAGGACCCCAACTGGACACCGAGCCAGCAGAGCGCTCTTCGCCAGGGCCATTTGTTCCTTGAGGCTCCTGAACAGGAACTGGAGAAAGTACCTTTCTCTTTCCAGTATGAATTCTGTTGTGACGACGACTTATGCAGAGGACACACCATTATTTGCACTGACTGGGAGATGGGTGAGGCTTATCGAAAGTGGCGCGCGACGTACGGCGAAGCGGGATGGGAAGAGAAATTCCGGCAGCGGTTCGAAGCCGAAATGATCGAAAAGAATGATACCTACTTCTATGTAGGGACGATTCATGGGCACCCGCACGTGTGGATAATAATCGGCTTGTTCTATCCTCCGTATCCTCCGGATACCCGCCAGGGGGAGCTCTTCTGACTCTTCCGGCCCGGGCTGAATGCGTCGGCGGTATTTTGCTTACGACGTGTAGAGGCCCATTCGCTGCTTGACCAGGTTTACGGTTGAGTTTGCGATGGGGGTTACGGCTTCGGCTCCTTCGCGGAGGATGCCGTCGAGATAGCCGGGGTCGGCGATGATCTCTCTGTAACGGTGCTGCAGGGGCGAGAGTTTTTCCACTACCATCTCGGCCACCTGCTTTTTCAGGTCTCCGTAGCGCAGTCCTGTGAAGTGGGCTTGCATGGCCTCGTTGGTCCAGCCGGCGAAGGCCTGGAAGATGTTCAGCAGGTTGGCTACGCCGGGACCCATGGTTTCGAAGTCTACGCCGGAGCCGGAGTCCGTGGTCGCCCGCATGATCGTTTTTTTGATGCGCTCGGGTGGATCGAGCAGCGCTACGGCGTGTCCCGTGCCAGAGGCGGACTTGCTCATCTTCGCGGTCGGGTCGTCGAGCCCCATGATGCGAGCGCCTACGGCCGGGAGTTTCGTAGCGGGGAGTACGAAGGTATCGCCGTAGAGCGAATTGAAGCGCTGGGCGATGTCGCGGGCGAGTTCCATGTGCTGGGTTTGATCGTCACCCACGGGGACGATGGCGGCCTGGTAGAGAAGAATATCGGCAGCCATCAGAACGGGATATTGAAAAAGGCCGTCACCAATGGATTCCTGCAGCGCGGATTTGGCTTTGAACTGCGTCATGCGTTCGAGCCAGCCCATGGGGGTGACGCAGGTGAGGAGCCAGGCGAGTTCGGCGTGGCCGGAGACGGCGGACTGGACTACGATCCGGGAGTGTTTCGGGTCGATGCCGGCGGCGAGGAAGAGCGCAGCGAGGTCGCGGATGCTGGCGCGCAGTTCATCGGGCTTCTGATAGACCGTGACGGCGTGCAGGTCGACGATGCAGAAGATGCTCTCGTAGTCGTACTGAATGCGAACCCAGTTGGTGAGGGCGCCGAGATAGTTGCCGATATGCAGGTTGCCGGAAGGCTGCACGCCCGAGAGAACGCGGGGAATCATGGGTAATGGAGGCGAAACCTCCATTGTAGACGCGGGGCGCGGATTACCAGTCGAGCGCCGGGCCGGTGCTCTCTTCGGGATCGGAGTCGTGATCGATGGGGGCGAAATCCGGGTCGCCGTGAGAGCCGAGCGCTGGAAGCTCGGGCAGCCCGCCGCCCTTTTTCTTGTCGAGACGTTTGGCGAATTTTTCGCGCTGCTTTTCGGCGCGCGCCTGTTCTTTCTGGCGCTTTTGCAGAGTTGTACTGGAACGTCCAGCCATAGTGTTTTCCTTTTGGTCCAGTTCTTTGGATGCGGCGGGCGACGCAACGGTTGCGTGCTAACCTGCGGGTTCCGAAGATGGCTCTGGAACTTACGGTCGAAAAACTAGTATACGGCGGCGAGGGGCTTAGCCGGGTGGACGGGGCGGTGGTGTTCACGCCGTTTGTGCTGCCGGGCGAGGTGGTGCGGGTGTCGCCGCCAGCTTCGAAGAAACATGCGCAGCGCGCGGATTTGCTGGAAGTTCTGCGGCCTTCGCAGGATCGTGTGGAGGCTCCGTGTCCCATATTCGGGGAGTGCGGCGGCTGTCATTATCAGCACATTGATTATCCGGCACAGCTGCGGGTGAAGCGCGGGATTCTGGCGGAAACCCTCCGACGGGGGGCGAAGATCGATTTCGCCGAGTCTGAGATTGCCATGGTTTCGGGCGATGCGTGGGGGTATCGGAATCGTACGCAGTTCCACATTGAGAACGGGCGAGTCGGGTACCGGCAGATGCGATCGCAGAAGCTGGTGGCGGCGGCGCAGTGTCCGATCAGCTCGCCGAAGATCAATGAGGCGCTGGGGCGACTGAACAAGATGGTGAAGGATCGGCGGTGGCCCCGGTTTGTGACGTCGCTCGAGGTGTTTACGGATGAGACGCAGGTGCAGTGGAACGTGCGGGAGGCGTCGCAGCCGGTAGCGAAGCATTTTTTTGAGTGGCTGGCGGCGGAGGTTGCGGGAACGGTGCCTGGTGCGCTGGCTTATGAAGTGAATGGCGATGTGTTTAGCGTGGCGGGGAATTCGTTTTTTCAGGTGAATCGGTCTCTGGTGGGGTCACTGGCGGAGCTGGCGATCGGGGCGGAGACGGGCGAATCGGCGTGGGATTTGTATGCGGGGGCGGGGTTATTCAGTGTGCCTTTGGCGCGGCGATTTGGGCGGGTTACGGCGGTGGAGGCGGGACGCGCTGCGGATGATTTGACGCGGAACACGGAGCGGGCCGGGGTTGAGGTGTCGACGGTGCGGCAGGATTCCGGCGCGTTTTTGCTGGAGGCCGATGAGACGGTGGATTTGGTGCTCGCCGATCCTCCGCGGGCGGGATTGGGAGCTACGGCGGTGGGGCGGCTGCTGGAGTTAGCGCCGCGGAAGATTGTGGTGGTGGCTTGCGATCCGTCGACGCTGGCTCGGGATTTGGCGGGGCTGAAGGAGAAGTATGAGGTGGAGCGGGTGACTATGGTGGATCTGTTTCCGCAGACTTTTCATATTGAGAGTATTGTCGGGTTGCGGTTGCGGGGATAGCGCCAAAGAGGCACGTGCGCTGTTGCCCCGACCGGGGTGAGCCGCCATCTACCCTCGCTAAACCACTACCAGCCGAGGCCGCTGGTGGTTTAGTCGCGGGGGAGGATGATCCACGCCACTACGTAGACGATGAAGCCCGGTGCGGGCGGGAGGATCATCAGCGCCACGGCTATCAGGCGGACGAGAGTTACGTCCATGTCGAAGTATTCGGCGAAGCCGGCGCAAACGCCCGCGATTTTCTTTTCCGACGTAATGCGGCGAAGGCGGCGCGGTGGCGCGGCGTAGTAGCCGGCTCCGGGTGGTGGCGGCGGGGCGTCAATGGCGAGGGAGGCTCCGCATACCGTGCAGTAACGTGCATCGTTTGCCTGCTGAGCGCCGCATCTTGTGCAATACATAGTTATTCCTCAGTTATTTTGTGACGCTCTCGCGTCCCACATCTGTTTTGTGACGCTCTCGCGACCCATATTCAGCGTCCATAAGCCAGGCGCATGCCCAGTTTGGGGGGCAGACCGGCCGCATAGATTTTTTGTTCGGTGCGTGTGAAGTCATACGGGACTCTCCGCATGGCTACTTCGCGCGTCTCGCTATTGTAAATCGCATAGGCGGCGCGTGGATCGCCGTCGCGCGGCTGGCCTACGGAGCCCGGGTTGATGAGCCAGGCGGATTCGGTATCGAGCGTCACGTTCGTTTCGGGCGTGGGTGGGAGCGGGGGCGAGGTGCGTCTTGTGCGTCCCCCGTAGCGCGAGAATACGGCCTGCGAGTGCGTGTGGCCGAAGAAGAGGGGGAGGCCGGAGTCTTCGTCCTCAGCGAGCCAGGCGAAGACATCGGTGGCTTCGGGAATGGTGGTTACGTACTCGTCTTCATCGCGCGGCGAGCCGTGGGCGAGGACGAGTTCCCGATCTACCGGCATTGGCCCCTTCTGCAGTTCACGTAAATAGGTACGGTTGGCCGGGGTCAAATGTTCCTCGGTCCATCTTACGGACTGCCGGGCCAGCTCGGTGAATTCTTCCGGAGTGTCGAGGCCGCTGCAGACGCGGTCATGATTGCCGCGGATGACGGCGGCCAGGTTTTCGCGGGCCCAGTCGATGACGTAGTTGGAATCGGGGCCGTAGTCGCAGAGGTCGCCGCAGCAGAGGATACGGTCGTATTTGCCGGAGGCATCGGTGAGGACGGCTTCGAGCGCCTCGCGGTTTCCGTGGATGTCGCTGACGATCAGGTAGCGCATGTTCTTCAGGCTCGCTGGAGGCGCAGGAGGACGATCTCGGGAGGGGCTCCGATGCGCATGGGGATACCGATGGTTCCGATGCCGTTGGAGACGAAGAGGCTGGCTTCGTTCAAGCGGTACAGACCTGAGGTGTACGGCGTTTTAAAGCGAGCGGGGTTGACGTTCTGGTGGAGGATTTCCACATTGACCTGTCCGCCATGGGTGTGGCCGCCGATTACGGCCCGGAAGCCACGTTTTACGGCTTCGGGAAAAACATCGGGATTGTGGGAGAGGAGGATGTTGGGAATGTTGGAGGCGACGAGGTTTTCGGTTCCTTTGAGATAGCTCGCGCGGTGGCCCATACGCTGGTAGTCTACGCCTGCGATGTTGATTGCGCCTGAGCCGCGGCGGATGGTGACGGATTTGTGGCGCAGGAATTCGATGCCGACACGGCGGGCTTCGGCTTCGAGATAGTCGCGGCATTCGATGTACTCTTCGTGATTGCCCATGCAGGCGAGGACGCCGTTATCGCCCCTGAGGCGCCTTAGTTCGTTTAGTGCGGCGTCTAACGGGTCGCCGAACTGGGTGATAAGGTCGCCGGTGAAGAGGGCGAGATGCGGATTGAGATCGTTCGCGATTCCGATGACGTGCGCCGCATCCTTAAGGCTCAGGAAGGGACTGACGTGGAGGTCGCTTACCTGAACGATGCGGAAGTTGTTGAAGTCGGGGTGAAGATCAGGGACGGGGAAGTCGAGTTCGTGGACGCGGTATTGTTTGCGTTCTACGAGGATGCCGAAGGCGGCTACGGCGCACGGGGCGGCGAAGGCGGCTGTGGCACTGAGTTGCAGGAGCTGGCGACGCGCGGGGGATGCGGTCTCGGGGAAGCGGTGCTTCACGGTACGGGTGATGAGGGCGAGAATGATGGCCCAGCAGGAGAAGACGATCCAGAAGTAGCCGATGGCGATGATGGCGCTGCCGAAGGCGGGGGACACGGCGTCAGACTCATACAGTGTGCCGGTCCAGACGAGGATCAACGCGCCGGTGGTAGTGGCGAGCAGAGCCGCCAGGATGATGACTGCTGCGATGAACAAGGGCCGGGCCCACGTTTTGCGCCAGCGGGTCAGGAACTTGTGCGCGGTGAAGGCCTGGAGGACGATCAGCGCCCCGACTGCGTATTCCACGGGGCCGTGGGTATCGAGCAGGCCGGGTTGATTACTCATCCAAATTCGATTGTATCGGGACTTTTTGAGCGATCACCGCGAGCGCGGCACAGACGGCGGTTTCGGCTCTCAGCACCAGGGGACCGAGAGAGATCGGTGTCCATTTGGCGGCATTGAATTGGGTTCGTTCTTCGGGGGTCCAGCCGCCTTCCGGACCGATCAGGATAGCGGTGGAATCGGCGGCGGCAGGCTGATAGACGGCCGTCAAGGTGTGCGCCTCGCGCTGTTCATCGCACCAGTAGCGGTGGGTGGATTCGTCTTTCAATGCGGCGGCGAGTTTGATCGGGTTTTCGACTTCCGGCGCAGTGAGTCTTCGCGATTGCTCGCTGGCTTCGTGCGCGATGCGTCGCCAGCGATCGGCGCGCTTTTGTCCGCCCTCGAAGAGTCCTCGTTCGCTGCGCGCGGCGGCAACCGGAACGATGCGTGTGACGCCCAGTTCGGTGGCCTTTTCTACCGCCCATTCGAAACGGTCGAATTTTATGAGCGCGAGGTAGAGCGTGACCTCGGGCGCGGGCGGGCCGGCGTCGAGTTCTTCGTTGATGCGGAAGCGGACGAGATCGCGGCGGGCATCTTCCACGGTGGCGAGCCAGACGCGATGGTTGTCTGTGATTTCGAAGGTCTGGCCGGTATCGACACGAAGCACGCGGGTGAGATGGTGCGCGTTTTCGCCGCGGATTTCCGCCGTGCCGCTGTGTACTTCGTCAACGAAAAAACGCCGTCTCGCCATGTACAATTGTTACGCTATCGCTTTTCACCGGACATGATTGCTCTGCTGCGGGGGACACTGATTGAGAAGCACCCGAATCAGGTGATCCTGGATGCGGGCGGCGTCGGATACGACGTTACGATTCCGGTTTCCACGTTTACAAAGCTGCCGGATACGGGCGCGCGTGAGGTTGTGCTGCGCGTGCATACGCATGTGCGTGAGGATATTTTCGCGCTCTATGGTTTCCTGACGGTGGATGAGAAGGTGCTGTTCGAGAAGCTGATCGGCGTGAGTAATATCGGCCCCGGGCTTGCGATTAAGGTTCTGAGCGGGATGGCGATCGACGATCTGATTAACGGAATCCGGCGCGGCGAGGTGGAAAAATTGGTCCGCATTCCGGGCGTGGGCCGGAAGACTGCCGAGCGCATGGTTCTGGAGCTTCGGGATAAACTGGCGGCTCCGGCGGGTGAGGATGCCGCTGCCGTCGCTGCGCCTTCGCTGGCTGCGGTGGAAGAGGATGTGATGTCGGCGCTGCTGAATCTGGGATGCGCGCGTCCGGCGGCGGAGGCCGCAGTGCGGAAGGCGCGGTCGGGCGGGGCTCCGGCGGAGTTTGAGCCGTTGTTCCGGCGGTCGCTCGAGTTGGTGCGCTGATGGGAAAGCCGGAACGCGAGCGGCTGGTTTCCGCCGATTCCTCTGACGATGAATTGCAGTTTGAGGCGGGGCTGCGTCCGCGACGGCTGGCCGATTTTACGGGGCAGGCGCGGTTACGCGAGAATCTGCAGATTGCGATTGAGGCTGCGAAGAAACGCGGCGAGGCGATGGATCATGTGTTGCTGTATGGTCCGCCTGGGCTGGGGAAGACGACGCTGGCTTCGATTATTGCGCAGGAGCTTGAGGTCCCCTTCACGCAGACTTCGGGGCCGGTGTTGCAAAAGAAGCTGGATTTATCGGGACTGCTGAGCACGGTGCAGGCGCGGCAGGTTTTCTTTGTGGATGAGATACATCGTCTGCTTCCCGATGTGGAAGAGATGATGTATTCGGCGCTGGAGGACTTTCATCTCGACATTTTGATCGGCACCGGACCCGGCGCCCGCACGCACTCGATGCCGCTGCAGAAATTCACCGCGATTGGGGCGACGACGCGACAGGGGCTGGTCAGCGCTCCGATGCGCAGCCGGTTTGGGTTAGTTCTGCGGCTGAACCATTACGACGTGGCCGATCTGACGAAGATCGTGACCCGGTCGGCGCGTTTGCTGGATACTCCCGTGGATTTAGAAGGCGCGGAGGAGATTGCGCGGCGGTCGCGCGGGACTCCGCGTATCGCGAATCGCCTGCTGCGGCGCGTGCGCGACTATGCTGAGGTCCGGGCGCGCGGGCACATCACGCAGGACGTGGCGATTACCGCGCTCGACATGCTTGAGGTGGATCGATTCGGTTTGGATGAGATCGACCAGAAGATCATGCGGGCGGTGCTGGAGAAGTTCGCGGGCGGTCCTGTGGGCGTGAATACGATTGCGGCTTCGGTGGGTGAAGAGCCGGAGACGATTGAGGAAGTTTACGAACCTTATCTGATTCAGCTTGGGTTTCTGCACCGGTCTCCGCGCGGGCGCGTGGCGACGGAACGCGCGTGGGATTACTTCAACGTGCCGCGACGGTTTGGCGGCGTGGCCGGGCAACCGGAACTGTTTTGAAGATTGTCTACCTTGGACTGGGGTCTAATCTGGGGGATCGCGCCGGGTATCTGCGGCTCGCGGTGGAGAAGCTGCAGGCTCGCGATTTGCGGCTGCGTCGTTTGAGTAGCGTTTCAGAGACTGAGCCCTGGGGGTTACGGGAGCAGCCCTGGTTTCTGAATCAGGTTGCGGAGTTTGAGACGGAGTTGTTTCCTTTGCAATTACTGCGTCGAATTCATCGGATCGAGCTGGCGCTGGGACGTCGGCGGACTGTGCTGAACGGGCCTCGGACTATCGATATCGACATCGTGTTGTACGGCAATGCGGTGGTGAAGACGGAGGGGCTGGAGATTCCGCATCCTCGATATCGTGAGCGGCGGTTTGTGCTGGGGCCTTTAGCGGAGCTGAATCCGGAGTTGCGGGATCCGGTTACGAAGCAGACGGTAGCTTCAATACTGAAGGGGCTGCGATGACGCTGGCGAATCGCGATCCGATTCGAATGTCCGATGTACTGCTGGCTTTGTTTTTTGGCGCGCTGATTTATCTGGCGCATGCCACGCCACAGCGGGCTTTATTGTTCGGAATGGCTGTGCTCCAGCTGCTGGAGGGCCGCGTTCCGGTGCTGCGCACCAGCTATGGACGGCTAACATCGGTCGCATTACAGCTTGTGCTCGCGATTGAGCTGATGCACCTGACGGACGATGTGGCCAGTCCGTACGTTCCCATTCTGCTGCTGCCAATGGTTTCGACCGCGGCATCGCTTGGGGTCACGGCCACAGTAGTTGTGTCGGTTGCGGCGGTGGCAGCGTCGCTTTCGTTTTTGCTTTTCGTTGACTGGAAGGCGGGGATTGAGATGGCGCCGGATGGTCCGCATGTGCTGGCGATTCGGTGTTTGCTGATGGGAGCCACGGCGGTGCTGGTGAATTCGCTGGGGCGTGCGGTGCGGACGGAGTCGGCGCGGAACAAGGAAACGGCGGAACAGCTGGCTATCGCGAATGAGAGTTTATTGAAGGCTGAGGCCGAGGTGCGGCGGGTGGAGCGGCTGGCCGCTCTGGGGCAGTTAACGGCGGGGCTCGCGCATGAGTTGCGGAATCCGCTGGCAAGTATTAAGGGATCGGCCGATTTGCTGGCGCGCTCATCGACTGGCCGCGATGCGATGAGTAAAGAGTTAGGCGAGATTATCAGTTCGGAAGTGGACCGGACCAATCTTCTCGTCACTCGATTTCTGGATTTTGCGAGACCGCTGGAGCCCCGACTGGAGTTAGCAGACCTGCACGAGGTAATCAATCGCGCGGCAGGTCATGCGGGCGTTGCGATTGTGCGCGAGTTCAGCCCGGACGTTCCGAAGATTCCTCTGGATCCGGCTTTGATGGAGCAGGTCTTCATCAATCTACTGAGCAATGCGGCCCAGGCCAGCGCGGAGGGTGCGCCCATCACGGTGAGCACGCGCGTTGCAGATGCGCGCGTGGAGATCGTGGTGAAAGATCGCGGGCACGGCATTCCGGCAGACAAGCTGGATGCGATTTTCAATCCGTTCATGACGACGAAGCAGACCGGCGTCGGCCTGGGGCTGGCGATCGTTTCGAAGATTGTGGATGGACACGGCGGTAAAATGGCGGTCGAAAGCGAACAGGGAAAGGGCAGTACGTTTCGGATTTCACTGCCGGTCTGAACATGAGAAAACGCATACTCGTTGTTGAGGATGAAGATAAGCTCCGGCGCATTGTCGAACTGCAGCTGCAGGATGCCGGCTTTGAAGTGGATAAGGCGGCGCGCGCGGAAGAGGCGCTGCCGCTGATCGATCGCGCCGATCTGATCCTCACGGATTTCAAGCTGCCCGGGATGACCGGCCTTGAGATGCTGCAGATTATCCGGCGGCAGAATTCGGTGATTCCGGTGATTGTAATGACGGCGTTCGGCACGGTGGAGAACGCTGTGGAAGCGATGAAGGCGGGTGCAGCGGATTTTCTGCCGAAGCCGTTTTCGCTCGATCATCTGACCACGGTTGTGAATAAGGCGCTGGAAGTTCGGAATCTGCGGGACGAGAATTCCCGACTGAAAGAAGAGCTGGGGCGCAAGTATAACTGGGAAAACATCATCGGACGGAGTCCGGCGATGCAGGCGATCTTTGCGTCAATCATGCGGGTGGCGCCTTCGCGGGCCACGGTGCTGCTGGCGGGCGAGAGCGGCGTAGGCAAGGATCTGATTGCGCGCGCGATTCATCATCATTCGCCGCGGCGTGATCGTCCTTTTGTGAAGATTAACTGCACGGCGCTGCCGGAGAATCTGATGGAGAGCGAGCTTTTCGGTTACGAGAAGGGCGCGTTCACCGGGGCGAATTTCGCCAAGGCCGGGAAGTTCGAGCAGGCCGATACCGGTACGGTGATGCTGGATGAAATTGGCGACGTGCCGGGCAACATTCAGGTGAAGCTGCTGCGCGTGCTGCAGGAACGCGAAGTGGAACGACTGGGGAGCAACAAGACGCTGAACATCGATGTGCGTGTGATTGCGGCTACGAATCGCGATCTGCGCGCCGCGCTCGAAGAGGGGACGTTCCGCGAAGATTTATATTATCGGCTCAATGTGGTGCCGATCGAGGTGCCTCCGCTGCGGGAGCGGAAGGAGGATATTCCTTATCTTGCGCGGCATTTTGTGGAGAAGTTCGCGCCGGAGACGGGTGGGCGCGTGCGTGGAATTACGGATGCGGCGATTGAGAAGATGATGCAGTATTCGTGGCCGGGGAATGTGCGCGAGATCGAGAACGTGATTGAGCGCAGCATGGTGATGACGACCGGGGAGAAGCTGGATGCGGACGATATCCGGCTGGATATGAACCTGCGTCCGCGGAATCATGGGGGGGAGATGACGCTGCCTCCGGGCATGAGCCTGGATCAGTATGAGCAGGAATTGATCCGGAACGCTTTGAAGCAGGCGAACAACAATAAAAGCCAGGCCGCGCGGATTCTGGGGTTGACGCGGAATTCGCTAAGGTATCGGCTGACGCAGATGGGGATTGAGAGCTGATGGCGCTTGACGGTGGCTGCAAGTCACGCGTCCTCGCGATTAGACAGATTGCAGCGTGTCAACGAGGCTTGCGAGGCTCCCGATCAGAGTCTCGGGGTGGCGCGTCCTGCATTCCCAGATTTCGAAGACCTGCCAGCCTTCGGCTCTCAGAAGACGCCGATTTTTCCTGTCGCGGGCTACGTTACCTCTTCGCTTTTCCGCCCAGAAACTTTGGTTTGTCGCGGGCGCCGGTTTTCCGTATTTGCAGCTGTGCATGTGCCAGAAACACCCGTGCACAAACACGGCGACTTTCGCGCGAGGGAAGATGAGATCGGGCTTTCCGGGCAATTCCTTTGCGTGGAGCCGGTAGCGAAACCCGAGGTTATGGAGGTAGCGGCGTACGCGCATTTCGGGCGCGGTGTCCCGTCCCTGAATCCGGGACATATTGAAGCTGCGCTGGGCGGCGGTGTGGACGTCGGCCATGCTTCTACGCTAGCGCGTGGGACAATTGCGGAATGATTTCGCGATTATTGCCCGCGCTGTTTGCGTCCTCACTTTGTCTTTCAGCCGCTGCGCTGGCTCCGGAACAGGATCAGAAGCTCGCGTACGACATCTATAAGCAACTGGTTGAGATCAAGTCGGGCTATACGACGGGCTCGACAACGCTGGTTGCGAATGCTGTGGCCGGGCGGCTGCGCGCGGCCGGATTTCCGGCTTCCGATATTTTCATTGGTGGAGCGGCTCCAAATAAGTTCAACATTGTGGTGCGCTACCACGGAACCGGCGCGCGGCGGCCGATTTTGCTGCTGGCGCATGAAGATGTCGTCGAGGCGAAGCGTGAGGACTGGACGACCGATCCGTTTCAGTTCATCGAAAAAGACGGTTACTTCTATGGGCGCGGTACTGCCGATGACAAGGCGCAGGCGGCTCTCTGGATTGCGAATCTCATTCGGTATAAACGCGAGGGATTTAAGCCGGATCGCGACATCATCGTGGCTTTGACTGCGGATGAGGAAGGCGGCGGCCCCTATAACGGGATTCAGTGGCTGCTGAAGAATCATCGCGAGCTGATCGACGCGGAGTTTTGCCTGAATGAGGGCGGTCGTGGCGAAGTAGTGAACGGCAAGCTGATTTCCAACGACCTGCAGGTAGCGGAGAAGTGGTATGTCGATTTCCGGCTGGAGGTCCATAACAAGGGTGGACATAGCTCGCAGCCTGTGGCCGATAACGCGATCTATCATCTGGCCGGCGCGCTGGATCGCCTTGCGCATTTTGGATTTCCGCTCAAGACGAATGAAGTGACCAGGGCGTACTTCGCAGAGATGGCGAAGATTGATACCGGCGGAAACGGCGCCGATCTGGCCGCAGTGGCCGAGGGATCACAGACTGCCATGGAGAAGATTGCCGCAAAGACCGTTGCGTGGAACGCCGCGCTGCGCACCACCTGCGTTGCGACACAGCTTGAGGGAGGTCACGCGCACAATGCCCTGCCCCAACTGGCGGCTGCGAATGTGAATTGCCGCGTAGAGCCGGAGGATTCGCTGGATTATGTGATCGCCACGTTGAAGAAAGTCATCAATGACGATCAGGTGAGTATTGCGGTCGATGGGGAGGCGAAGCAATCGCCCGGCTCGCCGATGCGACCGGATATCCTGCGCGCGGTGAATCGCCTGACCGATACGATGTGGCCGGGCGTGCCGGTGGTTCCCACGCAGCTTGCGGCGGCTACGGACGGGAAGTATCTGCGCGGCGAGAGTATTCCCACATACGGGATCCAGGGCTTTGCTCTGGATCGTGATGACAATCGGGCGCACGGACGCGATGAGCGCATGCCTGTGAAGTCGTTTTATGAAGGCCAGACGTTTTTGTACGAACTCGTGAAGATCCTAGCCGGCGGCGGATCGTAGAACGATCCAGAGTTTTTCCGAAACGGGCAGCGAGGTGCGGCGAGTAAGCACGTCCGATGGCGATGCCGCGATGCGATCCAGCAGTCCGGAGTAGATCGCGATCAACGCCTTCAGTGACCCCCGGGATTCCGCGTGAATGAGCGCGGGAAGCGCGGCGGATTCGTTGTAGTAACGCCGGGCTCTGGCGATTTCGAAATCCATCAGTTTCACGAAGCTCTCCGTTCTTCTGGCGTTTTTCAGATCGGAGAGTGAAACACTGAAGCGCTTCAGATCTTCGTTGGGCAGGTACGTGCGGCCGAGGTCCGCGTCCTCTTTAATGTCGCGGAGGATGTTTGTTAGCTGGAACGCGATGCCGCATTTTTCGGCCATCGGGAGCACCTGCTCGGGTGCATCGAATCCGAAGATATGGACTGTTGTGAGTCCGACGACCGAAGCAACTCTGTAGCAGTACTGATAAAGCTCTTCGAAGTTTTCGATGGGACGCGGCGTGAGATCCGACGCTACGCCTTCAATCATGTCGTAGAAGTAGCGGTGCGGGATTTTGTAGGTGTTGACGGCATCGAGGAAAGCCGGCCAAATGGGGCTGGAGTCCGGGTGCCCCGCAAGCGCGTCGATGAGCGCCTGCCGCCAGCGGTTCATGGCGATGAGGGTGGCGCCGGGTTCGTCGCTGAGGTCGTCGCAGTAGCGCATAAAGGCGTAGATGGCGCACATAGCATTGCGACGCTCCGGCGTGAGCAGGACGAACGAGTAGTAGAAATTCTTCGCGCGGGATTTCGCGATCGCGCGGCAGTGCTGTTGCGACTCTTCCAGCGAGATCATGCTGCGCGGCCCGAGTGAAACGCGGAGCGGAGGAGCGCGCTCAGGAGCAAACGAACCCGCTCGGCTTTTGAGACTGACGGGCGCGCGGAGAGTACGTCGTAATTCTGCGCCGCGATCTTATCGAGGATGCAGAGACCTCCGCGGCTGAAGAGATCGAGATCGACGGCGAGCCGACGGTTCACCATGCCGACCAGCGGCAGCCCCTTGTGGAAAAGTTCGCGCGCTTTTTCAACCGCTTCCCGCATAAGCGCTTTGAAACGTTCGTCGTACTGATGAGCGAACAGTTCTTCCACCGTGTAATTGTGGCGCACGAGCAGGTCGAGCGGCAGATAGACACGATCTTTGTGTTGGTCAACCGTTACGTCCTGCCAGAAGTTGGCGAGCTGGAGCGCGGTGCAGGTGGCGTCGGAAAGCGCCTGTCGCTCGGGGTCGGAGTAGCCGCAGAGATAGAGCACCAGTCGTCCGACCGGATTCGCCGAACCCTCGCAATAGGAGAATACTTCATCCCAGTTGTTGTAGCGGGTAACGGTTTGATCCTGGATGAAGGCGCGAATCAGGTCGGCGAAGGGCTTTCGCGGAATGTTGAACTTTTTCACTGTGCCCTGCAGCGCGATGAAGACCGGATGACTGGCTTCGTCTCTGTACAGGCGGTCGAGTTCGCCCGACCACCAGTGCAACAAGCGCAGGCTTTCCGCGGGATCGCCGATTTCATCGGCCAGGTCGTCCGCCCAGCGGCACCAGGCGTAAACGTTGTAGAAGTCGCCATGCAGCTCCTTCGGCAGAAGGAAGCTCACAACGTGAAAGTTTTCGTAGTGGTGCGTGGCGAGCCAGCGCGTATATTCGATGGATTCCGCGGGCGTCCACGCATGCGTTTGCGCAGCGCTGTTGCGCACGAAGTCGCGCGGCAGCAGCGAGAGACCGGCAGGGATCACGGGATGATCGCTGTCTTGAATGCCGTGCCGCCTTCGGCGAGACGGAACATGACGCGGGACAGATTTTCCAGCGAGTCTTCGGCTTCCACGAAATCCTGCGCGCGAATGCCCCCGCTCGAAATGATGTCGAGCGCTTCCTGCATGGAAGTGGGCGTGTGATGAAAGCTCGCCTTGCAGGTGATTTCGGAGTAGTGAAGCAGGTTAGTATCGAGATCGACGCGGGTGCCGGTGGGCGGGCCGCCAAAGAAGTTGACGGTGCCGCCGCGCCGCAGCATTTCGACCGACATGTTCCAGGTTTCCGGCTTGCCCACGGCTTCGATGACGATATCCGCGCCACGTCCGCCAGTGAGTTCACGAACGCGCGCGACGGGGTTTTCGGAGCCCTCCGTGGCAACAATGCGATCCGCGCCCAAACGCGCCACACGCTCCAGGCGTTCCAGACGACGACCAATTGCAATGACGCGCGCGCCGCGAAGCTTTGCCAGGCGCACGAACATGCAGCCAATAGGACCGGCGCCGATGACGGCAACGGTATCGCCGGCTTTCATTTCCACATCTTCCACACCCTTGACAACGCAGGCCAGAGGCTCGGCAAGCGCGGCATCGCGATAATCCAGATGCGGCGGAATCACGTAGGTGTTGACGCGGACGATGCGCGCGGGAATGCGGATGTACTCTGCGTAGGCGCCGTTATTGAAGAGCAGGTCTTCGCAAAGATTGACGCGTCCGCGACTGCAGAAAAAGCAGCGGTGACAGGGCGCGGAGTTCGCGGCAACCACCCGCTGTCCGATTTCGAAACCTTTGACGCGCTCGCCGACGGCAATCACGTCGCCCGCGAGTTCATGACCGAAGAGAGCCGGCGGAACGATCATGCGCGCGTGGTAGCCGCGGCGATAAACCTTGACATCCGTGCCGCAGGTGAGCGCGGTGCGGACACGAACCAGCAGGTCGCCGGGGCCAATTTCCGGGACGGGAACGCGCTCCATCTGCACATGTTCTTTACCGTACAGAACTGCTGCGAGCATCGTATCGTTTATTGCGCGCAAGTTGCAGACTCCTGTGGTCTCACGATAATCTTCAACGGGTTCTCTCCGGGGAAGTCGCCGGGATGCGTGGCGAGGCGGAATGCAAATTCAATCTTATCAAGCGGAACGCGGTGGGAGATCAGGAGGTTGACGGGCAGATCGCCGCTGAAAACGAGGCGGGCGGACTCGGCCTGAAGGTCCACCGAGGCGCTGTAGGAGCCCAAAAGCGAGCGCTCGCCGACGCAAATGCTGGCGCCGGAGAGCTCGATGCGTTCTTTATCGGACGTTTGGGCGAAGAGCATGATTTTGGCGCCCGGACGGGTGGAGCGGATAGCTTCTTCGACGAGGCCCTTGACGGCCGTGGCAACGTAGACCATGTCGGCTCCACGGCCTTCGGTAAGCTCTTTCAGCCTGGCGGCGACGTCTGTAGTGCGTGGATCGAGCGCATAGGTCGCGCCGCATCTCTTCGAGAGCTCCAGGCGCGTTGGGATGGTGTCCGTCGTTACGATCGTGCAGCCTTTGAGCTTCAGCAGCATTGTGAAGATGAGGCCGATGGGGCCCTGTCCTTGTATTAATACGACGTCGTGAGGCTGAGGATCACACTGCTCTACCGCCTTCACGCAGGTATTGACCGGCTCCACAAAGGCGGCAACTTCGAAGGGCACGCCATCCGGAATCTTTTCCACGCCGCGCTCCACGATCCAGTCCATCACGCGGACATATTGCGCGAATCCGCCGCCCGCCGGTTCGAAACCTGCCGTTACGCCCACCTTCTTATAAACGGGGCATTGTGCGTAAAGTTTCCTCTCGCAGTAAAAACAATTGCCGCACGGGATGTGGTGGAAGACGATGACACGGTCGCCGGGCTGGTATTTGGTGACCTTCGCGCCGACGGCGGCAACCACGCCTGCGGTCTCATGGCCGAAGATGCGCGGAGGCGGAAGCAGATCGTATTCGATCTTCTTGAGGTCGGTGTGGCAGACGCCGCAGGCTTCCACGCGGATCAGAATTTCACCGGGGCCGATGGCCGGGGTTGTGATGTCATCAACGGCAACCGTGCTCGCGCCGTGGTAGACGGCGGCTCGCATGTTACCGGGAACGGGGGTCGTCATTTCAGAACTTGCAGTCATTCAGATAGTCGCCCAGTTTTTGGGCCGCGAGTGCAGTGCGGCGCTGCAGGCGAAGCAGTTCGCCCAGGCCACGTACCGGATGGGTCAGGGCGTTCATTACTAAGCGTGGCACATCGAATGTGCCGTTGGGCTTAAGAAAAGATTGGAAATCGATAAAAAAAGTTTCATCTGCGCGGTCACTCACGGCGCGGACGCAGTAGAAAGGTACATCCAATGCGGCGGCGGTTTGTGCGATGCCGGCGGCTTCCATCTCTACTATGATTGCTCCGGTGGCGGAAAGTTTCTGCTTTTCTTCCCTGGTTCGAGCGATGTCTGGGCTGGTTCGGACGAGGCCTGTACGGGCGTTCGGGCCGTATGGGTTCATGGCGGGCCAGGTCTGGACGGCGTTGGCGACGCTGGTGGCTACGACGATGTCGGCGATGTTGAGATCGGACGCCAGGGCGCCCGCGGTTCCAACGCTGCAGATGGCGTTAACTTTGGTTAGCGCGCCTTCGGTGAATGAAGCCAGGCAGTTGAGCGGCTGCGCTACGCCGATGGCTACGGCCGCAACTTCGCGATTCCGCCACGTTCCTTCGGCCGCCCAATGGGCGATACCCGGGAGAGTTGTGGTTTTGTCCCAGTGTTTGACAAATGGTTCAAGTTCGCGGCGGTCTGAGGCGGCGAAGAGGATCACCGGGTTTGGTCCCTGAACCAGACTACTGCGTCTTTGAGGGCTTCGCGCGCGGGCATGGGGTTATAGCCGAGTTCGCGTGTGGCCTTCCCGTGGCTCACCCACATTTTTGTGCTTGCCATGCGGACCGCTTCGAGCGATGCGCGCGGGGCTTTGCCCGTGATGCGGGAGATTGCGGTTCCAAAAGCTCCGGCCGCCCAGGCTACGGCATAGGGGAGTTCTACGGTGGGGGCTTTCAGTCCGCTGATCTCTGCCAGTTCGTGCAGGATTTGGCGGAGCGTGAGGTTTTCTGAGCCGAGGATGTAGCGCTCGCCTGGCATTCCTCGTTCGCATGCCAGCAGATGGCCTTCAGCGACGTCTTTTACGTTGACGACGTTGAGGCCCGTATCGATATAAGCGGGCATGGCTCCGCGCAGAAAGTCGGCTACGATTTGTCCGGTGGGCGTCGGTTTGAAATCGTGATCACCCATCGGGGCTGTGGGGTTCACGATGACCACCGGGAAGCCTTTGCGCGCGAAGTCCAGAGCGACCTGCTCACCCAGGAATTTCGAGCGCTTGTAGTCGCCTGCCATTTGATCGAGAGCGCAGGGTTGAGTTTCATCGCCGATTCCGGTTTTCGGGATGCCAATGCAACCTACGGTACTGGTGTAGACGACGCGATCCACGCCTGCGGTTCGCGCAGCGGTGAGGATGTGGCGGACGCCCTCCACATTGGCTTCGTATAGTTCGCGCGGGTCTTTGGCCCAGAGGCGATAGTCGGCGGCTACGTGAAAGATAAGCCCGCAGCCTTCGGTGGCGCGCGCGAGGGATGCGGGATCGCGGAGATCGCCACGCACGATTTCCACGTCAAGTTCGGGAACGGTGCTTTGCGCGCGGACGAGGGCGCGCACGCGGTGTCCTTTTTCCAGCAGCAGGCGCGCGACGTGCCAGCCGACAAAGCCGGATGCGCCGGTTACTAATGTTGGCTTCATTCCCTTCTGTGCAATCCCCGGATCAGCGTTTTAACCAGGTTAGCGCATGGCCGCGATTCGGTGTGCCCTTTATGACTTTTTCACGCCTTCGATATGACTTCTTCCCGCCCGGAACCCTAACGTGGAGTCATGCAAGGCCTCACAGTTAGCGGATCTCCGGTGGTTCCGCCGGCGTCAGCAGCTCGCGGCGCTGGACCGCGGCTGGGGATTTCGGTTGTGTTCACGTCGCCGGATGCGACGGCGGCAGCGCTGAAGACGGCGCAAACGCTGTCACGGCGGCTGCGGGCGAAGATCACGCTGGTCGTTCCGGTTGTTGTGTCGTATCAACTGCCGATTGAGAATCCGGCGGTACCGCTCGCCTGGAGCAGAGAGCGTTTGCTCCGGCTGGTGGAAGAGACAGGCGTGGATGCCGACATCCGCATTTACACCTGCCGCGATCTGGACCTGAAACTTGCCGAGGTACTGAAGCCGCACTCGCTGGTTGTTGTGGGCCGCGAGCCGCAGTGGTGGCGGATGCGCGCGAAGCGGCTGGCGCGCCGGCTGCGGCGGCAGGGCCACGAAGTCATTCTGGCGGAAAGAGAGTAAACAGATGCTCGACCTTATTTACGTTTTGATCGGATGCGCGGCGCTGCTGCTGTTCTGGGCATTCACGAAAGCCTGCGACAGGCTCTAAGAGGAGATTCACGATGGACTACGTTATTGCCGGAATTGCGTCGCTCGGGCTGTTTGTGTATCTGATCTACGCGCTGTTGCGACCGGAAAGGTTCTGACCAACATGACCAGCATGGGGTTTTTACAGATTGTTATTTTCTTCGCTCTGATTCTTGCGTGCACCAAACCGCTCGGGGCTTTTATGGCGCGGGTGTTCGATGGAGAACGAACGTTTCTGCATCCGGTGCTTCGCTGGCTGGAAGTCCTCACCTACAAAGTGATCGGCGTACAGGAGGACGTGGAACAGCGCTGGACTCAATACACAGCCGCGCTGCTGAGCTTCAGCATCTTCGGGTTTCTGCTGGTGTACTTCATTCAGCGCGCGCAGGCGTTTCTTCCCTTCAATCCGCAGGGGTTTGGCGCGGGCAATGTGAGTCCCGATCTGGCGTTCAATACGTCGGCCAGCTTCGTTACCAACACGAACTGGCAGGCGTATGCCGGCGAATCGACCATCAGCTACTTTGTGCAGATGGCCGCGCTGACGGTGCAGAACTTCGCCTCAGCAGCCGCCGGCATTGCGGTGGCGATCGCGCTCGTACGCGGGTTTGCGCGGCAGGAACGAAAGACAATCGGCAACTTCTGGGTGGATGTTACCCGCGCCACTGTTTATATCCTGCTGCCGATTTCGATTGTTGCCGCGCTGGCATTCTGCGCCTCCGGCGTGATTCAGAATTTCCATCCTTATACGACGCTCACTACGGTTGAGGGCGCGAAGCAGGTGATCGCGCAGGGGCCAGTGGCGTCGCAGGAAGCGATCAAACAACTGGGCACGAATGGCGGCGGATTCTTCAATGCGAACTCGGCGCATCCGTTTGAGAACCCGACGCCGCTCTCGAATCTGCTGCAGATGTTCCTGATTTTTCTGATTCCCGCGGGACTGACTTACACATTCGGCAGAATGGTTCGCGATACGCGACAGGGCTGGGCGGTGTTTGCAGCGTTTTCGGTGATGTTCCTGGCCGGCGTGTTTGTGGCGTATCACGCAGAGCAGGCGGGCAATCCGATTCTTTCGAAGCTCGGCATTCAGAGCGAAGCTACGGCCGGCCAGTCCGGCGGAAATATGGAAGGCAAGGAAGTTCGATTCGGCATCGCGAATTCGGCTTTGTTTGCGACGGTCACCACGGACGCGAGCTGCGGCGCGGTGAACAGTATGCATGACAGCTACACACCGCTGGGCGGGCTGGTGCCGATCTTCAACATCATGACCGGCGAAGTCATCTTCGGCGGCACCGGCGCGGGCCTGTATGGAATCCTGCTCTACTGCATTGTCGCGGTATTCATTGCAGGCCTGATGGTGGGGCGCACGCCGGAGTATCTGGGCAAGAAGATTGAGCAGAAAGAAGTGAAGATGGCGATGCTGGCGATCATCGCGACCGCGTTCAGCATTCTGATCTTCAGCGCGCTGAGTACGGTGATTCAGTTCCCGGCGAAGGGTTACTGGAATGCGCCAGGCGCGGCTGTCGCAAACATGAACAACAGCGGCCCGCATGGATTCGGCGAGATTCTGTATGCGTATGTCAGCGGCACCGGCAACAACGGCAGCGCGTTCGCCGGACTGAATGCGAACACGCCCTGGTACAACCTGACGATCGGACTTTCCATGCTGATCGGCCGATTCCTGTTCCTGATTCCACTGCTGGCGGCTGCGGGCAGTCTGGCCGCGAAGAAGCAGGTGCCGGCTACGAGTGGCACGTTCCCGACGCATGGTCCGCTGTTTGTCGGGCTGCTGGTAGGGACCGTGGTCATCGTTGGCGCGCTGACATTCTTTCCGGCAATCGCGCTCGGTCCTGTGGTTGAGCACTATCTGATGCTGAGCGGCAAGTTGTTTTCCTGAGGCCTTCAATAACGGAGCACATGGCAATGTCCACACAAGTTGCAGATCCTGAAGTTCAACAGAACGCCGCAGACGATTCGACGTCGCTGATTCCGAAGAAGCTGGGGCGTTCGCGTCCGCTCTTTGATCCGGAGATTGTGGGTCGGGCGATGCGGGAATCGTTCGTAAAGCTGAATCCGGTCACGCTGCTGAAGAATCCGGTGATGTTCGTGGTGGAAGTGGGCGCCGCGTTGACAACGGCGCTTCTGATCCGGGATATTGCGGCGGGCGCCAAAGGTATCGGCTTTTCCGTTCAGATTTCACTTTGGCTCTGGTTTACGGTCCTGTTTGCCAACTTTGCCGAGGCGATGGCGGAAGCTCGCGGGAAGGCTCAGGCCGATAGCCTTCGCAAGACGAAGACCGATGCTTTGGCTAAGCGCGTTACTTCCTCCGGCGCGATTGAGGAAGCCAGTTCTTCGAAGCTGCGCGCCGGGGACATCGTAATCTGCGATGCCGGCGATCTGATTCCTGGCGATGGCGATGTGATTGACGGCGTCGCTACGGTGGATGAGTCGGTAATCACGGGCGAGAGCGCGCCGGTGATTCGCGAGTCGGGCGGCGACCGGAGCGCTGTTACCGGCGGAACGCGTGTTCTTTCCGATCAGATTCGGATTCGCATTACTTCCAATCCTGGCGAGACGTTTCTGGATCGCATGATTGCGCTGGTGGAGGGTGCGCAGCGGCAGAAGACTCCCAATGAGATCGCGCTGAATATATTGATTGCGGGCTTGACGCTGATCTTCCTGCTGGCGGTGATTACGCTGCAGCCGTACTCGGTGTTTGCGGTTTCGCAGACCGGCGCTGGCGCGGTGCCTACGGTGGCAGTGCTGATTTCGCTGCTGGTATGCCTCATTCCGACGACGATTGGCGGCTTGCTTTCCGCGATTGGCATTGCCGGTATGGATCGCGTGATGCAGCACAATGTTCTGGCAATGAGCGGCAAGGCGGTGGAGGCGGCTGGTGATGTGAATTCACTCCTTCTCGACAAGACAGGAACCATCACGCTCGGCAATCGTCAGGCCGTGGAGTTTCTGAATGTTCCCGGTGTGACACCGGAAGAGCTGGCCGATGCGGCGCAGCTTTCCAGCCTCGCCGATGAGACTCCGGAAGGCCGTTCGGTCGTTGTCCTCGCGAAAGAAAAGTACGGGTTGCGCGGACGCCATATTCCCGAGCATGAAGCTACATTCCTTCCCTTCTCCGCTTATACGCGCATGAGCGGCGTGGACTTTGAAGGCAGGCAACTGCGCAAAGGCGCGACCGAAGCCATTTGCAACTTTGTGCGCGAGCGCGGGGGCGCAGTGCCGGCCGACTTCAAAGAGATGAGCGATCGGATTTCGCGGGCCGGCGGCACGCCGCTCGCGGTCTGCAACGGTGCCCGGCTGCTCGGCGTCATCCATCTCAAAGACATCGTCAAGGGCGGCATGAATGAGCGCATCGCGCAACTGCGGCGCATGGGCATCCGCACCATTATGATCACCGGCGATAATCCGCTGACTGCTGCGGCAATTGCGGGCGAGGCGGGCGTGGACGATTTTCTCGCGCAGGCAACACCGAAGGACAAGCTCGATTACATCCGCAAAGAGCAGAGCGCCGGACGTCTGGTGGCGATGACGGGCGACGGCACGAATGACGCACCCGCGCTCGCGCAGGCAGACGTTGGCCTTGCGATGAACACAGGCACCATGGCGGCGAAAGAAGCCGGAAACATGGTCGATCTCGACAGCAATCCCACGAAGCTGATCGAAGTCGTTGCCATCGGCAAGCAGTTGCTGATTACGCGAGGCGCGCTGACTACGTTCTCAATCGCGAACGACGTCGCGAAATACTTCGCCATCATTCCGGCCATGTTCATTCCGACATATCCGGTGCTCTCGCGACTCAACATCATGGGCCTGCACACACCGCAGAGCGCGGTGCTTTCGGCCGTCATCTTCAATGCACTAATCATCATCGCGCTGGTTCCGCTGGCGCTGCGCGGAGTGAAGTATCGTCCGCTCGATGCGGCCAGTCTGCTGCGGCGCAATCTGTTGATCTATGGCGTCGGCGGGCTGATCGCTCCCTTTCCCGGCATCTGGCTCATTGACCAGTTGCTCGTCATGCTGCACCTCGCATAAAGGAGAAAGACTATGTGGCAACAGATTTTACCTGGAATTCGCATCAAGCTTTTCATGACGCTGCTTCTCGGCGTTCTCTATCCACTGACGGTCACCGGAATCAGCCAGATGCTGTTTCCGCATCAGGCTAACGGCAGTTTGATTGAGACCGGGGGCAGGGTGGTTGGATCGGAGTTAATCGGCCAGAACTTCGCCAGGCCCGAATACTTTCAGCCGCGTCCTTCGGCGGCAGGCAGTGATGGATACGACTCGACCGCCTCCGGTGGCTCAAACTTCGGGCCAACGAATCAGAAACTCGTCGATCGGGTGAAGGCGTCGATTGACAAATTTCGGAAGGATAATCCGGATTACACCGGACCTCTTCCGGCAGATCTGGTCACCGCTTCCGCCAGCGGCCTTGATCCGCATATTAGTCCTGACTCGGCCGCGGCTCAGGTGGCCCGCGTAGCGAAGGTTCGCAACGTTACGGAAGGTCAGATCAATCAACTGGTGGCGCAGTTCACAGAGGGCCCGGATCTTGGAGTTCTAGGTGAGCCACGCGTCAATGTGCTGAAACTGAATCTCGCGCTGGACCGCCAGCTTGGGCGCCGTTAAACTTGCTCTCGGTGTCCTGGGAGGCCTGGCGGTTGCAGGCGCGATTTGCGTCATCGGTCAGGGGTTGAGCACCCTTGACCGATTGGCGTTTGTGGAGCGTGAGCGTGACGGATGGCAGCGCGCGCCGGAGATTGTCGCGCAGCTTGATCTGCACCCGGGCAGCCGCGTGATCGACCTCGGATGTGGCGCCGGTTACTTCGCCCTGAAGCTCGCAGCGGCGGTGGAGCCCTCGGGCTCAGTGGAGGCTGTGGACATCCTCCGATTGCCGCTCGCATTCCTTTGGCTGCGTTCACCGCGTACAGTGCATGAAGTGCTGGGCGAGCCGGATGATCCTCGCGTGGAAGGCCCTGTGGATGCCGTACTGATTGCAAACACCTATCACGAACTGGATCATCCTGATGTGGTCGTTGGCCGCCTGAGCCGTGCGCTGAAGAACGGCGGACGGATGGTTATAGCGGATCGCGGAGCCGGCGACCACTCGATTCCCTCGGACCTTGTGAGCGCCCAACTTCAGCGCGAAGGGTTCATCATTCTCAACCGCGACGATCACTTCACCACCCAGCCTGGCGAAGGCACGTGGTGGCTGATCACTGCCCGAAAGGCGTCTTTATAATGAGGCAGGAATGACGCCGGTTCCACGCAAACGCACGCCGGAAGAACTGCTGTTGCAGGCGCAGGCGGAGGAAGCGCGCGAAGCTCGCGGCCAGCTCAAGGTGTTTCTCGGGTACGCATCGGGCGTGGGCAAGTCGTTCCGCATGTTCGACGAAGGGCGGCGGCGCGCGGAACGCGGGCAGGACGTTGTAATCGGCGCGGTCCAGCAACCGGCCGCACCCGAGGTGGAAGGACTGCTCAGCAAACTGGAAGTAATCCCGCTCCTCAACGTCGGCGGTGTGGACGTCATCGACGTGCCCGCCATTCTGCGACGCCACCCGCGTGTTTGTCTGGTAGACGGTCTGGCCTTCGACAATCCTCCAGGCTGCGCGAATCCCTGCCGCTGGCAGGATGTTCGCCATCTGCTCGAGGCCGGCATCGCGGTCATTTCCTCCATAAACATTCAGTACATTGATGAGCTGCGCGATCAGGTGGAAGCGATCACCGGCAAGCATGTCACACAGACCGTACCAAAGAGCTTCCTTTTTGGCGCGGATGAAATCGTGATTGTCGACGCACCCCCGGAGATGTGTCTGGATCGTTCCGATCATGCCGTCGCGGGGGACACGGGGCGCCTGGCGAGTCAGCTTTCGGCGCTGCGCGAGATTGCGCTTCTGTTCGCCGCCGATGTGGTGGATCGCGAGCTCGAATCGTATCTGAAGCAAAATGGCATCGCGGCCTCGTTTGGCGCACAGGAACGGATTCTTGTGTGCGTAACGCCGCGCGCCACGGCGAAGACGATGATCGAAAGCGGCCGCCGCAATGCGGAGCGGTTTCATGGCGAACTGATCGCGGCCCACGTGCGTCAGCCGCATTTGAACTCCGCCTTTCAAGGCGCGCTGGACGCCAATCTGGAACTCGCGCGGCTTGCCGGAGCTCATGTGGAAATTCTCGAGGGCGAAGATCCAATCGAAGCCATTCTGGAGTTCGCCCACGAACGGGGCGTTACCCAGATTTTCGTCGGCCACGGCCAGCAATCGAAGTGGTGGCATCGCTGGACCGGCGGCCCCGTCGGTCGACTCATTCGCGGGGCGCAGGGCATCGACGTCCGCGTGTTCCCGCAATGAGTGGAAAGCTCAAAATCTACCTCGGCTACGCCGCGGGCGTGGGCAAGACGTATCAGATGCTCGCCGACGCCCAGGATTTGAAACGTCAGGGACACGATATCGTCATCGGCTACTTCGAGCCACATGGCCGCGCCGATACGATCGCGAAGACGGAAGGCCTGGAGACCGTTCCGCGACGTGTTGTTGAATACCGTGACGCAGTGTTTGAAGAGATGGACGCGGACGCGATACTCGCACGGCATCCGGAGATCTGCGTCGTCGATGAATTCCCGCACACCAACGTACCTGGCTCGTCCCGCAATAAACGCTGGGAAGACGTGATGGCACTGCTGGAAACCGGCATTGACGTGCTGACCACGATGAACATTCAGCACCTCGAAAGCCTCAACGATCAGGTGCAGCAGATCAGCGGCGTGCGCGTGCGTGAGACGATTCCCGACTGGGTAGTGAAGCAGGCCGATCAGGTCGTGATGGTGGACGTGACGCCCGGCGCCCTGGTGAACCGCCTGATTCGCGGCGTCGTATATTCGCCGGAGAAATCGAAGAAGGCGCTGGAGAATTTTTTTCAGGAATCGACGCTCGGCGCGCTGCGTGAGCTTGCGATGCGGCAGACCGCGCATGAAAGCGAGTCGCATGGGCCTGAACCAGCCGCACCGCGCGACCCAATCTCATCGGCGGGGCGGACGGAGCGAATTCTGATCCAGATCACCGCCGATCCTTCCAGCGCAATGGTCGTTCGGCGCGGCAAACGCGTGGCGGATTATCTGCATGCCGACTGCATCGCTGTCGCTATTCAGCCTTCGAATGGAGGGAACCGCGTGAATGCGGAGGAGCGCGAAGCGATCGAGCGGCACCTCAACTTCGCGCGCAACCTGCATATCGATGCGCGACTGCTCGATGCGGAAACGGCAGCGGATGACCCGGCGAACGCGCTGGTGGAATTCGCACGTATCAACGGTGTCACCCAAATATTTGTGGCGCGGCCGCGGCGCACGGGACTGATGTCGATCCTGCTGCCGGACGTGGAGCAGCGTATCGTGTCGCTTTCACGCGACATGCAGGTAACGATTGTGGCGGATCGAACGCGCCACAGCTAGCGCTTCTCGAAATACTCTTTCGCGGCAGCGTCTGTTTCTTCGTGGGTTTGTTCTTTCAGTTGCTGGTTAATGCCCCACTCGTGACCGAACGGATCGACGAACTTGCCGTAGCGCGCGCCCCAGAACATATCCTGAACAGGCATGTTGATGCGTCCGCCGGCAGCCACGGCGCGTGCCATGACTTCGTCCGCATTCTGCACCAGCAGCGTGATGCGAACACACGTGCCACCCAGAGTCTGCGGAGATTTGCAGGTGCCGCCTTCATGCGCTTCGAACTCGTCGCAGACAAAGAAGCGCTGGCCCTCCAGTGTGATTTGGCCGTGAATGAGCTTGCCTCCCGGCGTGAGCATACGGTCCGATTCCGTCGCGCCAAAGACCTTCTTGTAAAACTCGAGCGCCGCCGGTCCGTTCTTCACAATGAGTTCCGGGATGAATTGTTCAGTACGCGTCATGACATAACAGTTTAGCCCGGTCCGGCCGCGAGACGGCGCTGCACTTCCAGCCCCGCATGGCTACCAAGCGCACAGTGTCAGGTGCTCCGCCGCCCGAAAATTCTAAAGATTTAAAAATTCTCTTGACGCCACGCTGCCCCACCCATAAACTGGAATCTATTAAAGAATTAAAACTATGCTGATCGTGATCGCGGTCTGTACAGTCCTGGCGCAGGGCACAACGCCGGCAGCGCAAACGGGGAAGCAGCCCCCACTGAAGTTCGACATAGCTTCCATGAAATCCCACGATCCCCGGGATACCACTTTCCGGGGAGACATGCTGCCCGGCGGAAGAGTCATTTTTCACAACATGACCGCTCGATTCCTGTTCGAGTATGCCTGGGGAATCCAGGGGTACGAAGCGGCCGGTGAGCCCGCATGGTTTGACGAGCGCTTCGATATTGACGCTATCGCTGAGGGCGCCAGAGAAATGACGGATGAGGAGGTCAGGCCGCCCCTGCGGGCCCTCCTCCAGGAGCGCCTGAAGCTCACCCTTCATCGGGAAGCCAGGGAATTACAGGTCTATGAGTTGGTCATCTCCCCGGGCGGGTCGAGACTTAAGGTGAGTGCGTCCGACGACGCACCTTCAATTTCGCGAACTGCGAGCAGTCTGAAGGCGACGAAAATCCCGGTGAAGGCGATCGCAAATTTTCTGTCGGGGCACCCGGACATTGGTCGCCGGGTTACGGACCGCACGGGTCTCGCGGGCGATTTCGATTTCGATCTGCATTGGACCCCGGATTCTTCGCTGTCAGCCGACGAGCCATCGATCTTTACCGCGGTGATCGAACAGCTTGGTCTGAAGCTGGTGGCGAAAAAGGGAACGGACGAAGTAGTAGTAATCGACCATGTGGAAAGGCCAACCGGCAACTGATACTCTCACTCCGCATGCACCGTCTCGGCATGCCGGCTTGCATTCGCGCCATCCGCCGCCCTTAACTCGCGAAATATTCCGGTCGAAACTACCGTCAACCCACCCAGCACAAAAAACGCCTTGTGAATCCCGGCAATCATCTCCCCCGACGTCGAATGAAAGCGATCCGGAATAAAAAATGCCGCCGCCAGTGAAGCCACCGCCACCCCAAAGCTGATCGACATCTGCTGCATCGTGCTTGCAATCGAACTCGCTCCGCTCGCCTGTTCCTCCGTAATATCCGAATACACCAGTGTGTTCATGCTCGTATACTGCAGCGAACTGAAGAATCCGAAACAAAACGCCTCCGTCACAATCAGCCACACCGGCGTCCCGCGCCCGATCGTCGCGAATAAAATCATGATCAGCCCCAGAATCACCGTATTCGACACCAGCACCGGGCGATACCCAAATCGCGCCAGAATCCTCGGCATCGTCATCTTCAGACTCATCGCCGCAATCGCCTGCGGCATCATCATCAGGCCCGACTGAATCGGTGAAAACCCCAGCCCCACCTGATACAGCAGCGGCAGAATAAACGGCACGCCGCCAATTCCCAGCCGCGTGAAGAAGCTCCCGCTGACCGACGCGCGAAACGTCCGTATGCCAAACAGCCCCAGCGACAGCAGTGGAAATCGCACCTGCCGCGAGTGAAAGTAATACCCCGCCAGCAGCGCGAGCGACATCGCCAGCAGTCCTGCAATCTCGCGCGTGCTGAGCGTATGCTCACCAAACACCTCCAGAACGTACGACAGCAGCGCCACGCCCGCCCCAAACAAGATCAGTCCCACCGCATCCAGCGGATTAGACTTTTCCCGATAATCCGGCAGATGCCGGTAAACCATCCACAGGCCCAGTACGCCAATCGGAATATTCACGAAGAAGATCACGCGCCAGTGCAGGTACCCCACAATTAGTCCGCCCGCCACGGGTCCCAGCATCGGGCCCACCAGCCCCGGAATCGCCACCGCGCTCATCGCGCTGACGAGCTCGGATTTCGCGAACGTCCGCACAATCGTCAGCCGTCCGACCGGCACCATCATCGCGCCGCCGCATCCCTGCAACACACGGCACGCAACCAGTACATGAATGTCGCGCGAGATCCCGCACAGAAACGAGCCCAGGGTAAAAAGGCCGATGGCGGATGCAAACACGCGCCGCGTGCCGTAGCGATCCGCCATCCACCCGCTGATCGGAATGAAAACCGCAAGGCTCAGCGTGTAGCTCGAAAGCACCGCTTTCATGCTGAGCGGAACTACGTTGAGCGCGGAAGCAATCGCAGGAACGGCCGTGTTCAGAATCGTGGTGTCGAGCGACTCCATGAAGAAGGCGATCGCCACCAGCCACGGCAACAGCCGTTTACTGAACGGGTCATCCAAGCGTCTTAGCGTCGACCTCCAACATGTCCGCCACCAGCATGTGAGCCGCCACCACCGCCGCTCGATCGCATTCCGCCGCCTCCGCCGCCAAAGCTCCTGGCTCCTCCGCCTCCATTAAACGATGGGGCGGACGGAGCAGATCGAAAGCCTGGCTGCGGTGCGGATCGGAAGCTTTGAGCCGGCGCCGCCTGGCGGAAGCTGGACTGCGGTGCTGATCTGAAGTTCGATTGTGGCGCGGACCGGAAGTTCGACTGCGGAGCAGAGCGGAAATTCGATTCGGGCGCAGACCGGAAGTTGGACTGGGGCGCAGACCGGAAATTCGATTGCGGAGCAGAGCGGAAGCTGGACTGCGGTGCTGACCGGAAATTCGACTGACCCGCGAATCCGCGCTGCTGCCCGACGCTTTGAAATCCCTGCGGTCGAGAAGCCGCCGAGCCGGCAAACGAATTCCGCGCGCCGGAGTTGGCTCCGCCAAACGAGTGCCAGTTTCCTGAGCGCCCCGCTTCCACGCGAGCCGCCTGCGAAGCCGAGCCAAACCGGGCGCTCACCGGACCGCGCGGATAGCCGGCACCCAATCGATGAACAGGATTGTGCGCCCAGAATGTATGCCCGCCGCCATATCCGTAGCCGCGATACCCGTAATGGTTGAAGAACACGTTGTTCACGTACAGCCCGTGCCCGAACCAGTTCATTCCCCAACCCCAGCCAAGGTTGATGCCCCAACCCGGATACCAGAATCCAATATTGAAGCCAGGCTCAAACCAATACCCGTCGGGATAGTACAGCGGAGGATACGCCCCATAACCCCAGACATAATAAGGATCGTAAGCAGGCACGTAGACCACTTCGGGATTTGCGGGCTGAATCTCGATCGCCTGCTGCCCACCCTGATCCTCAGTCGTCACGGTCTGCTGCGCATTCGACTGCAGCCGGCCATTCGCCTCGGCCCGCTGCCGCATTCGCTGCACCGCCGCCATCACGTCGTCCGGCTGCGCCAGAAACGCATTGCCCAGATCGGTAGTCCACCGGATATCCTGCGTCAGCATATTCAGTGCCGAAGGCATCGCGACCAGAGCCTGCACCGAAGGATCCCAGTTCTGCTGCTGCGCGGCGTCCGTCAGCGCCTGTCCGCGCAAACTGCCATTGGCCGACAGCCACTGCCCGGCCTCGGTCACCTCCACCGGATAAGTCGATGCGGCCAGCATCTGACTCAGCAACGGATCGGGATAAAGCGCCAGAGGAGCCACCAGATTATCCAGTTGCTGCGGCGCAAGCGTCGGACCACCCTGAGCGCCCGCCGGACCCGGCATCGGACCCTGCGGCGTCTGGGCAACGGCCAGACAGAACGAAGCCATCAAAACGAACCCAAATGCCAGTCGGCGTCTCATAGCTTGAAACCTCTGTCTCTATTGATGCACGTTTTTGACGCTTCGTTTATGGCTCATTTCAACCACGCGAATGCGTGATTTTCATCACCAGGCCGTTATGATTCGGTCAGCGGCGCCGAATGGAGCGCGAGAGCAACGAGAAGCGAGGCATTTTCTGCGGAGATGGCCGTTAGGTTGTCCGGAGTTTTTGGCGGAACAGGGGAGGGGTGGCTTGCGCAACAGGCTCAGTACGATCTGGCGCACATCGAGCGTTGCCATTTGAAATTGAAGCGGCTGCAAGTTGCGTAGCCTCGCCGAAAACCGAGAGCCGCAACCGGGAGTGGCGAGTCGTGGCCATGCTCAATACCCTAATTTGCGCTCGGAACGGCGTTGTAGTGATCGATCACGATTGTCCGGACTACCTCACTCCCCGGCTCCAGCTTTAACCCGACTTCACTCTCCAGCGCCGCAATAAGAGCATCCTGCCTGTCCTGCCTGTTTTGCCCGGCATCCCACTTGATTCGCAAATCGTACAGACCCTGCAATCCTGTCCTGTCCACTACCGGACGATCCACCAACCCCGACAGAAAATTCGCAAGCCCCTCCAGTGAAGCCCGACCGGCCAGTTGCTGCGGCGAACCGCCGGTAAACTCCAGGCCAACCTCCGCGCCCGCGGCAGAAACCAGGTGCGGCTTCTTCGTCAAAGTCAGTTTGTAGACGGGCATTTCCCTCGTCCCCGTATGATATTTGAGCTTGAAGCGATCCTCCAGGAGCGTCTGCAGCATCTGCATCAGCGCCGGGCCGGTCGCGCGCGTTTCGCTCTTCGCATCAATGTCGTACCGCTCCGGCTGATGGCCGTCGAATCCCTCCAGTTGCAGAGGCTTGATCCCATAGGCAGCCAGGATACACGACCTAAGAAACACGTTGGTATAATGTACCGACCCGGGCTTGTCATCCATTTCCACGGCTTGAGGACCATCGGTTTGAGCGTGCAGCTTAACCGACGCGACATCGAACGTACTGCGCTGCTGTGCGACCGCAAACTGGGCTACGCAACAGGCAGCCACCATTCCGCCCGCAGCCAAAACGGAAATATATTTCATCCGCACGCGCTCCTTTTCGCGAAAATACACCCCGATTCTATAGCAGATCTCGGCGCGGCTTCTTAAGTGTGCGCAAAATTTCGCAGGGCTCGAAGGAAGGAGCCCCGTGCGGCTCAGCGTTCAGAACCAAATCGCCATGCACCAGAAATCGTCATACACTAAGGAGAGATGGAACTCGGCGATTACAAGGTGGTGCTGTTCAGGAACCAGCCAGGCGGATGGGTTGCGGAAGTTCCGTCGATCCCTGGTTGCCACGCTTTGACGGCAACGCCGGAAGAGGCAATGACTGAGCTTGCCGGTGTCTTTCGCTTGATCGAAGAGGAGTATCGGGCCGAGAACCGACAACTCCCCATCATTCACGCGGGCTCGCCAAACCGGGAGCCACGAACGGTGGCGACATCCTGATGGGCGTTCGACAACCATTCCCATTCACGGCGGACGTGAGATCGGTCCGCCTCTCTTCTTTACGCTACTCCGGCAATTGGGCATCAGCGCGGCGACGTTCGACGAATTGCGGTGAGCGGGCAGCAACGCGCCCACTCCAGCCATAATCAGACATGGAATCCGCGGGGCGCCCGTGTCACATTCAGGCAATTTACGATCTCCAGGCCGAAAATACCCCGACGAAATTTCGAACCGAGATCGACGAGTGTCGGAAGGTCATCGCTCGTCTGGTCGCGGACGACAACCGTTCTGATCAGCAAATCGCACGCGTGAACATTCTGCGATATCTGGACCTTCAGCTTGCTCGTGCCGGCGCATGGGCCAACGGAGAGGCTGATTTATTGGCTATCGTCCCTGCGAAGCGCAATCGAGTTGAGAGGCTGGGCCGAGTTCGTTTCCGAAAGCCCGGAACAAGCCACGAAGTTCTTGAATGAGCAGGTCTTCATCGATGCCCGCGAACTCGCTCAATACATGAGAAAGGCGTTTCCCACGGCGGAATTTATGCCCTTGCCCGGCGTGAATAGGTACAACCGCGTTAGTCCTCGGCGCGTGGGCCAAACGGTTGAGTACGACTTCAACCTGTGCTCGAAGCTCATTCATCCCAGCGCCATCATGCTCAATCATCCTGAAATGACGATCAGAAGCGAGGATCAGAAAGCCCATCTCCGCGTCGAGGTATTGCTGTATGCGTGGATGATTGTCACGCGATTTCACGATCTGAATTGGCTTCCATAAAACACCACTGGCCGTTCCACCTGCTCTGACCCAATTCGCTGGCACGCTTCATCCGGACAGAGACACTTCGGATTACCTGCCAAACCCCGTTCACAACTTTCTGAAACCGCCTAAGACAAAGCAGCAGCGGGAGATAGCACCTCCCGCCCCACAACCCGCCTTCCCCCTCACGCTATTCTGAGAGGGAAAACAACGTGGGAAACATACTTCAAAATCTGCCAGCCAGTGAAAAAGTCGGCCTCGCCTTCTCCGGCGGACTCGATACCAGCGCCGCCATCCACTGGATGCGCGCCAAGGGAGCCATCCCCTACTCGTACACCGCCAACCTCGGCCAGCCCGACGAGCCCGACTACGACGAAATTCCCCGCCGCGCCATGGCCTACGGAGCCGAGAAAGCCCGTCTCATCGATTGCCGCCGCCAGCTCGTAGCCGAAGGCATCGCCGCCCTCCAGGCCGGCGCATTCCACATCTCCACCGCCGGCGTCCATTACTTCAACACCACCCCCATCGGCCGCGCCGTCACCGGCACCATGCTCGTCGTCGCCATGAAGGAAGACGACGTCCACATCTGGGGCGACGGCAGCACCTTCAAGGGCAACGACATCGAGCGGTTTTACCGCTACGGCCTGCTCGCCAACCCGGCCCTCCGCATCTACAAGCCCTGGCTCGACCAGACCTTCATCGACGAACTCGGCGGCCGCAAAGAAATGTCCGAGTACATGCTCTCGCACGGCCTCACCTACAAGATGAGCGTCGAGAAAGCCTACTCCACGGACTCGAACATCTGGGGCGCCACCCACGAAGCCAAGGATCTCGAACACCTCAACAAGGGCGTCAAAATCGTTGAACCCATCATGGGCGTGGCCTTCTGGCGCGAGAACGTACAGATCAAGCCCGAAGAAATCACGGTCCGTTTCGAAGAAGGCCAGCCGGTAGCGCTCAACGGCGTGACCTATGACGACCCGGTGCAGCTCGTCCTCGAAGCCAACGCCATCGGCGGACGCCATGGCCTGGGCATGTCCGACCAGATCGAAAACCGCATCATCGAAGCCAAGAGCCGCGGCATCTACGAAGCCCCCGGCCTGGCTTTACTATTCATCGCCTACGAGCGCCTGGTGAGCGGCATCCACAACGAAGACACCATCGAGCAATACCGCATCAACGGTCTGCGCCTCGGCCGTCTGCTCTACCAGGGTCGCTGGTTTGACTCTCAGTCGATGATGCTTCGCGAGATGGCGCAGCGCTGGGTCGCGAAGGCCGTCACTGGCGAGGTGACGCTGGAATTGCGACGCGGAAACGATTATTCGATCCTTGACACCACAAGCCCGAACCTGACATACAAGCCCGAACGCCTCACCATGGAGAAGGGCGAATCCACCTTCTCGCCGCAGGATCGCATCGGCCAGCTCACCATGCGGCATCTGGATATTACGGATACACGCGAAAAGCTGCTGCTCTACATGAAATCGGGTTTGATTGGACCGAAGAGCGGAAGTTCGGCGTCGTTGTTATCCGACGGGGCTATTGAAAACGAACCCAAAGAGTAACCTGCGATACGATAGTTCCGCCGTTTTCGGACAAGGAGATTCAACTATGAGAATCGCAAGTGTCGTTGCCCTGTGTTCTCTGGCCCTGGGACTGTGCTCCTGCGGGTCCAGGGACATGACCAAAGAAGAAGTGAAGAGCCTGCTTAACGCGAGCTTTGATAAGAGCCCGGAGACGCACAAGCTGCTCACCGGCATGGCTTCGCTCGGTCAGCAGCCCGAAGCCGATTACTTCAAGAGCACACCGGATGGTAAGTACCAGAAGGCGCTTGAGGGCGCCGGTCTGATCACGATTACGTCGAAGGGGAAGCTGACGAATCCCTCCAATCCGAAGCAGTTCATCAACACGCTGGATGTTCAGCTGACGGATGCAGGAAAAAAGCTCGTGACCGGTACCCCGCAGACAGTACCGCCGCCCGCGCCGAAAATGTGGGCGACGGTGTATGAGAACGCGATCTTCTGCACGCGCGAAGTCGTCGATGTCACTTCCGTTGCCACCAACGAAGACTTCGCGCGCGCTCAGTACACCTACAAGTTCGGTAAGCTGACTCCGTTCGCCGAGCAGTACCTGAAGACCGATCCCACGGATCAGGTGGTCTGCAATACCACGAAGACGCAGGAAGCCGAAGCCACCTTCGATCGCAAGAACGACGTCTGGATCTACGGCTCACCCGAAAAATAGCCCGGCTACTTCAGCTCAACAACAATCAGTTCCACCGGAGCGGCGGCGGAGTTCTCAACTTTGGGATTCGCCGCCGTTTCCCATTTCGCGTCGCCCGTCAGCGAAACGACAACGTGATCGTTCGGCGCCACCGTTGCCGATTCATGCGCGCCCAGGTCGAGCCGCAGCACCCGAACCTGTTCGTTCTCGAATTCCACCTTCACGTGAGAATCCTGCAACGCCGCCAGCGGCTTCGCGGAACCCGTGTTTTTCAGCTCGATTTCAATAATGTTGAACGGATCGTTGGTGATCACTTCCGGCGAGTGCATGCCTTCCGGACGGCTGAATACGGCTTCGCCTGGAGTCCACTCGAAAGTCGCCTGCGGGCGGCCGTCGTTATAAACGAAGCGCTGTGTGCCCGCCTGCAGGTAGATCATGACGCGATTCGGCTTGTGCTCATGAAACGAGCCTTTCGCGTGCGGTTTTTCAAGCGCGCGAATGACCTTCACCTGCGCGTTTTCAAAGAGAGTGGCCGACGGCTGGGTGGCAAGCGCGGCCAGAAGAATAAAGGATTTCCACATAGTGTGAGGTCAATTATATAGCCTTTCAGGTAACCTTCAGACGCCTGTGCTGGACTGGTAGACTACCGGGTTCTCATGCTCCGCATCTCCCTGACGATTTGCCTGTTCAGTACTGCTGCCGCCGCACAGAGTCCGCCTAACATTGACCTCAATTCGGCGCTGACGCGGGCGCGGCAGTATGGTGGACTCGTTCAGCCCGCAAATGCGGCGCTGGCGCTTGCGAAGGAAGATCGGGTGCAGGCTCGCGCGGCGGCGCTGCCACAGGTAAGCGCGCTCAGCCAGTACATTTATACGCAGCCGAACGGAACTCCATCCGGAGTCTTTGTCAGCAACGACGGTCCTCATGTTTATAACGACCAGGGTGTCGTGCATGAGGACCTGATGCCGTTGATCCTCAAAGGCGAGCAGCGACGAGCGGCAGCGGCGGAAGCGACTGCCCGGGCGAAGGTTGATATGGCGATGCGCGGGCTGAATGCAACCGTCATCCAGAACTACTACGCGATCGCCAACGCGCAGCGTAAGTTGAATAACGCTGCGCTGAGCCTTTCCGAAGCGCGACAGTTTCTCGATATCACACAGAAACAGGAAGCCGGCGGTGAAGTGGCTCATGCCGATGTGGTGAAAGCGCAGATTCAGATGCAGCAGCGCCGCGTCGATCTTAATGAAGCGCAGACCACGGTGGCGAAGGCGAAGATCGCGCTCGGTGTTTTGATCTTTCCCGATCCAGCGGCGGATTTCACGATCAGCGATGATCTCGATCAGGTCGATGCCGCCCCTGCCGCGACCGCAACGGTTGAGAGCCCCGATGTCAAAGCGGCCAGCGCCGCAGTTACGCAGGCGGGACTCGAAGCTCAGGTCGCTCGCTACGGTTACCTGCCGACGATCACGTTCGATTACTTTTACGGCATTAATTCGAACCAGTTTGCAGTTCACAACCCCGATGGCAACCTGCTGCTCGGTAACGCCGCGATGATTACGGCGACCATCCCGGTCTGGAACTGGGGCGCTACCAGGAGCAAAATCAGGCAGGCTGAGATTCGCCAGGAACAAGCCCGGCAGGATCTCGCGCTCGCGCAGCGGCAATTGCAGGGCGGCATCGCGGCGGCTCGCGCGGAACTTGATGGCGCCGGCGCTCAGGTGACGTTGCTGCGCGACAGCCAGACTTTCGCCGAGCAAAGTTTGCGGCTCACGCTGCTGCGCTACCAGGCAGGCGAAGCTACCGCGTTTGAAGTAGCTGACGCGCAATCGACTTTGAAGACGGCGCGCGATGCGTATGACGACGGACTGGCGCGATATCGCATCGCCACTGCTTCGCTGCGGTCGCTGATGGGGACATTATGAGAAAAGCGTTGGTCGGTTTGGCGGCGGCGGTGTGGCTCGTCTCGTGCGGTGGCGGAGAAAAAAAGGAAGCCGCGGCGGAAACAGAAGCGCCGACTCCCGTCCAGGTGGAGTCGGTTCGAAAGGGTCCCATCGACCACATCGTTACGGCCGATGCTGTGCTTTACCCCGTCAACCAAGCCAATGTTACGGCCAAGATTAACTCGCCCGTGAAGCGAGTGCTCGTGAAGCGCGGCGATCACGTGAAGGCCGGACAGCTGCTGATCGAGCTTGAGACCGCCGATCTTGCGGCGAGTGCGAATGAGAGTAAGAGCCTTTACGAACAGGCGCAGGCCGGCTTGCAGACGGTCACCGGCGCGACGGTTGTTGAAGACAAGACCAAGGCGCAGGCCGATGTCGATTCGGCTACACAGATTCTTGCCGCAGCGAAGAAGGTTTATGACAGCCGCGTTGCTTTGCAGAGCCAGGGCGCGCTCGCGCAGCGCATGGTGGACGATGCGCGCGTCAGTCTGGCACAGGCACAAAGCGGTTACGATACTGCGAAGCGGCACCTGGACACGCTGAGCACGGTTGGTCAGCGCGAACAGGTTCGCGCGGCGGAAGCGCAGGTTGCGGCTGCGAAAGCTCACTACGAAAACGCCAACGTTCAGGTTTCGTACGGGAAGATCGTGAGTCCGATTTCCGGTATCGTTGCGGATCGTCCGGTTTATCCGGGCGAGATGCCGGCAGCTGGTTCGCCCTTGATTTCGATTGTGGATACTTCGAGCGTGGTCGCTCGGGCCAACGTACCCGTGAAGGAAGCATCCGCTATCGCTGTTGGACGGCCCGCTACAATCAGGGGTCCCGATGGCGACCTGGCGGCTAAGGTTGTGGTGGTCAGTCCGGCGGTCGATCCGAGTACAACCACGGTTGAAGTCTGGGTTGAAGCTCCGAATCCCGACGGCAAGCTGAAGCCCGGCGGCACGGTGCGTGTATCGATCAAAGCCGCGACTCTGCAAGATGCAACTCTCGTTTCTTCTTCGGCGATTCTGAATTCCGATGAAGGCGGACAGATTGTTCTGGTAGTCGACAAGGACAACGTTGTGCATCAGCGCAAGGTGTCGATTGGTGTCCGGCAGGGCATCAATGTTGAGGTCGTGACCGGCGTGAACGAAGGCGAGAAGGTTGTTACGGTGGGCGGGCTTGGCCTCGACGAGGGCGCAAAGGTTGTGGTGAAGAAAGCGCCGGCTGAAGAAGACGACGACGAGAAATAGATCATGGACGAGCTCAAGGTAAACGAGCACTGGACCGCTCGATTCTCGCGTCCGATCATCTTCATCATCGTGGCGATTGCGGGGATGGGCGCTTACATGGCGGTCCACATTCCCGTGGCTGTGTTTCCTGCTACGAACTTCCCGAAGATTGTTGTTGGGGTAGATAACGGTGTGGCGCCGATCGATCAGATGCAAGTCACGGTAACGCGTCCGATTGAAGAGGCGATGAATTCCGTGCCGGGACTGGAAACGGTTCGTTCGATTACAAGCCGGGGTTCCGCCGACATTACCTTGTTCTTTAACTGGAATGTGGATATGTTCCAGACTTTGCAGTACGTGAATGCAGCACTGGCGCGCGTGCAGCCCGACCTGCCGAAGACTGCTGCCGTAACCGCGAATCGCATGACATTCGCAGCGGTGAGTCCGATTCTGGGATACAGCCTGACTTCCGACTCGCTCACGCAGACTGAGCTGTGGGAGCTCGCGACCTATTCGATTAAACCCCGTTTGAATCGCGTGAACGGCGTTTCGATGATTGTGTTGCAAGGCGGGCAGACTCCGGAGTTTCTTGTGGAGCCCGATCCGGCCAAGCTGTTGCAGGCGCAGATTACGATTCCCAACATTCTGGATTCACTCACGCAGAGCAACATGATCGATTCGCCCGGTTTGCTCGAAAACAACCATGCGCTCGCGCTGGCGCTGGTCAGCGGGCAAACGAAGACACCGGAAGAGATCGGCGATGTGGTACTCAAGACAACGGCTGCGGGCGTCCCTGTGCGGATCGGCGATGTCGCTAACGTGCGGCCTTCGACGATGCCCAAGTATACGATCGTGACCGCAAACGGCAAGCCTTCGGTGCTGCTGAATATCTTCCGGCAGGCGGACAGCAATACCGTCGCAGTTGCGGATGCCGTTGCGAACGAGTTTTTCGATATTAAGAAATCGCTGCCGCCGGGCGTTAAGGTGCAGCCTTATTACGATCAGTCGCTGCTGGTGAGGGCTTCGATTGCGAGCGTGCGCGATGCGATTCTGATCGGGTTGCTGCTGGCTGCGATTATTCTGGTGATTTTTCTGCGCGACTGGGGCAGTTCGATTGTGGCCGGGCTGGTGATTCCGGCTACCATCGCGATCACGATGATCGTGCTGAAGCTACTGGGCGAGAGCTTCGACCTGATGACGCTCGGCGGACTGGCGGCCGCAGTCGGTCTGGTGATCGACGACGCGATTGTGGTGGTGGAAAACATCGTGATGCATTGCGATTCGGGCGAGACGCGCGGCGAGGCGATTCGCAAGGCCTTGAAGGAAATTCGCGTGCCGCTGGTGGGTTCGACGATCACTCCGATCGTCGTGTTTCTGCCGCTCGTCACGATCACCGGCGTTACTGGAACGTTCTTCCGTGCCCTGGCGGTTACTGTGGGCACTGCACTGTTCACATCGCTTGGTCTGGCGTTAACATGGACGCCTACGCTCAGCCACTTTCTGCTGCGCCGGCACGAGCCTAAGGAGCATGCGGCTCACGACATCCATAGCGGCCTGATGGGCAAGGTCACGCGCTTCTATGTGAAGGTGCTCGGGTTCGCGATGGAGCGGCCGATTGTGCTGGGCCTCGGGTGCGTTGCTCTGGTGGTCGTTTCGTTCTTCTGCTACCGGCAGCTCGGCAGCGATCTGTTGCCGGAAATGGATGAGGGCGGATTCGTCCTGGATTATCTGATGCCCGCGGGCTCGTCGCTTGCCGATACGAATCAGGTGCTGCTGGGCGTTGAGAAGATTCTGGGCGCGACCGAAGAAGTGGAGAGCACTTCGCGGCGCACCGGTTTGCAGCTTGGTCTGCAGGCTGTGACCGAAGCGAACACTGGCGACTTTCTGGTGAAGCTGAAGGACAAGCGCGATCGCGGGATCGACGAGATTATTTCGGAACTTCGCGAAAAGGTTGGCAAGGCTTATCCGCAGCTCGATATCGAGTTCGTGCAGGTGCTGCAGGATCAGATTGGCGATTTGACGAGTTCGCCGGAGCCTATCGAGATCAAGCTGTTTTCTTCCGATCCGAAGCTGTTGGCCAAGTGGGGCCCGAAGATCGCGGAGCGGATTAAGAAAGTTCCCATGGTGGCCGATGTGAAGGACGGCCTGGAGAATACGATCAGCGGTCCGGCGGTGATTATGAAGGTGGACCCGGTGATCGCGGCGCGAGCAGGCTTCACTCCTCGTGAGATTGAGATCGATGCGAGTGCAGTACTGCAGGGCGAACCGGCCGATCTGCCGGCAGTGGTGAATGATCGCTCGTACACGATCCGCGTGCGGTTGCCGGATACGGTGCGCACAAGTCTGGATCAGATCCGCAACGCGATGATTGTGAGTTCGACGGGGAAGACGGCAACGCTCGGGTCGGTTGCGGCGTTCTCGGATGAGGCCGGGCAGACGGAGATCTGGCGCGAGAATCTGCAGCGATATATCGCGGTGACGGGGCGGTTCGACGGCGTGAGCCTCGGCAAGGGCATGGATGCGGTGCAGAAGGCCGTGGGCGAGCTGGGTGTGCCGCCGGAGGCGCGCGTGGTTTATGGCGGGATTTATGCGGAGCAACAGAAGTCCTTTCGCGACCTGCTGATGGTGCTGGCGGTGGCGGTGATTCTGGTGTTCACGGTGCTGCTGTTTGAGTTCCGCGAGTTCGGGGCTCCGGTGGCGATTCTGGCGTCGGCGCTGCTATCGACTTCGGGCGTGTTTCTGGCGCTGCTGGTGACGCGGACGACGTTCAATATTTCGTCGTTCATGGGGCTGATCATGGTGATCGGAATTGTGGCGAAGAACGGGATCTTGCTGCTGGATGCCGAGCATCGATTTCGGGGCGAGGGCATGTCGGCGCGCGAGGCGATGATTGAGGCGGGCGGGCGGCGGTTGCGGCCGATTCTGATGACGGCGGTGGCTACGGTGGCGGGCATGGTTCCGCTGTCGCTGGCGATCGGGGCGGGGTCGCAGATGCTGCAGCCGCTGGCGATTGCGGTGATTGGGGGTATTCTGGCGTCTATGGTTTTGTCGCTCGTGGTGACGCCGGCGGTGCATTTTTTCCTGGTACGGGAGTGATGAAGTGTTGGTTTCGCCGCGGCGGCCGGGAGTCGCTTTCTTAGTGCGCTGTGTCCGGCCGCCAGTAAATTGAGCGGGATCTCTGCGGCCAGCGGTCCTGCGATTAGTTTTGACCACACAGATTCGTTTGCAACAGTCAGCCTGTGCGGGCTAACTGGTATAACTGTCTGCGACGGTGTTTGTTCGCCCGACTTAGCTCTGCCTTCGATCATTTCACCCTCTGATATCGGATCTACGTCTTTCGCTTGATTCGATAGTTATCAATCGCGATTGATGGTCCCTCCGTCGGTGGCGGTCTCGATGAGCCGCTGCCGTTCGCCCTTTGTGTTGCGGGTTCCGGAAGGCCAGTATTACCTCAGTACGACGCTTCGTGGCCACGAAGATTTGGGGAGCGCTCCGGTATGCAACTGAATGCTCCCTGAGTGGAAGTTAGCATGTGGGTGTGGGAAAGATGGGGCGGCCCAGCGTGCGTCGGGGCGAGTTTCTGAAGGATTAGTGGCTTTTTTTCAGCCGGTTGGCAGGTTTTAAAAAAAGTTTCGAATTGATGTGAACGCTTAAGGAGCGTTTCAGCTATCCGGTGACTCACGGACTTTGTCGAGCACCGGCCGAAAGGCTATAAAATATAGCGATGGCTGAACTTGCTGACAAGAAAGATGTTGTCCTGGGAATGATTGCCGAGGATCTCAATTCCCGTGAGATTTCTGAGAAGACCGGGCTATCAGTAAGGACCATTGCCGCAATAAGGGCCCACGTCAAGATGGGCACATATGGCTCCGCTGCTGATGGAACAGAGGAAGTTGTGGCAGAAGCTCTTGAAGCGACCTTCGGTCTTGAACTGGATTTACAGCGCGCACTGCGGTCGAATATTGAGCAACTTGAACCTGGGCTCATAATTGTGGACGGCGGAAAGGAAAAAAGCGTTCCTTCCGGCAGAATAGATATAGCCGCCAAGGATAGGGATGGTGCAAATGTCGTCATCGAACTGAAGGCCGGGAAGGCTGACAGGGACGCAATTGGTCAGGTGCTTTCATACATGGGCGATAGTGCGACAAATGAGAATGGGCCGGTTCGTGGCATCCTGGTAGCCGGGGATTTTTCCGTTCGAGCAATATCTGCGGCGCGTGCAGTTCCGAATCTTGAGTTGAAGAAGTATAGCTTCAGGTTTTCGTTTGAGCCTGTCGCCAGATAGCCGTGAGTATCGGACCGGCAAAGCATAACGAGGAAGCAGCTATCTCAATGATGCGGGAGATTCTGATTTAGACTGCACTCGTCATAGCTGCGTCGCGCACACGCATCAGTCCGAACCGCGCTGTTGACGCCCTGTTTTTGAGGTATTGGCCGGGCGTCAAAGAAGGCTCGGTGAAGCATTTCGATTCACCGCCGATTCCTGGAAGGGCGAATCGTCGACTCTGCAATGCTACTTCGAAGCAGGGGATATCACCTTTGGAGCGTTTTAGAATCCGGGCAGTGGAGCCACCACATTGAGTAGCGTTTACGAGATTCGGGCCCAGTGGGACGGCGAAGCCGGAGTGTGGATCGCAGAGAGCGATGATGTGCCTGGCCTGGTGGCCGAGGCTGGTTCGCCTGAGATGCTGGCTCGGAAGCTGGAAGTCCTGATTCCGGAATTGCTTGAGCTTAACTGTGCTTCGGATGATCGGAAGGCGGGCTTTCATGTGCTCTGCCTACATGAAGAGAGTGGCGTTCTGACTTTCTGATGGCCAGCTTCACCGCTGCGCTGAAGGATAGTCCGGTGACGCAGAGGCGGTTTCCCGTGGACGGCAAAATTTTGTCGCGTTATACCGCAAATGTGGTACTGCGGCAGGCTGGAATTTCGAAGCGATTTTAAGTTCCGCTCACTCAGGAACCTGCGTAGCTGAATGGCCGCCGCGTCATGGACGGCTCATTCGCTCCCGGACTATCGGGATCAGGATGTCCAGCGGGTCGAGGCTTCGGACCGGGAGAATTCCGGCGGTTTGATCCGTTGGGAGCCTTGGGAGCCGGGTTTGGCTTACGTTGAAGCCGGGGAGTTGCAGGTTCATGTCCTGACATAGCAGTTCGCCGGCAGCTTTTGCCATTGCGTATTCCGTCATGCCTGGCGGGCGCTGTTCTACTGCTACTGAGGATGGGTACCAGGCGCGCAGGGTCGGAGTGACTTTCAAGAGAGCGGTGCAGAGATCGTAGAAGCCTTGTACGTAGAAGCTCAGGAAGTCTTCCAGGACTTTGGCTGAGAACACCTGGTATCTCGGCTGGAAGATCGGGTTCGTTGCGAAGTAGAAGAGATGGGTTGGTTGGGCCGGGAGCCTGGTCAGCTGCGGCTCGGCTGGGGTTCGGACATCGTATGGCAGGGTGTCGGCTTGGCCTCCCCAATTCCGAATTTGAGTGGCTACGTTTTCGGCGTCGTTTAGTCCTGTTGCCCAGGTGATTAGAGGGTGGCCTCCGCCCGCGGCTACAATTTTTGCGGTTAGTTCGCCTAATCCTCTTGAGCCTCCGATGATCAGGGCTGTCATGCCTTTGAATTCGGTTGGCGCGATGCGAGCCGCTACCTCTTCCATGGTGGCTTGTTCGGCTGGCGGCTGTCTTACGAAGGCTTCGATGGTTCCGTGGATGGCTGCGCCTTTGATGGCGATGCGCGCTTTCCGGAATCTTTCGTCTATGGATGCGACTTCCCAGTTCAGGCCGGTCGCGGTGGGGTCCGGGTGCAGCGTGACTTCCAGCTTTGAGTATGTGGAGTTCAAGCCTGGGGCCTGCATGCCGACTATGTAGGATGTCGCTGCCAGCTCCGCTACAGCGCGTGGTCCGATGATTTTGGATAGGGTCGGGAACGCTTTTATCGCGACTTCATCCGAGGCGACCCAGGCTGCGCCTTTCTGTCCCACCATCTCGGTAAGTGAGAGGTGACGCGGCGTCTTGTCAGGAGCTACTGCCTGTTTGCGTGAGGGTGGCAGCATCGGCACTTCATCCGGCACTTCAGCCGCGAATTGTTGCTGCGCTGTTAGTACCGGTGCGCCCTGAATCTGTATATCGAAGCCTGATGGACTCGTTATGAGCTGCGCCGGATCGTCGAGGTAGATCCATTTCAGGAGTTTTACTTTGAGGCTTGAAACGGGTTGAGCGAGAGTATCGAGCGCCCAGAGCAGCGAGTGGATGCCATGGACTACCGGGGCGCCTGCCTGAGTGCGGCGGGCGGCAGCGGGGTCCATGTGCATCGGGTTCCAGTCGCCGGAGAATTCGGCGAAGGCGCGGTGCTGTTGCTGCGTGACTTTTCGGGTCGCGATCGCCTGCCCCTGCATCGCGTCAGGCTGTTTTTCTGATGATGAGATCGACGAGGTCGCCGACCTCTTTCAGGTCTTCGAGTTCGGAGAGGCCGATGCGGATTTTGAATTTGCTTTCGACCATTTCGACGATGGCTATGTGGGCGAGCGAATCCCAGTTCGGTGTGTTGAGGGCGCTGGATGTGCGCGTGACGGTGAGCGCGGGATTGTCGAGCGCTTCCTGAAATATGGGCTGCAGATCGTTCAGGACTTCGTCGGGCGTTTGTTTAGGCATAGGCGATGTGATGGTTTTTCTGAGTATAGCCGGATAAATCGAGAGTCCAGTTCGTTTCGGATTCCGATGCGAACGTCTGTTCGAAGCCGAGTCGCCGGTAGTGATCGGCGACCATGGCGTTCTTCTTCGTCGGGAGATAGGTGCCTTGCAGAGTGTGGATGCCGGCTTCGCGCGCTTTGGTGGCAAGGGCGTCAAGCATGGCGAATTCCATGTCGCGTTTGAGGACGCGGCAGCTCATGAGCCACAGGTCGAGGATCAGGGTGCCGCTTTCGCGGCGGCCGATCACGATGGAGATGAGGCCGTTGTTGCCGAAGCGATCGTTCAGGATTCCGTAGAGACAGATGTGATCGGGCGAGGCGGCGAGGTTTTGCACTTCCGCGAGGCTGTAGCGCTTCGTTGTCAAGTTGTACTGGTTGGTTTTGTTGATGAGCTGCGCGATCCGATCGAGATAGACGGGTTTGAAGGTTTCGATTTCGGCGGTCATCGCGAGCGAGTCGAGGTACTCGCCGTAGTCGGCGAAGCGCGCCTGCTCTGTGGCTCGCTGTGCGTTTGTGGCGTAGAGTTCGGCGCGTTCGAAATCTTCTTTGGAGAGCGCGGCGGATTCGAAATAGCGGTGCGAGTCGATGATGGTGGCGAAGGCTGAGACTTCGCTGCCTACGCCGGGCACGGCTACGGAGGGGAGTTGGGCTTCGACGATGGCGCGTTCGGCGGGGTTGTCGTCGACGAAGACGAAGGAGTCGAGGCCGAGATTGAGTTCCTTTGCGATTTGTTCGATGTTTTCGTGCTTGGGTTGCCAGTTGGCTTTGAAGCTGGAGAAGTGTTCTGTTTTGAGAATGGAGGATGGGTGGTCGAAACCGGCGCGGGCTGTTTCGTCGTTGTTCTTGGAGCAGACGGCGAGGAGCACGCCGCGCGCGCGGAGGGCGAGACAGTATTCCTGAAAGGCGGTGTAGGATTCGGCGATGGCGGTTTCGCGGCCGATTTTGATTTTTTCAGGGCCGTCGTCGCCGATGACTCCGCCCCACAGGGTGTTATCGAGATCGAGGATCAGGACTTTGCGGGACTTGCCGAGCGCTGCTCCGATGAGGGCGTTGAGGGATCGTGCGAGTGCTACGTTCGCGGCGGGTTTGAGGAGAAGTTTGTAGGAGTAGAAGCGGTCCCAGTCGAACCAGTTGCTGAGACCTTCGCGGGCTGAGAGTGAGTGGACGTCGTTTATCAGGAGCTTCGGGCGCTTGCTGGCTTCGATGGCGAAGGCTTCGTTGAGGCGCATGAGGAAGCGCGACTGGCCGGCGGGCGCGGTGGCGTCCGTGTTGCCGAGGAGTTGGTAGGGCGGAAGTTCGAAGTTGTTCTGGATGATCTGGCAGCCGATGCGGGTTTCGATGGAGTCCCAGATGGCGCGGAAGCGGGCGAGTTGCGATTCGAGGAGATCCGCGGAATGCGGTTCTGTTGCAGCCGGGGGAATGCGGGGAATGTTGTGGCAGGAGGTGTGGATGTAGACGAAGTCGGGGCGGAAGTCGATTAGGGGTTGGGGGTCGTGGACTGCGTCGTCGTAGTAGCGGCCGTATTCGGATTGGTGGAAGGTGGGTCGGAAGCCGGTGGAGAGGAGGAGGATTTCGAGAATTTCGACGAGGGCGTTGGTGGTGGAGCCGCCGAGGACGGCGATGCGGATGGGGCGAAGGTCGGGTTGGGCGGCGAGGTCTTTGCGGAGGGTTCGGCGCTTGAGGATCAGGGTTTCGGGCGAGAGATTATCGAGATGCACTTTTCCCAATTCTAGCGTCGGGAGCCAAAGGCGACGGTGTGTTTGCGCCAACTATAATCGAGGTTCCTTCTTTCAGGATTGCGTGCCTGATGCCGTTCCATTCGTTTACGTTCCTGCTCGTTTTTCTGCCGGTGGTGATTGCCGGGCACCATTTCCTGAACAATCGCGTGTCCAGGGGCGCGGCGCAGTCGTTCCTTCTGACGGCGTCCGTTGTGTTCTACGTGCAGCCGGGGCTGCGTAATCTTCCGGTAATCGCGCTTTCACTGGGCATGAATCACATTGCAGGCGTGGTGGCGGCGAGTGCCGACGAGAAGCGGTCGCGCCGGGGAATGATGGCAGGGATCGTTGCAAATATCCTGCTGCTCTGCTGGTTTAAGTATTCGGGGACGAGCGCGGCGCTTCCTCTCGGAGTGAGCTTTTTTACTATTCAGCAGGTTCGTTACCTGGTGGACGTCTATGAGAGACGGACGGCGCCGGATTCGTTGTTCGATCACGCGCTCACGATCATCTATTTCCCCTATATCAGCGCGGGGCCGATCACGAGGCCGCGCGATATTGTTCGCGAGTTTCATTCCGCAGCGAGTGAAGAAGGAGCGGAGAATGTCGCTCGAGGGCTGATTCGGTTTACTCTTGGCCTGGCGAAAAAGACGCTGCTGGCGGACAATCTGGCGATTATTGTGAACGCGGGATATGGAGCGACGGAGAGCCTGGGATTCCTTGAAGCATGGATCCTGTGCTGCTGCTGCACACTGCAGGTGTATTTCGATTTCGGCGGGTACTCCGATATGGCAATCGGAGTGGCGAGGATGCTCGGGCACAGACTTCCGGAGAATTTTAATAACCCGCTGCGCGCCCGATCCATTACAGAATTCTGGCAGCGATGGCATATGACGCTGACCACGTTCATTACTACGTATCTCTATACTCCAATTCTGCGGGCGATGGGAAAGGTATCGAGAGCGAAGGCAATGATAGCCACACTGGCGGCCATGGCAATCGCCGGCGTGTGGCACGGTTCAGGGGCTGTGTTCCTGATTTTTGGGTTGCTGCATGGCGCCGGTCTGTGCGTTCATCTGTTATGGAAAGGAACGCGAAGGTCGATGCCGGACTGGACGGGAAATGTCATCACACTCGCGTTCGTGACACTCGCGTTCATTTTCTTTCGCGCCTCCGACATCGGAAGCGCCGCCAATGTGATTGCCGCTCTTGCGGGGACGCGGGGATGGAAGAACCCGGCGCATCTACGCGCCAATGCAGTTGGGGTCGCATTGAGATCGAATTTCCATATACCCGCTGCAGGACTTGTTGCCGCCATAGTGCTGGCACTTGCGGGGCCGACCTCGACGATGTTCGGTGATGGCCGCCGCTTCAGTGGAAAGCTTGCTCTTTATGTCTGTGCACTCCTGCTTCTTTCGATGCTGCTGATGAATTCCACGCCAAACCAGGGTTTTGTCTATGCCGCTTTCTAAGACCGACAGATCATGGGCAGCGGAGCAGTGGTTATGGCGAACGATATCCATGACGGCCGTGATTCTGCTGGGGTCGTGCTTCGCCAACTACAGGGTCAATTATTACGGACTGTATGGCAACGCCGCAGGGAAGAGATACAGCGCGACAGGCAATGAGGATCGGACGACCAAATATCTTTATGCGATGAACTATATTCCCGCGAATTTCGATGGGCTGCTGGTGGGGAGTTCCATCTCCGGAACCTGGGATACCCATAGAATCACGGCGGCGAGAATCTATAACGGTTCACTTTGGGGGGGCAACATCACGGAAGCCCGAGCGGTTGCGGATAATGTGCTGGACCGCCGGAAGCTTCGCGTGGTTCTGTTCGTGGAGTTCCCTTTTCTCACCGGATCAAGTGGATTCAGAAACGGGCGAATGGAGCCCGGATTGAAATGGGCGAGCCTGGGATCGCTCACCCTTCTGGCGAGCTACGGCGAATTGGCGGCGTCCCGACTCGGATTCGAATATCCGGAAACGAATGCCTGGGGTGCGGTGAAGTTTCCCGACGGTAGTGTGAGTGACCCGACGTGGCAATCAGGGCAGCACATGACCTACGATTTTCACTTTCCGATCGATCCCGTCGCCCGGCAGGAATATGCGGCGCTGGCAGGCAGGGCCAGGGCCGGAGGAGCTCGGATTGTCCGGGTGAGGCCTCTGATTTATTCGCAGTTTCTTCGGGAGGATTCGGAGAGATTCAGGGACTATTTCCGGCAGATGGAAACCTTGTTCGAGAAGTCTGATGGGCTCATTGACTTTACCGATCCGTCTTACGCGTGGTTACAGTCAGATCGGGCGAATTTCACCGATGGGGTACATGTCACCTGGGAAGTAGCGGGGCGATTGATGGACGATGTGGATCAGAAGCTTCGCGTAATGCTTCAGACGAAAAGATGAAAGGCCGCCCGGGATCGATCCCTTGCGGCCTTGTTTGTGTTTCGGCTGGAGAGGGGTTTAGCTGCAGCCGCTGGTGCCGCCGCAGTTTTCGCATTTGTAGCAGCTTCCGTTGCGGGTCATCATGCCTCCGCATTCGGCGCAGAGCGGGGCGTCGGAGGCTATTGGCGACTGGAACTGCAGTTCGGTCTGCTGCTTCTCTTCCGTTACTCGTAACGCCGGTGGTGCGCCGGCTTCGTTTTCCGCGTATTCAGGGCCGAGGAATTTCAAACCCATCCAGCGGAAGATGTAATCCGGGATCGATTTGGCGAAGGGGATCTGCTGGTTACCGGTCCAGCCCATCGGCTCAAAGCGCACGTGTCCGAACTTGGCAACCAGGAACTTCAGCGGTACGCCGTACTGCAGGCAGTAGCTGATGGAGGTCGCGAAGCTGTCCATAATGCCGGCGATTGTGGAGCCTTCTTTCGCCATGCGAATGAAGAGCTCGCCGGGAGAACCGTCGGGATAGAGACCAACGGTGATGTAGCCTTCGTGGCCGGAGATGGAGAACTTGTGCGTGATGGAAGCGCGGTCGTCTTCGAGCTTGCGACGCACCGGGCGGTAGACGATCTTTTCAACGACAGCAGCGGCTTCCTTCTGCGAAATCAGCGTGGATGCCGAAGCCTTCTTTTCGCCCTTCGCGGTGCCGGAGCTGAGAGGCTGTACCTTCTTGGAGTTGTCGCGGTAGATAGCGACGGCTTTGAGGCCGAGGCGCCAGCTTTCGATGTAGGCTTCCATCACGTCCGCAACCGTGCTCTCTTCGGGCATGTTGATGGTCTTCGAGATGGCGCCGGAGGTGAAGGGTTGCACGGCGCCCATCATGCGGAGGTGTCCGGTGTAGTGAATGGTGCGGGTGCCGTTGGCCGGGCGGAAGCTGCAGTCGAAGACAGCCAGGTGCTCAGGCTTGAGCGAGGGCGCGCCTTCAATGGTGCCGGTGGAATCGATGTGCGCGACGATAGCTTCGGTCTGCTCGGGCGTGTAGCCGAGGCGGATGAGCGACTGAGGAACCGTCTGGTTGACGATCTTGATCATGCCGCCGCCGACGAGCTTTTTATATTTCACCAGCGCGAGATCAGGCTCGATACCTGTGGTGTCGCAATCCATCATGAAGCCAATGGTGCCGGTGGGAGCGATGACGGAGACCTGCCCGTTGCGGTAGCCGTGGAGTTTGCCGGAATCGAGCGCTTCTTCCCAAACGTCGCGCGCGCCTTTGAACATGGCGGAGGGGATGTTGCGGTGGTTGATGCCGCTCACCGAGTCGCGGTGCATGCGGATGACATCAAGGAACGGCTCCACGTTCTTCGCGTAGCCAGGGAAGGGTCCGGTGGTGGCGGCGATGCGCGAACTGGTGAGATAGGCCTGTCCGGACATGAGGGCGCTGATGGCGCCGGCGAAGTCGCGGCCACGATCACTGTCATAGGGCACACCCATGGACATGAGCAGCGCGCCGAGGTTGGCGAAGCCGAGGCCGAGCGGGCGGTAGTCGTGCGAGTTTTGCGCGATCTTTTCGGTGGGGTAGGCGGCGTTATCGACCAGGATTTCCTGAGCGACGATGAGGGTATCGACGCCGCGGCGGAAGGCCTCCACATCGAACTGTCCGCTCGGGTTCACGAACTTCATGAGATTCAGCGAGGAGAGATTGCAGGCTGAATCATCGAGGAACATGTATTCCGAGCAGGGGTTGGAGGCGTTGATGCGCGCCGTGTTTTTGCAGGGATGCCAGCGGTTGATGGTGGTATCGAACTGCATGCCGGGGTCGCCGCACTGCCAGGTGGCTTCGGCGATGTCGCGCATGAGCTCGCGCGCCATGTACCGATCCTTCTTGTCTCCCTGGCCTTTTTCGGAGCCGACGGAGCGGGTCCACCATTCGCGGTCTTCGACGACGGCCTGCATAAAGTCATCGGTGGCGCGGACGCTGTTGTTGGCGTTCTGGAAGAAGATGGAACTGTAGGCGTCACCGTCGAGCGAGGAGTCGTAGCCAGCTTCGATGAGGGTGTGGGCCTTCTTCTCTTCTTTAGCTTTGCACCAGATGAAGTCGCGAATGTCGGGATGGTCGGTGTTGAGGATGACCATTTTGGCGGCGCGACGGGTTTTGCCACCGGACTTGATGACGCCGGCGAAGGCGTCAAAGCCCTTCATGAAAGAGAGGGGTCCGCTGGCGCGGCCGCCGGAGGAGAGAAGGCCGTTTTCCTCGCGGATGGCGGACAGGTTCGTGCCGGTGCCGGAGCCCCACTTGAAAAGCATGCCCTCGGTCTTGGCCAAGTCGAGAATGGCTTCGAGCGAGTCGCGGACGGAGACGATGAAGCAGGCGGAGCACTGGGGTTTGGCTTCGTTGGTGAGCTTTTTGATGGCGTCGGTTTCGGAATCGTAGAAGTGGCCGTAGCCGCGGGATTCCTTGACGCCAACGTTGAACCAGACGGGCGAGTTGAAGGCCGCGTGCTGATGGAGCATCATGTAGGCGAGTTCGTCGCGAAAGTTTTCGCCGGCCTGTTTGGAGGCGAAGTAGCCGTCTTTCAGACCCCAGTCGGCAATGGTATCGACAACGCGATGGACCAGTTCGCCGACGCTCCGTTCGCGCTCGGGGGAACCCATTTTGCCATGGAAGTATTTGCTGGCGACAATGTTGGTGGCAGTTTGCGACCAGCCGGAGGGGACTTCGATGTCGCGCTGCTCGAAGAGGACGGCGCCTTTGTCGTTGCCGATGGTGGCGGTGCGGGTTTCCCACTGCACCTCATCATAGGGCGTTTTGCCAGCGTCGAGGCGGGCGGTAAAGTAGCGTTCAAAAGTGATTCCCGCGCGGGTGGGCGCGGGGAGTTTAGCGGTCGGCACCGATTCTATTTTCGCACTTGCGGTGGTTGCCATACTGTTCCCCTCAGGAGTTAGATCGCGATTGGCGATTGTTTTCAGGGCGTTTGTGGCGTCGCCGCTTGAAATGCTCGCAGTAGCAATCATGCCCCAAGATATTGTGGGCGTCAAGGGTTTTGTAACCATAAATTGTGTTGAGGTTACGTATTTGCGAACTACAGGTGTCTTGGGGGATGATAGGGGGACATGGTTCGGACACTGACTTTTGCGACTGTTCTGCTAAGTGCAGGTTTTCTGGCGGGTTGCGGGACGAGCACGCCGGGGCCGGAAGGCAGCAAGCATCAGACGATGACCGGAGTTTCGGAGACGGGGTATCCGGGAGGACAGCCAACGGACGCGGAATCGCCGGCGCTGGGGAGTTCGACAGAACAGAAGTATGCCCGGCCGGGTGAGAAGGCTGCAGATGAAGGGTTGAAGGCAGAAAAATAAAAGCAAGCGGGGCGACCTCCAGACTCGCGCTGGTTTGCGTCAGTTCGGAGATGCGGTTAAGGACACGTGATCGACTACGACGCACTCGATCGGTTCCTTTTTTCGTTCCAGCCTGAGCCCCAACTGATCTTTCAGCACAGTAAATAATGAGGGCGCCGCGACATCAGCGGAGCCGGCAGCGCTCTCCATTGCGACGTCACGCGAATACTCAATGCTGATTTGGTAGCGGCGGTCGAGGCCCGTTGCGTCGAGAACCGGAAGATCGAAGTTCTCGCGCAACAGGGATACGAGTCCGGCCATATCTCCGCGGCCGTTGATCTTGAAGGTAGTCGCTGTACCCTCCAGCGAAAGGCGGCCTGATTGGTCCGATGTGGGCTGGAGCCTGCCTGGCGTCACGCTGGTTAATACGTACACGGATTGCGGCCTGCTCTCCGCGTGAGTCTGCAGTCCGAAGCGCTCGGTCAGCATGGTGCGCAACATGGCGGGCACCTGCTCGGGAGAGGAGTCGGATGGCATCGTCGCTTCCACGTCCCATCGTCCGGTAGTGAGAGAGGCTGAGGAAATCAGCTGATAATCCTGGATGCGAAATGCGTCTGTGAGCAGCCTCTTCAGCGCCACGTGGACAAAGTGGACGCGCCCCGGGGTGATTTGGTGGGTGCCGGACACGTTGGGGGGATCGCTGTTCGGCTTTATCGAGACCGAGATGAATGCGGATTGCTGTTGCGCGGGGAGTGGCTGAACAGCCAGACAGAGTCCGATGGCCAGAAGAATTCGCATTTTGCTTCTCCTAATTCATTAGTATATGCCTGGTCGACATTCTGCTTTATTCTCCGCTGCTGATTGACTGGTGAACGGTCATGTGCCGGACGTTGAGTCCATCACGATACTCTGCCAGCAGCAGTTCCACCGTTTCACCTGAGGAACGGTGGATGATAATGCCGGTTCTCCCGGCTCCCAGATCCACCACATTCCGGAGTTCCGGTAGCTGGTATTCCGGGGGACGATTGAACGATGGCAGTGCGTCTTCAACTGCAAGAATTCGCAGTGTGGGCGACAGCGAGATCCAGGCTCCGAGGACTTTGCCTGGCTTCCACCAGGCGCGCGCGTAGTAGCGGCGTTCACCGCTCGCGAGGCGGAAGGCCTGGACTTTCAAAGATGGAATGGCCTGTGTCTTCATCCGTGTGCTCAAGAGCGCGGCGATGGGGGTGTAAAGGTCCGGAGCTATCGGATCGTCTCTTAGCTCCGCGAATACATGCGATGGGATGGCGGGGCGTGATTCCTGGTGGCGCCGGACAGCGTAGAAGTTCCTTGTCGAGAACAACGGGTTGCTCATGCGCGGGTCGACTGTCGCCAGGGCGCCTATGTAGGAATCGTTGCCTACCTCTTCATCTGTTTCACAGCCGATTAACGTGGTGAGCCTGACCGTCGCTACGGTGCCCTGGCCGTTCATCAGATCGTAAAGATCGCCAAGAGCGAATTGCTCCACCTCCGGCGAAGACTGGAAACGCGAGATGAAGCTTGCGGGAAGTTCCACCGGGTCGAAGAATCCTTCCGCCACAGGCTCAGCGATTTTACGGGCCTGCGCCGCCATTGTTCCTTTGAACTTCACAGCATCGAAATAGATCACCACGCGGTCGCCATCATAGCGTCCCGCGAGCCAGAAGCGTTCGGGCTTCGGTTGGGCGTGCAGGGGATACGTGAATATCACGAGAGCGGCGGCGAGAGCTCGCGCAAAACGCATGCGGTTATTTTAGCGGGGTTCGTTGTAAGAAATGGCGGGCGATTCGGGACTATTGTTTCAGATGGCGAGATTGAGTTCGGAGGAACAGGATCGGCTCTATACGCAGGCCCGGGCGGAGCATGGCGAGTGCCTGCGGCGGCTGGTGCGCGGGTATGAGCGGGATCCGGATCGGCAGCGCGATTTGCTGCAGGAGATGCATATTGAGCTTTGGCGCAGTCTGCGCGGGTTCGATGGGCGCTAGCGGTTTGCGGACGTGGGTTTATCGCGTGGCGCATAACGTGGGGGCTGATCATATCGTGCGGCGGTGCAAGGCTTCGGAGCGGCTCGTGGAGCTGGAGGCTTTGCCGGTCGATCCTACGGGCCGCGCCGGCGCAGATGCAGAGCGGCGGCGCGAGGATTTGACCGAACTGGAGGCTTTGATCCATCGGCTGGAGCCTTTGGATCGGCAGATCATTTTGCTGTATCTGGAGGGGTCTGCGGCGGCGGAGATTGCGGGCGTTACCGGTCTGACGGCGGGGAATATTGCTACCAAGATTCATCGAATTAAGAAACTGCTGAGAGGTGAGGCATGAACGCAGAGAGTGTGTGGAGAGATGGCGGGGCGGCGTTGCCGGAGGGGCCGGGGGGCGATGAGGTTTGCGCGATGGCTCGACGGCGGGAACGGGAGGAGGTACTGCTGCGGCGGGGCGCGGCTCTGACGCTGGTGGGGCTGGCAGCGGCGTTTGCTCATAATGCGTGGCAGATTCGGGCGCCGTGGGTTCGTTTTGGACAGGGGTGGATGCTGATTGCGATGACTGCACTGTTGTTTCTGGTGCTGCGCAAGCGTTCGGCGCGGCGTGGGGTGGATGAGACTTGCGCGACGTTCCTGCTGCGGTCGCTGGAGCGAAAACGGGATGGGTATCGCGCGGCTCGGTATGCGGTTTTGGTGGCAATTCCGGGGGCGGCCGCGAGTTGGTGGGGTGGTGGGGCGGCGTTGAAGGCTCGGGCGCTGGGGCTGAATCCTTCGTCGGCTTATTATCGGTATCTCACCGGGCCGGGGCCGATGATTGCCTCTTGTGTGGTGCTGGTTTTGGTTTGGCTGGCGTTTGGCGCCGCAGCGCGGAATGCTGACGGGGAGTTGGAGGAGATGCGGCGGAGGGTCTCTCTTTAGCCGATGAACATTATGTACGTCATTGGAATTCATTATGTACATATCGTGATAGGATGAGGCTATGCAGGTGAGCATCACGCGATTTCGACGGGATCTGTTTCGTCTGGCGGATAAGGCAATTGAGGGCGAACGGATCGAGTTTGTCCACCGGGGCGTAGTGTTCCAGGTGACACCGGAAAATGTGGGGAAAACAAAGCTGGATCGCCTGGTTGGGCAGCCGACGATCGCCGGGAATGAAGATTCTGCGCAGGCGAGCAAGGAACTCCTGGCTGAGATGGAAGCAGCGTGGCGCAAAGACTGGGATGAGCTTTGATTGCCTATCTGGACACGAATGTCTTGCTCTGGCTTGGTGGGGCGCGAGTGGAGCGGATTAGTCCGGCCGCGCAGGATGCGCTGAATCGGTATGATTTACGGATTTCGCCGATGGCGATGCTGGAGTTGGCTTATCTGCATGAGATCGGCAGGAGCCGGCGGCCCGCTCAGGATGTTATGAAGCAGTTGCGGGAACAGGTTGGTCTGAAGGTTTGCGATCACTCATTTGCCGATGTTTCCGACACGGCTACATATGAAAACTGGACTCGCGATCCATTCGACCGGATCATTGTCGCGCATGCCAAGGCCAACGGATACGCTCCGCTGGTGACGGCGGATGCGGAGATACGGGCGAACTATGCGCGGGCGATCTGGTAGAGGAATCGCGAATCCGGCGTCATGGCTGATTCAGTGCTGCGAGGATCGCGTCGGATTGTCCGGCTTCGAGCAGTTTGGTCAGCGTCTCTTCGCTGAGCCCGGCCATGCGGCCCAGTATTGTGAGCGCGGCTTCCGCGTGCCCCTGATTGCGCCAGCGCGCCATCTCGATCAGGGGATCGAGAGCATCACGGCGGAGGAGCAAGAATAGTCGCGGGTCGCGCATTTTCGACAAGGCCATCAGGACGAGCGAGGCTTTATTGTGGTCCAGCCAGGAGCCGGATCGGAGGAGCCGGACAAACGGCTCCGGCGGGATTTGCTTCGCGGTGTCCGGCTTTGCTCCGGCGAGGACTTCGAGGGCTCTTACCGCGTTGTTTCGAACTTCTTCGTCGGGATCGAGACTTGCGTGTACGAGCGCATTAACCTGGTCGGCGGATTGCCGGCCGTAGCCAAGCATCTGAACTGCAGTGGCGCGGTGGCGCGCATCCGCGGAAGACGCCCCAACCTGCAGGAGGAGTGTTTCGTTTCGCAGAGCGTATTCGCGCAGCGCCAGTTCCGCTCGCCGTGCCTTTGGCTCGTTGGTGAGCGCATAGCCTTCGGAATCGTCTTCTGTCGCCTGGCCTTTCATGACGGCGATGCCCCATGTCTTATCCATTTCGTCGCCCAGTGAGATGGCTGCCTTCGGCAGCTTCACGTTTTGGGTCGGGGCGGGATTGAAGGTGAACTGTTGATAAGACTGGCCAGGCAGGCCGATGTAGACCATCGGATTCTGTTTGGCGTCGCAGCAGATAAACGCTACGTCAGTCGGCGAGTCCGCCTGGAAGTCTTCACGGACGGCACATCGCTCTATGTCGCTGCGA
>JBEHXG010000029.1:0-60053 GCA_048498815.1 Acidobacteriota bacterium | reverse complement strand
CGGCTTTCGCAACTTCGAAAACTACAGACTCCGGGTAAAGGTATTATGTGGGTGAATCAATCTGGGATCGGGGGCTCCCCCCGGCTTTGGCGTAGAGCCCGTAGAGCCTACCTATGTCTCAGGTACGAACTGTTACCTGTGTGTCCGGTCCGGACAAAACAGTTTGGTGGACGGAAAGGGATTCGAACCCTCGACCCCCGCATTGCGAACGCGGTGCTCTCCCAGCTGAGCTATCCGCCCACTCGCGCTGAACATCTACAATATAACAGATGCGTTCCGATATCGATGCCGCGCCCGCCACGGCGTCTGAAACGTCTCTGATTCTGAGGGAAAAAATGCGGGCGGAGTGGGATGCGCGGGCGCGCGAGAACGCCCGGCATTACATTGCGACCGCAAAATCCGAATGGGCGGACGATGAGTATTTTGAGTCCGGCCGTGAGAATGTGCGCCGCGAGATTTTGACGGACATGGGGAATATCTGCCAGGGGCAGGATCCCAAAACGATGACAGTCCTGGAGATCGGATGCGGGTCGGGCCGGATTACGCGGGCGCTTTCGGAGATCTTCGGCGAGGTGTATGCAGTCGATATCAGCGGCGAGATGATCCGGCAGGCGAAGGAGTCGCTCAAGGATCGTCCGAATGCTCATGTCTTTCAGAACAGCGGCTCGGATCTCGCGGTGCTGGGCGATATTCAGGTGGATTTCGCGTTTTCGTATATTGTTTTTCAGCATATCCCGAGCAGGGAAGTAATTCGAAATTATGTGCGCGAGGTGCATCGGTTGCTGCGGCCGGGCCGGCTGTTCAAGTTTCAGTTGCAGGGCGGAAGCCAGATGGACCATGCGCCAGGCGATACGTGGCTTGGTACACCGTTTTCCGATGCCGACGCGGTGAAGATGGCGGAGGATAGCGGTTTCGAGCCGCGATATCGGATTGGCGCCGACTCTCAATATTTCTGGCTCTGGTATTTCCGCGAAACGTGGATGGAAACGGCACGGCGCAGGCTTCATGACTGGTGGCACTACTGAGTCTCTCTGATAATCTGAGCACTCGCCCACCCCATGGACCGCCGCTCTCTGATTTGCGTTTGCACCGCCGGTTTTGCGTTCTCCGCTAACTACACGAATCAGGCGCCAATGGTCCCGGCGCTGCGCGGGGAATTTGGGTTCGATCAGGCAACCGCCGGGCTGCTGACTACGGGTATCTTTCTGACTCATGGTCTGATGCAGGTTCCCGGAGGCAAACTGTCGGATCGTTTCGGTGCCCTCCGGATGGTTCCGGCTGCACTCCTTTGGGTAGCGATCGCCAATGCGGCGCTTGCGACCGCCGGAGCGTTTTGGCAGCTGCTGTTGTGGAAGGCGGTGGCCGGCATTGGGACGGGGGCTTGTTTCACGGCGGGCGCACGGTATGTTGTGGGACGGTTTGAGGGTCGCGAGCTGCACCTGGCCCAGGGGTTCTATGGGGGATCGATTGTGCTCGGATCCGGTTTTGTCCTGTTCGCGGTCCCGGCTTTGTCGGGTGCGCTGGGGTGGCGCGGAGCTTTCGTCGCGTGCTCCGTAGTGGCGATAGTGGCTGCGGTGATCTGGCTGGTGGCAGCGCAGGCGCCGCGGAGCATCGCGCATCCGCCGGGAAGCTTCCTCGATCTGGCGCGCAGCCGGGAGCTGTGGACGCTCGGGTTGATCCAGATGGCCACGTTTGGAACCGTCATCGTTATCGGAAGCTGGATTACTATTTTGCTTCGCGCGGAATTCAGAATGCCGCTCACGATGGTGGGATTGATGGGATCGGCTGTTCTGCTGCTGGGGATCATTTCACGTCCGCTGGGTGGCTCGCTGGTACACAGGATCGCCCCGGAAAAGCTGGTTCTCAGTTCCCTGCTCCTCAATGCGATCGGGTGCGGTGCGCTGGCGTGGAGCGGTTCGCTGGCGGTCTCGGCGGCGGGAATTGTCGCGCTTGGCCTTGGCTGCGGTCTGCCCTACGCCGGTGTGTTTAATCGCGCGGCGGCGCTGTTTCCGGGTCGGGCGGGCGCGGCGATGGGATTCGTGAACATGATCGGAATCGTGATGATTCTGGGCGGAGCGCCGGCGGTGGGCCGCCTCGCCGATCTTACCGGCCATTTTCAGACCAGTTTTTATGCACTTGGCGCGTTCGCGCTGGCGGTGATGCCAGCTGCGTTCGCGATGCGGGGATCCAGATGAACCTTACACAGCTGTTCGATCTTTCACTGGTCGGACGAAAAAATGAGCCTGCGCTGGAATACAACGGACAGACGTTTACGTTCGGTGAAATCGACACGCGAGCGAATGCCATGGCGCGGTTGTTCCAGTCGCGCGGGCTTACCCGCGGCGATCGGCTTTGCGTTTATCTGGCCAACTGTCTGGAACTGATTGACATCTATCTGGCCTGCGTACAGCTCGGTGTGATCTTCGTGCCGATTAATATTCTGTATCGCGAGCGGGAGATCGTCCACATCCTTGCCGATGCGCAGCCACGGGCTGTAATTGCCGCGGAGGAGATGCCTGGCGACGTGCCGCTTTGGCGGCTGGATGAACTCAATCCGCCTGCCGCAGGGGAGCGAATCGCGGTAGCGCTTGATGGCGATTCGCCTGCCGCGCTGGTCTATACGTCGGGAACCACAGGGGTCTCCAAAGGCGCGATCCTCACACACAACAATTTCGCCGCGAATGGCGTGACTTTGACAGCGTGCTGGTCGATCGTGGCGCAGGACCGGTTCCTGCTCGCATTACCACTGTTTCACGTACATGCGCTGGGAAACGGGCTCCACTGCTGGCTGGTCAGCGGCTGCCGGATGCGGCTTCTGGAACGCTTCGAGCATGCGAAGGCTGTGGAGGAGTTTCTCTCGTTCCGACCGACGCTTTTTTTTGGCGTGCCGACCGTGTATGTGCGGCTGCTGGATTTTCCCGCCGAGGCCGCACGCGAAATCGGCGGCTTTATGCGACTGTTCGTTTCCGGTTCTGCGCCGCTTTCGGCGCAGGTGTTTGAGGAGTTTCGGGCAAAGTTCGGACACGCGATCCTGGAGCGTTACGGGATGACGGAAACGCTGATGAATATCTCAAACCCATATGCAGGCGAGCGACGAGCGGGGACGGTCGGGCTGCCTTTGCCGGGAATTTCGGCGCGCATTGTGGACAACGAAATTCAGCTTCGGGGACCCAATGTGTTCGCCGGTTACTGGGGCCGAGCGGAGGCTACGCGCGCCGCCTTTGACGGCGGCTGGTTCCGTACGGGAGATGTCGGCGAAGTTTCCGAAGACGGTTACTACACGCTTCGCGGACGCAAGGGCGATCTCATCATTTCGGGCGGGTTTAATATCTATCCCAGAGAAATGGAAGAGTTCCTGGCCGAACAGGAAGAGATCGCGGAGGCTACCGTGGCTGGAGCACCCGATCGTCTGCGCGGCGAAGTACCGGTTGCCTATATTGTCGCGAAGTGCGCGATCGACGCATCCGAACTGGATAGCCGATGCCGCGCGCGTTTCGCGTCGTTCAAAATTCCGAGAGCTTTCATCACGGTGGAGAAATTACCGCGCACGGCGCTGGGGAAGGTCCAGAAGCACCTGTTGCCACCCTGGACCGGTCACGCCGGCTAAGCTTCAGCAGGTGATTCCGCCGCACCGTTTTTTTCCGCGCGACGCTTTGCCCAATATTCTTTCATGCGCGCAGCCTGCGCCGCGCGTTCCGCCGCGTTCATTGGAGGACGCCCCCGGCGGGCAGCTGTCTTCTTAGCCGCCACGCCGGGTTTCCGTCCGCGCTTTGCCGCTGGCCGGGATGTCGCCGGGTCGTACACCATCAATTCCAGAGATTCAATGATGCGGACGATTCGGTCGCGCTCCGTCGTAAGGTCGTCGATTATGCGGTAGAGATCCATGTTTCGCGTTATTTCCTGAGAAATGGCCATTGTGGCACGAATTTAAATCCGTAATGATTAGCGACGAACCACACGACCGCTGAGGTTACCACCAGGAAGATGCCGAACCACTTCAGGAAGGTCGCCCACGGGAAGCTTTTCTTTTCGCGGCGCAGCACCAGCAGATAGCTGGCGAAGATACCCACGTAGAAGAGGATGATCATCGGGGTGGCGAAGAGAGTCAGATTGAAGACATCGCCGGTTGGGGTAATGATCGCTGCAACAACGACGATGATCAGAATGGCGTAACGACTGTGCCGGACGAGGAAGGCGGGATTGACGACGCGGATCAGCGTGAGCAGGAACAGCATCACCGGGATTTCAAACACCAGTCCTACGGCGAGCATGACGTCGACGAAAAGATCGTAGTACTGGTCGACGTCCACTACGGGGTGTATGCCGTGGCCGATACCGATTCCCAGGAGAAATTCGAGGCCATAGCGGAAGGCAATGAAATACGCGAAAAGACCGCCCAGAATAAACAGGCCCGCGCTGGAAGAGACGAAGGGAACAGCCCATTTTCGCTCGTGCTTGTAGAGCCCGGGCGCAATGAAGGCCCAAACCTGGTAGAGCACCCAGGGTGAGGCGAGGAAGATTGCGGCCAGAAGCGGGAGTTTCATCCAGACGATCTGGAAAACGTCCATTGGTGAAATCTGCGCGAGCTCGGGGGGATTCACGTGGAGGTGGACCAGCGCGATGTGCGCAGGCTGATACACCATGTCCCAAAGCTGATTGGCGAAGCAGATCGTGATGCCGAAGGCGGCAAGCATGCCGTAGACGATCATGAGCAGGCGGTGGCGGAGCTCCTGGAGGTGATCCATGAAGCTCATCCGCGCCATGCCTTCTTCTTCTTCGGGGTCAGGCTCGTGCCCGAACAGCGATTTCTGGCCGCCGAAAATACCCGTCAGGCGGTCCAGCAGACCTGGTTCTTCTGCGGGAGGCTTGCCTCCGCGCGTTTCGTCGTTAGATGGCATGTACTTGTCTGATTACGAGACCTGGCCAGCCTCGCTGTGCGGAGAAGCCGGTGCGTGCGATTCGCCATGGCCTGCCTCGGCCGGGGAAACGTGCCCTGCATCGTACACATGTCCGTGGGGAACGGATTCAGCCGGGGCCTCAAGTTGCAGAGGACCAGGCACATACTCAGCGCCCTCTATTGCGGATGCGCTGGTGTCATAGACTCCAGGAGTTCCGTAGTCTTCCGAACCATCGTAATACGTATCCTGATCGCTGTACGTATAGGAATCGGCCATGTAATTCGTGGCCGTCAGTTCGCGGACTCCGGTTTCCCGTTCAAGGTTTTCCATCTCACGGTTGAAGGTGGTCTTCAACTCGTTTTGAGCGCGGCGGAATTCCGTCATTGCCCTGCCGATGGTTCTGGCAAGCTTTGGCAGTTCTTTGGGCCCAAAAAAAAGTAACGCGAGGACCAGGATAACCAACATTTCCTGGCCGCCAAGTGTACCCATAAGTTCATTGTATTCCAGCGTGTGATTCAGGGTGCGCAGCGGAAACGCGGATCTGGCCGTTTCCCCATACGGTGTGGCGGCCAACACCGGTCCATTCGGCTGCTTCGAGCCAGGGCAGGAATTCGGTGAGGTCGCCTTCGTAGATGGCGCGGCCCGTGAAACCGCCGATGGGGTGGGTCTCACCGGTGCGTGTGCTGCGGCGTTGGGTTTGGTGGCGTTCCCAGACGCCTGAGGCGAGGCGGATGGTTTCGGCGCGTTCTCCGATGGCGCGGAAATCAATCACTTCTTTCAGGGTCGTATGACCCTGATAAAAGGTGAGAAGCGCGGCGATTCGGTCGCGGGCGCGCTTAAAGACCGCGTCGAAGTTCGGTTCGGCCAAAGTTTGTCCGGCGCTTCGGAGTTCAGTTGGGGTCAGGAATTCGATCGCGATTCGCTCCTGCGCTTCTTTACGGGGTTGCAGAGAGACACTTGCTTCGGGTAGCTGGACGGCGCTCGTCAGCGCTACGCGGGGACGGCCCGGTCCAAGACCTGTAACCGCCAGTTCGGAGAAGACGGCCCGCAAGGATTCGAGCGCGGGGAGGGTCGGATCGAACAGATTAACCGTCAGGGTGAAAGGCATACCTTCCAGGAAGAGGCGGCCATCGATCTGCGACGGTCGCAGGACGAACGGGCGCGGACGATCAACCATGCCGCTCGGCCCTTCGGACCGCGTGGGGGCGAACAGTTGCGGATAGAGATCGCTTCCGCGCAGAAGAACGCCCAGTGCGCCCCGGAAGGTATTGCCGGCAGTCCCTTCACGGAAGCGAATAGGATCCATTGCGACGAAGTCGAATTGCAGCGGCTGGACGCGCAGGATCACGGGAAACGCTATTTCGCCGGCGTGAAACCGTTTTCCGAGAGAATTTGTTCGGCGCGCGGGCGCTGATCGGGGTCGACGTAAAAGAAAGCGCCGACTCGCGCTGAGCGGAAGATTACTCCGCCCTGGTAGGTATCGGGTTCCACGAGATATTCGACGTCGGCGGCAGTCAGCGCGGCCTCAACCCGCTGGGCATCGGCCAGGCTTCTCGCTACGTAGATGGGGCGATTTTCTTCCTCGCTCACTTTGTGTGCTCCACCCGGATTTCTATCAGCTTGAGCGCAAGTTCGCGGTCATCGCCCGGTGCGGCCCAGGCCTGATCGGGCTGAAAGCGAATTTCGAGAGAGAAAGCCTGGTCACGCCTGCGGTTCAGCGGCGCCTGCACTTCCATCAGACCGGCCTTCACGCGCGACTCTTTGATGACCGCGCCATCCACGAGCAGTGTTACAACGCCTCCGCCGGCTTCGTCCGGCCGGTACGATCGCAGACTGATTGACTTCACCGGCTCCAGCGGACGAATCGAGGTTTTCGCGACGGGCGCCATCCATCCATCCTGAAAAGCTCCCGAGGCCTCACCTTCCTGCAGAACATAGCCAGTTACCGGCAGCCGCAGGTTGCTTTTCAGCAGGGCAATGTAGGAGCCGTGCTGCGCGATGGTTCGGTTCTTATCGAGCTCCATCTTCTGGTAAAGCTCGATCCAGCGGTCGCGGCGAGTGAAGAGCGATTTCAGCTCGAAAACGTCCGCTTCGGTGAGGGTGTGCCCGGCCTTCAGGTGAGCGGGCAGCGGGCGCTGGACGTAGAAGGTTCCATGTTCGGGGGCGATCTCGCCTTCCGGGCGGTCCTTCGTATATAGATAGATGGAAATCGACTTCCGGGAGCGGTGGCGCTCGGCTTCCGGAAGGTCAATTTTCGGGAAACCGTGCCAGGAGATCTCATTGGTCTCAAACATGACGGCGCGGTTGAACAGCGGATCGAAGGCGCGAATCCGGTTTTCTTCCGGCAGGCGCGGGTTGGAATGAATCTCGATAGCGCCGCCCCAATCGGCGTTCCAGTCTTTATTGAGATAGACGATCAGATTCAGGCGACGGTGCAGGCCGTCGTCCTGGGCGTAATTGAAATCGATGTGAGGATCAAGTTCCTGGCCGTGGCGGTTTTCGTGTGTGCCGCCGCCGTACATTTTGGCTTCGAGCAGGAGGTCCGGGATGCCCGACAGCCGCGACATGAAATCGAGAAACGGGCGGGAGGAGATGAAGTCGTAGAGTTCCTGGTAGGCCGGACTGATCTCGCGAATCTTCGTGTTCACGGCTTTACCGCCGGTGGCGCCACCCTCGTTCACCGCAAGCCTGGTTTCGAAGGTTGGAAACTCCGCCAGGAGGCGCTCGGCGAAGCCCGGATCGAAGAAGTCTTCGATGCAGATGTGACGGAATGGCTGGGCGGATTCGAATTCTGAGCGGCTGGCGTCGGCAGCTTCGATCACGCGCGGCGACAGGTGTCCGGCAACTGAGTTCTGCATTTTCTTTTGAGAATCGGGGGGCGAAAAACCAACTATATCAGGCAATGACGACGGCAACTCAGACAACGATCGCCTCCGGAGGCGAGGAAGAACTCTACTGGCTGGCATTAAGAATGATGCCGGGGCTGGGGACACGGCGGGCTTCGGTTCTGCTGGAACGGTTTCGGGGTGTTCGGGCGATTTTCCATGCTTCGGCCGGGGAGTTGGAAGGCGCCGGGGTGCCGGGAGCTTTGGCGCGGTCGATTGCCAGCGGGTGTAGCTTTGAAGACGCGGCCGACCAGCAGCAGAAGGTCCGGGAGGCCGGCGCGGAGGTGGTCGCGCTCGGCGATGAGCGCTATCCGGAATTGCTGCGGCGGGTTTTTGATCCGCCGCCTGTGCTGTTCTGCCGGGGGCGGATTGATCTGCTTTCGGCCGTGAATGTGGGCGTCGTTGGAACCCGGCATCCCACTCCCTATGGAGTGGCGGCGGCGGAGCGGCTTTCCGGCGACCTGGCTCGGGCCGGCGTCACGATCGTTTCCGGGATGGCGCGCGGAATCGATTCCGCATCTCACAAGGCGACGCTTGCGGCTCAGGGCACCACAATCGCGGTTCTTGGATGCGGCGTCGATGTCGTTTACCCCTCCGAGAACCGCAGGTTGGCGGCGGATATTGCAGCTAAGGGACTGATCATTTCCGAATTTCCGATGAGCGCCACCGCATTTCCGCAGAACTTCCCCATCCGAAACCGGATCATCAGCGGCCTTAGTGTGGCGCTGCTGGTAGTGGAAGGCGCGCAATACAGCGGCTCTGCCATCACTGCCCGGCTGGCGCTCGATCAGGGGCGTGAAGTTCTGGCGGTCCCGGGGAACATCACCTCGAAGATGAGTTGGGGACCGAATTTGCTCATCAAACAGGGCGCGAAACTGATTCAGGACTGGAACGACGTGGTGGCGGAACTGCCGCTGGCGGCCCAGCAAAGGCTTATCCAGGCTGGAAGGGAACGCCTTCTGAATCAGGGGCTTGGCGTAGAGGCTGCATCCACTTCCGCATCGGCTGCATCTGATGCACCAGACCCGAACGCAAAGATCGCGAGGGCCGTACTTCAGCAACTGAAAACAGACCAGGCCATCCATCTTGACGCAATCGCGGACGCGTGCCAGGAAGTCTCGCCATCGGAGATCATCGCCTCGCTGTTTGAAATGGAGATTCAGGGTCTGGTGAAGCAGCTGCCGGGACGGCTCTTTATTAAAGTGTGGTAAGGCAGCATCAGCAGTGGTTTATGCTGAGAATGCAATTTTATGGCAAAAGCTCTCGTCATCGTCGAATCGCCCGCGAAGGCCAAGACGATCAACAAATATCTGGGGAAGGACTTCGTTGTAAAAGCCTCCCTGGGCCACGTGAAGGATCTTCCCAAGAAGAACCTGTCGGTCGACGTGGATAACGGCTTTGCTCCGAAGTACGAAGTCATCGAAGGGAAGAAGAAGCTCATTCAGGAGCTTCGCGACGCAGCCAAGAAAGTAAAAACCGTTTACCTCGCGGCCGATCCGGATCGCGAAGGCGAGGCGATCTGCTGGCATCTGGAAGAGGAGCTGAAAGCGAAGAAGGCATCTGAAGGTCCGAAGTTCCTGCGCGTGATGTTTAACGAAATCACGAAGACTTCGGTGCAGAAGGCTTTCGAGAAGCCGCAGCTGGTGAACCTGAACCTGGTGAATGCACAGCAGGCGCGGCGAGTGCTGGATCGCCTGGTGGGCTATAAGATTTCCCCGCTGCTGTGGGATAAGGTCCGGCGGGGACTTTCCGCGGGCCGTGTGCAGACCGTTGCGGTGCGCGTGATTGTGGAACGCGAGCGGGAAATCCGCGCTTTCGTGAAGCAGGAGTACTGGACGCTGGACGCCAGCCTGGCCGCGAAGAAGAAACCCAACTTCGACGCTCGACTGACGCGGAAGAACGACGAAACGCCGGTGATCGGGGATCAGGCTTCATCCGATGCGCTGGTTGCCGATCTCGATGGGCAGAAGTTCCTCGTTCGGTCAGTTGGGACGAAGGAGAAGCGCCGTAATCCGGTGGCGCCGTTCATCACATCCACGCTGCAGCAGGATTCGTCACGCAAGCTGCGCTTCAGCGTGAAGCGCACGATGATGCTCGCGCAGCAGCTTTACGAAGGCGTGGAGATCGGCGAAGAAGGCGCAGTCGGTCTCATCACTTATATGCGTACCGATTCGACGCGCGTTTCCGACGACGCAATAGTGGAAGCGCGCGGGTATATCGGGGAGAAGTACGGTGCTGAATATTTGCCTGAAGCGCCGAACGTATATAAGACGAAGAAGGCCGCCCAGGATGCGCACGAAGCGATCCGCCCGACTTCTGCGATGCGCTCGCCGGATGAGATGGCGAAGTATCTGGCCGAAGATCAGCTGAAGCTTTATCGGCTGATCTGGATGCGCTTCCTCGCGTCGCAAATGACGCCCGCCGTCTTCGATCAGACGACGATTGATCTGGCGGTGGAAGGCAAGTCGAAGGCAGAATACGCATTCCGTGCAACCGGTTCCGTGATGAAGTTTGACGGCTTCCTCAAGGTCTACGAAGAAGGCAAGGACCAGAAGGATGAAGAAGACGAAGAGCTGAAGCACAAACTACCGGTAGTGACCGAAGGCGAAGAGCTGAAGCTGCTGGAACTGAAGCCGGAGCAACATTTCACCGAGCCTCCTCCGCGTTACAACGAAGCCACGCTGGTGAAGAAACTGGAAGCCGACGGCGTGGGCCGCCCTTCCACCTACGCTTCGATTCTTTCAACGATTCAGGAACGTCAGTACGCGACAAAGGAAGGCGGGCGCTTCAAGCCGACCGAACTCGGCATGGTGGTGACCGACCTTCTGCTCGAAAGTTTTGGCGACATCTTCGATGTGCTCTACACGGCGCGCATGGAAGACGAGCTTGACGACATTGAAGAAGGCACGCTCGACTGGCGCGAGGCCATGGCGGAGTTCTACGAGCGTTTCACGCGCGATCTGGAAACTGCGGAGACGCAGATGACCAACATCAAGCGCATGGAAAAGCCTACCGATCTTACCTGCGACAAGTGCGGCAAGCCGCTGGTGATCAAGTGGGGCAAGCATGGCAGCTTCCTCGCCTGTACGGGTTATCCGGAATGCACCTATACGCGTGAGCTGACGGTCGATCTGCCCGATCTGGACGGCGCTGATCTGTCCGATCAGGGTGACGAAGAGTACTGCGAAAACTGCGGCCGTCCCATGGTGCTCAAAAAGGGCAGGTTCGGGACGTTCTACGCGTGTTCTGGCTATCCCGATTGCAAGACCACCAAGCAGATCGGCGGTTCGCAAAAGAAGGCTGATGTTCCGCTGGATGAGAAGTGCCCGCAATGCGGCAGCAACCTGGTTCAGAAGTTCGGACGCTTTGGGGAGTTCACGGCCTGCAGCAGCTACCCGACCTGCAAGTACGTGAAGCAGAAGACGATTGGCGTGAAGTGTCCGGAATGCAGCGAGGGCGATGTAGTGGAGCGCCGCTCCAAGCGCGGCAAAACCTTCTTCGGGTGCAGCCGTTACCCGGACTGCAGCTTCGTGGCCTGGGCCAGACCCGTCGATGAAAAGTGCCCGGACTGCGGCAGCCCATATATGGTGGAAAAATACCTGAAGGCCGGCGCGTTCCTCGCGTGTCCGAACGGAGAGTGCAAATACAAGCGCGAATTCGTGCCGACGCCTCCGGGCGAGACGGCAGCGGAGAAGACGGTGAACGCAGCGGTCGAAGCCTGACAAGCGCCGGGCCGGTACGCGCTACAATCATCGTTTATGTTTCAGGGAATTGAACATGTGGCGATCTCGTCGCCGAATCCGGAAAAGCTCGCGAACTGGTACGTAGACATTCTCGGCTTCCGCATCAACTTCACCTACGCGGGAAATTACTTCGTGCGCGCCGCGAACGACTGGATGCTGGAGATCATACCGGCCACAAAACCACTCGACGCGCCGCAGGTTCTGGCTAACAATAAGGACGCCGGGTTCCGGCATATGGCTATCGCAGTGGATGAGTTCGACGCCGCAGTGGAAGCGCTGAAGGCGAAGGGCGTGCAGATGATCGGCGATCCGTTCGAGACTCAGGGCAACCGCCTCGCGTTCTTTAACGACTGCGACGGAAATCTCGTCCACCTCATTAAACGTCCGAATCCCCTGCCCTAAGAGACGCGGACAACACCCCTTGTTTCGACGCGTCTTCAAAGCATTTCATTACCGCGACTTCCGCATCCTCTGGATTGGCGCCTGTACTTCGAGTATTGGCACGTGGATGCAGGAGATCGCGCAGAACTGGCTCGTGCTGCAGCTCACGAATTCGCCTTTTCTGCTGGGGCTGGATGCCTTCCTGGGGGACATTCCGATCTTCCTGTTTTCGCTGATTGGGGGGGTACTGGCGGATCGTGTGGATCGGCGCTTTATCCTGATTGGCTCGCAGGTGGTGCAGATGATTTCGGCTACGCTGCTTGCCATCCTGATCTACACGGATCATGTAAAGATCTGGCATATTCTGGCGCTGTCGTTTGTGGTGGGTACGGCGCAGTCGTTCGGGGGGCCCGCATATTCTGCGCTGGTGCCGAGTCTGGTGGAGAAGGCCGATGTGCCGAACGCTATCGCGCTCAATTCGATTCAGTTCAACCTGGCACGTGTCATTGGCCCGGTGGTTGGCGGCTTTGCTTTGAAGTATGCCGGGCCAGCCTGGTGCTTTGGGTTGAATGCGCTGTCCTTTCTGGCCGTGATCATTTCCCTGCTCCGGCTGCAGATCAACTTCAGTCCGCCACGCACGGGTGAGTCTGTCATGACGAGTATGAAGCAGGGCTTCAGTTTCATCAGTACCCAGGGGGCTATGGTCACGCTCATCGCGATTGCGTTCGTCATGACGCTGATGGGAATTCCGGCAATTACCTTCCTGCCGGTATTCGCGAAATTCGTTTTCGGGCGCGATGCGCTTACTTACACGCTGTTCCTGGCGGCGTCAGGCCTGGGTTCGATTACGGGCGCGTTAACTGTGGCGTGGCTTGGCGATGTTCATAACAAGGGCCGCATCGCTTTGGGTTCGCTTGCGACGATGGGTTTGGCGATGGCTGGTTTCGCACAGTCGAAGTCGGTACCGTTGAGTTGCGGGATGCTCTTCATTACCGGTGCGATGATGATGTGCGCGTTTGCCATGATCTCTTCCCTGGTGCAGTTGATCACACCGAACGATATGCGGGGGCGCGTCATGAGCGTATATATGGTGGCGTTTCGCGGCGGTATGCCCTTCGGCAGCGTGCTCACCGGATGGCTGGTCCCGATGCTGACCGCGCCCCTGGTGCTCATGATTAATGGCCTGGTGCTCACCTTGATGGGAGCTTACTTCCTGTTTGTACAGCGTCGCGTTGCCGCACTCTGATTTGGTTCGTTATAAATTTCTCGCTACAAAACGAACCCGTCTCGCGGCGTTCTGCATCATACGATTTGAGATGCGATTTCTGACCGCCTTGTTATTTCTCCCGTTGCTCTGCCTCGGGGCGGATGAGTTGACCGTTTTGAGGGACAAGCAGGATCGCGGCGGCCTGGAATCCCGCGCTAACGCACTACAGGCTGCGGCCGGGAAGCGCGCAGGAGATGCCGACGGATGGTATCGAGCCGCTCTGGCCTGGTCTTACGCGGCCGAAGTCGCCATGGAGACGGGCGATAAGGGTGGATCGAAGCGATCGGCGGAGGCCGGCGTCGCGATGGCCGACAAGGCGATCGACATCAATCCGAAAAATGCCGCCTATTACACAATCCTCGGAACGCTCTGCGGCCAGATCGTCCCGGCTAATCCCATGGCGGGTATTCTGATCTACGGCAAGAAGGCGAAAGAGGCTCTGGATAAAGCGGTTGCGATGGATCCGAAATCTTCGGCCGCATTCCTGGCTCACGGTGTCGGGTATTACTACCTGCCGGATAACTTCGGCGGTGGCCCGGCCAACGCGATCAGGGACTTTCAGCGTGCAATCGCCCTCGATCCAAAATCGGCAGAAGCATATCTGTGGATGGGAATTGCGCTGCGGAAACAGAAGCAGAACGCGAAAGCCCATGAAGCGCTCACCAAATCGCTGGCACTCGATCCCGATCGCAACTGGACGAAACAGCAACTCGCCAAGACGCCGGCACAGTAAGTTTCCGCTTCGGTACGCTACCTGCTGCGAGCAGTTGGCGTGAAGAAACCGAACCTTGCCCGAAGCATTGTGGCCGGAGCGCTTGGCGGTCTTGCCGCCAGCTTCGTGATGAATCTCTCCCAAAAGGGAGTTACACTTGCGGAGCGCGCATGGAACGGGCCGGCGCCCGAACCGGACGACGTTCTGCCTCACGGAGACGATGCGACGGTGAAAACGGCTCAGGCGATTTCCTCTCGTCTGCTGCATCGCAATCTTACAGAGCCGGAAAAGAAGTGGGCCGGGCCGCTCGTCCACTACGCCTTCGGTACGGCTCTCGGCGCTGCCTACGGAGCTCTGGCGACGACTGCGCCGGTCGCGAAATCGGGGGCGGGCACGGCATTCGGCGCAGCAGTCTGGGTAGCTGCCGACGAAATCGCGGTACCGGCGCTGGGTCTGAGCGGTCCACCGGACCCGAATCGGACCGCAAGCCGCGCAAAGGCGCTTGGACAGCATCTCATCTACGGCCTGACCACGCACTTCGCCCGCAAAGCGCTTCTGCGGTCTGCGCCCCGGCGCATGAGTCTGACATCATAATCCTTTCGCGCCATGCACAAACACGAACACGACGAAAACAGCGCGCCCTTTCAGACAGACACGGAAAAACCAACCGACCGGGAGGCATGGCTGGCGCGCGGTGTGCCCGGCGATGAGTCGCCGCTTGAAAAAGTGGGCGCGAAGCAGATATACCGCGATCGGTCCGCGGCGGGTCTGGCGTCGATTTATGAGACGGCGCACTTCGGGATTCGGGAAATGGGTGTCGACCGCAGCCTGCGTACACTGCTGCGAGTCAATCAGAAGAATGGCTTCGATTGCCCCAGTTGCGCCTGGCCCGATCCCGATGGCGAACGCAAGGTAGCGGAGTTCTGCGAAAACGGAGCCAAAGCCGTGGCATCGGAGGCGACAACACGGCGATTAACTCCGCGCGTGTTCGCACACTACTCCATTCCGCAGCTTCTGGAAAGATCAGACTATGAGCTCGAAAAGCTGGGGCGGATTACCCATCCAATGGTTCGCCGTGCGCACTCCGACCGATACGAACCCATTGAATGGGGTGCCGCTTTTGAGTTAATCGCTCACGAACTGAATGCACTCCGGTCGCCGGATCAGGCGTCTTTCTACACTTCCGGGCGCGCCAGCAACGAGGCAGCTTTTCTTTACGGTCTTTTCGCCCGGCAGTTCGGCACGAACAATTTGCCGGACTGCTCCAACATGTGCCATGAATCCAGCGGCACTGGTATGACAGAGGCCATCGGGTTTGGCAAGGCCACGGTAAAAATAGAGGATTTCAGCCACGCCGATGCCATCTTCGTAATCGGACAAAATCCCGGCACCAATCATCCGCGCATGCTGACCGAACTGCAGACGGCGGTTCGCAATGGCTGCCGGATCGTCAGCATTAATCCTCTGAAGGAAACCGGCCTTCGTCGATTCAAGAATCCGCAGGAGCCGCTCAACATTCTCAGCAACGGGACTGAATTGGCCTGCCTTTTCCTGCCCGTGCGGATCAACGGCGATGTGGCGGTGCTGAAGGGCATGATGAAAATCATGCTCGAAGAAGACGAGCGCACTGGTGGCAGGATCCTGGCGCACGACTTCATCGAACATCACACGGAGGGCTTCGAGGAATTCGCGCGCGACATTCGGGAAGAAAGCTGGGAGATCATCGAACGGGAGAGCGGTCTCTCACGCAGCCTCATCCGGAACGCGGCACAGATTGCGATTGAGTCCGAGCGCATGATCTGCTGTTGGGCGATGGGCATTACGCAGCATCGGAACGGTGTGGGTAATGTTCAAAGCATTGTAAACTTCGCGTTGCTGCGCGGACAGATCGGCCGGCGCGGCGCGGGTCTCTGCCCGGTGCGGGGCCACAGCAATGTGCAGGGAGATCGGACGGTTGGCATCTGGGAAAAGATGAGTCCGGAATTTCTGAAAGCGCTGGGGGAGGAATTCCACTTTCATCCGCCGGAACGCCACGGCTTCGACACCGTTCGCACACTTGAGGCGATGCACAATGGTGACGTAGAGGTCTTCATTGGCCTTGGCGGCAACTTTCTTTCGGCCACGCCCGACACGAAATACGGCGCTGAAGCCCTGCAGCGCTGCCGCCTGACCGTGCAGATCTCAACGAAACTGAATCGCGCTCATTTGATTACAGGCGAGCAGGCACTGATACTCCCCTGCCTCGGCCGCACGGAAATCGACGAGCAGAAAAGCGGTCTGCAGTTCGTGACCGTAGAAGACACAACCGGAGTCGTGCATCAGTCGCATGGGTCGCTGGAGCCGGGATCGAGGCACCTTAAGAGCGAGCCGGCCATCATTGCCGGAATTGCGAAGGCGACGCTCAATGGCAAGACTACGGTCGATTGGCAGGGGCTGATCGACAATTACGATCGCATCCGCGATCACATCGAACACGTGGTCCCCGGCTTCACGCAATATAACGCGCGGGTTCGGGAGCCAGGAGGATTCTATCTTCCGAATCCTCCGAATCAGGGCAAATTTCGCACGCCTTCGGCGCGAGCGAAATTCACGGTTCACGCCATTCCATGCCGTGATCTTAAGCCGGACCAGTTATTGCTCACAACAATCCGCAGTCACGATCAGTTCAACACCACGATCTACAGCGAGAACGATCGCTATCGGGGAATCTTCAACGGTCGCCGCGTCGTGTTCCTCAACAAAGAAGATATGACGCGTCTGGGAATCCGCGAACACCAGTGGGTCGATCTGGTCAGCCATTTCGAAGGCGAATCGCGCCGCGCGAAGCGTTTCAAAGCCATCCCGTTCGAGATTCCCGTCGGGTGCGCCGCCGCCTACTTCCCCGAGGCGAACAGCCTGGTACCCATTCGCGACGTTGCCGACAAGAGCAATCAGCCGGTTTCGAAGTCTCTCATCATTACACTCGAACCCGTGAGTTAATTTTTAAAAGGCCCCCAGCGTGCTGTTTTGGCGCGCATGCCGGAATCTACCGGAATTGCTCAACGCCCGTTCGGTCGTCACGCGGATATCAGGATCTCCGCGCTGGGCTTCGGCGGCCACCATCTGGGCGATGCGGAGGATTCGACTGCGGCGACGGAGCTGGTTAGAACTGCGCTCGACGGCGGTGTGACGTTCTTCGATAACTGCTGGGAGTACCATCGCGGCAAGACCGAAGTCTGGATGGGGCAGGCTCTCAAAGGAGTGAGGCAGCGCGCTTTTCTCATGACAAAGGTCTGCACGCATGGCCGTGATGCGGACCTTGCGATGCGTATGCTCGAGGAGTCGCTCAATCGGCTGCAGACGGATCATCTCGATTTATGGCAGGTTCACGGTGTTTCGTTCGATAACGACCCCGATCTCTTCATTCGCAAAGGTGGCGCGGCGGAAGCGCTGACGCAGGCGAAGCGACAGGGCAAAGTTCGTTTCGTCGGGTTCACCGGTCACAAAGATCCCGCCATCCATCTCAAAATGCTGGCTACCGGCTTTCCGTTCGATGCCGTGCAGATGCCGCTGAATCCTTTCGATGGCACCTTCCGCAGCTTCGAACAAAAGGTGCTTCCCGAACTCAATCGGCGCGGCATCGCCGTCCTTGGAATGAAGCCACTCAGCGGGCACGGCGATGCGATCCGCAAAGGCGCCATCAGCGCGGAAGAAAGTCTGCGCTATGCCATGAGTCTGCCGGTAAGCACCACCATCACCGGTATGGAGAAGAAGGAAATCCTGCAGCAGAATCTCAAGATCGCGCAAAACTTCCAGCCGATGGCGCAGCAGGAGATGCAGGCGCTGCGCTCGCGTGTCAGGGACTATGCGGGTGACGGTCGCTTCGAACTCTACAAGGTTTCGCTTAAGTTCGATAATCCCGAGGCGCGTCTTGCCCATCAGTTCCCACTGGACGAACAGCAGGCCGAAGTGAAGGAAATGATGCGAGCGACAGACAACTCAGGCAAGCCGTTTCCCCACCCAACCCAATAACCTGATCTATGCAACAGCTGACACGCAGGAAATTTCTGGAGACCGCCACAATTGGACCGGCGATGGGAGAAATCGCGATGGCGCAAAATACGGCCACAACAGAGATTCCGAAACGCCCACTGGGACGCACCGGTCTGGAGGTTTCGATCCTCGGAATGGGCGGTTATCATCTGGGATCGGCGGAAAGCCAGAAGGACGCCACGGAAATGGTCGCCGCCGCCCTCGATGCCGGTGTCAACTTTTTCGATAACGCATGGGAATATCACGAAGGCGTCAGCGAAGAATGGATGGGCGCCGCTCTCAGGGGCAAGCGGGATCGCGCCATTCTGATGACCAAGCTTTGCACTCATGGACGCGATAAGAAGCTCGCCATGCAGATGCTCGAGGAATCACTCAAACGTCTTGGCACGGATCATCTCGACGTCTGGCAGATTCACGAGGTCATTTACGACAACGATCCGGACCTGGCCTTCCGTCCCGATGGTGCTGTGGAAGCGCTCGCGCAGGCGAAGAAGGACGGCAAGGTCCGGTTCGTCGGATTCACCGGCCATAAGGATCCATCCATTCATTTGAAAATGCTTGCGCACGATTTCCCTTTCGATACCGTACAGATGCCGCTCAACTGTCTCGACGCCGATTTTCACAGCTTCGAACGGCAGGTTCTGCCTGAACTGACACGCCGCGGCATTACGCCGCTCGGAATGAAGAGCATGGGAGGCAGCGGGGAGATCGTGACGCACGGCGTGGCAACGGCGGAAGAAGCGCTGCGTTACGCCATGAGTCTCCCGGTCGCCACCACGATTAGCGGCATGGAATCGATGGCAGTCCTGAAGCAGAACGCCGCGATTGCCGCAGGTTTCAAATCGATGACGAACGCCGAGATGCAAAAGCTGCGAGACCGCTGCCGATTCCCTGGCTCAGACGGACGGTTCGAGTTGTTTAAAACCACGCGCAAATATGACGGCGATCTCGGCCGCCGTCAGCACGGTTTCCCTTCGGTGGAAGAACTGCCGGCGTAATTCGATGTCGGCATCCGGTGGCGGTCCGCCAATGGGGTCGTTTCCTGTCGCAGAACTAGTCTCAAAGTGCGCGCATGTGATAATTGAAGAACCCGCGCACCCATGAGAGTACTAGTAGTTGACGACGAAGCGGATCACCGGCAGTACCTCGCCGATGTGATTTCCCAGGCCGGTCACGAAGTCAGCGAAGCAGCCGACGGTCGAGAAGCCCTGAAAGTGATTTCTGAAACGGTAATCAATGTTCTGATTACCGATCTGATGATGCCTCGCATGGATGGCTTCGAGTTACTGCGAACCCTCCGCGCGGATGGCCGCATGCCTCCTTCGATTGTGATGACGGCCTTTGGAAGCCTGGAAAAGGCACTGGCGACGGTTCACGATCTGGGAGCGCTCTGGTTCATCGAAAAGCCCGTTGATATTGCCACGCTCAATATTCTGCTGACGCGCGCGCGCGCGCAGAGCCGCCTGGCGGCGGAAAACGAAGAACTTCGCCGGGAACTCTCATTCCGTGGCGTGATGGGGGGCCTGGTCGGTAAGTCGCCTTCGATGGTCCACGTGTTCGATATTATTCGTCAGGTGGCGCCCACAAGTGCGTCGGTTCTCATTACGGGAGAAAGTGGAACGGGGAAGGAGCTCGTCGCCCGCGCGATTCACGACAACAGCCGCCGCAGCGATGGGCCGTTTGTGGCGCTGAATTGCGCCGCTATTCCGGAAACGCTGATTGAAAGCGAACTGTTCGGCCACGAAAAGGGTTCGTTTACGGGTGCGGCGGAGCGCCGTATCGGAGCGATTGAGGCCGCGAAAGGCGGCACCCTTTTTCTGGATGAACTCGGCGAAATGCCCATGCCGATGCAGGTAAAGCTGCTCCGGTTTCTGGAAGATTTCCAGTTCCGACGCCTCGGCGCCCGTCAGGACATGAAGGCCGATGTCCGCATCGTCGCCGCTACGAACCGCGAACCGCTTCAGGCGATTGCCGAAAGCAAGTTGCGCGAAGACCTGTATTATCGCATCAACGTTTTTCATATTCAGCTGCCGCCGCTGCGAGACCGGAAGGACGACATCCCGCTGATCACGGAGGCGATGATCCACAATCTGAATCGCAAGCACGAAACGCGCGTGACCGACGCCAGCCCGGAGTTCCTGGCGATCCTGAATGAGCGCAACTGGGAGGGCAATGTCCGCGAACTTCGTAATGTTGTGGAGCGCGCGGTGATTCTGGCGGGCTCGGGCTCTCTTCGCCCGGTGCACATTCCCTTTGGCCGCCATTCGGTGGCGGAAAACGTGGCTGCGGCTCCTGTCCGGGAACCTGCGGAGAGCAACCCTGTACGTCCGGCGTCCGCCGGTGAGACCTCCGCGCCGCGGACGGACTCCGATCATCTTCCGATTACCGTTGGCATGACGATCGAACAGGCGGATCAGGTGCTCATCGAATCCACACTGGCCCACGTTGGTATGAATAAGACCAGGGCGGCATCGATTCTGGACATCAGCACGCGCACTCTGCACACAAAACTGCGTCAGTATCAACTCGGCGATCAGGCCGGCAAGGACGACCGGGTCGACGAAGAAGTTCCGCTCTGAGCAGCATGCAGTCGCCGCAAACCGAAGATCGCCTGATGTTTGCGTTCGCGCACGATCTGCGCGCCAGTCTTCGCACCATCAACACGCGCCTGCAGATGATTCAGGTTCGCGACACACTGCCGAAGGACGGGCCGGAACGCGGCTATATTGAGGAAGCGTCAAGAGCTGCGACCGAGATGAATAACCTCATCTCAGCCATGACGGCGTACTTCGATGCCGGGCGCGTCTCGGAACGCACGGGGCTCGGCCTTTTGTTGAAGGGGCTGGTTGCTGAATCGAAAACAACAACACCCGGGGCCTCCCTCGCTATCTCGAACGAGATTGATACTACCGTTCCCTCGGCGCTCCAGGCTGTTCTGCGCGAGCTCGTTACGAACGCGCATCGCTTTCGGAACCCGGATAAAGCTCTGGAGATTCGCATTTCCGTAACCCTGGACGCACCCGGCATGCTTGCAATAACAGTCGCAGACAATGGCCAGGGACTCGATGCGGCAAGCGTTGAAAAGCTATTCCAACCCTTTGCGCGCATGCATCCGCGGCGGGACTATCCCGGCTTCGGCCTGGGGCTTGCCCGCTGTCGCAGAGCCGTAGAGGTCCACGGAGGAAGCATCGCCGCCACGCTGCAGGCCCAGGGTGGACTGGCCATCACCGTTCGGACCCCGATTTCGTAGCATTTTATTTATTGGTCTTTTTGATTTTGGCATTTCGGGTGCTTTGACACTGTTGCGGAAACCCGGGAGTGTGCCGGAATTTCCGATTCGGGGGAGAAGACAAGTGCCGGCTCAAACTGATGACTTTGCAAAAGCTATCGGGATGGACCTTGGCGAGAGCGAAGTGCCGTCCTTCAATCTGTCCGCCTGGTCCGATTTTCAGGAGATTGAGCGCGCGCGCCTTCAGGATGAAATTCAGCGACGAACCATTTGGGCGCGCGAGACAGAAGAGACGCTGAGCGACGTAAGAACCCGGCTTGGTATCTGGAAGCTTCTCGCAATGACTGGCTGGGGATTGTTTTCCCTGCCACTGATATGCCGTAGCATCGATGTTCTCATCGCGTGGGTGCGTCACTCACTGTGAAGACTACGGTGCCGAATTCCGCAGCAGTTCATTAATTTTCTCCACGCTCAGACCACTGCGCAGAATAGCGGTCTCACGAACGCTGGTGCCGGAATCGAGCGCCTGCCGGGCAATCGCAGCAGCTTGTTCATAGCCCACTACGGGAACCAGAAAGGCCGCCAGTCCCGGCGATTGCTCGACGCAGGCCGCAGCCCGCTCGCGCGCGGCTTCTATCCCGGACACGCAGCGCTCCGCAAAATTCCGCGACACCGATGCGAGCAGAGCGATCGAATCAAGCAGGTCGTACGCGATGAGAGGCATCATCGTATTAAGTTCGAAGTTCCCCGAGGCGCAGCAGCACGTAATCGCGGCATCGTGCCCGAACACCTGCGCGCAGGCCATCAGCACGCTTTCCGGAATCACCGGATTCACCTTACCTGGCATGATGCTGGAACCGGGTTGTAATTCAGGCAGGCGGATTTCGGCCAGCCCGGCCCGCGGGCCGGAGCCCATCCATCGAAGGTCATTAGCAATCTTAGTCAGAGCTGCAGCGTAAGTTTTTAGCGCGCCGCTCACAAACAGCACAGCGTCACGCGCTGCCTGGGCTTCAAAGTGATTGCGCGCTTCACAAAATGGGAGCCCCGTTCGCTCCCGGATCATCAGGATGGTGCGGGCCGCGAACCCAGGGGCGGCGTTGATTCCCGTACCCACCGCAGTGCCGCCAAGCGGCAGCTCATACAGGCCCATCAAGGTTGATTCGATGCGCTCGATCGACGCTGCAACCTGATGGGTATATCCGCTAAACTCCTGCCCGAGAGTCAACGGGACAGCGTCGTTCAGGTGCGTTCGTCCCATCTTGACGACATCCTGAAATTCGGTCGCTTTCGCCGCGAAGGCGCCGCGCAGCAATGCCATCGAAGGCAGCAAACGCTCCGTGATCTGCACCGCGGCCGCGACGTGCATCGCGGAGGGAAACACGTCGTTGCTCGATTGCCCCCGATTCACGTGATCGTTCGCATGGGCTCCGGCCAGTTTCGCGATCACCTCATTTGCGTTCATGTTGGTGGAGGTACCGCTGCCCGTCTGAAACACATTCACGACGAACTGGTCATAGTGAGCGCCAGCCGCTATGCCGGCCGCAGCTTGTTCGATCGCTTTCCCCAGTTCTGGTGAGAGCTCTCCGAGTTCGGCATTAGTGCGAGCCGCACAGGCCTTCACAAGTCCAAGGGCGCGGATCAGTTCCGGCTGCAGAGAGTACGGGCCGACGTCAAAGTTTTCCCTCGCGCGCTGCGTTTGCGCTCCGTAAAGAGCGTCCCGGGGAACCCTTACGGGGCCAAGGAAATCGTGTTCGATTCTCGAAGGGCGCTCTTCTTCACCGGAAGTCCAGGGAGGCGGATCGGACGCGGGAAACGACTCTTCCGATGCAAGGTCAACGCAGTCCGCAGGTTCAGAACCGGCATTTGTTTCAGGCATAAAAAAAGGCCGGCGTGGATGCTCACCTCATTGGAGGGAGGCTGTCCGCGCCGGCTAAAGGATTCTTCCTGCGTTTCACCGCCGGAGTCACCGAACCATGCAATCGCACTCGCATCAAGAGCAAGCTGGGGGCCAAAGTCAGTGGCCGACCTGCTGGATGCGCAGGCGGGCAGCGCGTCGCGCACGAAGCAGCCTGACCCTGATCGCACTCTCCGGCACGCCGCGCTGAAGAGCGATTTCCCGGGGGCTGAGCCCGACTAACACATGCTCCAGGAGCGCGCGATCTGTAGGTCTGCACACCTTAAGAATGCGTCCAATGTCGATAGCCGCGAGGTTGACCCCGGGGCGAGTGTGCAGATCCGGCAGCGTGCGACAGCTCGCCTCAAAGCGGCGGGCACGCCTGTAAACATTGAGGGCAATGGTATTTACCCATGCAACCACCAGATCTTCATTTCGCAGTTGCTCAAGCCGTTCCCAGCCTTTTACCCAGGCTGCCTGTGTCGCCTCACGGGCATTTTCGGCAGGAACACCGCGCGACCTCAGGAAATTCAAGGTAAGATCGAACCCGCGCTGATAGGCCTGGCCATAGCACTCTCTGGTCATCCCGCCCCGTTATGCACTCCGGCGTCCATCGGCAAACCGACTCAGATTTCGTGGTCCAGTGAAGAAAGTGCGCGCCCGTCGCTTGCGCGGCGGTGCAAAATCTTCAGCCCCCTTTCCGCCCCGGCAATATTTTCGGTATTACCCGGCACCGTTTCCGCCCCAAGAATGTTGGAGCGCGAAATGCTTAAGACACCGCTTCAGACTGGCGCTATGATGTCCGAACTCATCGCTTCCAACTCTGGTATCAGCATGATTCCAGTACCCGCCATGCCTGCCATGACCGAAAAGATACACATTTGGCTGATTGAAGATAGCGAGGCTGACGAGTTACTGATGCGTCAGGCGCTCGAGCTGGAAGGCATGGACTGCAATTTTCACCTTTCCATGGACGGTGAAGCGGCGGTCGATCTTCTGGAATCCATGGAGCGTGGCGACGACTGGCCGCAGCCGCACATCATCCTGCTCGACCTTAACCTTCCCCGAAAAGGCGGAGCCCGCGTGCTCGAAAGCATTAGAAAAAGTACAGTTTGCGGGGACACGCCGGTGGTTGTGGTGACGTCGTCTGACTCACCCTCGGATAAAAACTGCGTCGCAAGACTCGGAGCCAGCCACTATTTCCAAAAGCCGCTCGATCTCGAAGAGTTCATGAAGCTGGGTTCGGTAGTCCGGCAGGTTCTTACCGGAAGCAAAGCCCGCAACTAAACTGCTGCGGCCTGGTTTCGCATGGCGGTCGCCTGCCCCGATGCGGGCAGCGCCAGCTGATTGTCAACATCGGGGGGCAGCGTGAAGCAAAAGCGCGATCCGCCTCCGGACGCCGGTTCCACCCATATCCTTCCGCCGTAGCGCTCTACAATCCGCTGGCATATGGCAAGGCCAATACCCGTGCCGGGATACTTGTGCCCGTGCAGGCGTTTGAAAATACCGAATACCTGCTGGGCGTACTCGGGATCGATACCCATCCCGTTGTCTTCCACGCAAAAGAGGATATTGGAGCCGTTGGGTTCCGCCGTAACCGAAACAACCGGCGGATTCGCGCTGCGGTACTTAATCGCATTGCCAATCAGATTCTGGAACAGCTGCACGATTCGGACTTCGTGACCGCGGACGGCGGGAAGACGGGTCCAGGTGATGGTGGCCTGATTCTGCTGGATGCTGGCTTCGAGATTGTACGCCACGCGCGACAGCGCCGTCTGGCAATCCACGGCTCCGGCCGGATCGGCATCGGAACCGGATTGCGAATATGCCAGAAGATCGCGCAGCAGCATCTCCATTCGCTGCGCACCGGAAATCATGAATCCAAGCGCCCTGTCGGCGTTCGCATCAAGCTTGCCGAGGTAGTTCCGCTGGAACAACTGTCCGTAAAGCGCTACCATTCTGAGCGGTTCCTGCAGATCGTGACTTGCAGCGAAGGCGAACTGGCTCAGGTCGTCGTTTGACTGACGTAATGCCTCGTTTGCATCCTGCAATTCGCGGGTTCGGACGGCAACGCGTTGTTCCAGCTGAGAGTTCAGCTCGCGGATATTTTCGTCGATTTGCTTGCGAGCTGTTATATCGCGTACGGCGGACGTCACGAGGAGCCCTTCCTCCGTATGAAGAGGGCTCAGACTGATTTCGATGGGAAACTGCGAACCATCGCTGCGCACGGCCCGCGCTTCTCTGTGCGCACCCGCGACTACCTGCAAACCTCGCCACTCCGGAACCAAATCCTGCATATTGCCGCCGATCAGATCCTCCCTCCGGTACCCGAAGAGGCGCTCCACCTCCGAATTCACCAGGCTGATCCTACCCTCATTTGAGCTGATGATCATGGCATCCGGAGCGGCTTCCAGCAGCGAGCGGAATTTCTGCTCCGTCTTAGCGAGGACTTCCGCCTGACGTCGCAACAGCTCCGTATTCTCGCTGAGCCGTATGAAAACGCTCACTTTCGAACGGAGGATCTCAGGCACAACCGGCTTGAAGAGGAAATCTACGGCCCCCAGATCGTAACCGCGGAATAAATGCTCATCGCTCTTATAGCCCGTCAGGAACAGAATCGGAGTATGACGAGTTCGCTTGCGCGACCGGATCAGCTCGGCAGTCTGGAAGCCATCCATATCCGGCATCTTCACGTCGAGGATGATCGCCGCAAAGTCCATTTCCAGCAGGTGACGGAGCGCCTGCATGCCGGACTGCGCAGTAACCAGTTCCGCATCGAGACCGCTCAGGGCAGCTTCAAGCGAAACGAGATTATCCGCGGAGTCATCGACCAACAGGACTCTGGCGGGAACGTGAGAAACTGCGCCCGCCGTCAGCACAGGATTCTCCCAGCGCTCTGTTAACTCGGGCATCACGCGCAATATCTCATTTTATGCCGGAACCGCCGCCTGCGCCACCTCTTGATCGCTGTTAATCCACACACGTAATACAGAGAACAATTGTTCAAGATCAACCGGCTTGGTAATGTAATCCGACGCACCAGCCGCTATGCACTTCGCGCGGTCACCTTTCATCGCCTTTGCCGTGAGGGCGATGATCGGGAGCGTGCGGAAACGCGGTTCCTTGCGGATGGCGCGCATTGTTTCATAGCCATCCATCTCAGGCATCATGATGTCCATCAGCACCAGATCGATGCCCGGCGTGCTCATCAACTGCTCGATGCCCTTATGTCCGTTTTCCGCATGTACGACGTTGAGGTTATGCTCCTCAAGCAGACTCGTCAGAGCGAAGATGTTGCGGACATCGTCGTCCACCACCAGCACCGTCTTGCCGACCAGAGCCGAGTCCGTCTGCCGCAGCTGATCAAGAATCGTTCTCTGGCGCGCCAGCAGACATGCTTCCGCGCGATGGAACAGTGTGACCGAATCATCCAGCAATCGTTCGAGTGAATACACGGTCTTAACAGAGCCGTTCTTCGCAATCGCCGCCAGTCTCTGTTCTTCATACATGGTCAGCGGCCGGGTATTGAACAGGATGACAGGCGTCAGCACGCTGCCGGATGCGCTCTGGTGTACCTGTGCCGCAAACTCAATCGCCGACATATCACTAAGATCCTGATGGGCGATGATCCCATCGACTATCTGTTCGCCCAGCACCTTCAGCGCCTCTTCGCCCGAGGAGCACTGGATTAACTCCACGTCCGGAGCCCCGACGATCTGATCAATGCTTTCGGCCTTCGCCTCATCCGGGCAAACCACCAGCACCTTGCGCACGCGTAGTTCAATCGAACGGCCAATCGCTGCGAACGTGTTGGCGAGCGAATCGTTTGCCACTGCTTTTTCAAGGTAGGTGATCGCGCCTAACGCGATTCCCCTGCGCCGATTCTCATCGCCCGAGATCACGTGCACCGGAATATGACGCGTTTCAGGATCGTGCTTGAGACGGTCGATAATCGTCCAGCCGGCCATATCGGGCAAGCCGATATCGAGCGTGATGGCTCCGGGCTTGAATTCACGCGCCAGCGAAATCGCGCTGCTGCCGCGCAGCGCCACCAGCGCCTTCAATCCGTGATCGTGCGCTAAATCAACAAGAATGCGCGCAAACGTAATATCGTCCTCCACAATCAGCAGGATCCTGTCTCCGCTCTGGATCGTGCTGCGGTCGTCGTCGAGCACCAGTTCTTCCGTAATCTCCTGGTCTTCGAGCGGCGACGTAAGAATCACATCCACGTCCTCCATCGGCATGGCATTGTGTTCGAGCATCGCAGGCGTCAGCCGCAGAGCTTCGCTCTTCGGCATTTGTACCGGCGCTACGTAGACCTGCGGCAGATAAAGCGTGAACGTGCTGCCCACGCCCGGCGTGCTCTGCAGCCGGATTTCACCGCCGAGGAGCCGTGCCAGTTCACGGCTGATGGAGAGTCCCAGACCCGTTCCGCCGTACTTGCGGCTTGTGGTTCCATCCGCCTGCTGGAACGCTTCGAAAATGATGCGCTGCTTGTCGGTCTGGATGCCGATGCCGGTATCGGTAACCGAGAAGGCAATCGCGGATTTCACACGGGAAAGAATCATATGACCCGCGCTCCAGCCCGAAGTCGCGCGGTCGATCGTCAGCCTTACCGATCCGCGCTCAGTAAACTTCAGCGCGTTTGAAAGCAGGTTCTTCAGTACCTGCTGCAGGCGCTTCGCGTCGGTGTGCATGACCTCCGAGGCGAGCGTAGTTCCGAGTTCGATGCCGAAATCGAGCGTCTTGCCTTCCGCCACGTGGCGGAACGTCTTCTCGCAATAATCCTGCAGCTCTGCGAACCGCACGCCGCCGATATCCACGTCCATCTTGCCCGATTCGATTTTGCTGAGATCGAGAATATCGCTGATCAGCGCCAGCAGGTCCGTTCCTGACGTATGAATTGTTTCGGCGAATTTGACCTGGCGAGGTGTCAGGTTCTTGTCCGCGTTTTCTGACAGCATCCGAGCCAGAATGAGCAGGTTGTTAAGCGGCGTCCGAAGTTCATGGCTCATATTGGCCAGGAATTCGCTCTTGTACTTCGACGTCAGCGCCAGCTGCTCGGCCTTCTCTTCCAGCGCCTTCTTCGCCTGTTCGACTTCCTGATTCTTGGTTTCGACTTCCGTCTTCTGCTCAGCGAGCAACTGCGCCTTCTCTTCCAGTTCGGCGTTGGTAGTCTGCAACTGCAGCTGCTGGCTTTGAAGCTCTTCAGCAAGCGCCTGACTTTGCTTTAGCAGTTGCTCGGTCCGCATGGTCGCGGCGATCGTATTGAGCACGATGCCAATCGATTGCGTCAGCTGATCCAGAAACGCCAGGTGGACTTCGTTGAATTCGCCGAACGAAGCCAATTCAATCGCGGCCTTCACATCGCCTTCAAACAGCACCGGCAGCACTACGATGCTGACCGGCGTTGAGCCGCCAAGGCTAGAATTGATCCGCACATAATCGCGCGGAACATTGGTGACGAGGATGCGCTCCTTCTCACGAGCGCATTGCCCCACAAGCCCCTGCCCGAATCTGAATCGTTTCGGAGTCCGGCCTTCAATCGCGTACCCGGTCAGCAGCGTCATCACCGGAGTGTCTTCGGCCTGTTCGGCCATATAGAACGTTCCGTGCTGCGCGCCCACCAACGGAGTCAGTTCGGAAAGAAGTAACTGCGCCACCGCAAGCAAATCGCGCTGCCCCTGCATCATGCCGGTAAACTTCGCGATGTTTGTCTTCAGCCAGTCCTGATTGTTGTTCTTGCGAGTCGTGGCCGCAAGGTTCACAATCATTTCGTTGATGTTGTCTTTGAGCGCCGCAACTTCGCCCTGCGCTTCCACCGCGATCGACCGGGTGAGGTCGCCTTTCGTCACAGCAGTGGCCACTTCAGCAATCGCGCGAACCTGATTCGTCAGATTCGCCGCCAGCTGATTTACATTGTCCGTAAGATCGCGCCAGATACCTGCGGCGCCGGGCACGCGGGCCTGACCACCGAGCTTACCTTCAATACCGACTTCGCGAGCCACCGTCGTAACCTGATCGGCGAATGTCGCCAGCGTGTCGATCATTCCGTTGATCGTGTCAGCCAGCTCGGCGATTTCGCCTTTGGTTTCGAGCACCAGTTTGCGTTTGAGATCACCGTTAGCGACAGCCGTCACTACCTTCGCGATGCCGCGGACCTGCGTTGTCAGATTCGCGGCCATGGAGTTGACGTTATCCGTCAAATCCTTCCACGTTCCCGCAACGCCCTTCACCTCCGCCTGACCACCGAGCTTGCCGTCAGTTCCCACTTCGCGAGCCACGCGAGTGACTTCGGAAGCGAACGAGTTCAGCTGATCCACCATCGTGTTGATCGTGTCTTTCAGCTCCAGGATTTCGCCCTTCACATCCACTGTGATCTTGCGCGAAAGGTTTCCGTTCGCAACGGCCGTTGTCACCTGCGCGATGTTGCGAACCTGCGATGTCAGATTGCCGGCCATCGAATTGACCGAATCCGTGAGATCCTTCCAGGTCCCGGCAACACCGGGCACGTCCGCCTGACCGCCCAACTTCCCTTCGGTACCGACTTCGCGAGCCACGCGCGTCACTTCCGATGCGAACGAGCTAAGCTGATCCACCATCGTGTTGATCGTGTTCTTCAGCTCCAGTATCTCCCCGCGTACGTCCACCGTAATCTTGCGCGAAAGGTCGCCGCCCGCCACCGCGGTCGTCACTTCGGCGATATTACGCACCTGATTTGTCAGGTTGCCCGCCATGAAGTTGACGTTGTCGGTAAGATCCTTCCACGTCCCGGCCACTCCGCGCACTTCCGCCTGGCCGCCCAGCTTGCCTTCGGTACCCACTTCGCGAGCCACACGCGTCACTTCCGATGCGAACGAACTGAGCTGATCCACCATCGTGTTGATGGTGTTTTTCAACTCCAGAATTTCGCCGCGCGCATCCACCGTGATCTTGGTCGTCAGATCGCCGCGAGCCACAGCGGTTGTGACGCCCGCGATGTTACGCACCTGATTGGTCAGGTTGCTCGCCATGTAATTGACGGAATCCGTAAGATCCTTCCAGGTACCGGCCACCCCGCGCACATCCGCCTGCCCGCCGAGTTTTCCTTCGGTACCCACTTCGCGAGCCACGCGAGTCACTTCCGATGCGAACGCGTTCAACTGATCCACCATCGTGTTGATCGTGTTCTTCAGTTCCAGAATTTCGCCACGGGCGTCCACGGTAATCTTCGTCGAAAGGTCGCCCTTTGCCACACCGGTAGTCACCTGTGCGATGTTACGAACCTGGGACGTCAGATTGCCGCCCATGAAGTTCACCGAATCGGTGAGATCCTTCCACACGCCGCCAACGCCCTTCACATCCGCCTGCCCGCCCAGCTTCCCTTCCGTTCCGACTTCACGAGCCACGCGCGTCACTTCGCCCGCGAACGCATTGAGCTGATCCACCATCGTGTTGATCGTGTTCTTCAGCTCCAGAATTTCCCCGCGCACGTCCACTGTAATCTTGCGCGACAAATCCCCCTTCGCTACGGCAGTCGTAACTTCGGCGATATTGCGAACCTGCGACGTCAGGTTGCTCGCCATCGAGTTCACCGAGTCCGTCAAATCCTTCCACGTACCGGCGACGCCATGCACGTCCGCCTGCCCGCCCAGCTTGCCTTCCGTACCCACTTCGCGAGCCACGCGAGTCACTTCCGATGCGAACGCGTTCAACTGATCCACCATCGTGTTGATCGTGTTCTTCAGTTCCAGAATTTCGCCACGCGCATCGACGGTAATCTTCGTCGAAAGATCGCCCTTCGCCACGCCCGTAGTCACCTGCGCGATGTTACGAACCTGCGACGTAAGATTTCCCGCCATGAAGTTCACCGAATCGGTAAGATCCTTCCACACGCCGCCGACGCCCTTCACATCCGCCTGTCCGCCGAGCTTCCCTTCGGTGCCGACCTCGCGGGCCACACGAGTCACTTCGCCCGCGAATGCATTGAGCTGATCCACCATCGTGTTAATGGTGTTCTTGAGTTCCAGAATTTCCCCGCGCACGTCCACCGTAATCTTGCGCGATAGGTCACCCGTAGCCACAGCCGTTGTCACCTCGGCGATATTTCGAACCTGCGCCGTAAGGTTACCCGCCATCGAATTCACCGAATCCGTGAGATCCTTCCACACGCCGCCGACACCTTTCACCTGGGCCTGGCCGCCCAGCTTGCCGTCCGTACCTACTTCGCGAGCCACACGCGTTACTTCCGATGCAAACGAATTCAGCTGATCCACCATCGTGTTGATCGTGTTCTTCAGCTCCAGGATTTCGCCCTGCACGTCCACCGTGATCTTGGTCGAAAGGTCGCCCTTCGCCACGGCTGTCGTGACGCCCGCGATATTACGAACCTGATTGGTCAGGTTACCGGCCATGGAATTCACAGAGTCGGTGAGATCCTTCCAGACGCCGCCGACTCCCTTCACCTGCGCCTGCCCACCCAGCTTTCCTTCCGTTCCAACCTCGCGAGCCACGCGCGTTACTTCGCTGCCGAACGAATTCAGCTGATCCACCATCGTGTTGATCGTGTTCTTCAGCTCCAGAATTTCGCCGCGCGCATCCACCGTAATCTTGGTCGAAAGATCGCCGCGCGCGACCGCCGTGGTCACGCCCGCGATGTTACGAACCTGATTGGTCAGGTTGCCAGCCATCGAGTTCACGCTCTCGGTAAGGTCGCGCCAGGTGCCCGCGATGCCTTCCACCTTCGCCTGACCACCCAGCTTTCCTTCTGTACCCACTTCGCGCGCCACGCGAGTAACTTCTGACGCAAACGAACTGAGCTGATCCACCATCGTATTGATCGTGTTTTTCAGCTCCAGAATTTCCCCGCGTACGGCCACCGTAATCTTTCGCGAAAGATCGCCCTTCGCCACGGCAGTTGTTACTTCGGCGATATTGCGAACCTGCGCCGTAAGATTGCCTGCCATCGAGTTGACCGAGTCCGTGAGATCTTTCCACGTACCCGCCACGCCCGGCACGTCCGCTTCGCCCCCCAGCAGCCCTTCCGTACCGACCTCGCGGGCCACGCGCGTCACTTCTGCCGCAAAGGAGCTCAACTGATCCACCATCGTGTTGATGGTATTTTTCAGGCGCAAAATTTCGCCGCGAGCATCCACCGTAATCCGCGTGGAAAGATCGCCCTTCGCCACGGCCGTCGTTACTTCCGCGATGTTGCGAACCTGCGCCGTCAGATTACCCGCCATGGAATTCACCGAATCCGTCAGATCCTTCCACACGCCGGCCACACCCTTCACTTCAGCCTGCCCGCCCAAACGACCGTCCGTACCCACCTCGCGAGCCACGCGAGTAACTTCCGCCGCGAACGAACTGAGCTGATCCACCATGGTGTTGATGGTGTTCTTGAGCTCCAGAATTTCTCCGCGAGCATCCACTGTGATGCGCGTAGTCAGATCGCCCGTAGCTACCGCGGTCGTAACGCCCGCAATATTGCGAACCTGATTCGTAAGATTGCTGGCCATGGAGTTCACGCTTTCCGTGAGATCCTTCCACGTGCCCGCAACGCCCCTCACCACCGCCTGGCCGCCGAGTTTTCCTTCCGTACCTACTTCGCGCGCCACGCGCGTAACTTCGCTGGCGAACGAATTCAGCTGATCCACCATCGTATTCACCACGCGGGCGGTATGCAGGAACTCGCCGCGGAGCGGACGACCATCCACCTCAAGCGACATCGTCTGCGAAAGATCGCCCTTCGCCACCGATCCGATGACCCGCGCCACCTCAGTCGACGGCTGTACCAGGTCGCCAATCAGGCTATTGACCGATTCGAAGCACCTCGTCCAATCCCCGGTCGTCGACCCGATCGACGCCCGCTGGTCGATCTTCCCTTCCTTGCCCACGGTTCGGCTGATGCGGTCGAACTCCTTCACCATCCGCTGATTCAGGTCAAGAATGTCGTTCAGGACATCCGCAACCTTTCCATCGATCCCGGTCAGGTCTACCGGCATTCGGGCTCGGAAGTTCCCTTTGCGGAACTCAATCAGTGTTTTCAACAGGATGCTGGTGGCCTTATCGGCCTGAACAGCAGGTTCGCGTTTCGCTGCCTTTGACGTACGAGTCGTCGTAGCGGTCATAACTCTCCCGGATCGCACGCGTGCGCAAACGGAGACACACTGGTGCGTGATCGAAAAGGAAGTGATCCGCAGCAACCGCTGCCGTTACAGGTTTAATTTATGTTGCGGGACTTAGAACCAGCCAGGCGCCCGCGTTGCTTGGAAACGTACATAGCGGAATCGGCTTCGCGTAACACGTCATGACCGCTCGCGCCGTCCTCGGGAAATACCGCGAGACCGCAGCTCACCCGGGCGCGTCCACCGCTACCGTCCCCGATGCGGACTTCTTCTACCGCATACCGGAGGCGCTCCGCGAGATCTGACATCTCGCGGCGATCGTGAATATCTTCGCTCAGCACCGCAAACTCATCGCCGCCGATCCGGCCAAGGCAGTCTCGTGATCGGACCGCCCGCTGCAGCGCCTGGCTTACATTTCGCAGTAGTTCGTCGCCGGCCTCATGGCCCTGAATGTCATTTACAGCTTTAAACCCGTCCAGATCGAGATAAACCAGTCCGAATTTTCCGTTCACTAACCGAGCCCGCGACTCGGCCTCCGTCAGGCGCTCCATGAACAAGCGCCGGTTCGGAAGGTTGGTGAGCGTGTCCCGCAACGCCAGGTTCTCCGCATCGCTTCGCAGTATCGTATTCGACGCCAGCACCATCCCGAACGCGCAGAGAACGTAAGCCAGCGGGCTGAGAATTGTGGTAATCAATTCCAGCGGCACCGGCGAGAAGAGGCTCGGCCCGTAGCCACCGGAAAATCCACCAACCGAGCGCGCGACGTAATCCACTGCAATGACGGCGAAGGCGATCGCCGTGGGCCAGTAGACGGAACGATGTTCACGGGAGACGTCGCGGAACATCGAACGAGAAGCGTCCGCGCAAAGCAAAGAAAACGAAACCGAAATTACGCCGATCCTGATGTCCAGCCTGTCATGAACGTAGAGCCAGTACCAGCAGGCGCCGACCGTTGCGAGGCAGAGTCCGACCGTAAACGGCAAGGGCAAAGGCCTCCGGCCGCGGAAGATGCGAATCCCGTAAACCGTCGCCACGAGCCCCGCCAGCATGAGCACGTTGCACGCAAAGATGATGTGCCGTCCGCCAAACAACGCACGCGCCGGCGCAAGCATCAGACCGGCCGCAATCGTTGTTATTCCGCCGGCGAACAACAGCATGCCGGGAACCTGGCGGGTGTTGCGGGTCGCCAGGAGCGTCGCCGCTCCTACCACCAGCATGGTGACAGACGCCATTACCTTGACCGTGTAGAGATCGAAACTGGTTGGGACAGCCGCGGCCATTTCCTGAAGTGTGTGCTCCAGTATAGCGGCAGCCACGGCTTCGTTCAGCCGTGAACGGCTTGAATCGAGCGCGGATTTTCAACCCGATCCGCTCGGCTTCCAAGGCACGCCCGAATCTCCTTCAGCAGCGTTTCCGGATCAATCGGGCGGAAAATGTACCGGTCCGCGCCCAGCGAAAGCCCCTGGCTTCGGTGCTTCTCTCCGACCATGGTCGAAGTGAGGAAGATAAACGGTATCTCAGCCAGCGAAGCAGCGGTTTTCAGGCTTCGGAGCAGATCATATCCGGTTCCACCATCCATACAAACGTCGGACACAATGAGGTCCGGCCGCCGGCGTGTCAGGAGTTCCATGGCTTCCCTGCCCCCCGAGGCAGTCAGAACCTCGTATCCGAATGGTTCCAGCAGGCTGCGGGCGAGCAGCAGATTGTTTGGGACGTCATCCACAACCAGAATCGAAGCCGCCCGACGTGCGATTTGCGCCGAACGCTGCTGTGTACTCCCGTCGTCGGTGGCAACTTTGCCCTTTCGTCGCTCCCCACTCAGAAATGCCTCAACCTGTTCCACGAAGCGCTCGGGATCGATCGGTTTTACCAGACAACCGTCAAAACCGGCGGCCAGAATTCGGTCCTGGTCTCCCACCATTGCAAAAGCCGTGACGGCAATCACGGGAATCTGCGCCAGTACCGGGTCTGTTTTCATCTCCTGAATCACCGAAAAACCGTCCCGCCCGGGCATCTGAATATCGCATAGCATCAGATCGGGGCGTTCCGCCCGCACCGCCGCCATCCCCTGATCTCCGTCTGTCGCCGTTCGGGTTTCATAACCGAAAGCTTTCAGCAGGTAGACCATCAATTCCAGGTTCGGCGGATTGTCTTCCACCAGCAGGACCTTAGTCGGCATTGAGTCTCTCCCTGCGCAGCGTCAGGCGAAACGTACTGCCAATGCCCTCCCTACTTTCCACCGTGATATCGCCCGAAAGCAGGCGCGCCAGCTTGCGGCTCAGATGCAGCCCCAGCCCCGTACCTTCGTAACGCCGGCTCCCCGGAATGTTGAGCTGGCCAAACTCCTGGAAGAGCCGCCCCAGATCCTCTGTCGCGATGCCGGGCCCGGTATCGCGGACGCTAAACTCAACGGCGGATGGCCCGCCGACTTCAACCTCCCGCAGTTGCAGACTCACCGTACCGTGCTCGGTGAACTTTACCGCGTTATTCGTCAGATTCAACAAAATCTGGTGAAGCGCCCGCCTGTCGGCCACTATCATGAGGGGACCCGGCGAACTGATTGTCAGCGTCAGCCCTTTCTTCTCCGCGATGGGACGTTGCATGCCGGCAATCTCCTCCAGCACTTCCTCGCAGTTGACCGAAGTAAACTGCAGTTCCACCTTGCCCGATTCGATCTTAGCGAGATCGAGCAGGTCATTAATCAGGGAGAGCAAATGCCGCCCGCTATTCCGCACGGTGGTAAGCTGCTTTTCCTGGTCAGCGTTCAACGGCCCCGGCAGCCGCATCAGGAGCGTGCCGGTAAATCCGATAATGGCGTTCAAAGGCGTGCGCAACTCATGACTCATGCTCGCCAGAAACTTGTCCTTGGCCTCGTTCGCGCGCTGCAGTTCCAGGTTCTTGTCTCGCAACTTGCGCTCAAATTTCCGGCGTTCCGTAATATCGCGAATCGAACTGCTGACCAGCGTATCGGTATCCGTCTGGAGGGGGCTCAGACTGATCTCGACCGGAAACTCGCTGCCATCTTTACGCAGCCCGGAGAGATCCAGGCTGGCTCCCATCGCTCGAGTCTTCGGCTCCCGAGAGTAGTTCAGGCGATGCCGCGTATGTGCCGATCTCAACCGCGGAGGAACCAGGATTTCAATCGGTTGTCCCAGCAGTTCCGCGCGCTCGTAACCGAACAGTCGTTCCGTCTGCGAATTCACAATAACAATCTGGCCGATACCGTTCACAATCACGATTGCGTCCGGAGCGCTTTCGAGCAGGCCCCGAAAGCGCGCTTCCGCCGCATAGAGAGCCTCGCTGAGCCGAACCTCGCTGGAAATATCTTTCGAAATCAGCAGATATCCCAGCAGCGAACCGGAAGGCGACCGGCGAGCCGTTACTGACACGGAAGCGATAAAAGTCGAACCGTCCTTGCGCGCCCGCGTCAGCCTGCCCTCCCAGGCGCCAGTGCTGGCCGCTGCCTCCCCGATTGTGAGGTGCATACCCGAAGCGGCATCTTCCGGCGTATGCAGCATGGAGAGATCGCCGCGCCCCACTACCTCCTCAGGCTCATAGCCATAAAGCCGGCGCGCGCCTTCGTTCCAGAGCTGAATTCGGCCGTCCAGACCGGTCACGATAACCGAGTGCTCCGTGGAAGCGGCAAGGATGCTTTCCAGCAGACCTTCGGAGTGCCCTCGAATACCAATACTTTCGCGACTGTCGATCTCCGGCGTCATCTTCCCTCCCCCGCCACCGCGGCACTGGGCTCCTCCCGTTCGAGGTCCCACTGAAACACGAAACTGGACCCACCCTCGCCAATGATCTGAACCTGCGCCCCCAATTGCCGCAACAAAGCCGACACCACCTGCAACCCCATCGACGACGAACCTTCCAGCCGGAATCCCGGCGGTAATCCGATCCCGTCATCGGACACCGAGAGCTCCGCCCGAACCACCCCGGGCTCCGTACCCTGGACCTGGTGGAAGCCAACACGAATCCGACCGCTCCGATCGCCGGGGAATGCGTGCTTGAGCGAGTTCGAAATCAGCTCGTTCAGAATCAGGCCGCAGGGGATCGCATGGTCTATGGTCAGAAACACAGGCTCAACATCGAGCTCGAGCCCAATTCGGTCCGGCTGCACACAGTAAGCCGCAAACAGGCCGCTGGAAAGCTGCCCGATATAGTCGCCAAACTCCAGCAAAGACAGCGTGGGCGACTGATAAAGCTGCTCATGAATCAGAGACATCGCCAACACTCTCTGCTGCGCCTCACGGAGCGGCGCTGCTGCCACCGTGTCTTCGATCGCATCCAGCTGCATCGCCAGGAAGCTGGAGATCACCTGCAGATTGTTGTTCACCCGATGGTGAACTTCCTTGAGCAGCGTTGTTTTCTCCACCAGCGACCGCTCCAGCTCCGCGGTGCGTTCCGCCACGCGACGCTCCAGTTCTTCGCTCAGACGCTTGTGATCGTCAATGTCGGTGAATGTCCCGATCCACTTCTCGATGCTCCCGTCAGCCGCATAGAGGGGAACAGCCCGTCCCAGATGCCAGCGCCAGCCCTTCGACTCCTGATCCAGCAAACGAGTCTCGATTTCGAACGCATGGCCGCTGCCAAACGCGGCACGCCAACTCTCGAAGTAATGAGCGATATCGTCCCGATGCAGAATCGCCCGCAGCGTCTCTTCGCTGTCGTGAACACCCGACAGGCCGGTGAAGTCGTACCAGCGCTGATTGAAGTAATCGATGTGGCCATCCGGCGCGGCGGTCCACACGATCTGCGGCATCGCATCGGCAATCTGCCGGAGCCTGTTTTCACTCTCCTTCAACGCGGTCTCGGCGTTTTTCCTCGCCGTCACATCGTGCAGAATGATCGAGTACCCGCGTAGCGTCCCGTCAGGATTGCGCAGCGCCGTGACAAGCACGGACGCCCAAAAACCCGACCCATCCTTGCGAATGCGCCAGACCTCCTCGTAAAGACGGCCCTGCGCCTGCACGATCGCCATCTTCTCCTGCGGCCGTCCGGTTGCAACATCCCCCGCCGGAAAGAAAGTGGAAATGTGCCGCCCTACAATCTCCGAAGCGGTGAAGCCCGTAATTCTGGTCCCGCCCTCATTCCACGTGAGAATGATGCCATCTGTATTCACGATGAAAATCGCATACTCCCGCGCCACCTCCACCAGAGAGCGGAGCAGCTGGACATGCTCCTCCGACTTCCTGCGCTCGGCGAGATCCATGACGTAAGTTGCCAGTTCGTCGGTCTGAATGGACAACTTATCGGTCAAAAGCCGCAGATGTTGACGGTCAAACTTTTCATCGAGCGCCGGCGGTGTAAACACCGGTTTCTCCCGAAGGCATTCCTCCACGGCCCCCAGAATGGTTTCCGGCTCCCACGGCTTGGGCAGAATTCGCGCCACCCCGCACTCGTGCGCCAGATTCCCCGCTTCGTGCTCCGTGTAGTGAGCGCTGCAGAACATCACCACTGTGTTCGCGATCTCGGAATCGGCGCGCACCTGACGGACAAATTCAAAACCGTCCATCACCGGCATCATCACGTCCGAAATCACCAGGTCCGGACGATTCGCCCTCGTGTAGGCCAGCGCCGCGCTGCCGTCCCCGGCCTCGGCCACTTCGTGATTCACATACCGCAGCAGCGTAACCAGCGCATCCCGGTTCGCCGCCGTGTCATCCACGACAAGAATCCGTGCCAGAGCATCCCCCTGAAACTACTCGTCAGAAAGAATTAGTGGACGCGGATGTCGCTTTATCTCAGAAATATTTCAGCTGTGGAAAGCACTCAGGCGGCATCGCCGCGCAGTTCAATCACCACGTACCGACACGGTCCGGCGCCGACGTTCTTAAAGTTATGCATCTCATTCGTGGCAAAATACGAAATCGATCCTGCACCCGCCCGATCCGTCTTCCCCTCGACGAACGACTCAATTGTGCCTTCCAGTATCACGATGATCTCCTCATTCGCGTGTTGGTGCGGAGGATGCGAAACCTCGCCCGGCCCCAGAATCGTTTCGTGAACCTCTACATTGAACCCGGTATGCGTCGTTCCCAGCATGAACCGGCGTCCCTTTTTCCTGTCGTCGCCCGTGTAGGGAATCTGATCCGCATGGTAGAGCTTCGAAGGCAGTACACCCGGCTTCGTCACCGTTTGTGCGCTCGCCCTAAATCCCAGTGCCGGCAACAGTAAGGCCAGATCTCTCCGCGATAAACTCATTGGAATTCCCTCTCTTCCCGATATGCCAGTGTATATTGTGGAATGCGATCAGAGGAGAGTGCAGACAGCGAATATGCCGGTATCCGTGCGTGACAAAGTTGTTCTGGTAGTGGGCGCGTCAAGTGGCATTGGCAGGGCTACCGCCCGCCTTTTCGCTTCCGAAGGCGCCAAAGTCATGGCTGCCGCCCGGCGTGAAAACCGCCTCAACGAACTGCGTGACGAAGTGCAGTCCTTCGGTCACTGCCTCGATATTCAGGTGTGTGATGCCGGCAATCCCGCCGACATGGATCAGCTCGCCGCAGCCACCCGCGCCAAATTCGGCCCCATCGATTACCTGGTCTACGCGACCGGTACCAACACGCCGGAACGCGCCATGCACCGCCTTACGGTCGATACCTGGGACATGATGCTCAACGTCAACCTGAGCGGCGCCTACTACGCCACGCGGGCCGTCCTCCCCGCCATGCGCGAAGCTCAATCGGGCTATCTGATCTATGTCTCCTCCATCTCCGGGCTTCTCGCCGACGTCTCCGGCGCCGCCTACCAGGCTGCCAAGCGAGGTCTCCTCGGCCTGGCCCACGCCATTCGCGTGGAAGAAAAGGAGAACGGTATTCGAACCTGTGTCGTCTGCCCGGGTCTCGTCGACACCGAAATTCTGCTGAACCGACCCGTCAAGCCCTCCGCAGAAACCATGGCGCAGGCCCTGCAGGCGGAGGATGTTGCGGAGGTCATACTGTCGGTTGCGAAACTACCGGAGAGAGCAGTCGTCCCCGAACTGCAGATTCTGCCAACGTCTCTCTGAGAAAGGGGGCCATCCGGAGCCCGCCCAAGGCATGCCGGATGGCCATTGAGAGGGCTCGCCACACCGTACGCTGACACCCCTGGCAGCGCCGGGATGAGCACCATCTCCTGATTGAAAGTAGAGCACATCCGCCGCCAGCCACGCTCGCAACTTATTGATTCCAAACAGTGAAAAACTTGTGACTCGCCACGTGATAGCCTGACGGAATCGCGCTCTTTCTTATCTGTTCATTCGGACTCGCCGCCGCTCTGAGCCTGTTCATCGGACTCACTGGCGGGCATCACAGCCCCTGGGTCATCCTCGGGTACGCCGCGATGCTGATTCCGGCGGCTTCCCTCTATCTCTCCGGGAATCGGGCGACCGGATGGGGCCGTCCACAGCCTGGATACATTCCGGCAGCGCTTTTTCTGATGCCGTCAGTAATGCACGCTGTGATGCTGCCAACCGCAGCAACCCTTCATCGGCTCAACTGGAAGACGCCGCCACCGGAACCCGGCCACGTCGTGATCAATGCGATCGTTGGCCTGACGATCGTTTCGGTTCTGACGCTGTTTGAAGAAATCGGCTGGCGCGGCTGGATGCTGCCTCGTCTGCTGGAGCATCACTCCGCCCGCCGCGCAGTAGTCATCTCCGCCCTCATCTGGGCGATCTGGCATATACCCTTTGCGCTGGCCGGCATCCAGTATCTGGAAGGTGTCCCACCCACGCTGGCCGCCGCGGTCATCCCCTTCAGCATCTTCGGAGCGGGCCTCATTATCGGATGGCTCTGGCTCAAAACCCAAAGCCTCTGGATCGTCACCCTCGCGCACGGATCGCTCAACAACTGGGGGCAGTATGCCTTTAAATTCACGCATTCAGAAGGCCAACCCATCGATGCGCTGATCCTCGCAATCGGAGGTCTCGCCCTGATCGTGACCGGAACATTACTGCTTTGTTTTTTCCTTCCGCGCGCTAACATGCAAAACTGAACCTCATCCTGTTCGGCGCATCAGGCATGGTGGGACAAGGTGTCCTGCGCGAGTGCCGGGCATCGGAAAAGATCGCCGCTTACATCCTGCTCGCAATGGTGACGGCCATGGGCATCTGGCTGCCAAAGAACTTCCTGCCTGCCGCGCTCTTCGTATACGCGGCGCACTTCACCCGCACAGCCATTCCGTTTCGCACCGAAGATTCGAGCCGCTGGTTCCGGGTTGCGAAGTGGATGGCCACGGCGATCGCTGCTTTATTGCCGTTAATTCCGGAAGCGCCGTCTCCGTGGCTCTCTGCGATGTTCCTCGCGTTCTTATTCATCCTCTTCGATCTGCGAAGCATCGCAATCCGTCGCAAACTGCTTATAGAGCAGAGGCCGGCGCGCCTGTACTGGTAAGCGGCTGCATGAATCCTGTCGCCAGCGTGCTCACGCGCGGACCCGGCAACAGAATTCCGCTCAGGTTCAAAGGGTCCGCATTGGCAATCGGAATCGAATCTTCCGGATGCTCCTGCGAGCGTCGAATCGCACGCAACAATTCCACTGCCTCCGGCGCAGCAAACTGCTCGCCCGAAAAACCCGCTACAAAGCGACCGGCCCGCAACTCTCCGCGCGCCTCTTTCTGCCGGAGTACCGGCAGCAACTCTCTCCAGAACGGCGCAGCCGATTCCCGCGCCAGCAGATCGCGCATCACCACGCCCCACCGCAATATCAACTGATCCGCGAAGGCCTCCGCGCGCGCGGTCGGAGTTATCGGCGCGGCCTGGTGTTGCATCTGGTGCTGCATTAGAGCCCAACGCCCGCCGGAATGTCTAGGCCGTTTCGCCCGCGCACTGCCGTGACCGCTGCGCCGTCGCGGATCGAGCAGCGCGCGCAGATTCTCGAAACCGTCGGCCGTAACCAGGCCCGCGGCCACAAGCTCCCAAAGCCCATCCTCCACTTCCGAAGCAAGCCGTCCCGATCCACGAGAAATATCCGCGAAGAACGACGCGCCCCGCGCGCGCAACACGCCAAGAACATCCTGCGCCACCGGCGATAACGCCGACAAGTCGGCACCACCAGGTCCAGCAGGCAGAGGAAGCCAGTCCAGGCTCTCCCGCAGGAAAAACGAAATCGGCGCGATCCGCGTCGGCCGAACCCGCCGCGCTTCACCATCGCCTGCGACCAATGCCGCATGCGGTGACAGCCGTCCCCAAACCACCTCACCGGAAAGACAAAGCTCATCCAGCCACGCCGGATCATAGTTCGCAATCCGGCGCGGCAGAATCTCGCTCTCCCACGCCGACGCCGGAATCTCATAACCCTGCAACTGCCGAATCACCTGCAGCGTTCCCTCAGCACCGTGCAAGTGCGTGCCCGGCGCCAGATGCTGCCACCGGCAAAGCAGCCGATACAAATCCAGCGCCGAAACCGGCTCAATCTCCCGGCGCAGCTTGCCCAGCGTCATGTGATGAATGCGCGCGAGGATTCGCCGATTGCACCACTGCATCTCACCCTCGCCCGAAGCTACGGAAAACCGGCCCTGCAACACCTGCCCCTGCGCCTCCACCGCGGCCAGAGCCGCATCCACTGCACCGCGATCCAACGCCAGTCGCTCCGCAAGCTCACCCGCGGTAACCGGACCCAGCGCCTCCAGCCATCCGCGCAGAATCTCCACCGCGTCATCTACGACTCCTGCACGTTCCGTGGCCACCCAAAACACCTTGTCGCCACGCATCACAACAGAAGCGCGCCCCGTCGCACGCAACCGATCGAAGAACACCTGCCACTCCGCGCGAGCGGGCATTCGGATCAGACTCAGCAGCGCATCATGCAACTCATCCGCATCGCGAACTTCCGGAAATGCATCTTCGGACACCTGCGCCACCGCGGCCGAATCGAGAATCCCCGCGCCCCCGACAAAATCCGTGCGCAGCGACCCGCGCAACTGCACCGCGCGCGCCCGCCGCTCCTCCAGCGGAGCGTCGTCCAGAAACGCATACGGATTCGCATTCAGAATTTCATGCGAAAACGGCGAAGGCGCAGGATTATCGATGCTGACGGTGGTAATGTCTCCGTCCTGCACGGCCCGAACGATCTCCGTCAAACCATCCAGATCCATCGCTTCATGCAGGCAGTTGTCGATCGTTTCGCGAACCAGCGGATGATCCGGAATCCGAATCTCGCCCGTCAGATTCTCCGCGCACGCCACCTGATCGGGAAACACCGAAGCCAGCAGATCGTCCGCCCGCATGCGCTGAATCGGAGGCGGAACCCTGGCCCCGCCCCGGAATCGCAGAATCGCCAGTGCCCGCGACGCATTCCAGCGCCAGCGCGTCGTGAACATCGGCGTATCGAGCATCGCCTGCGTCAGCACGTGCTCCAGCGTCTCCGGCGTCAGAAACTGAAACACCAGATCGAGCGGAAACGCGTGCCCTTCCGTGAGCGAGATGAGCAGGCCGTTATCGGTAGCCGCAGCCTGCAACTCGAAGTTGAACGTGCGGCAAAAACGCTTGCGCAGCGAAAGCCCCCACGCGCGATTAATCCGCGATCCGAAGGGCGCATGCAGAACCAGCTGCATCCCGCCGCCTTCATCAAAGAATCGCTCCGCAACAACCGTTGTGTGCGTCGGCAGCGCGCCAAGCGCCGCATACCCGGCCTTCACATAAGCGATAGCCTGAATCGCGCCCGCTTCGTCAAGCCCGCAATCGCGCACAAGGAACGAACCGGCGCCTTCCGCGAGCTCCAGAATACGAGCGCGGAGATCGGATACCGCCTGTGACAGCTCTACCGAACGTCCGGGGGCCTCACCCAGCCAGAACGGCACATTAGGAGGCGCGCCTTTCGCGTCCTCCACAAACACGCGTCCGGCCGAGACCCGCTTAATCCGCCACGAGTGTGTGCCCAGCAAAAACACATCGCCGGCCAGGCTCTCCACCGCGAAGTCTTCATCCAGCGTGCCAACATTCCGCCCATCCGGCTCCGCGGTAACAATGTAATTCGCGTTTTCCGGAATCGCACCGCCCGATGTAATGGCAGCCAGTCGCGCACCCCGCCGTCCGCGAACGCGTTCGTTCACGCGATCCAGATGCAGAAACGCCCCGCTGCGGCCGCGCGACGTGGAGATACCTTCCGAAAGCATTTCAACAATCTCATCGAAATCTTTGCGCGCGAGATTACGATAAGGCCACGCACTCCGGATGCGGTCATACAGCGCATCCAGTTCCCAGTCCTCGCACGCAGCCATCGCGACAATCTGCTGCGAAATAATATCCAGCGCATTCTCCGGAATGTGCAATCGCTCCAGTTCGCCCTGCCCGATCGCGCGGATCAGCGCGGCGCACTCAATAAGCTCGTCGCGGGTTGTAGCCACAATGCGAGCCTTCGGAGTAGCGCGAACCCAGTGCCCCGCGCGTCCAAACCGCTGCAGCGCAACCGCGATCGATCGCGTCGAGCCGATCTGAATCACCAGATCGACCGACCCGATATCGATTCCAAGTTCAAGCGAAGCCGTGGCCACAACCGCGCGCAGCTGCCCGTTCTTCAGCCGGGTCTCAGCTTCCAGACGCGCCACGCGCGAAAGACTGCCATGATGCGAAGCAACCACATCCACGCCCAAACGTTCCGAAAGCGCATGCGAAACCCGCTCGGAAAGCCGGCGCGTATTTACGAAGACGAGCGTAGTCCGATGCGCCAGAATCAGTTCGGCGATTCGGTCATACAGCTCTCCCCACATCTCATGCGAAGCAATAGGACCTAATTCATCCCGCGGAACGATAACTCCCAGATCCATGTCGCGCCGATGCCCGGTATTCACGATATGAGCAGCCGGCCCGAGAAACCGCCCTACCTCCTCAATCGGTTTCACCGTCGCCGAAAGCCCAATACGCAGAGGGCGTGCCGCGGTGAGCGCATCCAGCCGGGCGAGCGTCAATGCCAGATGCGATCCCCGTTTATCGTCGGCAATCGCATGAATCTCGTCGACGATCACCGTGCGCGTCGTGCGCAGCATCTCGCGCGGACGCGAAGCAGTTAGCAGAATATAGAGCGACTCCGGTGTCGTAACCAGAATGTGTGGCGGTTGCCGCCCCATCTGCTGCCGCTCCCACATTGGAGTATCGCCGGTCCGCACGGCAGTCCGAATCGGAGCCAGCGCAACACCGCGCCGCTCCGCGAGCTCGCGAATCTGAGCCAGGGGCAACTCCAGATTTTTGTGAACGTCGTTGCTGAGCGCCTTCAGCGGCGATACGTAGACGACACGAGTTTCCGCGGGAATCTCACCCGAACGCGCCTCGCGCACCAGTTGATCTAAACAGATGAGGAACGCCGCAAGAGTTTTGCCCGACCCGGTCGGTGCGCAGATAAGTACATCTTCTCCCGACTGAATACGTGGCCATCCCTGTATCTGCGGCTCAGTCGGCGCGCCGAATTGCGCTGAAAACCACTCCTCAATCAGCGGGTCGAGGCGGGATAAGGCAAAGTCCATGGCAGGAAAGAAAACGCCTGCCTTTACGTTACCGCAAATGCAGTCAGGCTAACCGCCGGAAGGCCCCATCCCAACCGAGACTGCGGCCACTACTGCGATTCCAGCCGCCCCCAAAACGAGCCATACGGCGATGGCCTTCCAGCGGCGGCGGCGTTCATACCGCTCTTTGCTCGATATCCGGCGTCTTCTGCCGGAAACCGATCGGTTACTCATAGCTATTTTCTTCCAAACGGGGAAGTACCTTCAAAATACAATACACTATGAATTGTCGCGAAATGTAACGCGGCTCCTTCAAATTTGATCAATAAAGCTTTGCCTGGTGATGCGCCGCACGTTACGTGGACGCTCATCCGGGGCGCGCGGCAACTGCTCACGCTGCGCGGGGGCAGCGGGCCAAGACGCGGCGTCGCAATGGGCGACCTGCAGATTATTTCCGACGGCGCGCTTCTGATTCACAACGGGATAATTCAGGACGTCGGGACCTCCCGCCGAATCGAAAACCTGGCCGCCGCCCGCACGGCGCGGGAGATCGACGCAACTGGCAGGATCGTGATGCCGGCTTTTGTCGATGCGGATGTGGCGCTGGCGTCGTCCGCCGGCAATGGCCGGAACGGTACGAGCGACATCCGCCGGATGTCGAAGCGCGTCCTCGAGGAACGCGGGCGATCGATTGCCGACGAGCTGGTGCGCTACGGCGTGCTCACCGTCGGGTCGCCAACCTCGTTTGCCACCGATCTTCAGGGCTCTCTTAAAGCTCTGCGTCTGCACCGGGCAATGAACTCGAAACCAGTGCGGGTTCGCTCGATCTTTTCTCCCCCGATTCCTTTCGGAGAGGAGAGCGAAGCAGAGTTGGCGAAAATCGGCCAGGCGTGGCTTCCCGCAGTGTTGCGAAAGAAGCTGGCCTCCATTGTAGAGGTGACTACTGACGGAAACTTCGCAGGCCTCTCCCGCGTGCTCGCCATGTCAGCCGCCGATCTTGGATTTGCGATTCGCATTCACGCGCGCGACGGCGCTTCACCTGCCGCATTGGAACTGGCCCATTCCGCGGGGGCAGTCGCGGTAGTTGGCACAATTCCCGGTTCATCACCCGCGGCTCGTGCGCTCGGAGATATTGGCTGCGTGAACGTCGCGCCGGCGGACCAGATCATGCGCGGAAAATGTCACAGCCAGAGGGGAATCATCGATCACGGTATTCCCGTTGCATTCGGATCGGGCTACCGCTGCCCCGCGGCCTTTGCCATGAATCCTCAATACATGCTCCACCTCGCCGGTGAGCGCCTGGGGCTCACTCCGGAGGAGGCGATTCTGGCATCAACCTACAACGCCGCCTGCTCGCTTCGGCTGTCTCACGTTACCGGATCGCTGGAACCCGGCAAATCCGCAGACCTTTGCCTGATGGACGTCGGCGATTATCGTGATCTCGCCCGCCGTGCCGGCCATCATGACAACATACTCACCATGCGCGCCGGGCGAGTCGTCTGGCGGCGCTCAAATACCGCGGCCGACGGCTGATTAATGAAACCTGATTAGTGGTGATGGTGATGATGGTGCTCGCCCGGAGCAGCGATAATAACGCAGCCCGCGTCGGAAATCGCGCACCCTGCATGCTCGAACTGAATCGTGCTGTGGTGAATATGGAAACGGTCCTCCAGCACGTGGTGAATCCGATGCAGGATCTCACTGCTGCGTGACGGTGGCATATCCTCAATCAACACGTGAGTACTCAGGGCGTGCGAATCCGAGCCGAGGCTCCAGATGTGCAGGTCGTGAACATCCAGCACGCCGCGAACCAATTGGATTGCCTCGCTCACTTCAGCCGGACTAATACCGCGCGGACTGCCTTCAAGCAGGATATTCAGCGATTCGCGAATGATATCCCAGGCAGTCCAGATGATCAGACCGGACAGCACAGCGGAAAGGATCGGATCGGCGGCAGTCCACCCCGTGTAGTGAATAAAGACTGAGCCAGCAATGATCGCAACAGCGCCCAGCAAATCGCCGAGCATATGGATGTATGCGGCGCGAAGATTAACGCTCTTATCGCCGGAGCTTTGGATGCCCAGCATTACGCCACCGTTGAGAATCACCGCGCCAACCGCCACCCACAGCATCAGCCGGTCGTCGACAGCGATCGGATGCATGAGGCGGGTCCAGCTTTCGTACAGAATCCAGATCGAGAGGACCACCAGCGTCAGCGCATTAACAAACGCCGCGAGCACGCCCGCCCGGTGATACCCGAAAGTGCGCGATTCGTCTGCCGGCATACGTTGCACGTACAACGCAAACCAGGCGAGCAGCAGCGCAAGGGCGTCGGTTGCGTTATGCCCCGCATCGGACAGCAGCGCGAGACTGTTCGCGCGCAGTCCGGCAATCACTTCGAGAGCGACAAATGCGCTGGTAGCCGCCAGCGACCATACGAGGACGCGTGCCGACTTTCCCTCATGATGATGAACGTGCAACGGTTCGCTCCGCTTTTATTCTAGCGGGAACTGAGGTTAGGTTTAACCCAGCAACATCAAAAGCAGAGCCTTCTGAGCGTGCAGGCGATTTTCCGCCTGGTCGAAGACCACCGATCGCGGCGACTCCATCACGCTGTCCGTCACTTCCTCACCCCGGTGTGCAGGCAGGCAATGCATGAATACTGCTTCAGGCGCGGCGCGGTTAAAGAGTGCGTCGTTGACCTGATACTTCGCGAAAGCAGCCAGGCGCTGAGTTGCTTCGTCTTCTTCACCCATGCTGGTCCAGACATCCGTGTAGACGATATCCGCGCCGACCACTGCCGCGGCAGGATCGGTGCTGATTTCCACCGGCCCTTCCGCCATCGCGACCGCATCGGCGGGGAGTTCGTAGCCTTCCGGTGTCGCAATGGAAAAGCTCATGCCCAGCCGCGTCCCGCTCAGCATCAACGAACTCGCCACGTTATTCCCGTCTCCGATGAAAGCGAGCTTCAGTCCGCGGGTACGGCCAAAATGTTCACGGATCGTTTGCATGTCCGCCAGAACCTGGCACGGATGCCAGGCGTCAGAGAGTGCATTAATCACCGGAACTGACGACCAGAACGCCAGATCGTCCACCGTTTGCTGCGAGAAAGTACGAGCCACAATACCCGAAACCCAGCGATCCAGATTCCTTGCTACGTCCTTCAGTGGTTCTCGAACCCCGATCCGGCCTTCGCTCAAAACGGCGAAACCACCCAGCTGCTGGATGGCAAGCTCGAACGTAATCCGGGTGCGCAGCGAAGGCTTCTCGAACAGAAGGGCCAGTGATTTGCCTGCAAGAGCGGAGCAGTAGTGCCCGGGGGAACGCTTAACGGAGCCGGCGAGATGAAGCAGGGCGTCGAGTTCTTCGACTGTGGCGTCAAGATCGGAGGTGAAATCGGGATGGGCGAGGCGATGAACCTGCGCTAACGTGGCAGCCATGAATGATTATTCAACCCAATGAATATTTAACCACCTTTGGCACGCAGCGTCAAGTTGCTGAACCAGCTATAGGTTAACTCGTTCGCGACGCGCAAACGCGTGTTTGATTGTTACTTTGCGACCCTAAAATGCGTAGCTTCCTTGCATTCATCCGGTATATTCCGGATAATAAGTTTAGTACGTTTGCTCAGCGTACTTTTGGAGCTCATTTTGGCCGTTGTAGCCTCTCGCTCTTCCCTGACTGGTGCTCTCATTCGCACCGCCAATCCTGCAAATCTTCATTCTGTGCTCGATTTTCTGACTGGTCTGTCGCGCGGCGAGCTGGAGTGTTTGGCTGAGTTCCAAGGCGCATGCCTCCTCGAAATGGGCGAAGGTCCGGCGAATCCGTACAAGATGTTGAGTGAGTTCTTCGATCCGGCAGTTTCCGAGCGTTGGCGAAACTGTGAAGATCGCGCACATAAGACCTTCGTAGTTTTGTCCTGGCTGGAAGTTCAAAAAATCCCCAAACCCCGCACCATCGAAGTTCACGCTTAACCCCCTTTTCTGAGAATAATTTTCCCGCCATCCACTAGATAGTGGGTGCGACTGCGCGAACCACTGATCCCTGTATTTGTGTGTCTTGCCGCCGGCATCGTCGCGGCTTCGTTTCAGCAGGTTTCGTTGTCAATTGCGCTTCGTTCCGCGTTCATCTGCGGTCTGTTGGCGGCGATTGCGAGGCGAGGAGTAGTGGCATGGTTTGGAGCGGGAACCGCGATGCTCTTCGTCGGCATGTCGGTTGTCGCCTTCCATCGGCCGCCAGCTCCGCCACGACTCTCCGTGCCGGACGGGACCACCGCAATCTTCAGCGGCTGCGTCGTTGATCCCGCATTAGTCGGGGCGGATCGCGAGCGCTTCGGCGTCGAACTGGCGCCTGGCGCGAAGGCAGAAGTCTCGTTGTATGCAAAACCGGATGAGCACTTCCCCGCCTTGCCCTACGGAACAGTTGTCGAATTCGAAGGAAAGGCGCGGGCGCCGCATAACTACGCGAATCCAGGTTCCTTCGATTACAAGCACTTTCTAGCGAGACAGACAATCTATTGGAGCATCTCGGCGCCGGCCTCGGCGGTAAGAGCGCTGCCCGGTCACTGCGGCGACGCCCTGTCAGGCATGATCTTCGGCTTTCGTGGTGCGGCGCTGGTCCGCCTGGATCGCCTGTACGCGCATGATCCTTACGCGAATGGAATGATGCAGGCCGTGCTGATTGGCGCTACCGCAAAGCTGGACCGCCTTTGGACCGTCGATTACCGTTCCACCGGCACCTTCCACGCTCTCGTGATTTCGGGAAGTCACGTGGCAGTACTCGCCGCGGTGCTGTTGTTCTTTCTCCGAATCGTTGGCGCGCCGCGCGGATTCGCGGTCTTCGCAACCATCCTCGTTGCGTGGTTGTACGCGGGCATCACGGGATGGCAGGCGCCGGTTCTGCGTTCAGCGGCAGGTATGACGCTCTACGGGATTGGGCGCTGCTTCTATCGCGAAGGTCGGATTCTGAACATACTTGCGGCGGTTGCCATCCTGTTTGTGATCGTGGACCCCGAAGAGATATTCGACGCGAGCTTCCAGTTGTCGTTCCTCGCCGTGGCGGCGATCGGCGCATTCGTCGTACCGGCGCTCGAAGCCACGTCCGGTCCGCTCGCACTGGGCCTGAACGGGCTCGCGGATACACGCCGAGATCTGAGATTGCCTGCAAAGACCGCGCAGTTCCGGGTGGAATTGCGGCTATTGGTGAACACCATCGTCGTCATGGTGGGACACCGATGGTGCAGACTGGCTTCGTTTGTGGTGGTGGCCGCCGGACGATTCTGCCTGTACCTCTGGGAGATATTCGTCACCTCATTCTTCATCCAGATAGCCCTGGCGCTACCGACCGTCGTGTACTTCCATCGCCTGCCGGTCTCGGGTCTTACGGCGAATGCGATCATCGTTCCCGCGCTGAGTGCGTTGGTCCCGCTGGGATTTCTCGCCATCGCGACGCAGTCCCACTCGCTCGCAGCGGTTTGCGCTCGGCTCCTGGACATTTCGCGAAGCGCCGCAGGTTTTCATGCCCGGTGGGAGCCCGATTGGCGAATCCCCGCACCCCCGCTCTGGCTTGCAATAGTGTTCGTGCTGCTGCTCATCATCGCAGCATCGCGGCGTCGCTGGCTATGGCCGTGGGCGGCGGCCTCGCTGGCGTTAAGCGCAGTTGCACTACACCCCTTTGCACCACAGGTACAAGCGCACGCCCTTGAGTTAAGCATGATTGATGTCGGCCAGGGTGATAGCCTGCTGGCTGCGTTCCCGGATGGAAAGCTCATGCTCATCGATGCGGGTGGAATTCCCTCCTTTGGCAGAGCCCGGAAGTCCGGCATCGATATTGGCGAAGACGTGGTGTCCCCATATCTGTGGACGCGTTCCATCAAGCGCCTTGATGTGGTCGTAATGACGCACGCCCACACCGATCACATGGGTGGAATGCCCGCCGTTCTGAAGAACTTCCGTCCACGCGAGCTGTGGGTTGGAGCAGTGGGCGAGAGTCCTGAGTGGAAGGAAGTCCGGGCTGCGGCGCAATCCCTGGGGATCCGAGTGAAGATGCTGCATCAGAGCGAGCCCTTTCGATGGGGTGGCGCAGATCTTCAGGTATTGGCTCCCTTTGCCGACTATGAAGCCACCGACAGAGCGGCGAATAACGATTCGCTTGTCATGCGGGTTCAATATGGATCGAACGGATTTCTCCTCACAGGCGATATGGAGAAACAGATTGAAGAGCGTCTGTTTGATGCAGGACTGCTGCACGCCACCGACGTACTGAAAGTCGGGCATCATGGCAGTCGCACTTCAACGACCACCGATCTGCTCTCGGCGGTGAAACCCGCTTTCGGGCTTATTTCCGTGGGTTTCGAAAACAGCTACGGGCATCCGCATCCGCTTACGGTTGTTGCTTTGAATGAGCACCACGTCGCGATCTACCGCACAGACGAGCGCGGCCTGATCCGCATAATCAGCGATGGACGACGGATTGAGGTAGAGAGCCAGAAGCTTCCAGGCCCATCCTTCTAAGCAGGGCGGAATAGCGAGGATCGTCGCGAAGCGGATCGAAGATCGGATTCGATTTCAGCCCGAGAAGATTGGGGTCCCGCTCCTGCAGGGCCTGATCGAGCTGCGCGAAGGCAGAATCGAAATCACCCAGCGCGGTCGAGACATACGCAATGCTGACGGCCGAAATGTATTCGGATCCGGAACGATGCTGAATCGAAGCCAGGAGAGCTTTTGCCTCACCGAAGCGACCCGCCGTGGCCAGAGTCATCGCTTCCAGCGAATCAATGAACTTGCTGTCCGCGTCTGCTTCACGAGCTTTCGCATAGCCAGCCAGCGCCTCCTCGAACCGCCCGATCCGGGTATATGGCTGGCCGATCATCGCGTGCGCCAGATAGTAGCCTGGATTCATTTCGATCACCTTGCGAAACTGTGCAATCGATTGCTCATAGCTGCGCTGCACATAGTAGAGAAAAGCCAGGTGCACGCGAAAAAGAATGGATAACGGATCAAGCCCCAGCGCATTCTGCGTCTCCGCGATAGCATCATCGATCCGTCCCATCGGACGCAGGCAATAGAACGCATAAGCATCGCGCGCAGCAGGCGATGAGGCATGTTCGAATTCCCTGGCGGCGCCAGGCCAGTCCCGGTCGTAGAGAGCAAGGAGAACGCCCAGCGTTGCGTGATGGTCTCCGGCGCCGCCGTCGAGTTCGATCGCGCGTCGTGCCGCGTCTTTGGCCCTTGGCATCGCTTCGTTTGGAGCAACGAAGCCGAGAAAACTCTCGGAACACCAGGACGCGGCGAGACCATCGTGCGCAGCCGCGTACTGCGGGTCAAGACAAATGGCTTCTTCAAACAATCGTCGACTTGCATCCAGTCCTTCGCGCGTCATCTTATGCAGCTCATAGCGTCCGCGCAGGTACACGTCGTAGGCCTCAACATTCACCGCATGTCTGCGGAGCGCGGGTTCGGCCGCCAGCTGAACTTTTAGTTTGGCAACGATCGCTTCCGAAATCTCGTCCTGGATCGCGAATACATCCGTCATCTCGCGGTCATAACGCTCGGACCAGAGATTGCTGCCATCCTCGACCGCAATCAGCTGAACACTGACTCGAATCCGATTGCCCGATTTGCGAACGCTGCCTTCAAGAACATTCGCCACATTCAGCGCACCGCCGATTTTGCGAACGTCTTCCTTGCCGCCGCGAAATACAAAGGCCGATGTGCGGGCCGTAACGCGCAGACCGGGGACATGAGTCAGCGCATTGATAATCTCTTCCGCCAGTCCATCGGAGAAGTACTCGTTCTCTTTATCGGAGCTCAGGTTCAGAAATGGCAGGACTGCGATTGACGGCGAAACTCTCGCCGCCGGGCGCTGCCAGATGCCGGAGCGGCCCGCGAAATAGATGCGCTCCAGCGCTGCCTTCACATCCGTCATCGATTGGTAGCGAAGCGACGGGTCTTTGCGCAGGCAGCGGAAGACGACCTCACCCGCGTCCGTAGCGATTCGCGGCGGATCGTCACGAAGCACGGCCGTGAGGGTTTCGAGGCCATTGCCGCCATCGAATGCGCGCTGCCGCGTGAGCATTTCATGGAAAAGCGTGCCGAAGGAAAAGATATCGGAACGTGCGTCCACCGGGTTGCTCTGCGCCTGCTCGGGCGACATGTAAGAAAAGGTTCCCACGATCGAGCCCGCCATCGTCTTTGGCGCAATCGAAACCGTAACATCAGCATCCGCGGCGCCCAATAGCGGATGACGGTCCTGTCTTGCCAGTCCGAAATCCAGGATTTTTGCGTTGCCGTCGAGCGTAATCATCACGTTTGCCGGCTTCAGATCGCGATGTACGATTCCGATTGCATGCGCGGCGGAGAGCGCTGCCGCGATCTGAATCGCGTAATTCAGCGCATCAATTTCCGCAAGGGGCTGCGCCGCGAGCACATCTGCCAGCGTCTGCCCGCCGACGAGTTCCATGACGATGAAGTCTCCGGATTCAGCCGTAATTACATCGTGGATCGTAACGATGCCGGGGTGATTCAGCGCCGAGGAGGCGCGCGCTTCCTGAAGAAATCGCGCACGAATTTCCGCCGAGCCCGCGTTTGCGGGACTCAGGGCTTTGATCGCGACGTGCCGTCCAAGCTGCGTATCGCGGGCGCGGTACACCTGTCCCATTCCGCCTTCGCCGAGCTTTTCGAGGATCTCGTAGTGCGAGATGGTGGTTCCAATCATCGTGCGATCAGAACTCCAATCGTAACAACAGCTGAATCTGACGAGCTGTTTCATTCAGGGGTGCAATTGCGGGGAAGCCTGAGGTCGCTCCCTGGCGTCCGTAGGTCGCAATGCCGAAGCCTGGCGTGCCATAAATCGCCGCCGGATTGTTGAGGTTCGCGTGATTCAGGATGTTGAACGCATCGGCGCGAAGAGTCATCAGCGTTCCTTCGCGAAGATGCGGCAGACGGAATGCGCGGGAAAGCGAAAGGTCCGCGTTGTAAAGCCCGGGCCCGCGGAATGCGTTGCGGCCCGTGTTGCCCACAATGCCGGAGACTGAGGGTTCGCGAAATGCCGCGGGATTTAGCAGCGCAACTCCTCCGGCGACCGGAGTGGAAATCGCCACCGCCGCGGGATTCAGGAGCGAAGCTCGCTGATCTTCGATCAGCCCATCGCCATTAATCGGAGCCAACGTGGTGACCGAACGAACCGAAAACGGAAACCCCGAGCGAAAGGCTGCAATACCCGAAATGTGCCAGTTGCGCGCGACGATGTTGCGGGCAGGCGAACGCCAGACAGCGGTCAAAAAGAGGTTGTGGCGCTGATCAAAATCAGAGTCGCCCCGATCGCCATTGCTATCGAACTGCCGTGCGAAGCTCGATGGAGTTTTGAATCCGGTATCGCTGGTGATCGCGGTGAAGTTTAGATTGAAGAAGTCGCCAATCAGCGCGTCGGACTGGTTATCGATTGAATGACTCCAGGTGTACGCGGCCTGCAGGTCAAAGGCATCAAGCCGGTATTTCAACAGGGTGGAGAGCGCGTAGTAATCGGACTTTCCCTGACCGGAACGCCACGCAATATCCTGAATCGCCTCATTCGGGCGGCCGGTTCCAACGAGCAGGGTGTATTGACGATTGACCAGATCCGTGGTGATGAGGCGGCGTCCCAAGGCGCCGGTTCCATTGGCTTCGAGCGAAAGATTGGGACGAAGCTGATGCTGGAGACCGAGGAAGAAATCCTGCGAGTAACCGTTTCGGAGTTCAGGATCGACTAACGTGATCGTGGGAATATCCGTGGAGAACGGAGCGATCGGAGTGGTGGGCACCAGGCCGGAGAGCGGCTGCAGATAGTTGAAGGGCGCGCCGGAAAGCGGAAACAGCGGCAGCAGCATGCTGTTGTTGCGCACGTTCTGCCAGAGATTGTCGAAAGGCGCGTCATAGAAGATACCGTAGGCCCCGCGCAGCACCGTGCGCGATTTTTCGAAGGGCGACCACGAGAACCCGATGCGCGGAGCGAAGTTGAGTTTGTCCGCCGCATACGAGTCCACGGTTCCGGTGGTAGCGCGCGTGAGCGCGGCAGATGCCAGGCGGGTGATGAAGGTGTTTCCGCTCCCGAGAGTAACCACCGCGTCTTTTGCCTGACCAGTGTTTCGCGGCGCTCCGTAGCGTTCATACCGCAGGCCAAAGCTGAGAGTCAGACGCGGTGTGAGTCGAAAGCTGTCCTCAATGAAAAAACTGGATTGCCGGTTTTGCCAGGCGCGCGCGGTTCGCGGCATCCCCCCGCTGAGGCGGTCGACGGGCGCATAGTATGCAAGCGGCTTATCGCCGGCGAAGGAAGTTATGGTTTCGAACAGATACTCGCCGTCCTGGCCGGCGGTGAGATCGCCGTCTGTGAAACGCGCGCGAAAACTCAGGCCCGCACTGACAATGTGGCGGTGGCGGGTCCAGACGGCGCTGTAAATGGATTCGAATGTGCGGTTGCGATTTGCGTAGGAATAGAACAGCGGGCTGCCAGGCAACGTAGTTCCGTCTCCCGCGAGCAGGGTTGGAACTTCCGAATGAGCGCGGTTCCACCACAGATTGTCATCTGAATAGCTGAGCTTGAGCTCGCTTGTAAGTGCGGGCGTGAACGACCGCGTCCAGTTGGCAGCGATACCGCTTGTGTTCTGGTGAAGCGGCGTGATGAACGCCGGATAGGGGCTCCAGCTGAAATCGGGTTCGGTGAAGCGATCGAGGACAAGCCGGGTCATGAGACGGTCGTGGCCGGACTTCGAGAGATAGTCGGCGCGTTCCAGAGCGATCAGGCGAGTGACTTCCACCGGAGGAGAAATGGTATCCGGAACGTGGAGATCGGCTGCGCGAAGAACGGGGCCGGGATACTTCTGCAGCAATTGGGCGGCGATGCGGGTTGCGGGAACGTCCAGGGCGGGCAGGAAGTTGGTGCTGGGAAGCAGGAAGGTTTGCGGCTCCGACTTCGCGTGACTGGTGAACTGTTCGAGCGCGCTCGAAAAGAAGAGCCGGTTGCGGATGGCTGGTCCGCCAGCCTGGTAACCAATGCGGTTTTCTTTCTGGGGCAGACGACCGACGCCCTGGAGGTTGTCCTGAAAATCAGCGGCGTTTAGCGCATCATTTTTTAAATACCAGTAGCCAGTGCCGTGATACTCATTTCCGCCCGCTTTGGTGACGGCGTTGGCTATGAAGCCCGCCGTGTGTCCGTATTCCGCCGAGTAGTTGCTGGATGAAATTCGATACTCCTGGATGGCTTCCGGGGCTACGGGGTTCAGCGGGCCGGTGACGAGGTAATTGTCATTTGAAACGCCGTCCAGCAGAAAGCTGGAAGCCGATGGCCGCGCACCCGCCACGCTGACGCCAAGGCCGCGTCCAGTGGTGCCGTCGGAGGTGACGCCCGGCAGGCTGACGAGCATCGTGTAGACGTCGCGACCTTCGAGCGGAAGATCTTCGATTTCGTTTTGGTTGATTACCGCAGAGACCGAGGTATCGAGGGCTGCGCGGCGGGGTTGAATGTTGGAGAACGAACCGGTACGCGTTGTATCGACGTCAGGGCCGTAGAAGGTCACGACGGTGCGGGTACCCGGGAGAAAGACGCTGCGATACTGACCCGATTCCCAGACGTCATTGAGGGGACGCAGACGGAAGTCGACTGTGATGAGGCCGGCGACCGGAAGGTCGAGTTGTTGAATTTCCTGAGGCTGGTAGGTGTCCGATTCCACGTGAATCGTGTAGGTTCCGGTGGAAAGCAGCGGGAGAAAATAATAGCCCGCGGAATCGGATTGCTGTGTACCCGTAGCGGCGGCGGTGGTGCTCGACCAGGTCACGGAGGCATGCGAAACGGGACGCCCCGTTACGGAGTTGAGAATGCGGCCGGCGATCAGGCCCTGGGTGGTCTGGGCGTGCAGGGGCAGGACGCTGAGGATCGCGGCGGCCAGCAGGGTCCGCACGGGAGTTCGCATGAATCTTTCAGTGTAGCTGCGGAGACGGTAACATCTGATCAGGCATGACTGCATTGGTCACCCGGGAGAAGTACCTCGATTCAGTTCGCGAACTGCGGGCGGCGGCGGAAGCGCTGAACGGGCGCTTTAGTCTCACGCAGTTAACGTGGCAGCCCGGCGGCGGTGAAGGGTGGAGCATCGCCGAATGTTTCGACCACATCGCGGTTTCCAATAACATCTATCTGGATGCGATGGATGCTGCGCTGCCGGGAGCGGCGACGGGCCCGGAAGCCGGTGTGTTTCACGCAGCCGGACTTCCTTCTGCGAAATTCATTGAGTCGCTTGAGCCGCTGTCCAAGCGGAAGCACAGCGCGCCGATGAAGATTCGTCCACGCGCCACGCTGAACCCGGAAAGCATTTTTCCCAGGTTTCTGAAATCGCTGAGCCGTCTGGAATCGCTGGTATCTGCCACAAATTCGAAAGATCTCAATCGCACTCGGTTTCAGAATCCGCTGGTGCCGCTGGTGCGTTTCACGCTCGCCAGCGGGCTATTGATAATGGCTGCTCATACGCGGCGGCATCTCTGGCAGGCCGAACAGGTTACCCTTGCTGAGGGCTTTCCTCGCTGAGGTGAAATGCGCACTTTCATCGCATTCTGGCTGATGGTGTCCGCCGCTTCGGGTCAGACGATTCGGCGCCTTGACGGTTCCACGATCACAGGCACAAAAGCCGCGGCTATCGCTGACCAGGAACTGGCGGTCGACAAAGTTATGGGTGCGCAGATCGCGATCCTGAATCGCGGGCGAGTGGTGTGGACCCATGTTTATGGGCTTCGCGATGCCTCAAAGCAGCTTCCCATGACCGCCGATTCGAACATCTGGGCGGCGTCCATTACGAAGAGCGTTTTCGCCACCTGGGTGATGCAGCTGGTGGAGCAGCATCGGCTTAATCTCGACCAGCCGATTGCCAGGATGCTTCCCCGCCCGCTCAATACCTATGAGCCTTACGCGGATTCGGCATCCGAGATCGTCAAAGATCCTCAGTGGCAGCTGATTACGCCGCGGCATTTGCTCTCGCTGAGTTCGGGGCTTTCCAATATCGTGGCTGTAACCGAACCCGATCACAAGCTGCGTATCCATTTCAAGCCTGGAACTCAATTTGTCTATTCCGGCGATGGGCTCAACCTGCTGCAGTTCGCTATCGAGGAAGGCATCATCCACGACAAGCTGGAGAACGCGATGCAGCGCGATCTGTTCACACCGCTCCGCATGACTCGTACGGGCCTCGTTTGGCATGAAAACTTCGCCATCGACCTCGCCCTTCGTTATGACGCGTGGGGTAAGTACCTTGACACCACCCATCGTGATCACTCGCGCGCGGCGGGTTCCATGGCGACAACCATTACCGATCTTGGACGGTTCACGGAGGCGCTGCTGGCCGGCAAGCTCCTGCAGCCGGCGTCGCAGAAGGTGATGTTCACGCAGCAGGTCTCGATCAATATCGCGCACCAGTTTCCCGGGGCGATTATCGATCCAACTACCAGTGCGGAAGGTCCCGGTGTGGGGCTGGCGTACGGCTTAGGCTGGGGCATGCTGACGCATACCAAATTCGGTCCGGCTTTCTTCAAGGAAGGTCACGGGAATGGCGCGGAGAATTATCTGATCTGCTTCGTGAAGTCGCAGACGTGCATGATTCTGCTGACTAACAGCGATAACGGCGAGCTGGCGTTTCGTCCGCTGCTGGAGCAGCTCATCGGAGACAGTGTTACCCCCTGGGTTTGGGAGGCCTACACGCGTGAGCAGGTCCTCCACAACGACGAGCACACGGCGAAGTAGGAGTTAGTTTTCCGAAGGCCGCTCTACGTGGTCGATGACCATGATGCCCTGCGGGCCTTTGGCGGGTTCGAGTTTCAGGCCTAGTTTTTGCAGGGCTGTAAATACTGATGGGCCCGGCGGCAAATCGCTGCTGCCGAATACCCGCGCGATCATCTCCCGAGGAAGTGTTCCTGGCGTGTTGTCGTCGTGGGCGAACTGCAACGTCATCGAGTACAGACCTTTCAGGCCGGTCTTGTCGATTACGTAATGGTCCGTCGTGAGAGCGAGCGCGCCGGCGACTCGCTCCATAGTTTGACCGGCGATGTCGATTTGCCAGTCCGGGCCGTTGGTGTGAGTCCAGCTGACGCATTCGGGCTTTGCGTCTTTGGGGAACATCTCGTCTGTGCGCGTGCCTTTGGTGGGGTCGATGGCCCGGCACCCATCTGGCTCCATGGGTTTGATTCTTGGTCCGCCCTTCGCCACTGTTAGGTTGTACATCGGCACTTCTTCGGTGTCACGGCGGAGCTTTAGCTGAAAGCGATCTTCGAGTGCGGTTTGCAGCATTAGTTTCAGGCGCGTAGTGGCCTCGGCAGCGCGTGGATCGGTGGGACCGTTCGCGATTGGATCGCTCGTTACTGCATCGATTGTGTACCTGGGGATTCTCGCGATTCCGATCACCGTTCTCCTCTGATTCCGATCAGTATTCTCCTGGTCCCGATCAGCGAGGTCGGAGCGAAGCGACGCTGGCT
>JBEHXG010000028.1:0-60321 GCA_048498815.1 Acidobacteriota bacterium | reverse complement strand
TCTTCGTCGGCACCGCCAGAATCTTCTGGTCGCCTTCCTCGGCGTCCACCATGTTCAGCACGCCCACGGGCCGAACCTCAATCAGCACGCCCGGATAACTCGGCTGCTGCACCAGAACCAGGCAATCGAGCGGGTCGTTATCTTCCGCAAGAGTGCCGGGAATGAACCCATAATCGCCGGGATAGCGCACCGGCGAAAACAGCGCGCGATCCAGCCGGAAAACGCCGAGCTCCCCATCGTACTCGTATTTGTTGCCGGAGTGCTGTGGAATCTCCACAATCATCCGAACGATCTCAGGCGAATACGGACCGGGGTCTATGTCGTAGAGGCAAGGCACTACTCACAGGCTAACATTTGGACCGTATTCCACAGACACCATCGCCAGCCCCTTCGCAGGCGCAGTGTGTCCGATTTTGCGCGGCAGCGTGCGGCCGTCAATGTTCCCGCGTCCGATCTCGAGCAGAGTCCCCACAATGTTCCGAACCATATGTTTCAGGAATCCGGAACCGCGCACCGTATAAATCAGTTTGGAATCCTGACGCTCCAGTGCGGAACGAAAAATCGTGCGAACCTTCGACGAAGGCTCCGCATCCTTAGGGTCGGCGGCTGCGTACGCCGTAAAATCATGCTCGCCCTCGAACACCCCGGCCGCAGCGATCATCGCGGCTTCGTTCAAAGGATACGGATGGTGATAAACGTAGCGCCACTCGATCGGAGGACAAACCTCTTCTCGAAATATCGTATAACGATATGTCTTGGCCACCGCGTCGAAGCGAGGGTGAAAATCCTCCGAAACCTCTTCTGAGAGCAGAATCCGAACGGAAGCAGGCAGCAATCGATTCATCGCCCGCCGCAGATTCCCCATCGGAATCGGATTCTCAATCGTGAACGCCGCCACCTGCGCCAGTGCATGAACGCCTGCGTCGGTCCGCCCGGAGCCTTCCACGCGCACCGCGCGGCCTTCAATACCGCTGACAATCTCCTCGATTGCGCTCTGGATCGTGGGTAAATTCGGCTGAACCTGCCAGCCATGGAAATCGGTGCCGTCGTAAGCAACGGTGATGCGAATGCGGCGCGGCAAGGTTTAAGCGGGACGCGAGCCCGGCTTCACCACCGGCTCGCCCGCCTGGCACATCGGACACGCCTCCGGCGGATAAGCCTGCACCTTCAGTGTGACCAGCGCCGCGCGCGGAACGCCAAGATCGGCCGCTCCGCCGCTGCGATCGATAATCGAACCCGCCGCCACCGGAACGGCTCCGGCCGCGCGAACAATCTCGATCACCTCCAGCGTGCTGCCGCCCGTTGTAATCACGTCCTCCACAACAACCACGCGCTCGCCCGGTGAAAGCGTGAAGCCCCGGCGCAGCGACATCTTCCGATCCGCATCGCGCTCCGTAAACAGAAACGGAACGCCTAAAGCGCGCGCCACTTCGTGCCCGATAATCAGTCCACCCAGTGCCGGTGAAATCACCGCCGCAATGGGTTCGTTTCCGCTGAGTTCTCGCAGCTTCGCCGCCAGTTCGCGTCCCAGCGTTTCCGCATGCTGGGGAAACCGCAGCACCAGCGCGGACTGCAGATACTCCCCGCTGTGAAGTCCGCTGGTAAGCCGGAAGTGGCCGCGCAGATACGCGCCCGTCTGCTTAAAAAGGTCTAAAGTGCCGGTCAAACGGCTACTATAGCGCACTCAAAAATCCAGACTGTCCACGTTGTTCTTATCGATCACCAGCGGTGCGCCGAGGATAATCTGATCGCCCTGCACCTCGATCTTTCCCAGCCGCCCGCCCTCCATCTGCGTGGCCCCGCGAATGAGTTTCCCGGAAACGGCCTGGCTGCTCGCCACCACCGCCAGATATCCCAGATCGTGAGTGTTCCACAACGCGATCATCGGCACCACGCCATCGTGAATATAACTCTTGCAGATGCTCGGCAGTGACAACCCGATTACCGCCACATCCTTCCGCCCCGCCTGCTTCACCGCCTCCGCCGAACCCGGAACCGCCGGCGCCGAAATCGCCATCATCAGCTTCACATTCGGATAAACCTTCAGCAAAGTCTGCGTCTCTGTGAAAGCCTTATCCCGATCGTCGTCGCTCGGTCGAATCGTCACCAGATTCAGCCCGGGATACTTCACCAGCCGCTTCCGAATGAAATCGATCCACTCATTCTGGTTCGTCGCCGTAAGCGCGCCGGTGATAATCGCAAAATCGCCGCGCCCGTTCAGCAACTTCGCAGCGGCGTCCGTAAGCGTGTTGGCGATGCCTTCCGAAGTGGCCTGATTCACCAGAAAATCGCGGGCATCCTGCTGTGCATCCGCATCCCACGTAAGCACCTTGATGCCCTTCTCGCGGGCCTTGCGCAGCACGGTGGAAATTCCGTCCTTGTTCTCCACCGCAACCGCAATCGCATCCACCTTGCGGGTGATCCAGCCCTCCACCATCTCGTTCTGCTTCGCTGCATCGAGACCCGTAGGGCCGTCCCAGATCATATCGACGCCCAGTTCTTTCGCAGCCTCCTCCGCGCCGCCGCGAACGCTGACAAAGTACGGATCGCCTTTAGCCTTGGGCATCACCGCAATGGTCTGCTTATGCGCTTTCGAAGCCGCGGGATCAGCGGCTTTATTGCTGATCGAACGCACCAGCCAAACGTTCGTGCCCGCAACAATCAGCGCGCCCGCCAGCACCGCCGCACAAAGAACCACTACCTGGCTGTTCTTCACCGAATCGAACTCCTCACCATGATCAACCTCTATTCTCCTAACAACCGGACGTGCGCGCCATCGCTCAATACTAATGATCCCCACCAGCAGCACTCCCGTAAGCACGCCGGTAAACTCGGAGGGCAGGGCAGCAAGGTGCAGCCCGTTCTGCAAAACAGACAAAAAAGATAGTCCCAGCAAAGAACCCCAAACAGTGCCGCGTCCGCCGAAAACACTGGCGCCGCCGAGTACAACCGCGGCGATAGCGTCGAGCTCATACCCGGTGCCGGCCGACGCCTTCGCCTGCCCCAGATGCGCCACGTAGATGACTGCCGCAATAGCGGACACAACGCCGGAAAGCGTATAAACAAGCGCGATGCGTCGCACCACCGGTATCCCGGCATAACGAGCGCCCGGCTCACCGAACCCAATGGCATAAAGCGCGCGCCCGATAACGGATCGATGCAGAAGCAGCCAATATCCAATCACGGCTGCACCAAAGATCAGGATTTGATAGCCCTGCCCAAGCGCGAGAAAGTCCGCCGGAAAGCCGGTGTAATTGACGGCTCCGTGCGTAATCCCTTCGGCGATTCCGCGATAAAGCGAAAACGTGCCGAGCGTAACGATCAGCGGCGGCAGCTTCAGCTTCGCGATGAGTAACGCGTTAAGCGCCCCGCCCGCCAACCCCGTTATCAAAGCCAGTGCGACCGCCGCGACAACCGGCAGATGAAAGTCCTGAAAAGCCGCGCCGAACACAACCGCAGCCAGCCCCATCATGGATCCCACAGAGAGATCGATGCCACCCGTAACAACAACGGGCGTTAATGCCAGTGCCAGCAGCCCCAGTTCAACGCTGAAGCGCACGATCTCAAAAAGATTCTCTGCCGTGAAAAACTGCGGAGCAATAGCAGCAAACAAAACAATCTCCGCCAGAAGAGCGAGAAACAGCAGGCGCTCTTTCTTTATCCCGGACTCAAGCACGAGCCGGCACCCGCTTTTCCGCGCGCTTGCGAATCAGCTCAGCAGCCACCGCCGCAAGAATAATCGCCCCCTGCAGCGCGCGCTCCCAGTAGGCGCTGACGCCAAGGAACGTCAGAGCCGGACCAATCGTGCCCAGCAAAATGACACCGAGCACCGTCCCCGCTGTGCTGCCGGAACCGCCGGTGATCGCCGTTCCGCCCACCACCACCGCGGCAATTACTTTCATCTCGAGGCCGAGCCCCGCGTTCGTCGGGATCTGATTGAACCGCGCCGCATTGAGAACCGCCGCAAGCCCGGTCAGCGCACCCGCCCTGGCAAAGACCACAAAGGTTTCCCAACTGGTATCGATGCCGGCAAGCCGCGCGGCTTCAGGATTCGACCCCACCGCATAAATGGCGCGCCATCCCGCGAGATTGCGCATACCCCATCCGATAAACGCCACGAACCCTATAGCGAGCCCGGCCATCGCAACGGGATAACTCGACTGCGAAAGCCCCAGCCACTGGAATCCAGGTGGAAGATCGGACACCCAGGCGCCCTGCGTTATCCAGCGAAGTCCATCGCGCACGGCAACCATGCTGGCAAGCGTCACAACAATCGAAGGTACCCGCGCATAAGCCGTGAAAATGCCGTTAACCGCTCCCAGCACCAGTCCGGCAAGCACGGCGCCCGCCGCCGCAACGGCGATGGGCAGACCCATCTTCGCCAGCACTCCGGCAACGATCCCGCAAACGGCAAACATCGATCCCACTGAAATATCGATCTGCCCGCTGATGATCACCATGTTCATGCCAAGTGCGATCAGCAGCACCGGCAGATTCGCAAGAAAGAGATCTTCCAGGTTTTCCCGCGAAAAGTAACCGGGTGCAAAAACAGCCAGAGCTCCCAGCAGCACCGCGATGACGAATCCCAACCGCTTCAAGCACGATCCTCGAGCGCCAGCTGCATAATTTTTTCCTGGGTAGCCTCAGCGCGTGTCAACTCGCCGGCGATTCGGCCGCCGCGCATCACGACAATTCGATCGCTCATACCAAGGACTTCCGGCAGTTCCGAAGAGATCATCAGAATCGCCATGCCCTTTTCGGCCTGATCCATCATGAGCGAATGGATTTCCGATTTCGAACCCACATCCACTGCCTGAGTCGGCTCGTCCAGGATCAGGACTTTCGGATTCGTCGCCAGCCAGCGAGCCAGCGCAACCTTTTGTTGATTGCCGCCGGAAAGCTTACCGGCAGGCAGGTCCACGCCGGGAGTCTTCACGTGAAGCTGATCCACGTACTGCAGCGCAATTGCCTCCTCCTCATTGCGGTCAATCAGGCCATGACTGGAAACTCGCTGCAGGCTGCTCAGCGTTGTGTTGGCCGCGATGGAAAGGTCAAGCACAACACCGTGGCGCCTCCGGTCTTCCGGCACATAACCGACTCCGTTTGCAATTCCCTTCGGCTTCGTTTGGCCGTCGATCAGGATTTGACCTGAGTCTGGCGGCGTCAGCCCGAAGATCGTCTCCGCAAGCTGCGTTCGGCCCGATCCCACGAGTCCCGCCAGCCCAAGGATTTCCCCATGCCGAACGGTGAGCGAGATATTGCGAATGCCGGCCGCCTGCGAATTCACTCCGATCAGTTCGAGCGCGATGCCGCCCAGCGGAACTTCGCGCTTCGGATAAACCGATGGGACTTCGCGCCCTACCATCAGCGAGATGAGCTGATCGCGCGTTGTCTCGCCGGCTTCGTATGTACCGACCATTTCGCCGTCCCGCAACACGGTAATCCGGCTCGAAATGGCCCCGATTTCTTCCAGCCGATGCGAGATATAAATCACTCCGGCGCCATTCGCCTTCAGGGTTTCAATCACCCGGAAAAGGCTGGCGACCTCCGTATCGGTCAGGGAGGAAGTGGGTTCGTCCATGATGACGACTTTCGCGTTCACGCCAATCGCCCTGGCGATCTCGACGATCTGCTGTTCCGGCATGCTGAGCGTTCCGGTGAGCCGATCCGGATCGAGTCCCGATCCTGCCAGAGCGATCAATTCTTTCGCGCGCCAGCGGCGCTCCGTCCAATTGACTTTCCGCCAGCCCCCGCCGGATTCCAGCGAAAGTGCGATGTTCTCCGCAACGGTCAGGTGCGGAAACAATGACGGCTGCTGATAAATCGCGGCAATGCCGAACGCCCGCGCAGCGAGGGGATCGTTCTGCGGGATCGCGCGCCCATCGACGCGAAGCACGCCGGAATCGGCGGCGATCGCGCCGGTCATCACTTTAATAAGAGTGGATTTGCCAGCGCCGTTCTCGCCGATCAGCGCGTGGACTTCACCCGCGCGAAGCTCGAACGACACATCCTTCAGCGCCCGCACGCCCGCATAGGATTTCGTTATTCCTGTAGCTTCGAGCAGAGGATGGGACACGTGCAGTTCTGAAGAATAACATTCGTTCGGAACAAATAATCGCTCCGGGGCGTCTATAGGTGAAATGCGCGCCCTATTCTGCGTTTTTGCGGCCTCTATCCCGCTGATTGCTCAGCCGGTTTCCTCGTTCGATTCGCATCTGCGGATTGGAGTAACAGCTCTCCAGCAGAGCCGCTATGCCGAGGCCGGCGCGCAGCTTCATGCCGCGCTGACAGAAGCGGACCGGCCCGGCGCCGCCGTAGTGCCGATGGATTCCATGCTGCAGTTATTCTCCACGCTGGCGGATCTGGACGCCTTGATGGGGCAATTCGATGAAGCAACCCAGCTTGCGACTCGCGCCCTGGATACGGTGGACAGCGCGGCGAAGCAACTTCGGGAAACGGGATCGACAATGGCGCCGCCCGATCCCGCGCCGCATCTGATGCGGCTGGCGAGTGTTTACCGCTCAGCAGGAAAAACCACGCTGGCGATTCCGGTGCTCCAGCGGCTGCTGGCCGTGGATCAGAAGCGTGCCGCTGACGATCCGGCGGTGTCATCGGACTACGACAAGCTCGGCGGCGCCTTTACCGAGCTGAAGCAGTTTGCGGACGCACGTGCCGCGTATCGTGGCGCACTGGAAACGCGAATCAGCCGCCTGGGCGCGCAGCATGTTGATGTGGCGACCGCGTGGGTGAACCTGGGTGTTCTGGAGCAGCGCGACAAGCAGTATGGGGCCGCGAAGACGGATTTCGAGACGGCGCTTGCGATGTCAGAGAAGCTGATCGGGGCAGAGAATTATGGGCTTACCGGGATTCTGGATCGGATGGGCGGACTGTTCAGCGAACAGAAGAGGTACGGCGAAGCGGCGCTGGTGTTTCAGCGGTCGCTGGCGATTCGCGAAAAGGTGCTGGGACCGCGGCATTCCGATCTGGCGTCGGCCCTCGAAAACCTGGGCACGGTCTATTTCTACGATGAAAAGTATCTGGAAGCGGAGCCGCTGTTTCAGCGCGAACTGCAGATTTATATCGGCTCCAAAGGGCCGGACAGTCCGATGGTTGCGATGACGCTCGATGAGATTGGTGCGCTCTACACAGCGCAGAAGCGCTATCCGGAGGCGGAATCGTATTTCAAGAAGGCCCTGGCGATTCGGGAGGAGCGCGACATCGATAGCTTGTCCAATCTGGCGCAGCTGTACGTAGCCACGAATGATCCGAAGCGGGCCGAGGATTACTTTCAGCGGGCGATTCTGATTGGAGAGAAAGGTCTGGGCGCCGAGCACGCCGGCGTCACCACCGTGATGGATCAATATGCAACGCTGCTGCACCAGACCGGGCGCGTGGCGGACGCGAAGAAAATGGAAGCTCACTCGCGGGATTTGAAAGACAAGATCTCGGCTGCGAATGTTGGAGCGCCTGGTGCCTCTGGCGCCAGCGGTGCGATCGGAGTTTCCGGCCGCCGGGCTGGCGGCGCCCGACGACCGGAAGTCCGGTAGATTGGGTCAGGCCAGTCGCGGGGCGTGGCTTGGAAGCTCGCAAGCGCCCAACGAGTATGGTTGTTGTCGATCACATTGAAAAAACGGCGGTGACGAATTTAGCACGGACAGATCTAACCGCGCGGGATCAGAGGCCCTGAATCTTATACTGAGAGGTTCATGGCCAGCTTAATCGATGCAATCAGCGTGAAACGCCGGACTTTGTTCGAGCATGAGAACACTCCCTTCCTTTGTCTTGAAGGCGAGGTGAGTACCCCAACCGCGCGCGGGGGGCAGACGCTGGTGCGGCTCAAGATTCGCAACCTGCTTACGAATGCCGTATTCGAGAAAACCTTCAAGGCCGGGGATAAGTTCAAGGAACCCGATCTGGTGAAGGTGCCGGCATCGTACTTATATAGCGATGGCGATGGATCGCACTTCATGGATCAGGAGTCGTTTGAGACGCTGACGCTTTCGGAGGACGTGATGGCGTCCGCGCTCGATTTTCTGACGGAAGGTCTGATTGTGGAATTGCTGAAGTATAACGGGAATCCGATCGGGCTCGATCTCCCGATGTTTGTCGATCTGGATGTGAAATTCACCGAGCCCGGAGTGCGCGGCGACTCTTCGAGCGGCAGCGTCACGAAGCCGGCGACGCTCGAGACAGGGCTGGAGATTCGGGTGCCCCTGTTTATCAAGCAGGGCGAAAAAGTGAAGGTTTCCACGGAAAAACGCGAGTTTGCGGGCCGGGCTTAAACCGGCTTCGTTTGCGCGTGATAAGATTCGGCTCGTTACTGTTGTGTGACGCTCCCGCGTCCCAAGGGTCCTTATCACCATATGAAAATCCACACTTCCTCATGGCTGCGTCTGGCTGGCTCGGCTGCTCTCATTAGCTTCTCCGTTCTGGCTCAGACACCTCCTCCAGCGGCCGCTGGTGCGAGCGGCGCCGGGCGCGGACGAGGTCCGCAGCCGCCGACTCGCGATCCGCATACGGCCGGTTATGTGACCGCGAAAGAGCTCGCCGATGGCACGCTCCCGGCAGCCACTGCGGATGGGAACTTCATCATCGGCCCGACTCACACCGCCGCGCCTGAGATGACGGCGAATCCTGATGTTCCGCACGGCATGGTCTATGACTTCACGATGGCCTCGACCGACAGCAAGATTTATCCCGGAATCGCGCGCGATGTTTTCGGAACGCCCGATCCGAACAATCCTGCAAAGCTCGACGTGCCGACGAGCCACCCTGCGCCTTACACGCGCCGCGTGTCCGTATATGTTCCGAAACAGTATGTGCCTGGCACCGCAGCTCCGTTCATTGTGGGGGCGGACGGGCCGGACCGCGGCCTTTTCACTTGTCTCGATAACCTGATCGCGGCGAAGAAGGTTCCTGTCATGATTGCAATTTCGATTGGCAATGGCAGCGGCGATGCGCAGGGCAATGAACGCGGCCTCGAATACGACAACCTGACTCCGGTTTACGCGGAGTTCGTTGAGAAAGAAGTGCTGCCGCTGGTTGAGAAGCAGTACAACGTGAAGCTGACGAAGGATCCGGAAGGCCGCGCCACGATGGGCGGAAGCTCGGGCGGTTCTGCTGCCCTGATCATGGCCTGGTATCACACCGACCTTTATCACCGTGTGCTTACGTATTCCGGCACGTATGTGAATCAGCAGTGGCCGTGGGACCCGAAGACGCCGCACGGCGCATGGGGCTTCCACGAGACCATTATTCCGAAGAGCCCCAGAAAACCGATCCGCATCTGGATGGAAGTGGGAGATCGCGACCTGCTGAATCCGAATGTCATGCGGGACAACATGCATGACTGGGTTGTGGCGAACGAAAACATGGCGAAGGTACTGGCGGCGAAGAAGTATCACTACCAGTTCGTCTTTGCCAAGAATGCCGGCCACACGGATGGCGCGGTGAAGCGGCAGACGCTGCCTGAGGCGCTGGAATATCTGTGGCAAGGCTACAAAACTCCGAAAGCAGGAAAGGAAAAGAAATGAAGAGATCGCATGTATTTGCTGCCGTGACTGGGGCGGTATTGATTGCCGGTTCGCAGGTGGCTTCGGCTCAGTCCGTTGGGTGTGGAAGTCTGCCGCAGGCTAATGCCGCGCCCGCTTACACGACCGGTCCCGGCGCGGCGCTGGCGGCGCCGACACCGCCTCGCGGCGGAGGAGCCGGGTTCTCCGGCGGTGGCCTCGGATTTTCCGGCGGCGGCCGTGGCGCGTTCGGCGGTTCCGGCGGTGGCCGCGCGGGTGGTGGCGGCGCCGCTGTTCGTGATCCTCATGCCGCAGGCAATGTTGATGCGAAGGATCTTCCGGATGGAGACAACGCGCCGAACAATGCGGATGGCAACTTCGTGCTGGGACCGACGCATCCTGCCGCTCCCGACACGGTTGAGAATGCCGGCGTGCCGAAGGGTGTGGTCTGCATCTTCGCCATGGAATCGGGAGACAGCAAATTTTATCCCGGAATCACGCGTGCACCGCGCGACCCTAACGCTCCGCCTCAGCCGCCTAACTCGCGCATGATTCCCGTTATGCCCGCGCCTTACAGCCGCCGGGTGTATGTCTATATTCCGAAGCAGTACGTCGCGGGTTCCGTCGCGCCGTTCATCGTTGGCGCGGACGGTCCGGATAACGGGCTGTTCACCACGCTCGACAACATGATCGCGGCGAAGAAGCTGCCGCCGATGATTGCGATATCGATTGGCAACGGCGGTGGCGATGGGCCGGGCAGCGAGCGCGGTCTGGAGTACGACACGATGTCCGGCAAGTACGCGGAGTTCGTGGAGGCAGAGGTGCTTCCGACGGTGGAGAAGCGCTACGGCGTGAAGCTCAGTAAGGATCCCGACGCGCGCCTGGCGATGGGCGGAAGTTCGGGTGGATCAGTTTCATTCGGAATGGCGTGGTTCCACAACGATCTGTATCACCGGGTGCTGACGTATTCGGGCACGTATGTGAATCAGCAGTCGCCGACCGATCCGGCGCTTCCGCATGGCGCATTTGAGCTGGAAGAGCATCTGATTCCGGCTGCTCCGACGAAGCCTATTCGCATCTGGATGGAAGTGGGGGATAAGGATAACGGGCGTCCTGGCGATGACACGCATGACTGGGTGGCCGCGAATGAGATTATGGCGCGGGCGCTGGCGGCAAAGGGCTACCACTATCAGTTTGTATTCGCGCGCAATGCCGGGCACACGGATGGCGCGGTGAAGAAGCAGACGCTGCCGGAAGCGCTTGAGTACGTCTGGCAGGGGTATAAGGCTAAGTAGTCAGCGAAGCGGCTTGCGTTCGGAACGTTTGACGCGGCCGCGAATTTTCAGTTCGATCGGTGTACCTTCAAAGCCGAATCGCTTGCGCAACTGATTCACGAGATAACGCTCGTGAGAGAAGTGCAGCGGTCCGGCTTTGTCGGTAAATACGATGAATGACGGCGGGCGCACGCTGGCCTGTGTGATGTAGAGGATCTTGCGTTCTTCGAAGGGCAGGCGCTCCACGAAGCGATTCAGTTCGCCGGTTGTGACGCGGTGCGTAGCTGAGGCGAAGACTTTGCGGATGAGGCCGAAGAGGCGATTGACGTTGTCGCCTGTCAGTGCGGAGAGAAACAGTACCGGCGCGTACTCGAGGAATTTCAGGTGGAAGCGGATGCTTTCCTCGAACTCGGCTTTCTTTTCGTCCGGGAGCAGGTCCCACTTGTTGACGACGAGAATGACGGGTCGTCCGCCTTCGTGCGCGTAGCCGGCGATGGTGGCGTCAAGACCGAGGACCCCTTCACTTGCGTCCATCACGACGACGACTACGTTTGCCATTCGAATGTGGCGGCGCGCCATCACTACGCTCAGCTTTTCCGCCATCAGCTTCGTTTTGCCTTTGCGGCGAATACCGGCGGTATCGACAAAAACGAACTCAGTGCCGCCGCGGACTACAGTTTCATCGACGGCGTCCCGCGTGGTGCCGGCGATAGGAGAGACGATGGCTCGTTCTTCGCCTACCAGGGCATTGAGAAGGGTTGATTTGCCGGCGTTGGGGCGGCCGATGATGGCCACGTTGATGGGGCCGGTGGCGCTTTCCGGAATGGGTTCGTTTTCGGCTTGTTCTTCCGGCTTTTCCGGCTCAGGCTCTTCCGGGAAGCCATCGGTCAGATGAAGCAGCAGCGTGTCCATACCCAGCCCGTGTTCGGCGGAGACGGGGTACATGTCAGTGATACCGAGTTCGTAGAAGTCGGCGAGCAGAGTTTCGCGCGCGCCGGTATCGACTTTGTTCACGGCGAGCGTGACGGGCTTGCCCAGCCTGCGCAGAAGTTGCGCGAGTTCGCGATCGTTGGCGGTGAGCTCGGAGCGCCCGTCGACTACGAAGAGGACGCGGTTCGCCTGTTCGAGCGCGATTTTCGCCTGCTTCAAAATCTGGGACGGGATGTATTCGGCGTCGTTAACGACAATTCCGCCCGTATCGATCAACTCGAATTTGCGGCCCTCGAAGTTTGCCGCGCCGGAGATGCGGTCGCGGGTGATGCCGGGCTCATCGCCCACGATCGATCTGCGTCCGTGGGTAATTCGGTTGAAGAGGGTGGACTTGCCGACGTTTGGCCGCCCCACAATTACAACAGTGGGCGTCTGTTGTGGCATGAATCACCATTGTACCAGCAGGTGGCGGGTGAGATACTGCGTTTTCAATATGTTCAGGCTACTTTGCGCAATTGCAGCGTGTGTGGTGATGGCGGGATGCCAGGCGGGGAATCAGGTTTCCGATCTGAAGGTTCTGATCGGGGCGACGGCGGTGATTCAGGCGGGGCAGAATCCGATTCAGGACAGCGTGATCGTGATATCGGGGGCCACCATTCGTGCGGCAGGGCTGCGCAAAGATGTGCCGATTCCGCAGAATTCCGAGCGAACCGATCTCACGGGTAAGTGGGTTGTGCCTGCTCAGGGCGGCCGGCTGGCGTCGGGCGAGCCGGCGGATTTGTTTGTGCTGAACGCGGGGCCGAATGGCGGTCCGGCGGCAGACGGGCCTTCGCGCCGTATGGTGCATGGGCAGTGGAATCAGTAAACGATTTTTTCGCGAACTCGTCCTGACCTTCGAACGTATGGTTGACAAGGAGGGTTTTGCCCGTGCGATTTCTCCGCGTTGCTTCCGCTTTGGTTCCGGTAGTGTTTCTGGCCGGCTGCGATATTGACGACTTCGTTGGCTCGGAAAAGTTCCGGAGCGACTTTCATTACACCCTGAAGCCCACGCAGCGGCTGAGTATTGAGAGCTTCAACGGTGAGGTGGAGATCGCGGGGTGGGACGAACCTTCCATTGAAGTTACCGGCGTGAAGTACGCTTCGACGGAGGCTTCGCTGGATGCGATCAAGATCGACGTGCGCGAATCACCGGCGGTGACCGAGATTCGCACGACACGCCCAAACATGATGCACGGAAATCAGGGAGCGAGATTCCTGATTCGCGCGCCGCGGGCTACGCTGATCGATCAGGCGGTTTCGAGCAATGGCGCGATACGGATTCACGACATGACGGCCTCGGCGCGGATTCATACGTCGAATGGGGCGGTGCGCGTGGAGAATGTGCAGGGCGGGGTAGAGGCGGAGACGTCGAATGGCGGGATTCAGATCGATTCGGTAACGGGGAAACTGCGGCTGCATACGTCGAATGGGCAGATTCGGGCGTCGGAGATTACCGGGGCCTGCGATGCGGAGACTTCGAACGGGCAGGTTGTCCTGCGGTATAGCGAAGCTCCTAACGGGCCTTCTCATGTGCATACGTCGAATGGATCAGTGGATGTGTCGATGCGGCGTCCGCCGAAGGATGGATTGCGGGCGGAGACGAGTAACGGGTCGATTACGGTGGAGCTTCCGGCGAATGTGGCCGCGCACTTGAACGCCGGTACTTCGGGGGGCGGGATTAACTCGGAGTTCGATGTTACCGGGCACTTTGAATCCGGCGAGAAGCATCATGTGGAAGGGGACATTGGCGGCGGCGGGCCGGTCCTGGAGCTGCATACCAATAATGGCGGGATTCATGTGCGCAAGGGTTCGGCGGGGACAAATTAAGGCAGGGTCTCCACTCCGGGTGATCCTGCTGGATCGCCGTTGGTGAACCGATTGGCGAGCCGTGCGTAATCATCTGCCATAGGAGACAACAATGCTTCGTCCGGCAGTCTTAGTGGCGGGAATCCTGGTGTGGTCGAGTGGCCTGGCCAGCCAGACATTTGACAGCGCTTCGCTGAAGGTTCAGGATGCATCGGGTCCGCAATCCGAGATCCAGGTGACGCCGAGTTCTTTTGCTGTCCGCGGGGCTTCGCTGCGGTATCTGATCCAGTGGGCGTGGGATGTTCCGTCGCTTGCGATCTCCGGGTCGTCTGCGATCGATGACATTCGATATGACGTAACGGCGCGGACCGGCCAACCGGCCTCCAGCGATCAGATCCGCGCGATGTTACGAGGTCTGCTGAACGATCGATTGTCGCTTCAGACGCATGTGGAAAAGAAAGAGAAGAAGCACTATGCGCTGATTGTGATCCCTGGTGGCCCGAAGTTCCGGGAGTCCACCGACGACGGTCCCGCGGAGTTTACCCGGGGCGTCAACAACGGAAAGACGGCGCTGGTGGTTCGACGCGGCTCGATGTCGGAACTGGCGGCGCAGCTGGCCAGAAAGCTGAACGAACTGATCGTGGATCAGACCGGCCTGAAGGGGCGCTACGATCTGAGTATCGATATCACGCCGTATGCAAGTAAGCCAGGCGATTTGAGTATCGCCGACAACGACGTGCTCACGATTATGTTTGCGTCGCTGCCGGCGCAGACGGGGCTGAAGCTTGATTCGAGCAAGCAGCCTGTCGACATTTTGGTGGTTGATCGGGTGGGTCCGCTGAAGGGCAACTAGCGGGTTGTCCCCCCGGTGTTTACTTCTTCTTTGCAGGCTGGCGATCCAGGGTGATGTCGCCGGCATCAACCGTCTCCGCCGAGCCGTCATTTTCAACCGGGACAAAATTTTCAAGGTAGCCGGGGTGCGCGGCGCGCACGCTAAATTCTCCGGCCTGGATTCCTTCAAGCCGGAAGTGGCCGGTTGCGTCTGAAGTGGCCACGGAGAGCGCGTCGCCTTCGCCGGTACTCACTTCGGCATCCGCGATCGGCGCCCCTTTGCCGTCAACAACGCGACCCACAATTGACGGGAGGTCTATCGCAATTCTGGCCTGGTCTGATTGGATCCGCCACCGCTTCAGCCGGCGATGAGTCGCCACATCGTAGACATCCCAGGTCAGCCACAGAGTGCCGGGTCCGTGAGCCGGCATTGATGCAAACTCCACACGCCGGCCGTCATCGACGAAATGCCAGTCCACGATGGTGGTGAGATCGCCGAATTGTTTGATCGGCCTGCCCGGCATATAAATACTGAGCGTCGATGCAAGCTTGAAAACCCCCACCACGGTGTCCAGCTCCAGCCATCCTACTGCCCTGCGATTCTTTGCGATGACAAGTTTGTCGCGCGCCTCCTGTCCCTCGGGCACCGGAAATCTGACAGATTTCCCATTGCTCAGCCTGATTGCAACCACCCCATCCCTGGCAATCGCCGCCCGCTGAATGGTGATTGTTTGCCCGGCCAGAGCCAGGGTTGCATACAGAAAACAGGTCGCGATTCTAATGGTCATGAGAATGGCTCGGGCGAAGCCAGGCAGTTACGGCATGGATTCCGAGGAACAGATAAGCTCCGGCGGCGAGTGCCAGCGGGTAGTCGATCCAGCTCGCCTGCGATCCCCACAGTCCGAGAATACCGCCGAGGATGGTCGGCGATTCGGCGAGTGCGGCCAGCGCCATCGCGCGCCCGGCGCGACCTGCCGACATGCGCAGGATGGCTCCGAGCGCGAGGCCTTCGGGGATTTTGTGCAACAGGAGAACGGCGGTGACGGTTGTTCCGTGGGCCGTCATCATGCCCCAGCCGTCAACGAATGCGTGAATCGCGGTGGCGGCTACGAGCGGGCCGGAGAAGCCGTGGCTGTGGGAGCATGACGGGCAGACCGGGAGCCCGGCGCGGTCGAAGGCTTCGAGCAGCAGGTATCCCGCGGCGGCCGCGATGATTGCGGCGAGCCATCCGATTTCTCCCGCGGTTTCCGGGATCAAGGCGAATAGTGCTACGGTGGCGAGGAGTCCCCCGCTGATCGGAATGAGAATGCGTCTGCGGCTGCCGGTGGATGCGGCGATTCCGCTGAAGGCACAACCGAGTGCGAGAACGGCGGCGAGAACAACGCGAAGGAGTGCGGGATCGGCCAACACCTAATATACTGAGCGCCATGAGTGCAAGACTCGCAATGCGGCAAGCGGGTGACGTGGCGATCATCGACATCTCGGGGCGTTTCATCCTGAGCGAGGAATCGGGTTCGGTTCGCGCCCAGGTCGGCATGTTTCTGGATGCGGGGCACACTCGGGTCCTGCTGAATATTGCGGGCGTGAGCTTTATCGATAGTTCCGGGATCGGGGAGATCACCGGCTGCCATGTGTTTCTGAAGCACAAGGGCGGGCGCCTTAAGGTGTGTTCGCCGGTGAAGCGCATTCGCGACGTCTTCAGCATGATTCATCTGGGCAAGGTCCTGGACATTCACGACACCGAGGCTGAGGCGCTACATTCGTTCGGCGAAATCTGAGAGATAATTGCTTCTAAGGTGAGGGGTCGTTTCTTTAGTCATGCGTTCGCGCTGCTGTTGAGCGCGGCGGTTTTGCTGCCCGCGCAGGGGCATGTCGCGTCCGATCTTGCGCATGAAGTGCTGGGGGCGAGCCTCGATCCGGCGCGGTGCTATCACGTTCGCGATGTGGCGATTCATGAAGCCGACGCTACGTTTTATCTCACTGACGGATATCTGATTTTCGGGCATCCCGTGAACGGCCAGCCTGTCAGCGCCGTGTTTACAACCGAGACTGAAGGCGGTAATGCGGAGGTCGTGATGTTGCCTCCGGATCGCGCGGAACGACGAACGCTGGCTGCGTTTACCGGGTCTCCGAACCTCGACGAGCATTTCACGCAGGCCGTTTTCTTTTTTACGGATCATGCGGCGCGGGCGCTGGAGGGTGAAATTGCGAAGAGCCCAACGGCGGAGCGCATTCAGACGCAGGGGCTGCTGATGGCAGATCGATGGAACCTTACGGTTACGGGACTGATGACGAGCTTCGCGAGCCGCATTGTGCTCGATCTGATGACGAAGGGGCCGGGCGGCGAGGGCTTTTTTCAGGCTGCAATTCGGGGGCGCACGCTGGGCGATTTCGATGTGGTGCACGATGCGCGGGCGACCGAGCAGATTGCTGTGGGCCGGGTAAACATGCACAGCGGTCAGCCGGGGTGGGATACGTGGATGCGGTTTACGGATACCGCCGCGCGCTGCGCCGCGCCGCCGGCGCCTGAGGAGCAGATCCTCCACTACAGGATCGATGCCTCGCTCGATGCGTCACTGGCGATGCGGTGCGTTACGACCCTGCACATCCGCGCGGAACGGGATTCGCAGTATGTGATCCCGCTGGATATGGCGGGCGAGATGCGCGTGCTGTCGGCGAAGGTGGATGGTGTTGCGGCTGAGGTATATCAGCGGGAGTCGATGCGCGGCGGGTTGATTCAGAACTCGGGGAACGAGCTGTTTCTGGTGGTGCCGCCGCAGCCTCTGACGCCGGGAACGGAGCACGACATCGAGATCGTCCACGAAGGCAAAGTGGTGCGGGAGACTCCGGACCACGTGTATTTTGTGAGCGCGCGCGGGACGTGGTACCCGGGGCGTGCATTTCAGTTTGCTTCGTACGACGCTGTGTTTCACTACCCGGAGAATCTGCAACTGGTCTCGGCGGGGCTGGTGAAAGAGAACTTTGTGGAGAACGGGATTCGCACGACGCACCGCGTGGCGGAGGGGAAGCTACGCTTGCTGGGATTCAACCTGGGGCGCTATACGGTGCGGTCGTCTGAAAAGAACGGGATGACGCTGGATATGTGCGCGAGTCCGGAGTTTGACGCGGCGCTACGGCCGGGGGACATACAGGCGCTGATTCCCCCTCCGCCGTCGCCGGTGAATGTGATCCGGCTGCCGCGGCTTGCGTCGGCGCCGACACCGCCGGAAGCCTCGCCCTTGGATCGCGCGGAGGCGATGGCGGCGGATCTGCAGGCGGCGCTGGCGTTCTTTCGGGCGCGGTTTGGTGAGCCGCCGCTCAATCGTGTGGCTGTGTCGCCTATTCCCGGGCGATTCGGGCAGGGGTTCGCGGGGATGATTTACCTGCCAACGCAGATGTATCGGAATGCGGCGGACCTGCCCGTTCGTCCGGGGTCGCCTGTGGATGAGGAGTTCCTGTGGCAGATCCTGCCGATCCATGAAGCCGCGCACCAATGGTGGGGGAGTGTGGTTACGGCGGATTCGTATCACCATGAGTGGCTGATGGAATCGCTGGCGAACTATTCGGCGCTGATGTTTCTGGAAAGCCGCATGGGGCCGAAGGCGCTGGAGCGCGGGCTGGATTTGTATCGCGCGGAGCTGGTGGTGAAGGCGCCGGATGGTGGGACGGCGGAATCGCAGGGACCGGTGGTGGAGGGAAGGCGGCTGGAATCCGCGTCGCCTCGCGCTGCGAACGCGGTGCTGTATGGGAAGGGGACGTGGATTATCCACATGCTGCGGCGGCGGCTGGGGGATGCGGCGTTTCTGAAGATGCTGGCGGAATTGCGGCGGCGGTATGAGTGGAAGACGGTTACTACGGAGGATTTTCGGCTGCTTTGCGCGGAGTTTTTGCCGCCGGGAGCGAGCGATCCGAAGCTGGTGGATTTCTTCGATCAGTGGGTTTATGACACGGGGATGCCTACGCTGAAGCTGACATGGTCGATTGCGGCTGGAGGAAAGAAGCTGACGGGATCGGTTTCGCAGAAGGACGTTCCGCCGGGTTTCAGCGTGATGGCGCCGGTGGAAATTCGGGCCGGGGCGGGGAAGCCAGTGATTAAGATGGTGCGGACCGGGGATGAACCGGCAAAGTTTTCGGTAGATGTTCCGGGACCGGGGGCTAAGGCCGTTTTGGATCCGGGCTGGGCGATTCTAAAACGGTAGTTGTTCGACCGCCGCCCTGTGGTACACTGTCATTGAAACTAAACGAGAAAGATAAAGAAGGAGTAGCAACCCCCGGATGGCATTGGCGGCTGAAGCAAAAAAGAAGATCATTACCAGCAATCAGACTCACAAGTCGGATTCTGGTTCTCCGGAAGTGCAGATTGCATTGCTGAGCACGCGTATCTCTCAGCTGACCGAGCATTTCAAATCTCACAAGAAGGATCATTCGTCGCGGCGCGGTCTGTTGACGCTCGTAGCGAAGCGCCGCCGTCTGCTGACGTACCTGAAGTCCACCAGCCCGGAACGTTACAAGGCCGTGCTGCTCAAGCTTTCGATTCGTCACTAATCTTTACCTGGGTTTTTACTCGAACAGCGCGCGGTTGATCGCGCGCTTTCGCATGTCCGTTCTTCGGGGCTGCGAACATGCTGCCGGACGTTTTTGGTTCGGCGGTACCCTCCTTATTTGTTTTCCTCGTTTAGTTCAAAACAGTCGCGCCCGCCGGTGTTTCATCCCGGATTTCGCGACGGATTAGAGGATGACCGGGAACGTACCCGGCAAACGAAGAATGAATATACAGACAGTTGAAGTCGATCTCGACGGGCGCAAGCTGACGATCGAGACGGGCAAGATCGCCAAGCAGGCCAGCGGCAGTGTGGTCGTGAAGTTTGGCGATTCGGTGGTGCTGGTGACGGCCTGCATGGCTCCGAAGCCGAAGCCGAACCAGTCGTTTTTCCCGCTGACGTGCGATTACCGTGAGTACACATACTCGGCCGGCAAGATTCCTGGCGGCTACATTAAGCGTGAAGGCCGCATGTCGGAGAAGGAAACGCTGACGAGCCGCATGATCGATCGTCCGCTGCGCCCGCTGTTCCCCGAAGGCTTTCTGAACGAAACGCAGATTATCGCGATGGTGCTGTCGGCCGATCCGAATAATGATCCCGGCGTGCTGGCGATTGTCGGTGCGGGCGCGGCGCTGGCGCTTTCCGATATCCCGTTTGCCCATACGGTGAGCGCGGTGCGCGTTGGCATGGTGGATGGCAAGTACGTTGTGAATCCGACGTACGATGAGACCCGTGCGGCGAAGCTGAATATTACTGTTGCGGCGACGCCTGACGGCATCTGCATGGTGGAAGCCGGCGCGCTGCAGGTGACGGAAGATGAGGTCCTTGGTGCTCTGGAGTTCGGGCTCGAGAACGTCAAGAAGATTGCTGCCGGTGTTAAGGAGCTGGTTGCGAAGGCGGGCAAGACGAAGAAGGTGTTCGTGGCGCCGGAACTCAACAAAGAGCTGTACGCTTCGATTGAAGCCAAAATTCGCGCCGAGCTCACGGACGCGCTGGATACCAAGAAGTACGACAAACTTGAGAGCTACGCCCGCGTGGATGCGGCGCATGACAAGGCGGTTGCGGATGTGGCTGAAGAGCAGAAGGCCGAAGCCAACGATATCTTCAAAAACCTCAAGGAGCGGATCTTCCGCGACGAGATGCTGGATTCGCACCGGCGTCCGGATGGACGTAAGTTCGATGAAGTGCGCGCGATCTGGGGCGAAGCGGGTCCGCTGCCGCGTACGCACGGTTCGGCGCTGTTCACTCGCGGCGAAACCCAGGCGCTGGTGACGGTGACGCTGGGTACGAAGGACGACGAACAGCGGATTGAACTGCTGGAAGCCGGCGAGTACTTCAAGCGTTTCATGCTGCACTACAACTTCCCGCCGTTCAGCGTTGGTGAAGTCGGGTTTATGCGTGGCGCGGGCCGTCGCGAAATCGGTCATGGCGCGCTCGCCGAGCGGGCTGTTTCGGCAGTGGTTCCCGATCAGGAAAAGTTCCCGTACACGCTGCGCGTGGTGAGCGACATTCTGGAGTCGAATGGGTCGAGCTCCATGGCGACGGTTTGCGGAGCGAGCCTGGCGCTGATGGATGCCGGTGTGCCGATTGCGGCTCCGGTGGGTGGCGTGGCGATGGGTCTGGTGAAGGAAGGCGACAAGTACGCGATTCTTACGGACATCGCGGGCGCGGAAGATCACTACGGCGACATGGATTTCAAGGTTGCCGGTACGAAGGACGGCATCACGGCGCTCCAGATGGACATTAAGGTGCCGAACGTGACGACCACGCTGATGAAGGAAGCGCTCGAGCAGGCGCGCCGCGGACGTCTCCACATTCTGGAGGAGATGGCAAAGGTCATCGATCAGCCGCGCGGCGATATGTCGCCATACGCTCCGCGTATCCACACGATGAAGATTCCGGTGGATAAGATTCGCGACGTGATTGGACCGGGCGGCAAGGTGATCCGCGGGATCATCGAGCAGACCGGCGTGAAGATCGACGTCGAGGACGATGGCACAATTCACGTGGCATCGAACGATCAGGTGGCGGCGAACAAAGCGCTGCAGATCATTCGCGATCTGACTGCTTCGGCTGAGATGGGCAAGACCTATCTGGGCAAGGTTGTCCGCATCGTTGATTTCGGCGCATTCGTGGAAATCTTCCCGGGCACGGACGGTCTGCTGCACATCAGCGAGATCGCCGAGAGCCGCGTGAAGGAAGTTCGCGATGAGCTGAAGGAAGACGACCAGATTCTGGTGAAGGTAATTGGTCTCGAAGGCAACAAGATCAAGCTGAGCCGGAAGGCGGTTCTGAAGGAACAGCGCGAGAAGATCAAAGCCGGCGCGTAACAGCGATTTCGGCTTAGAAGGATAGAGGGACCGTCCACCGCTGGTGGACGGTCTTTTTTTGTGCCGAGCTTCTATTTGAGCAGGTCGGAATCCCGAACGCAGCGAAAAAATACTCCTAAAGTTAGCCTTGCCTTTGGAAATTGCCTCTGATATTATCCGTTGCACATTCTGCAAATGTTGTTGTCTATTACGCAATAGACCGCAGCAAAGGGGGCAGAATCGTGAAAGGAAGGGGCCTTATGCATCTCAGCAAAGTGTTGAGCGGTCTTGCGCTTATGAGCGTAGCCGCGGCAAGCGCGTTCGCGCAGGCAACGTCCGGCGCACTGCTTGGAACAGTCACCGATCCTGGTCACTCCGCAGTGCCGGGGGCGAGGATCACCGTAACCTACAAAGACACCGGAGCCACGCGCAACGGCGTGTCACACAACGACGGCACGTTTGAAGTGCCCGATCTTCCGCAGGGCAACTACTCAGTTTCAATCGAGTCAAAAGGATTTAAGACCTATCAGGTCGACAATATTGCGCTTTCCTTTACGGAAAAACGCAATTTGGGAGTAATCGCGCTTGAGATCGGCGCCGTTACGGAAACGGTAAACGTCACCGCCGAGGTAACGCCGGTTAACACGACGACGGCGGACCTGGGTCAGGCCATCGACAGCGCGGCCATCAGAGACATCGGACTTAAGGGACGCGATCCCTTCCAGCTGATCGATCTGCTTCCTGGTGTCGTGGACACCACGACAAGCCGCGACATGGAGTCCTGGAATTCGATGGCCGGCATCGTCATCAATGGTCTGGCGGCCTCACAGCAGTCGCATCTGCTTGATGGCATGACGAACGACGACGACGCGAGAACCGATACGTATGTGAATCCGAATCCCGACGCGATTTCCGAAATTCACGTCTCGACGTCCGGCTTTCAGGCAGAATTCGGACGCAACGCCGGCGGCGTCATCAACTTCACGACCAAGAGCGGCACACTTCAGTTTCACGGCACGGCCCATTGGGATCACCGCAACGAGGACATGAACGCCAACAGCTTCTTCAACAACCGCAGCAACATTCCACGATCCATTTACCGATACATGGTTACGGGATACAGCATCGGCGGTCCGGCCTACATTCCGAAAACGCCTTCCAGCCTCAGGAACAGATTCTTCTTCTTCTTCACGCAGGAATTCGCGCGCACGAAAACGCCCGCCACAACTCAGACGGTCAATGAACCCACCGTACCTGAGCGGGGCGGTGACTTCTCGAAGTCAGTGGGCTCCAACGGCGTGCAGATCCCGGTTATTAATCCGGCGACCGGCATTCCGTTTGCCGGCAACGTCATTCCCGCATCTCAGGTCACGCCTCTCGGCGCGGCGATGCTCAACCTGCTCCATTTGCCGACCGGCTATGTGAACCCCGCGCCGGGCCAGCAGTACACGTCGAACTCCATCTTCATCGCCAATGGCTATCACCATCACAGCGATACGATCGGACGCTTTGACGCCAATCTCACGAAGAAGCTGACACTGTTCTACCGCCATGGCGTTGACCGCGATGACGTGCTCAATGTGAATACGGTGTCGGCCGGAATCGGAAGCAACATCAACTTCGTTCCGGAATCGAGTGAGGCCGGTCACGCCACATGGACGATCACTCCGACTATGATCAGCGAAACCGGCGTCACTCACGGCACGCAGCGCTACGGATTCCGGCATCCGGAGGGCAGCACTCCGTACTACCGGTCTTCGAGCTTCAATCCGCCGACGCTCTTCCCGATTCCTTCGACGGGCACGACGTATGGCGGCAACGAACTTCCCGCCACGGTTCCCCTCTATGAGCCATTTCTGCCAGCGGAAACATACGGTGGCGGTCTGACCGTCGGTCAGACCAACTACAATCCCGGGGCCGGCGGCCAGGGTGGTCTCATTCCCTACAACAACCGCGGCTACAGCAATGCCTGGAATGAAGACGTCACGAAGACCTACAAGAGCCACACGTTTAAGTTCGGTTTCCTCGCGCAGCAGGATCACAAGTCTGAACCGATCGGTGGCGGAACCTACATGGGCGCCTATAACTTTGCGAGCACTACGAGTAATCCGCTGGACTCCGGCAACGGTTACGCCAACGCACTTCTGGGAAATTACCAGACGTACCAGCAGGCGACCAACCGTTATATCCCGCAAAGCTGGCAGTATACGGTGGACTTCTACGTTCAGGACAGCTGGCGTGTGAGCAAGCGGCTCACCGCGGAACTCGGTCTTCGCCTGGATCACATGGGAGCGCCGTTCGATCAGTCCAGCACATCTTCGAACTTTTTCCCGAGCCTTTATTCGACCTCCAGCGCGCCCGCGCTGTACCGCCCGGGATGCAGGGTCGCGCTCTCATCGTCGGGAACCTGCTCCACGGCTAACCTGGTGGCGATTAATCCTCTAAACAACTCGCAGACATATTATGCGCTGGTCGGAACGATCGTGCCGGGCTCCGGCAACATCGTGGACGGCATGCACTACAATTCTTCGGGCGCTTACTGGTCTTATCCCACGCTGAACTACGCTCCGCGTCTCGGTCTCGCGTGGGATCCGAGGGGTGACGGCAAAACGTCCGTGCGTGCTTCGGCGGGTGTGTTCTTCAACCGCACCGGCATTCAGATTCCGGGTTTGGGCTCCGCGCCTGTCGTCTTCACGCCTGTTGTTTATTACGGGCAGGTTTCCAGCGTTTCAAGCCTGGGATCGGCGGCACAGGTGTACTCTCCGACTAACGGCACCTTCTTCCAGACCAAAATGGCCGCTCAACGCCTCTACAGCGTGAACTTTTCGGTGCAGCGCCAGGTCGGGTTCCACACGGTTGTTCAGGTTGCCTACGTTGGCAACTTTGATCGACACGCTCCCGAAGGCGGCTTTACGAATGGCGGTATCAATCTGAATACGATCCCGTATCAGGCGTATGCCGTTTCGTCGAACGTCTTCAACGGGGCAGAGATCAACCAGAATTTCCTGCGCAGTCCGTATCCGGGGATGGGAACCATGGGATATGCGTCCAATAGTCTCTCCGATCTCAACTACCATGGGCTCTCGGCAACCGCACAGAGAAGGTTGAGCAACGGATTCTTCTTCGGTGCGTCGTACACGTTCTCCCATGCGCTGGGGACTTCCGGTTACGATCCGTATCACATCGGGATGCCGATCACCAACGCGCTGGGCCAGACGGTTACGCTTCCCAGCCGCAGGCAGTTTTACTATGGGCCGACCGGCACCGACCGCCGCCACGTCTTCACTGTCAACTATTCGTACGCCCTGCCGAGCGTTACCCACCAGAAGGTTGTGAACGGCGTGCTCGGAAACTGGACGCTCTCCGGCATTACCAGTGCGTCGACGGGCGCTCCGTTTTCTCCGAGCTGTTCTTCTACCGCTCCGTTCCCGGCCAACGATCCAACTCTGACCGGGCTGGCGGCCCGCTGCCAGCTGACCGGCGATCCGCATGCCTTCACGCAGAGCTTCTACTCGAACTTCAATACATCGGCGTTTGCGATGGCGCCGTACGGAAGTTTTGGAACTACGGGACTGGGCATCTTCCATCAGCCGAGTACGGTCAATTTCGATATGGAGCTCGACAAGTTCATACCGCTCGGGGAGAGACGGCGGTTCGTGATCAAGTGGCAGGTATTTAACGCATTCAACCATACCGAGTTCAATGCAATCGGCTCCACCTTCAGTTTCAATACCGCCGGGGTTAATACCAATACGACTACGGGACAGTACACATCCACGCTGAATCCGCGTCAGATGGTGCTGACGGCGCGTTTCGAATTCTGATTATCGGTTCGACGATGGAAAAAGCCTGGGCGAGCAAGAGGCTCGCCCAGGCCTTTTTTCCGATGTGCCGTCCCCATGTGTGCACAGGCGGTGCCAGCCGAATGGCGCGAAGAAAGCCACCTGCTTCTTAGAGGTGAAACATCGTGGACGAAGATTTGCTGGTAACAAAGCGCCGGATGGCCGGAGGCGGTTATACTGTGAATGGTTTCGGGTGATCCGGTACAACCCGTCGAAAACAGAGGCGAAACTATATGGATAAATTCGGGAGTTTTCTGCTGGGTCTGGGACTCGGCGTCGGTGTGGGGATCCTGTTTGCTCCGCGGTCGGGCGAAGAGACGCGCGACATGCTGATGAGCAAGGCGGACGAGGGGAAGGATTACCTTAAGCGCCAGACCGAAGACCTGCGCGGCAACGCGGCGGACATGGTGGATAAAGGGCGGGACATTATCAATCGCCAGAAGGATTCGCTCAGCGATGCGATTGAAGCGGGCAAGCAGGCTTACCGCGACAAAATCGATCAGGCCCGGAATCAACCTGCTTAGTTCTTCGCAGTCGAGGCCTGAACGGGAGCAATATGTCTGAAGAGACGTTTCGCTGGATTGTAGCCGGGGGCGTTGGGATCGCCGCGCTTTCCATGTTTGGCATGGCGGTGGCCGCGCTTGTTGTGCTGCGGGTACTGTCGCGGCTGCAGGAGCGAATGCACAGCATCGCCGATCGCGCGGAGCCGGTGATCGATCACGTGCGGCACATCGTACATGACAGCGGGCCGAAGGTCGGCGCGATTGTGAATGCCGCGCAGGAGACGGCGGTGAACGCGCGCGATGTTTCGGCGGTGGTGCGGGAAGAGGCGCATCGCTTTAAGGAAGTTGCGGCGGATTTTGCCGACGCCGGCCGGGAGATTGCCGGGGCCGGCCGTGAGATGGCGAGTGTCGGGCGCGATATGGCGGGTGTGGGGCACGATGTTGCGGCGCGAGCCCGTGCTCGCGTGGCTGAGATGGATGCCGCCGTGGATCATACTGTGGCACAGGTCCAGAACATGGGTGATAATGTTCGGACGAGCATGATGAAGCCGATACATGAGGTTTCCGGAGTTCTGGCGGGGATTAAGGCCGGTGTTGCGGCTTTCGCGAACGGGCACCGTCCATCGGTCGCGCGTGCGACGCAGGACGAAGAGATGTTCATCTGATGGCGAATCTGGCGCTGGTGTACGGCCTGCGACTGCTTCCTGCCGATGAGTTAGACGTCTCGACCGGTATGACCCTGCAGGATGGGCGGGTCCGTCTGCAGAATGGGTCGGAGACGTCGGTCACGATGCACGTGATCGAGGGACGCAACGAAATTGAGATTCGCGAACAGCTGATGAGATCGCTCGACGCATTTTTCGAGTTTTATCCGGAACTCTGATCACGCGCCGATGGTCGACATTCACAGCCACATCTGTTACGGGGTAGACGACGGGGCCAGGACGATTGAGGAATCACTGGCGATGCTGGAGATGGCCTGCGAGAGCGGGACTACCGACATTGTCGCTACGCCGCACTCCGATCTGAAGTATCGGTTCGATCCGGCTTTGGTTCGAGGACGGATCGCGGAACTGCAGGAGCGAATGGGGAATCGGATTCGGATTCATCGCGGCTGCGATTTCCATCTGTTCTTCGATAACATTCAGCACTGCATGCAGGATCGTACACCTTATACGATCAACGGGAACCGGTATCTGATGGTGGAGTTTGCCGATCACTCGATTCCCAAGCCGATTGTGGATGTATTCAATGGATTCACGCAGCGCGATATTACGCCGGTGATTACGCATCCGGAGCGGAATGCTCTGCTGATGAGCCGGGTTGGCGATATGGTGCAGTGGGTTCGCGCCGGGTGTTTAGTGCAGGTTACGGCGTCTTCGTTTACGGGTCGATTCGGGAAGGCGGCGGAGGCCGCAGCGAAACGACTGATGGATCAGAAGATGGTGCATTTCGTGGCCAGCGATGCGCACGATCTGGAGTGGCGTCCGCCGGATCTGCGTGAAGCCCGAAAGATTGTGGCCGATGGCTGGGGTGAAGATACGGCGGAGCGGTTGTTCGAGACCTATCCCAGGATCGCGCTGACGGATGAGTACATCGACTGCGAGGATCCCGAAGACACTTCCTCGAAGAAGTCCTGGTTCAGTTTTCTGAAGAGATAGCGTTATTTCTTCACATCGGTGTTAAAGATTGAAATGGCCATGTAGTCGACTACCCTGGCTTCGTTTCTGGCGATGCTGTAATAGGCGGACTTCAGGACCTGATCCTTGCGATTGAGCAGTGTGTCGCGAATCGTCTGCTGGACGCGGGGGTCGCCCAGTTCCCGCTGTCCGGCAGGTTCTTTCGAGATCAGCTTCAGGATGCGGTACCCATCGGGGCCGGGCAGAATTGGTGAAATCGTGCCAGGGCGCATGGCCACAACCAGTCTCTTCAGCTCGGGGCTGGACTTATCCATGGAAGATTCGCCGATGAAGCCCATGTCGCCGCCATTGGGCGTGGTGGCCGGGTCTTCGGAATAATTCTGCGCGACCATGGTGAAATCTTCGCCCTGCTTCAGGCGGGTTTCGATGGCCTTAATCTTCTGGCGAGCTTCGGCGTCGTTCTTTGCTTTGTCGTTCTTCAGGTTGCGGACATTGGGGTCCGGGTTCGCCGTGACGAGAATCTGGGCAACGTGAACCTGCGGCTCCGGAAGGTTAAAGATGCCACGATTGGCGTTGTAGAAATTGCTGACGTCTCCGTCTGAGATGTTGATTTTTGACGAGATTTCTTTGTTGAAGAGCTTCTTGACGCTCTCGTCTTTCCGAATGCGTTCCTTGAGCTTGTCAAGCGTAAGCCCCCAGTCTTTCATCTGCTTATCGAACTCTTCGGTGGTGTAGGGGGCCCGCATTTCGGTGAGGCGAGCGGTTACATCGGCGTCGGTGGCGACGAGGCTGGCTTTCTCGGCGCGCTGGAACATGATCTCGCTGTCGATGAGCGAGCCGAGGATTTCCATGCGGCGCAGAGTAACCTGATCCTGACTCTCGCCTTCACCCTGGGTGGGGAACTGCGATTTGTACTGGGAATCGATTTCGGTCAGGTAGATGGGTCGGCCGTTAACTGTGGCAGCGACTCCTGCCGGTACCGTGTTGCCGCAGGCGTTCAGGAACAGCGATCCACAGATTAATCCGGCCAGGATGCCGTTGCTCTTATTGACGGTGAGCTTCATTCGTTGGTATGCACTCGGTTTCAATAGTTGACCGGGGAGACTTCATTATAATGTCCCTTACTCCATGAATGCAGGAATCGTCGGGACGGGGGCTATCTCCCATAAGCATGCGCAGGCGTACGCGAATATCGGATTTCGGGTGGCGGCGTGCGTGGACCGGAACCCCGGGAAGGCGCAGGCTTTCGCGGAAAAGTATGGCGGGATGGCTGTCGGATCGGTTGAAGAGATGTGCCGGCTGCCGGATGTGGATTTTGTGGACGCCTGCACGTTTCCCGATTACCGGCTGGAACCGGTGCGGTTGGCGGCGAAGTACGGGAAGCATGTGCACGTGCAGAAGCCGATGGCGATTTCGACCGACGTAGCGCGGGAGATGATCGAGACGGCGCGCGCCGCAGGGATTGTGCTGGGCGTGGGAAGTCAGAAGCGCTTTGACGATTCGAGCATTTTTCTGCGGCGGGCGATTGATGCAGGACGGCTGGGTCGGTTGATCCAGTGCGATGCCTATGTGAAGTGGTACCGCACGGCCGAGTATTATTCGCGGCCTGTAAAGGGCAGCTGGGCAGGGGAAGGCGGCGGCGCGCTGATGAATCAGGCGATTCATCAGGTGGATCTTCTGCGCTGGCTGGCGGGTCCTGTGAAGGATGTGCAGGCGATGTGGCAACTAGGCGCGGTGCATCGGATTGAATCCGAGGATGTGGTGACGGCAGTACTTCGGTATGAGAACGGCGTCACGGGCGTGATTCAGGCATCGACTGCAATGTGGCCGGGGTATTCCGAGCGGCTGGAACTGCATGGCACAAAGGGCACGGCGATTGTTACGGGCGATCAACTGACGGCGTGGGATGTTCAGGGCGACGAGAGGTTTGCGGAGTCCGATCCGCCGCCGCTTTCGACCTCGGTTGCGTCCGGCGCTTCCGATCCGATGGCGATTTCCCTGACGCCGTTTGAGCGGCAGTTCCGGGACTTCGGCGAGGCGATGCGGACGCATGGCAAGCCGCTGGTGGGTGGGCCGGAAGGTCTGGCGGCTCTTGAGATTGTGGAACGGATTTATCAGGCTTGCAAAAGGGCATGAACTTCAGCAAATCGAACGAACTATTTGAACGCGCACGGCGCGTGATTCCGGGCGGCGTGAATTCGCCGGTGCGGGCGTGGCGCGGGGTGGGCGGGAATCCCCTGTTTATCGCCCGCGGCGAGGGATCGAAGATTTATGATGCCGATGGAAATGAGTACATCGACTATGTGGGGTCGTGGGGGCCGCTGTTGCTGGGGCACCGACATCCGGCGATTCTGGCGGCAATTGAAGAGGCGCTGACTCGCGGGACGAGTTTTGGGGCGCCGACCGCGCAGGAGATCGAACTGGCGGAGACGATTCGCGCCATGGTTCCTTCGATGGAGATGGTGCGGCTGGTTAGCTCGGGGACGGAAGCGGTGATGAGCGCGTTGCGGGTGGCTCGCGGATTCACCGGACGCGATCTGACTATTAAGTTTGAAGGCTGCTATCACGGGCATACGGACTCGCTGCTGGTGAAGGCGGGGTCGGGGGTTGCGACGCTGGGGCTTCCGGATTCGCCGGGAGTGCCGAAGGGTTTCAGCGATACGACGATCACGCTCCCTTACAACAACGTGGAGGCGGTGGAGGCGGCATTTCGTGCGCATGGCGAGCGGATCGCGGCTTTGATCGTGGAGCCGGTGGCGGGGAATATGGGGTGCGTCCCGCCGGGCGACGGTTATCTGCAGGCTTTGCGCCGGATTACGGCTGAGCATGGGGCGGTGCTGATTTTCGATGAGGTGATGACCGGCTTCCGGGTTGCTGCCGGCGGCGCGCAGGAGCTTTATGGGATTGTGCCCGATCTGAGTACGTTCGGCAAGGTGATCGGCGGCGGGTTGCCGATTGCGGCCTATGGCGGAAGCGAAGAGATTATGGCGCATGTGGCCCCGAGCGGTCCGGTATATCAGGCGGGGACCCTTTCCGGGAATCCGCTGGCGGTGAGCGCGGGTTTGGCGATGCTTCGGTATATTCAGTCACATCCGGAAATCTATCGGCAGTTCGACGCGGCTACCGCGGCTTTGGCGGCGGCTGCGCCCGCGGGTGTGACGGTGAACCGGTCGGGATCAATGATGACGTGGTTCTTTACGCCTGCCGCAGTGACGGACTACGACACGGCGAAGCACAGTGAAACCAGCCGGTTTAAGCGGTTCTTTCATGCAATGATCGAACGCGGAGTTTATCTGCCGCCTTCGCAGTTTGAGGCGTTGTTTGTGTCTACGGCGCACTCGGATGGCGATATTGAGAGGACGGTGGCTGCCGCGCGCGAGAGTTTCGAGATCGCGAACGGCTGACCGATTGGCATCCGGATATGCTATTCATGGCTTAAGAGAGCCATGCCGGAAACCTTCCGCATTGTCCTGATCAAGCCTTCGCATTACGACGACGAGGGCTACGTCATTACCTGGTTCCGCTCCGCGATGCCTTCGAATTCGCTGGCTGTGCTGTATGGACTGACGCTCGATTGCGGAGAGCGGCGGGTGCTGGGCGATGGGGTGGATTTCGAGATCACTGCCATTGATGAGACCAATACCCGGGTTCATGTCGACAGGCTGATTCAGAAGCTGCGTGGCGGAAAGTCACTGGTGATGCTGGTTGGCGTGCAGTCGAATCAGTATCCCCGATCGCTTGATCTGGCGCGTCGGTTTCGCGGCGCCGGGATCAACGTTTGCCTTGGCGGCTTCCATGTTTCGGGTACGCTTTCGATGCTTCCTGGCGTGCAGCCCGAGGTGCAGGAAGCGATGGATATCGGCGTTTCGCTGTTTGCGGGCGAGGCCGAAGGGCGACTTGAGGCCGTACTGCGCGACGCGTGGAATGGCACGCTGAAGCCGCTTTACAACTACATGGACGATCTGCCGTCGCTCGATGGTGTGCCGACGCCGCTGTTGCCGGCGTCGCGCATCAAGCGCACCGGCGGGACGATGACGAGCTTCGATGCGGGGCGCGGGTGTCCGTTTCAGTGTTCATTCTGCACGATTATCAATGTCCAGGGGAGGAAGTCGCGGCGGCGTTCCGCGGACGAGATTGAGCAGATTGTGCGGCGGAATCTGGCGCAGGGGATTAACCGATTTTTCATTACCGACGACAACTTCGCCCGCAACACGGATTGGGAAAAGGTTTTCGATCGCCTGATCGAGATGCGCGAGAAGGAGAAGGCGAACATCAAGTTCATCATTCAGGTGGATACGATGTGTCACCGGCTGCCGCGGTTTATCGAGAAGGCGGGGCGGGCCGGTGTGGCTCGGGTGTTTATCGGCCTCGAGAGTATCAATCCGGAGAGTTTGAAATCGGCGAAGAAGAAGCAGAACAAGATTGCCGAGTACCGGAAGATGCTGCTCGAGTGGAAGAAGGCTCGGGTTACGGTGTTTGCCGGGTACATTCTGGGTTTTCCTGGTGAGACGCCGGAGACGATCAAACGCGATATCGAGGTAATCCGCCGCGAGCTTCCGATCGATCTGCTGGAGTTTCATTGCCTGACGCCGCTGCCGGGTTCGGAGGATCATCAGAGGCTGGTGAAGCAGGGGGCGTGGCTCGATCCCGATCTAAACAAGTACGATCTGGAACACGTGACTTCGCGGCATTCCACGATGAGCATTGAAGAGTGGACCCGGGCTTATAACGAGGCCTGGGATGTGTTCTATGCGCCGGAGCATATCCGGACGATCATGCGGCGAGCGGCGGCGACCGGGATCAATGCGGGTAACATGATGTTCCTGCTGCTCTGGTATTGGGCCTGCGAAAAGCTGGAGAAGGTGCATCCGCTGCAGGGCGGGTATCTGCGGCGGAAGTATCGGAAGGATCGGCGGCCTTCATTGCCGCCGGAGAGTCCGCTCGTGTTTTATCCCAAGTTTGCTTTTAATCTGGTTTACAAGCATTGGCGGCTGGCCCGGGAGATCGTGCGGTTCGGCCGGTTCCGGTATCGGCTTAAGGGCGATCCGGAAGCTAAGAATTATCGGGATGTTGCGCTGACTCCGGTGCTGGAGGAAGACACGGCTTCGCTGGAACTGCTTCGGGTGCTGAACGATCCGGCGCCTGTGGGACGGTAGCTGCCGACTACTTCGTGAAGATGGAGAGGGATCGGCCACTTTCCACAGAAAAGCGGGCGAAATTACGCCTGGCGGAAAGTCCGGGTTGCGATACATTGAGAGTTGCTCATATCGCTCTTCATTACGTGTTACAACGATGCGTTGTTTCCGAAGACCGGACAGGCGGTAGTGACTGTTCTGGAGCGCCTGGGGCATACGGTTGAGTTCCGCTCTTCGCAGACCTGCTGCGGGCAGATGCACTGTAACAGCGGATACCAGGCGCAGGCGTTTTCACTGATGGAGAAGTTCCTCGACGACTTTCGCGGCGCGGAAACGATCTGCGTTCCTTCCGCATCCTGCGTGGCGACGATTCGCGAGCATTATCCGGTCATGGCGGCGGCGAGCGGCAATGCGGATTTGATGCGAGATGTGGAGGAACTGCTGCCGCGCGTGTTCGAATTCTCGGAGTTGTTGATCGACAGACTTGGCGTAGAGGATACGGGGGCGTGTTTTCCTCACGCGGTAACGCTGCACTCTTCCTGTCATTCACTGCGCGGACTCAAGGTTGGCGATAAGCCCGAGCGACTGTTGAATCATGTTCGCGGGCTTCGGCTGGTTCCACTGGCTGACGCGGACCAGTGCTGCGGCTTCGGCGGAACGTTTGCCGTGAAAAATCCGGATGTCTCGAGCGCGATGGCCAGCGACAAAGCCGCGTGTGTGCTGGAAACGAAGGCGGATGTTTGCGTGGCGCTCGATAATTCCTGTCTGATGCAGATTGGCGGGACTTTGAGCCGCATGCAGTGCCCAACGCGAACGATGCATCTTGCCGAGATACTGGCTTCATGAGCGTTCGGGTGGGTGAGGCGGCGCGGGCGCCGTCGTTTCCGGTTGCCGCGAAAGGCCTGATAGGGAACGAGCAGTTGCGGCGCAATGTGCGCCATGCAACCGGTGTGATCCGGCGGAAGCGCGCGGCCGTGGTTAACGAAGTGCCCGATTGGCAGCAGCTTCGCGATTCCGCCAAAGCAATCAAAGACCACACGATGCGGCATCTGGGCGAGTACCTTGCCCGCTTCGAAGCCAACTGCACAGAGGCCGGCGGCGTGGTGCACTGGGCCCGCGACGCCGATGAAGCAAATGCGATCGCGATCGGCATTATTCAGGCGCAGAACCAAACCGAAGTCATCAAGGTCAAGACGATGACGACGGATGAGATCGGGATGAATCGGGCGCTCATAGCGGCAGGCATTACGCCGTATGAGACCGATCTGGCCGATCTGATTGTGCAGCTCGGCGAGGATAAGCCTTCGCACATCGTGGTGCCGGCGCTGCACCGCAACAGGATGGAGATTCGCGAAATCTTCATGCGGAAGATGGGGCTGGCGGAACTGGGAACCCGGCCGGAGGATATCGCGGAGGCCGCGCGGCTTTTTCTGCGCGAAAAGTTCCTGCGAGTACCGGTGGCGATCAGCGGCGCGAATTTTGCAGTTGCGGAGACGGGATCGGTTTGCGTCGTGGAGTCGGAAGGCAACGGGCGCATGTGCGTCTCGCTGCCGCGCGTGCTGATCAGCGTGGTCGGAATTGAAAAAATTATTCCACGCTTCGCAGACATGGAAGTGTTTCTGCAACTGCTGGCGCGTTCGGCGACGGGCGAGCGCATGAATCCATACAACTCGATCTGGACGGGCGTCACGGCTGGTGACGGGCCCCGCGAGTTCCATGTGATTCTGCTCGATAACGGGCGGACGCGCGTGCTGGCGGATTCGGTCTCGCGCGAAACGCTCGATTGTGTTCGCTGCGGAGCGTGCCTGAATGCGTGCCCGGTGTATCGACAGACGGGCGGCCATGCTTATGGGTCGGTTTACGCGGGCCCGATCGGGGCGATTCTGACGCCGCAACTGCAGGCGATGGAACATTCGCAGACGCTGCCGTATGCGTCGTCTCTGTGTGGGGCCTGTTATGAAGTGTGTCCGGTGAAGATCAATATTCCGGAGATTCTGGTTCATCTGCGGAATAAGGTCGTGGAGAATGGCGATGCGCCATCCGGTGAGCGTACGGGGATGAAGGCTGCGTCGTGGTTGTTCTCGGATGCGGCGAATCTTTCCGCGGCTCACGCACTGGGACGCATGGCGCAGTGGCCGTTCGCGAAGGATGGTGCGATTCACAATCTGCCTGGACTTATGGCGGGGTGGACAGCGACGCGCGATTTGCCTTCTTTGCCGGCCCAGTCGTTCCGGCAATGGTGGGCGCGGCGGAAGCGGCAAGAGCGATGACGGGACGCGATGCAATTTTGAGCAGGGTTGCCGCAGCGGCGGGGGATCGCCGGGCAATGTGCGACGCCGAGTATGCCTCGATTTCGCGCGAGTACTGCAGACGCGGGGCATTATCCTCCGAAGAGAGGGTGGAATTGCTGGCCAGCCGGCTGCTCGATTACGAGGCAGGCGTTTATCGCTGCGCCGTCCCTGACGTGGGGGCTACCGTTGCTGCGGCTATTCGTGCGCGTGGCAAGAGTTGTCTGCTACGCGCGGCGTCGTTTCCGGAAGCCTGGCTGCCCTCGGGATATCGCTTCCCTTTCGCCCATGGGTTGAGCTACGAAGAGCTGGATAAGAGCGAGGGTGTGATCAGCGCATGCGCCGCGGCAATCGCATCAACGGGGACCATTGTTTTGAGTCACGGACCGCAGGATGCGAGGCGGGCGATGACGCTCATTCCGGACTACCACCTCTGCGTTGTGCTTACGGAGCAGGTGGTGGAGACCGTACCGGAGGGCTTTGCCCGTCTTCGCGGCCTGGAGTCAGGTCCGCTGACGACGGTGTCTGGTCCTTCGGCGACCGCCGACATTGAAATGACACGCGTCAAGGGCGTACACGGCCCTCGATTTCTGGATGTGATTCTGGCGGGCTAACTCCTTCGCGCTCAGGGCTTCATGAGAAAATGAGGTTCTGCCGGGCTGGTCCTGCGATGCCGATTTTGTTCGGGCAAGTTTTTGCGAACCAGAAGCCCGGGTGACCCGTTAGGTACTTATTAGATGACTATTTCAACAGCGCAGCGGCGCATGGGTTCTCAGTTCCTGATTTTCATGCTCTGCGCGGGTTCGTTGCCGGCCCAGACGGCCATCCGAATCGATGAGGCGCCGACCGGCCGGTTCAGCTGGCTGACGCGGCCCTATCAGGCGCGCTCGGTGCCGCGGGTGAATCTGGCCAACACAACGCGGATCGGCACGCTGGTGCGGAACGGGAATTTGTATCTGACGTCGCGCGACGTGGTGGCGCTGGCGCTCGAGAACAACATCGATATTGAAGTGCAGAGGTACGGTCCACTGCTGGCGCGCGAGGTGCTGCATCGCGCCCAGGGCGGCGGCGCCCTGCGAAGCGTTGGCGCGGGGATTGCGCCAGGACCGACGAGCGTGAGCCTTTCCGGTGTGAGCATAAACACCAATGGCGCGCCATCGTCGGCAGGCGGTTCGGGCGTGAGTTCCGGGGGCGGCATTGTGACGCAGCTGGGGCCTTCTGTGCCATCGTTCGATCCGTCGCTGACCGGGTTTGTGAATTTCGCGCATACGACTTCGCCGCAGAGTAATACGTTTCTTTCGGGAACTACGTCACTGGTGACGGGGACGAAATCGCTGCAGATGTCGTATTCGCAGACGTTCGATTTCGGGTTGAATGTGCAGGGCACGTATGCGAGCAATGCGATTCATGTGAACAGCCGCTCGTTTGCGTTTAACCCCTATACTTCGGGCGATCTCGATCTGCAGGTCACGCAGAATCTGCTGCAGGGGTTTGGGCGGGGTGTGAGCACGCGCAATATCCGGGTGCAGAAGAATAATCTGAAGGTCACCGATCTGCAGTTTAAACAACAGGTGATTACTACGGTTTCGGCGGTGCTGAATCTGTATTGGGATCTGGTGAGCTTTAACGAAGAAGTGAATTCGCGCCAGAAGGCTGTGGATACGGCGGATCAGCTCCTGAAGAACAATACCGAGCAGGTGCGGATTGGAACGCTGGCTCAGATTGAAGTGACACGGGCGCAGTCGCAGCTGTATTCCGCGAAGCAGGATCTGCTGATTGCGCAGACGAATCTGCTGCAGCAGGAGACGATTCTGAAGAATGCGCTGAGCCGGTCCGGCGTGGCGAGCGCGGACCTGGCGGATGTCCACATCGTGCCGCTGGATACGATTTCAATTCCGGCGGTGGATGACGCTCGTACGATTCCGGAGTTGGTGAACGTGGCGATGGCGAATCGCGTGGAACTGGAGCAGGCGCGGATTAACCTGGACAGCAATCATCTGAATCTGGTGGGCGTGAAGAGTTCGCTGAAGCCTTCGCTGCAGGTATTTGCGGAACTAACGAATAACGGTCTCAGCGGCGTGTCTACGAACGGCGTGCCGGGTTATTTCGATGGCGGATACGGGACTCTGCTCGAGCAGATTCTGCGCCGCAACTTTCCAAATTACTCCGCCGGCGTGTCGGTGAATATTCCGCTGCGCAACCGGGCGGCACAGTCGGACTACGTGACCAGCCAGCTCGAAATCCGGCAGAACGAACTGAATCTGCAGAAGCAGGTGAATCAGGTTCGCGTGGATGTCCAGAATGCAGTGATCGGTCTGCAGCAGGCTCGGGCGCGGTATGAGGCGGCGAAGGAAGCGCGCGTGCTATCCGAGCAGACGTTCGCGGGCGACAAACAGAAGTACGATCTCGGCGCGGGGACTCCGTATCAGGTGGTGCAGGATCAGCGCGATCTGGCAAGCGCACAGAGCTCGGAAGTGGAGGCGATGGCGAATTACACGCATGCGCGCATCCAGTTCGATCAGGCGATTGGCGCCACGATGGAGGTGAATAACATCTCCGTGGCGGAGGCGATGGCCGGAAAGGTTTCGGCGCAGCCTTCCGCGATTCCCGCGAACGCTCCGGCTCCGGCGGTGAAGCAGTGAGTCCGCGGATTCGACTGGCGGCGGCGTTTGCGGCGTGTCTTACGCAGGTTGCGGCGCAGCAGGCGGGTATTGATCCGTTGCGGCCTGCGGGTCCGATTTACAAGCGGCCTTACATGGAGGCGACGGTTCCGCCGGCACGGCTGGGAAATTCTTCGCGGCTCGCCGGCCTTATCCGCGCGGGGAAGCTTTACCTCTCCCCGCACGATGCAGTGGCCCTGGCGCTGGAAAATAACATCGACATTGAAGTAGCGCGATATTCTCCGCTGCTGCTGGCGTGGCAACTGGAGCGGTCTGAGGCGGGGGGCGCGTTGCCGGGTGTGCCGAGCGGCGTATCGCAGGCCAACACGGTGACCAACGGCCAGGGCGTGCTGGGCAGCCAGGCGGCGGCCGGTGTCGGGGGCGGTGGCGGTAATGGCGGCGGCGGGAATGCGGGAAACGCGACGGTGTCGCAGATCGGGCCCGTGACGCAGACGCTCGATCCTTCGATTCAGGAAGCTTCGACGTTTGCGCATCGGACGACGCCGCAGTCAAATTCGACACAGAGCTTAACGACAGCGCTGGTGGACGATTCGCGCGGCCACTCGGCTTCCTATCAGCAGGGGTTTCTGACGGGCGGGTCGGTTAGCGTGACGTTTCGGGATAGCTATCTGAAGGAGAACTCGGCGAGTAACGCGCTGAATCCTTCGGTGGCTCAGTCGCTTTCGGTGCAGATTTCGCAGAACCTGCTGCAGGGGTTCGGCATTGCAGTGAATGCCCGCAATATTACGGTGGCCAGGAATAATCTGGCGATGTCCGATCTCAACTTCCGGACGACTGTTTCGCGAACGATTGCTTCGGTGCTGAATGCGTACTGGGGCCTGGTTGCGGATCGCGCGAATCTGAGTTCGAAGCAGGATGCGCTGGATGCGGCGCAGAAATTCGTGGATGAAAACCAGCATCGCGTCGAACTGGGAGCGCTGGCGCCGATTGACCTGGTGACTTCGAAGTCACAGCTGGCCACGGCGAAGCTGGATGTTGTGAATTCGCGGACGGCGATCGCGCAGGATGAGTTGTCCCTGAAGAATCTGATCAGCCGGACCGGCGCCGCCGATCCTGTATTCGACAATGTTGCGATTGAACCGACCGGCACGATCACGATTCCGGCGGTGGATGATACCCCGGCCATCAAGACTCTGATTGAACGCGCCCGCGCCAATCGAACCGATCTGCAGGCGGATCAGGCGAGCCTGAAGAATACGGAGATTTCGAATCTGGGCACGGCAAATGGACTGCTGCCGACGGTACAGGCGTTCTTCAGCGCGAGCAATTCCGGACTTGCAGGCGCAGGGCATGTAGTGAATGGGCGGCAGCCGGACGCGTTTCTGGTTGGTGGGGCCGGCACTGCGCTCGCACAGGTGTTCAGCCGCGACTACCCCACGGAGTCGATCGGCGCGTTTGCGAATGTGAAGCTCAATAACCGGACTGCCCAGGCGGATTACGGCATCGATCAGCTGCAGTACCGCCAATCGCAGCTGACCACGGCAGAGTCGCGCAATCAGGTGGAAGTGGATGTGATGAATTCGGTTGTGGCCCTGCGGCAGGCTCGCGCCCGATATGAGAGCGCACATGCGAACGTGGAACTGCAGCAGGAACTGCTCGGCGGAGAGCAGCAGAAGTTCACGCTGGGGGAATCGACGTCGTTCAACGTGATTCAGCAGCAGCGCGATCTGGCCGCGGGCAGGGCGTCTGAGCTATCGGCGCTCGTCTCTTATCAGCGGGCCCGCATCAATCTCGATTCCATTACGGGCGTCATTGTGGAAGCGAGCGGCGTAACGCTGGCGGATGCGAAATCGGGCCGGGTACCGCAGTAACTAACCTATACGGCGTGGGGCATCGTCAGGGCTTCTTTGCGAGGAGCGCTTTGACTTCCGCTGGAAGTTCGAAGCGGCTCGCGGGAATCTTTACTCCGTAGGTCACCTTTTCGATGTGCATGGCCATGTCCTGGCCCATCGCTTTCTGGGTCATCAGGAACGGCGTCTGAACGCCCTCGACAACGCGGTAATCGCTCAGCGTGACTTCGACCGGGATTTCGCCCAGCGCGGTGGGCAGGGTTTGGGTCATCTTCACCATCAGGCCTGATGCTTTATCGAAGTAAAAGTATTCCATCGCGCCAGCGGTTGGCGTCATGGCCACCTTCCAGGCCGGCTTGCCATTCACTTCTTCCGAACCGGTAGTTACCGCAGACTTGTAGTACTGCTTCCAGTCAGTGAGGAAGGAAATGCGGGCGGAGCGACGCGCGGCTTCGAGTTCTTCACCTTCCTTGATTCGCGGTCCCTGGAGCAGATTGGAGTCCCAGGCTATCTTGCCGTCAAAGCCTTCCTCGACTTTGCCAATGCCGGGGATGTCGATTGCGGTGTAGGCCTTTTCGCCTTCCTGATACATTTCCAGCGGGCCTGAGATGTTGTGTCCGAGGACCTCGACTGTACCGGTCATTACGGCGGTCTCCGCGTGCTTCAGCGCGGCAACTCCGCCCTCGCTTGCGATTGAGTGAGCGAGAATGCTTTCGCCGGATGGCAGATCGGCGGCGGGGAGCCGGGGCGCGAGCGAGAGCGCCGCCAGAAATACTGCAGCGAACTTCATGAACTCAGGTTACGCTACGGGAGTTTTGGTAAGGGTGGGCCGCCGAGCCATGAGGGTTGTTTTGGGATTGTAAGAGCTGTCGGCGGCCCTTTTGGGTACTCTGTCGGGTATTGCCGGAGGCGCAGGATAAGTTCCCGAAAAATTGCGGGCTTGTGTTAACGATCTGTAAATCCCACGTACTGCACTTCTTCGGTCAGGGGGATGTTCCAGCGGTTGCGGACTCTCGCCTTCAGTTCATCAATCAGGGATACCAGATCAGCGGCAGAGCCTCCGCCTGCGTTGTAAATCAGGTTGGCGTGGTAATCGGCGACGTGGATGCCTCCGTGCTTCATACCTTTTGCGTTGACGCGTTCGAGGAACCAGGCGGACGGCACTTTGCCTTCGATGATGGACGTGGCGGGAATCTCCGCGGCTACTTCAGCAGGCAGTTCGGCGAGGAGGAAGTTCTTGAAAATGCTGCCGGCGCAGCGCATGGTAGGGGGATATTTGCGGTTCCTGGTATCGAGGATGCGGTCCGCAGTCTGTTTCAGCGCCGGGGGATCGGCGGGTTCCATTTCGAGCGTGGCGGAGAGAATGATCCACTCCTTGTGGCGCTTGAAGATGCTTTCGCGGTAGCGGAATTCGCAGGCGGCGTTCTCAAAGTGGCGGACAGTTTCGCCGTCGGCGAACCGGACGACGCGGATGCGCTCCATGATCGAGTGACCGTACGCGCCCGCGTTGCCGTAGATCGCCGCGCCTACGGAACCGGGAATGCCCGTCATGGTTTCGAGACCTTTGAGTCCCTGCGCCACGGTGAAGTCGACCAGATCCTGCAGGCGCGCGCCCGCGTCGGCTTCGACGCAGTTTCCGTTGCGATGGATGTCGCTGCTGGTTAGCCTGAGGCAGACGCCGCGAAAGCCCGAATCGGAGACGATCAGGTTGGTGCCTTCGCCGATGACGACCCACGGAAGGCCGCATTCGCGAACGCTTTTCAGCGCGCGCGTGAATGTGGAAGGATCGCTGGTTTCGAGATAGAAATCGGCGGGTCCACCGATTCCAAAACGAGTGTGTTGAGAGAGCGGAACATCGCGCAGCAGGGTGACACCGCTGAGCTGATCAAGGTCCATTGCATTTCATTATAGGGAGCGCGTGAGCAGACCTGGGTCTATGATGGGAAACTTATGAAGCTTTCCCGATATTCGATTGGCGTTGGCGATCGGTTTGCGCACCAGGCGCGTCCTCAGCTGAAGGCATTTCTGCTTGCGGCAGAACAGGGCGTTGATGTTGTGCCGGTGTGGAATAAGTCGAATCGCGAGCATACATTTATTGGGACGGAGCCTTCGAGCGTGCTGGATGCCGCGCAGGCCGCGGTGAGGGAGCTCGGCTGGACCAGGGACTGGCATGTGGATGCGGACCACATCAATCTGGATACCGTAGAACGGTTTCTTGCGCCGAGCGATTTTTTTACGATTGATGTGGCGTACTTCATTGGGCAGGCGGCGTCATCGGGCGATATCGATGCGTTCCTGGGGCGTCACCCGGAGTTGATTGGCGAAGTATCGATTCCCGGTATTGCGCAGCCGTTTGTATCTACGGACGCCTCCGTGCGCCGGACTGCCGGCACTTACCTTGCGGCCGTGCAGGCTGCGGGACGGATTTATCGTCATATTGCTTCGCGCAAAGGGGAGGGGAACTTCATCACTGAGGTTTCGATCGATGAGACGGACGATCCGCAGACGCCTCCGGAACTCCTGGTTATTCTGGCGGCTGTTGCCGATGAGAAGATTCCGATTCAGACGATTGCGCCGAAGTTTACCGGGCGCTTCAACAAGGGCGTTGATTACGTGGGAGATGTGTCTCAGTTCAGCACAGAGTTTGAAAATGATCTTGCGGTGATTGCCCATGCTGTGAGGCGGTATGGTTTACCGGAGAATCTGAAACTGAGTGTCCATTCGGGCAGCGATAAGTTTTCCATCTATGCGCCGATTCGGCGTGCGCTTGCGAAGTTTCATGCGGGCGTGCATCTGAAGACGGCCGGGACTACGTGGCTGGAAGAGTTGATCGGGCTTGCGGAAGCGGGTGGCGACGGCCTGGCTCTAGCAAAGGAGATTTATGCGGAAGCTTATGGCCACTGCGACGCACTCTGCAAGCCGTATGCTTCGGTGATCGATATCGACTATGCGAAACTGCCTGCGCCCGCCTCAGTCCATGCGTGGACCGCTGAGCAGTTTACCGGTGCGATGCGTCATGACCAGGCGAATCCGCTCTATGACAAAGGCGTTCGGCAACTGCTGCACGTGGGGTTCAAGATTGCGGCTAAGATGGGCGATCGTTATTTGAAGATGCTGGATGCGTGTGAAGAGTCGATTTCGCGCAACGTTACGCACAACATCTACAACCGGCATATTGATCCGCTTCTGATCGCAAAGTAGACGCTCCTAACGAAGGCGTTGCACTTTCGGCACCAGTAACTGGATTACGCCCAGGGCAATCAGGTACATGCAGCCCGCAACGACGAACAGCGGGCCGTAGGATTTGTGGGAGAAGTCAAGCCAGTAACCGATGGCTGGCGCGGCCAGGAATCCGGTCAGGGCTCCGCACATGCCGCCCAATCCGACCACGGAAGCGACGGCGTTGCGCGGCAACATGTCGGATGGCAGGGTGTAGAGATTCGCCGACCATCCCTGGTGCGCCGCGGCTGCGATGCTGATGAGTGTTACGGCGACCCACAGGTTGCCGCCGGCGTTACCCACGAAGATCGAGCCGGTTACGGCGAGAGCGCAGACCAGCATGGCCGTCTTGCGCGCGCGGTTCAACGAATAACCTCGCTTCAGCAAGGTGGATGAGAGCCATCCGCCACCTACGGAACCGACGGTGGACGCCTGGTAGATCACGATGAGCGGGAGCCCCAGGTGTGAGAGATCGAGGTGGTAGACCGAGTTAAGAAAGCCGGGAAGCCAGAAGAGATAGAACCACCAGACGGGATCGGTCAGGAACTTGCCGGCCATGAAGGCCCATGCGGCGCGGCTGCCAAGAAGCTGTACGTATGGCACGCGCTCTTCCTCAGTATGCGGTTCGTTGTCGGAGCGAATGTGCGCGAGTTCTTTTGGATCGAGCCGCGGGTGCTTATCCGGCTCGCGGAACAGGAGCATCCACAACACCACCCAAATAAAGCCGATGGCGCCCGTAAAGATGAAGGCGGAGCGCCAGCCGTAAGTGGCGGCGAGCCAGGGCACAACCAGCGGCGCGATCAGTGCTCCGATGTTCGTTCCGCTGTTGAACAGGCCGGTTGCAAGCGCGCGCTCGCGGCGTGGAAACCAGTAGGCCACCGTCTTGATGGCTGCGGGAAAATTGGCTGATTCGCCGATGCCGAGAGCAAAGCGGGCTGCACCAAACTGAACGGCGCTACCCGCAAGCGCATGCGCCATGGCCGCAATGCTCCAGACGACGACCGCCAGTGTGTAGCCGATGCGCATGCCGATCCAGTCGATCACGCGGCCCACGAAGGGCATGATGAGTCCATAGGCGAGCTGGAAGGCGGAGACAATCCAGCCGTAGTCGGCTTCGTTCCAGCCGAGATCTTTTTCGAGGACAGGCTTGAGAAGGCCGAGAACCTGGCGATCGATGTAGTTGATCGTGCTGGCGAAGAACAGGAGCCCGCAGATGTACCAGCGCAGCTGCGGGATATACCAGTGCCGTTCGGAGCGTTCGCGGTCTTCCCAATCCGCTACGGTTTTCATCGCCATGATTTTTCTCTTTGCAACTATATCGAACCGGATCGCGATTGTTGTGATTCGGTTCGGCAGGGTGCCGATCAGCGCGCCGCTTTTCCGAGTTTGAAGCCGAAATAGCTGCAGGCGTTGTGGTAGCAGATATTGGCTACCAGCGTGCCGAGCAGGGCCTTGTCGTTGGGGAGCAGGCCTCTGGTGACGTCGCCGCCGATGATCCGGCAGAGCAGGCGGCGGAAATAATCATGCCTCGGGTAGGAGAGGAAACTGCGGGAGTCGGTAACCATGCCGACCAGGTTGGAAAGCAGCCCCATATTCGCGAGCATTCGCATCTGGGCTTCCATGCCATCGAGTTGGTCGAGGAACCACCAGGCGGACCCCCACTGCATTTTGCCGGGAATGCGGGCATCCTGATAGTTGCCGATCATGGTGGCGAATACGGCGTTATCGGATGGGTTGACGTTGTAGATGATTGTCTTCGCAAGCTGGTCGGTTGAGTCCAGGCGGTCAAGAAAGGCAGCAAGGGGGCGAGCCTGATCGAAGTCGCCAATGGAGTCGAAGCCGGTGTCGGCGCCAAGCAGGTTCCTCATGCGAGTGTTGGTACTGCGCAGGGCCCCCAGATGAAATTGTTGTGCCCACCCGCGAGAGTGATCGAGCAATGCCATGCGATAAAGCAGAGCGGAACGGAGCAGCCTCGCTTCGCCGGGCTCCAGGGATTTGCCTGCGCGCAGTTTGTCGAAGCAGGCAGAGGCTTCCGCGTCAGTGAATGGCTCGGCTTCCATTTGTTCGAGTCCATGATCGGAGGCGCGGCAGCCGAGTTCGTGGAACGCACTATGCCTTGCTTCGATTGCAGATAAGAGCGCAGACCATGACGTTATCGAAGTCTCCGCGAGGGCTCCCAGTCTGTCGATGTAGGAATTCCATGAGGCGGCATCGCTTACAGCCAGTAGTCGATCCGGCCTCCAGGTGGGATAAACGCAGGTATCGGGATCTTTGCGGACGGCCAGTTTCTTATGGGCTTCGAGTGTATCGGCGGGATCGTCTGTTGTGCAGACGACGGCCACGCGGAATTTGCGGAGAATTCCCTGCGTGGTCAGATCGTCGCCGCACAGTTGCGCATTGCAGGTGTCGAAAATTTCTTTCGCCGTTGACGGATTCAGCGGCGTCTTGATTCCAAACGGACGCGCGAGCTCCATTGCGGTCCAGTGGAAGAGCGGGTTGCAGATGGTTGCGGGCACGGTACGGGCCCAGGCTTCGAATTTCCCGAAGTCCGAAGCATCGCCCGTGCAGAAGCGTTCATCCACACCGGAAGCACGCATGGCGCGCCACTTATAGTGATCTCCTTCGAGCCAGATTTCCGTAATGGAGCGGAAGCGATGATCTTCGGCGATGAGTTCGGGCGAGAGATGGCAGTGGTAGTCGACGATGGGCAGGTCTTTCGCTACGTCGTGATAAAGATGCTTCGCAACTTCCGATTCAAGCAGGAAGTCTTCGTGCGGAAATATGTCCATGAGATTTGAGGTTACTGGTTTACACCACTGGCCAGGAAGCCGCCGTCAACTACGATGATTTCCCCGTTAACGAAGCTCGCGGCTTCCGATGCGAGAAATACGGCCGCGCCCGCCAACTCTTCCACCTTGCCGAAGCGCTTCAGCGGGGTGCGCATTTTCAGCTCGCGACCGCGGTCCGTGCCATCCAGTAGCTGCTGATTGAGTGCAGTGCGGAAGACGCCGGGTGCGATGCCGTTCACGTTAACACCGCGCGAGCCCCATTCAATGGCGAGAGCCCGCGTCAATCCGGCTACGCCTGCTTTGCTGGCGACATATGCGGCGACTTCATACAAAGCCACGAAGGAATTCAGCGATGCGATGTTGATGATACGTCCCCAGCCCTGTTCGAGCATGGGCCGAGCGAAGACCTGACAGGCCCGCAGCGTGCCGGTGAGATTGGTGTCGATAATTCCTGTCCACTCTTCTTCAGGAAGGTCGAGCACCGGCGTACGCTTGATGCGGCCCGCGCAGTTGATCAGAATATCGATGTGCCCGAATTCCGCCTGGATTGCGTCACGCGCGGTGACGAGCGAGGCACGGTCGGCGACGTCGGCGGCTATGCGAAAGGAACGCCGGCCGAGGGCTTCGATTTCCAGCGCGACGGGATCGGCGGCTTCGAGCCGGCGCGAGCAGGGAACCACATCGGCGCCGGCTTCAGCCAGTCCGAGGGCCATCGTCTTGCCGATGCCGGACGTACCTCCTATTACGACTGCGACCTTGCCGGTAAGGTCAAGCGATTTCAGCATGTATTAGTATCCAGGACGAAGGAATAACCTTCATTATGCCCCAGAAGATCAATTTCTTCGTTTGAAAACGATCTTTCGTAAAGGGAACGCGCGCGATGCCTTGTCAGCGCGCCGGGGTGATGCGCAGGTTGCGGAAGTCTCCGTCGCTGTTATTGCCAACCCAGAGGCCGATCATGCCGTCCGTGAGCGTTCCGAGCTTGCGCACTTCCATTACGGTATTGGTGGCAGCGCCCGCCCGGATCCGAATGTTCTGGCCGCGTATCTCCACGTGGAGATTCACCCAGTCGGTCGGCGCCACGGAAGCGTCTACCGCGCGTTCGAACTCATTGGGAAACTTCTCGCGGAGCAGGGGCCAGTCGAAATCGGGAAGGGAAGCGTACTGGATCGCATGGCGGTGGCGTTCGGGATCTTCTGCCCGAAAGTTGAACGGGCGCAGGTAGGCTACTTCGTAGCTGTTCTCGCCGGCGCCGTGAAATGCGATGCCTGGGAAGCTTTGCTGGAGAACGTCGCGTCCCCGAATTTCAATGTCAATGGCGCCTTCGGTGAAATGGCTGTCGGGAATCCAGATCGCGCCCGGCCCCGCGGCTTCTGAGACATGTACGGCCCCGGACATGCCTGCAAGCGGTGTTGCGGTGCGATTGGACGGACGCAACTTACCGGCCGCGAGCAGGGCCGCCAGGTCAATTTGCCGGGTTGAGGACTGCGGGAGCTGCGCGTAAAGGATACAGGTAACGGTGGTCAGGAATGCGGTGACACTGAGCAGGCGCATGAATTCGATGGTATCGCTTTTACAGCAACCGACTAAGCGCGGCATTCCGGAATTTTCTGGAACAGTGCGATGACGAGGCCGCCGGGCGTGGAAATGTACAGCTTGCCCTTGGTTCGCAACGCAGCGGGCTGCCCTGGAATCTTTTCTCAGGGACGTCGAGGGATGGCGCAGGAACATTCGAAAACCGTCGCGCAACATCCCTGCGGCAGGGCAGCCGTTACGTCCTGCACATAGCCCTGGTAACCCTGAAGATGGGCCGGTCGGCGATTCCGCTGTGTCCTCGCAGGTTGAGCGCCGCGCTTGAGACGCCAGGTTCGCCGTGGAGAAAGAGAACAGCGGGATTCGGGCCCGGCCGAAATGGTTCCAGATCAATGCCGGATTGGCCTGGAATTCTGTGATGGCAACTGCGGGAGTTTCCATCTGCCCCGACCTCGTATCAATATGGGCGAGAGCGTTTCACATCTGAGGCGCTATTCAGTTCTCCGAAGGTCTCTCCGCGTGGTCGATGACAAGCGTTTCTATGGGGCCCTTTTTCGACACGAGGCGGAGTCCGAGCTGTTCGCGAACACCGGTGAATATAGACGGGTCCGTGGAATCGACGGGCGGATTGATTGTCCACGCCCCCTGAAAATTCCATGCGCCCGTGAGTTCGGTCTCATCGACGACGATGCGGCCCAGTTGATTTCCCAGACTGGACGCAAGCATCGAGACGGGTACGCCTGTGCCTTTCATGCGCACCTGACCGTTGTTCTTTGAGACGCTGAAAGCAGGATCTTTCCCTTCGGTATTCTGCGTCATCTTTGTTCCCGATTTATCTGTTTCGAGCCCGTACACATCGCCTTCACGCTTTGCCCAGTGAACAGCCAGATGGAAGCGATCGGCCAGCAGCGCCTGAAGGCACGCTTTCAACTGCTCGGGCGAGAGATCGCCTGAGGCTTCAGCCTTTGCTTCAATGTCGTAGTATTCCGTATCCATCCAGCCTGTTTCGCCCGCCAGCTGGAAACTGAAGATGCCATATGCATTGCGGATCATCGTCTTCAGCGTTGCGTGCGCCACCCGGATACGGCCGCCCGGCAGGACGTCAATGCCTCGATCCTCCCCCTCCTTCAGATTGCGATGGATTGACACCACCTCGAACGATTGTGCCTCGATGGAAAAGCAGACGGCGAGCAAAGCCGCCAGGCACGATAAAGCCGTCTTCGAAAACGCCATTTCCCTATGACTCATTTCCGGAGCGCGCGTTAGCCGGGGATCAGTCGGGTATTTTCACGAAAGACAAATTCAACCGGTGCGTCATAATGAAGAGCAGAGCGGGTTTCATGCGACGTTTGATTTCTTCCATCCTGCTGGTGCTGATCAGCTTCGCGCTGATTTCGCCCCTGCTCGCGGAAAAAACGGAATCTAAAATCCCTGCATGCTGTCTCAGGAATGGCAGGCATCACTGCACGATGGGCTCGCAATCCTCTCGCAGCGGCGGCCCGGCGTTCCGAGAAGACTGCCAATTCCGGAATCACAGCTCGTCCGTGGCGCCTGGGAGCGCCTCGTGGCTGGGTATTCCGGCGACGATTGCAGATTCGCTGCGTGTTGAGGGCGCCCGCCTGTCAACACTCTCAAGTCAGTTCCACGATACGCGGCTGTTCGCCATTCACGGCGAGCGTGGCCCTCCTTCGCATCTCGAATAGCCTCGATTTGTTTTTCATTAGAGCTGACTGTTTGTGAAGCGCGAAGGAGCTTATTACCGTGCGGTCCTGGAAGTTCGTGTTTTTACTGTGTTTCGGTGCGGCCGTGATCATGGCGCAGGAGTCGATCAGCAACGCCAGTATTGCGGGGCGTGTTACCGACGCAACCGGAGGCGCCATCCCGACCGCGGCGGTCACTGCGAGGAATACCGATACAAACATAACGAGCCCGGCATCAACCGATGGCGAGGGTCGCTTTCGCTTTCCGTATCTCAAGGCTGGCCCGTACGAGATCAGGGTTCATAAGGATGGCTTCGCAGACTTCGCCCGAAAGCTGACTGTGACAATCGGCTCGGCCTTTGATATCCCGATATCGCTCTCGGTCGCGACGGAGAAAACCAGCGTGGAGGTGACGCTCGACTCTCCGGTGCTGGAAGCCGCGCGATCGCAGATCGCCGGGACCGTTACGCAGGCGGAGATCGCCGAGCTTCCGCTGAATGGACGCAGCTTTCTCGACGCCGCGCTGCTGGTGCCCGGTGTTTCCCCCACCAATACGGCTGCGAACCAGATGTTTGCGGAGACGGCAGCGGTGCCTGGACAAGGCATATCCATCGGGAGCCAGCGCAATTTTTCCAACAGCTTCATCGTTGACGGGCTTTCGAATAACGACGACGCGGCGGGTCTGACGGGAACGTTTTATGGGCTCGACGTTGTGGAGGAAGTTCAGGTTGTTACGTCCGGAGGGCAGGCGGAATTTGGGCGGGCGCTTGGTGGCTACGTCAACGTCATTACGCGCAGCGGAACCGACACGCTTCATGGCGACGCTTACGGATACTTCCGCAGCAGCAGTCTCAATGCGGATAATTCACTGCTGCACGCTGCGCTTCCGATGACCCAGGCACAGTATGGGGCCAGCCTTGGCGGACCGATCGTGCACGCGAAGACGTTCTACTTTGCGAACTTTGAGCGGCGCGAACTGAATCAGTCCGGACTCGCGACCATTACACCGGCGAACGTTGCCGCGATTAACGCGCGCCTCTCCGCCATCGGGTATCCCGGCCCACAGGTTTCTACCGGGATTTATCCCAATCCCGTTCACCTCGGCAATTTCCTCGGCAAGGTGGATCATCGCTTTGGCGAAAGAGATCAACTGACGGCGCGCTACAGCCTGTACCACACCACGAGTATGAATTCGCGCGGCGCGGGCGGGCTCAATGCACCCACCGCATCGGCAAATCTGAACGATGCGGATCACGTGATCGCGCTGAGCAACAGCTACACCGTGTCCGCACGCGCGGTGAACGAGACTCGCGGGCAGTTCTGGTCCAGCAGATTGCAGGCTCCGCCGTCGGATCCGATTGGCCCGGCGGTCAGCATATCCGGCGTGGCGACATTCGGGACTTCCTCCGGCGCGCCGACGGGCCGTCACAACAAGCTGGCGCAGGTGGTGGACAACTTTTCGTATCAGGCGGGGGCGCACGCGCTGCGAGCGGGCGTGGAGTATCTCTATAACGATGACACGATTGAGTACCCGCGGTCGGCTCGCGGCAGTTACTCATTTTCTTCGCTGGCAAATTTCCTTTCCGGCAATTACAACAACTCCGGATTCACGCAGACATTTCGCAACAGCCGGGTACACCAGACAAATCCCAATGTGGGGTTCTATGCGCAGGATGAATGGAAGGCAGCAAAGTCGCTCACGGTGAACCTGGGCGTTCGTTACGATCTGCAGTTCCTTCAGACAATTCAAACCGATACGAGCAACGTCTCGCCACGCGCCGGATTTGCATGGACACCGTTTCGCTCGGCAAAGACGGTCGTGCGCGGAGGCTATGGACTTTTCTATGACCGCGTTCCGTTGAGGGCGGCTGCGAATGCGCTGCTTTCCGCCGGCAACACCATGAATCCGGCCAACCTCAGTCAGGTCAGCATCAGCCTTTCGCCGACACAGACCGGCGCGCCCGTTTTTCCCGCTATACTCGGCAGCCTCACGATTCCGTCCGGCGTGTTGTTCAATTTCTCCACGATGAGTCCCCGAATGCAGAACGCGTATTCGGAGCAGGGCAGCTTTGAGATTGAGCAGCAGCTGAGCCACGCGACGTCGATCAGCGCTGGTTACCAGCATGTGCGCGGCCTGCACCTGATTGCTTCCATCAATCAGAACGTGCCGAGCTGCACCGCGGCGGGCGGCAATAACGGATGCCGGCCGAATCCGCTGGTGGCGAACGTCAGCCAGTATTCATCGGCGGGGGATTCGCATTACGACGCGATGCATGTTTCATTCGTGCAGAAGCCTTCCCGGTGGGGTTCCTACCGGATCTCCTACACATGGTCAAAGGCACTGGACGATGTGGGAGAGTTCTTCTTCAGCGCGCCGATCGACAACTTCAATATCTGGCAGGATTACGGGCGGTCGGACGACGACCAGCGGCACCGGATCACTGTGGACGGATCGATTCACACGCCGATGGCCCGGGGCCTTACGCCGTGGCAAAAGCTTAGCCATGGCTTTTCTCTGACGGCCCTGTTGCAGTATTATTCCCGGCTGCCGTTTAACATCACAACCGGCTCTACCACAATCCAGGGTACAACAGCGCGGCCCGTGCTGAACGGTGCGTTCATCGGACGCAACACCGGGGAAGGATTCGATTTCCTGACGCTTGGCGGACGAGTGAGCAGAACTTTTTCACTTAACGAGAAGTTGCGCATGACCGCGCTGGTGGAAGGTTTCAACCTGACCAATCACGTGAATGGCGTAAGTCTCAACGGCAGTTTTGGGGCAGGCCCTTTTCCCGCAAGCCCGTCCCCGACGTTTCGCCAGATCACCGCGGTTGGCGACCCGCGGGGATTTCAGTTTGCTCTCAAGCTGGAGTTCTGATTTCCCCGCGAGTGGAGTAAGGCCGATTGCTTAGCGATATTCGCGGCGAGTGACTTCGGCGGAGCGAACGACGCCATCTCGCAGGTCTACTGAGCAATCGAAGTCGAACCAGACCGGCCGGTCGCGATCGAGTGCGGTTGCGGCGCCGACGACCCGGTCATTCCTACCTGGGCGATCGTCAATCTTTACCGAGGCGAAGTCAATACGGTGGAAGCCGTCGTGGTTCAGGCGATCCTGCACGGAGGCTTCGCAGCCCTGGATGGCGCGGCCGGCGCCTACGTCGCCAAACGCCTGTGGCCCTGGGCCCGCGGGCTGGATGTCGGCCGAGCGCACGTCGCCGTCAAAGAAGTTCACCGAGCACGAGAACCGGTAGTTGCGGACGACGTTGCGCGTTCTAGCTTCAAAGAAGCCTGTGATCCAGTCATTGCGGCCGGGCTGATCGTCCAGCGCAGTGCGGCGGAAGGTAATATCATAGGCGCGGAAGCGTCGCGCCGCCTGCTCGCGCACGTAACTCTGGCAGGCGCGGACAGCGTCGTCAACCGCCATGCGCGGGCGTTCCATGCGAACCGGCGGAGGCGGGGGCGGGCCGGGATTCACCACCATTGGTGGAGGTCCACCAACTCCCCACGAGACTTCGAAGGTATAGCCTTCCTGTCCGTTGTCGTTATCTTCAATGCGAACGAGTGCGGGGCTGTTGCCCTGCGGGGCGGAAAAGAGCTCCTGGCGGCCGCGTCCATCGATGCCTCGGAAGCGGAAGCCGGGCGCATTCTGCGGCAGCGGCGAGGTGCATTCGAAGCGTCGCCACTGCGGTTGCTGGCCTTTCAGATTGCGCAGAATTGCATTGTCGCCGCGAATTTCGACTTCGGCGGCTCCATCCACAACTACTTCCACTACGCAGCGCCCTTCGCCTGGCCGTCCACCGGTCAGGAAGGTGGCGCGGCGCTGCTGAGGTGGCTGTGCGACGGCACTGATGGCCAGTGCGGTCAAGACGATAGGAAATGCCGAGAGTTTCATGTTGATCACCCTTTAGAAAAGCTTGAGTACGATTGCATACTTAGCAATCGAGATGCCAGAGTGCGACCTGGTCTATTCCCACTCGATTGTGCCGGGCGGCTTATGGGTGAGGTCGTAGTAGACGCCCGCGATTTCGGGGATTTCCAGAATGCGTGCAGCCATGGTGCGAAGGAGTTCATCGGGCATGCAGACCGAATCGGCCGTCATGCCGTCAATGGAGAAGATTGGCCGGAGGACCACGGAGTCTCGCGATTCGCCGCTGCCCACCGGAATCAGAATTACGGGGAACTGCCAGACTTTATCGTCGAAGCCGGAAATGCGGGAAAGCTCGCGGACGATGCCATCGGCGCGGCGCAGAAGAGCGAGGCGGCCGTGTGTAATGTAACTCGAGAAGACGCGTTGGTGACTGAGGGGTTCGCGCGTTGCCACCGCTGCGATGACGCGATTCACGCCAACGCTGCGGTTGACCAGTTCCGTTGCTTCGTCCTGCAGGCGGGCGGCTTCGGAGGGGAAGTGTTCGATCGCCAGCACCGGCGCGTAGCTGCGCGAATCGCCCTGCACGCCGACGGAGTGGACAGGAATTAGCCAGCCTTCCGGAAGGCGAGTCACAGTCCGATCTTCTTCCGAACAGAGGCAGCGTATGGCCAGGCCGGGCCCGGGGAACGGATGCCGGTCAAGCAGCGCGCCTGACAGACCGAGCTCACGGCCAATTTCGCGAACCTCGTCTTTATAGAAGTCGGCGAGCGGCTCCACGATCAGGCCGCGCTCCATGAGCTTCTGGATACCGGGAACGCGATTGTGGTGAGTCTTGATGGTGGCGGCCTGGCGGGTGCCTCCGGATTCGATCGTGTCCGGGTAAATCGTGCCTTGGCCCAGGATCCAGGCGCCATCGGCGATACCGTTTTCCGCCATGACACGTTCCTGAACTCTGACGAACTGCTCCCCGATCAGGTGCCGCTTCAGTTCGGGCTCGTGGACGCCTTCGAGCGGCGCCAGGAATTCCTCTTCGGCGTGCTCAATGCTGACGACGCCATGGCCGAGGGCGGCGAAGGTTTCTTCCACGAATGCGGTCTCGCCTTCGCGCATCAGGCCAGTATCGACGTAAACCCCCCGGACGCGCTCCGACCCGAGCGCTTCGAGGCAGAGTGTAAAGGCGACAGTGGAATCGACGCCGCCGCTTACGAAGAAAAAGACATTGCGGTCTCCGGCGGTCCGGCGAATCTGCTCCTCCACCTGAGCGATGCGGTCAGACGGGTTCCAGTCGCGCGCGCATCCGCAGATATCCGCGAGGAAATTTTCGAGGATTCGCGTTCCCTCAGTCGAATGGACGACTTCGGGATGGAATTGCACGCCATACAGCCGTTTGGCTTCGTTTTCGATCGCGGCGGTGCTGCAGGTGGTGGTTGTCGCGAGCACGCGGAAGCCCTCAGGCGGAACCGCCACCAGGTCGCGGTGCGACATCCAGATTTTTTGATGGTCGGTCAGACCGGCGAAGAGTCGGGAAGCACCTGGAAGCAGATCGAGGAACGCCAGGCCAAATTCGCCCTTATCACCTTTGCGGACTTCGCCGCCCAGGAGCTGTGTGATGAGCTGCTGCCCATAGCAAATGCCCAGGACCGGGATACCACCGTCGAGAACGGCCGGATCCATGGTGGGGCTGGATTGATCATAGACGCTGCTGGGACCGCCCGAGATAATAATGCCTCTCGCATGGCGCAACTGTTCCAGCGGCGCATCGCTCGGAAATACTTCGGAAGAAACGCCGAGTTCGCGAACCTTGCGGGCAATGAGGTGGCAATACTGGCCACCCGTGTCCAATACCGCAATCTGTGCCGGGCCGACTACTTTTGTGCCCTCTCAGCTCTGAGCTTGCTGGCGGAATCCAGCAGAGTTCTGGCCTTGGGCAGAGCCGCGATTGCGGCCTCCACTTCGGGATCGGTCATGAGGGTGTACTTCGTGGACTCGTCCACGTTGAAGGCTGTCTTGTAAATCTCACCCTGAATCCGGCGTCGTATCGGTTCGTACTCTTTGGCGAACTGAGCCTCGCTGTAGGTGTAGTTCTGAGTCCCGAGCCAGACTTTGAACGCATCCATCTGGGCGGCGTCAAAGTTCCATCCGGCCGGCAATTGTTCCTTATGGGTGGAGAAAAAGCGCTTCGTGTAGTTGTTGAACATGTACTTCACGTACAGGTCAGTCTCAAGCGGGCCGGGCTTGGGAACATCGAACTTTTCATCCGGCGCGATACCACCGCCGCCGTAAACGGTTCGGCCACTATCGGTCATCTTAACGTCGTTGGGATTCCGGGCGGCGGTGTTGGTGCGGTAATAGTAGTCGAGGAACGAAACGCTCGAATAATCGCGCTGGATCAGGCGTCCGCTGGGCGTGTAGTAGTGCGCCGTGGTCAACGCAAGGCCGGTGTTTTCCTGCAGCGGATACACGGTCTGGACGAGGCCTTTGCCGAAAGTATTGTCCCCCAGAATCCAGGCGCGGTCATGATCCTGCAGGGCGCCGGAAACGATTTCCGAGGCGCTGGCGGATTTGTTGTTCACGATCACCACGATCGGGTAGCTGCGCCCGTGGTTGCCTTCCGAAGCCTTGTACGTCCGCTCGGCTGATGCACGTCCATGGTGCGAAACGACAACGGAGCCCTTCGGCAGCAGATGTCCCGCAACCCGAACCGCTTCGGTAAGCAGGCCGCCGGGGTTGTAACGGAGGTCGACAACCAGGCCCTGCAGGTGGTCTTCATCGAGCTTCTTCAGCGCGGCCTCGAAATCGGAGCCGGTGGTTTCAATGAACTCATCGATCTTCACGAACCCAATTCCCGGCTTGAGCATGAATGACGACGGAACGCTGGAGCGATTGATTTCATCGCGAATGATGTTGACCACGACTTCCTCGGCACCTTCGCCGCGAACAACCTTGATCTGAACGGGAGTTCCACGGGGTCCTTTTAAAAGATCGGCGACTTCCGTGGAACTGAGTCCGTCGGTTTTCTTGTCGTTGACGACCGAGATGACATCGTTAGGCCGTAGTCCTGCTTTGTAGGCCGGCGAGCCGACGAACGGTTCCACGACGATAGTCTGCATCACGCCCGCGGCATTGGCACGGCCTTCCACACGCATGCCGACGCCGTAGTAGTGGCCCTGCTGATCCTCGCGCATCTGCTTGAGGGCTTTGGGGTCGAAGAAGTTGGAGTGCGGGTCGAGTGTCCGCAGCATGCCGGGAATTGCGCCGTTGTAGATGGCGGCATCGGCATTGACCGGGTCGGCGAAATTCTGCTCAACGGTGGAGTAGAGGCGGGTGAAATCCTTGACGCTTGCGCCAATCTCATCGTCCCCGGAGGCCGGCGCTGCGGCAACGTGGGAGGTGGGTCCGTAAAGACCCCCGACGATGGCGCAACCAGCCACCAGGACGGGTATGAGGAGGAACGACCGGATTCTGCGCGAGATGGCCATGATGTTAAGTTAAAAACCTTTTCCGCGTTGAGTAAAGTATAGCAGCCAAAACAATTGGCACTGTTGGTTTGACGCCCGCCGGGTGGGGGTCGTTTCGGAGCAAGCAATCCGGCATCCAGGCGAGAAAACAGGGCAGCTATGTGCCCGGGCACGCTTGTCGAATTGCCGAAAGCAAGGCTTCCGGCCGATCTGTGGCAACCAGCACAGGCACGGTGTTTGACCGGGGTAGCAGGACCGCCTTCGACTCGGTCGTGCGATATATCTCCGCTTCTTTCCCATTTTTCAGGTAGAAGTTCCCGGCATGATAGTTTGACGCGTCCACGCCATAGATCTTGCGTTCCGGAAGCCACCCCGGATCGGCGCCAAAGTCAATTACTACCGCATTGCCGATACGAAAGCCGCACGCGGGATAACCGCCGTTCCATACGAACCTGGCGTGGATCTGAAGCTGCCCGGCCTCAACCTTCCAGGGCACACGGTTCGGCATATTGAGGTTAAACAACAGCAACCAGGCCACAATCGCCGCACCGCCGAGCCACAGCGCGGCCTTGAGAAGAGGCGAGACGTCGGCAACTGAAGTCGGTTCGGGATCGGGAATCGACTGAAACATTTCATTCCCCATCGTGACGAATATACTCCCCGGCTGTCAGCGGGAACATTGTGGAGGTGGGCGGAGTCCTATATGATGAAGGAATGTTTGAGGTCCCCGTGGCCGAATCCTATTCGCTTAATCTAAACGCGAGCCTCACCAGCGAGCAGCAGGCAGCTCTGGAAGATCAGGCGCTGATTTCAGCACTGCAGCGGGCTGAGGCGGATGCTTATGAAACGCTGATTCGGCGTTTCCAGACCCCCGTTTACAACCTTGCCTGGCGGCTGCTGGACGATCCTGCGGACGCAGGAGACGTAGTCCAGGAGGTCTTCCTCAAAGTCTTCCGCAGTGTGGACAACTTCAGGGGAGAGAGCAGCCTGCGCACGTGGATCTACCGGATTGCCGTCAATGAGTCGCACAACCGCCGCCGCTGGCTATTCCGCCATCGCAAGGGCGAGACGGCGATTGATGATGTGTATGCAAGCGAAGACAATCGGGAAGCTCCGATTGTCGATAACAATGAAACGCCCTTCGATTTCACGATGAATCGCGAGGCGCAGCTCTTACTGGAAGAGGGGCTCGCGGCGATCAGCCCGGCTTTCCGCGCTGTGCTGGTTCTGCGTGAGGTGGAAGAACTGAGTTACGAAGAGATCGCAACGATTCTTGAAATTTCGATGGGCACTGTGAAGTCGCGGATTGTGCGGGGCAGGGAGGCGCTGCGGCACTATCTGGCGAATCGGATTAACCCTGCTGGATCGCTCCAGCTTGTACCCGGCGCAGCGGTGTCGAAATGACGGAATTGAGTTGCAAGGCAGTTCGATCAGGACTTTGGGATTACGCGCGGGAACTCTCCGCGCACGGCTCAGTGGATTCGGAAGTCTCCGCCCATCTGGATGTTTGCCGCGATTGCGGCCGCGCGCTGGCTGATGTTTCGTCCGTGCGCGCCGGGGTACGCAATCTGCCGGTTCGGATGCCTCCCCCACTTGTAATGACGAAGCTGCAGGTAGTTGCCTCGCGCGAACGCTCCCGTCGCATGTTGCGGCTGGACCCGGCTGCGTGGCTGCGCGACAAGTGGGCGACGGCGCGGATGTCGTTCAATCACCTGCTCCGGCCCTTTGCGGTGCCCGCGGCGGGTGGCCTTCTCGCCTCCTGCCTGTGCTTTTCGATGATTGCGCAAACACTGCAGCTTCGGCCTTATATGGTCGACAATGATATGCCAATCGGTCTGTTCACCGAGATGACGATCAACGATGTCTCGCCGTTCTCATTCTCGACGAAGGACGTGACCGTTCAGGTCTCAGTGGATGCCAATGGCAATGTGACCGATTTCGAGATGCCCCAGGGTTCGAATCCGACGCCGGACGAACTGAACGGCATCGGGAGCCTGGTCCTCTACAGCACGTTCACACCGGCCACCCGGTTCGGCCAGCGCGTCTCAAGTAAGCGCCTGTTTTCGATTCACCACATTGATGTGCGGGATTAAAACCGCCTGTCTCACAGCAAATTAGGTCAGCATTTTTTAATCAGCGAGCGTTCTCTGGAGCGCATTGCTTCGGCTGCGTGTCCTGATGGTACCGAGCTCGTGGTGGAGATTGGTCCGGGCAAGGCCGCCCTTACCGAGCGTCTGCTGGCGCGTTCCCCGCGTGTGGTTGCAATTGAACTCGATGACGAACTTGCCGCCGATCTTCGGGAGCGGCAGGACCCGAAGCTGGAGATCGTGGAGGGCAATGCTCTGCATTTCGACTGGAATCAGTGGGGCGCGGGCGTACTCGCCGGAAACCTTCCTTATTATGTGGCGACGGCGCTCATTTCGAAATATCTGAACAATCCGGGCGAATTGCGGCAAGGCGTTTTTCTGATCCAGAAAGAGGTCGCCGATCGCATTACCGCTTCGCCAGGTTCCAGGGATTTCGGATATCTTTCCGTGGAGTGCCAGTTCCTGGCTCAGGCGGAGTATCTGTTCAGCGTGCCTCCCGGGGCGTTTCGTCCGCCGCCCAGGGTGGATTCGGCTGTGGTGCGGCTAACGCCTCACGCTGATGTGGATCGCACTGAATCGACTGCCTTCCTGCATTTCGCATCGGCCTGCTTTCGCCAGAAGCGCAAAACCCTGCGGAATAATCTGGCGGCGCTCTATTCGAAGGACCGGCTGTCCGGGGAGCCTGAAGTCGGCAAGCGCGCGGAACAATTGAGCGTGACGGAACTGTTGGCCCTGTTCCATCGTCTCGGCCCGGCTCAGAATTCGTAGAGGCGGGACGGATTGTCCACGAGAATGGCCCTCCGCGTCGCTGCATCCGGAGCCCAAACCGGGAGTTGATTGAGCAGGCATCCATCGTCAATCTGAAACAGCGGAGTGAGATCTGCGGCCGTCTTCCCCGGCGCCGGAACCGTGTTTGGATGAGGCCAGTCGGAACCCCACACAACATGTGCCGGATTGGCTTCTATGAGTGCGCGGGCGAAAGGCGCCACGTCGGGATAATCCGGTGCGCGTCCGGACGCGCGGTAGGCACCCGAAATCTTGACCCATGCCTTACCGGACCGAAGCAACTGCAGGAGATCGCGGAAGCCAGGCTGTTCCAGGCCGAGCGAGGCGTCCGCGCCGCCGAAATGATCGAAGACGACGGGCACTGCCGAGTCCTGCACCAGATCGCGTATTCCCGCAATCACTGGGAGCGACGTGAACATCTGAATGTGCCACCCGATGGACTTCGCCTGGGCGATTGCAGTTGTGAGGCGACGGCGTGCTATCGCGATATCGGTTACGCCGGCGGTGGCGAGGTTCAGTCGCATGCCCCGGAATCCGGCTGAGCGCAAAGCTCTAAGGTCACGCTGCGTGGCGCGCTCATCGATGACGGCGACACCTCGCGCGTCACGACCTCGGGCTTTCATGCCGTAAAGCGAGGCCGAGTTATCCGCGCCATAGACGCTCGGCGTAACGATCACGACGCGGCGCATGTGAAGCGCCCGATGCAACTCGCGCATCGCAGCCGGCAGCGCAATTTCCGGGGTGTAGGCACGCGCCGGGGAGAACGGGAACTTTGCCGGATCGCCAATAATGTGGGTGTGGCAATCGCAGGCGTTCGCCGGTACGTCGAAGTTGACCGGCGTCGCGGGTTGCGAGGGCGCGGCGAGTGCGGCAGTGGCCGTCGCGAAGAACGTCCGTCTCGTCAACATCAGCCCACCTCCGTGTAGATCTTCGCATTTTCACCTGACGTGAGTCCGAGGAAAAACTGCATAGACGTCGCGTAGTCGCTCAGGGAATCCCGCGTCAGGAACCAGGTAAGAATGCCGAGCAGCGCGGCTGTGATTCCGGTCAAGACGCGGAAGTGAAAAATCACGTAGTACTGAATCGCCGCCGCAATACCCGCAGCCATCATTCCCAGCATCAGAATCGGAAGCGTCAGTTGAGAGCGTCCGGCCCGTATTTGTTTGCTGAACGGAATGACCTCGATCATCCGTATCTCGAGCGCCAGATACAGTGAAGCAACGGCCAGGCTGAATGCGGTAAACAGCGCACTATCTGCCGGTCCCCATCGCCAGACAACAATCAGGAACAAGACCGCGTGGGGGATTGCGACCAGCCCAATCCACATCAAAGCGTAAACGCCGCGTGCGAAACCATGCATTGCTTGTGACGGAATCGTGAGAAAGACCCAGGTTCCCTTGTAATCGTTCCCATATGGAATCAGACCGCAAACGAAGAAAAGCAGGAAGCCGAGGATGTGGGAGAAGAAATGCATCCCGGAGAATCCTCCGGTAAAAGGGTTTGGCGGCCATCCCTTTGCGATCGTGGCGACTATGCCGATTGCCGGATAGGTCAGCATCGGAAGAAGCTGACTCCGAAACTGCCAGTCGCGCAGCATCATGCGGGAGACGTACGCATACCCGGCGACCGCCCGCTGCCCGCCGTAGACTGTGCGAACGGCGGACTGCAGAATGGAATGGCGGTGCTTCGGCGCAGCGCCGGCGCTGCTGCCTCCTCGAGTCAGGCTGGAAAACCGAATCAGGTAGCCGACGGAGAGTGACCGG
>JBEHXG010000027.1:0-61218 GCA_048498815.1 Acidobacteriota bacterium | reverse complement strand
AGAACTCTCCTTCCACGGCATGGCCTTCATCCCCCTTTGGGGGACAAAGTGTAACCCATGTCTCCGGTACGTTCTGTTACCTATGTCTCGGAACGGTCAGTCTGTCCATACCGGTCTCACGCTTTTCGAATCATCTGGCAAACCTCGCGAGCGGCATTATGCGACGCGAGCTTCTTAGAGGACCCCGACGCGCTGGCCGCAAGGTCGCGCCCGAGCCGCACTTCCACAACGAATGTTCGTGCGTGCCCCGGCCCATTTTCTCCGACTACCTGGTATTCCGGTCGCGGCAGCGCGCGGTCGCGGGCGAGCCGGTCCAGTTCCGCTCGATAGTCGTGTGGCGGTCCAGCCCCCGCCAGTATGGCCAACTCCTCTTCACCAGGAATGGCCTGAGCCAATATCAGCGAGCGCGCCGCCTCAATTCCGCCATCGAGATACACCGCAGCCAGAACGGCCTCAAACGCATTCACCAGCAGGCGCTGCTTGTTGCGTCCGCCAGCCGATTCTTCGCCATGACCAAGGCGCAGATGACGCCCCAGATCAAGCCGGTGCGCCGCAGCCAGCAGATGCGCCGCGCTCACAAGGTGGTTCTTGAAGAGAGAAAGCTGACCTTCGGTGAAATCGGGAAAGCGTGAAAAGAGCCACTCGGAAACCAGCCACCCAAGGACGGAATCCCCAAGGAATTCCAGACGTTCGTTATCGGGAGGGCGAACTGCTTCCGGGGTGAGAGATTCATTTGCGCTCGAACTATGCGTGAGCGCGCGCTCCAGACCAGCGCGGTCCCGAAATTGATAGCCAAGCGCCTGTTCGAGTTCGTCAAGATCCGGCGTCATCGATCGTTTGGCAAATTCCGGGACCACGGGTCCGGGTATTACTCTTACTGCGCCGCCTTCTTCAGGGCTTCCACGCGGGTCTTATCTTTGTCCGCAATCTGCTTCAGCTGATCGTTGGCATTGGGCGAAGCCATAGCCTTGCCGATCCACGCGAGCGCGTCATCATAACGCTTCAGCGCTGTATATTGGCGCTCGATGTAAAGCATGTCAAGAGGATCGGGATAGAGGCCGATGCCCTTGTCGAAATCCGTCTTGGCTTCGTCGTACTTCTTGTGGAGCGCCGCTGAGAAACCCAGTGACAGCCATGCGCGGGCTTCTTCGCCACGCTTGGCATTCGCCCAGTCGGCGTCGGCCAGGTCGGGCTTCGGCTTCTGCGCGGTTGCGAGGATGGTCAGCGCCTGCTTGGCGTATTTATCCACCTTCGCCAGGTTGGTGTCCAGATCCAGGTCCGTTGGCTTGGCCGAGCGCGAGTAGACTTCCGACATGAGAATCAGCGTGTCATAGCTGTTCGGATCGATTTCGAGCGATTTCTCGCCGGCGATGACGGCTTTGGGAAAGTCCTTCTTCGCGTAGTTGCCCTGAGCCAGTACTGAATAAGCCTGAGCCTTGTAGTCCGTGTCCGCGAAATTATCGAGAAGCGCCTGAGCGGCCTTGATCTGCGAATCGGGATCCTGCGCCTTAAACATGGCCAGGAGTGCGGTGTTCTCTTCAGCCGACTTGGGGTGCGGACCTGTGGGGGCGGGGGCTGCGGCGGGCGCGGCACCCTGAGCGGGTGCCGCAGCCTTGGGAGCGGTCTGACTGAAAGCCGGAAGTGCGGCCGCCAGTGCGAGCGAAAGAATGGCTATACGCCTCATTGTGTTTGTTTCTCCTGATTTTTGGAAATGTCCTGTATTTCGTCGCGGGCGGCCTTCTTTGCCTGCTCCGTTGCACCGCTGACGGCGAGTGCGTCCTGGAAGTACTTCGAGGCCAGGGGGAAATCTTTCTGCAGTTTGGCCAGTCGGCCGAGGTAGACGTTGCTCCAGGCCCGGGTGAAGTCATCGGGCGAGGATTCCAGCGTCTTCTGAAACGCGTCAACGGCCAAACTAACACGCTTTTCCAGAACCGCGATGCGGGCGAGGCCATACCAGGCCTGTGCGTGATCCGAAGGCTCGCCCTTTTGCTCAAGGGCCTTGCCGAACTGAACCTTGGCCTCTTCGAGATTACGCGAGGAGTAGAGGTCTTCGGCCTTCTCCAGCGTCTTTGCCGAAGGCGAAAGCTCCGGCCCGCTAACCACGACCTTCTTTGCGACGCGCTGCGCCTGACCGGAATCGAACTTGACCGTAGAAAGACGCGCAGTCTCGGCCTGCAGATCGATCGCGTTGATCAAATCTTCCGCATAGGCGTGCATTCCGAGCTGCTGCTTCTCATAAACCGGAAGCTGCTGCGCGAAATATGGTGTCAGGATATAGCCCTGGTGAAGCGCCCGATCAATTGCGCCGGTGTCTTTATCGAGGCGGGCTTCAACCGCCTTAATCAGCGATTCGTTGGCGAGCAGAACGAAATCCGTCTTGTAACTCTCTTCAAGCGGCGCCGTGCCTGCCAGATCGATGAGAGAGCGCTTCTGCGCCAGCGGCGCCCGGTTCTCGATCATGATCGGGTCGATCTGGAAGTGAAGATAGGAATGGCGAATGTCGTAGAGACGCAGGTTCTCGGCCGGTGAAATGATGACGTAGAGGTCGTCGCCGTAGCTCCGGGTCTGAACCAGTTCAGGCGCCGCAAGAAGCTCCACAAAAGCGTGGAAGTGCCGCGCGTGAAACTCGGCGGTCGAGATTCGCAGGTACGACTCGATCGTACCGGTCATATTGAGCAGCGGCTCGTGATAGCGCAGCAGTTCCCGATCGTAGGCAGGCTTGACCTTTGCCCAGAGTTCGTCCAGTCGCGCCTGATTGTAGAAGTCAATCATCAGGGTCTGGAACCCGGTTAAGGCCAGGGCGTCCGGCGGAACCTCAACATCGCGGGTCTTCCAGGCGAAGTCCGGAGCGCCACTGACGGCCAGCGCCCAGGAGATGTACTGAGAGACATCCTGCGATGCCTGCTTCTGCATGTGATGCCGATAGAACAGCTTCAAATCAGGCAAAACGGCCAGGCGTTTCGTTGCCAGATAGTCGCGAACTTCCTTTCGGACGGGGCTGTTGTCCGGCAAATTAACGCCATCGTCGTAACCGGCGGCATTGATGGCCGCCATCACGTCAAACAGCACTTCGTCGGAGTCAAGCTGCAGCGGCTGATTCTGAGGTGCGGCAGGAAGCGGGGTGGATGCTGCGACTGCGGCAAGCAGCGTAACCGCCAGCCGAAGGAACTTCGCAACAGAAATACGTTTCAAAATACTTCCACCTGATTGCACTCAAGTCTACCATTAAGGATACATATGCCAGGCGCGCGTAAGCGAGTGATGATGGTGTCGTCCGAAGTCAGTCCGTGGGCTCGTACCGGAGGTCTGGCGGATGTGCTGGGTGCGCTTCCTCAGGCGCTGGCTCTACAAGGGTACGACGTGGGACTAACCGTGCCCCGTTACATGAATGCTGCGAACGCTCCGGCGCAGCGAGTGATGGACCGGATGACCTTCTGGCTCGGCCCGCACGAACTCCAGATGTCGGTTTGGGCGATGGCCGAACGGCACGGCGAAGGCTCCGTAACCACCTATTTTCTTGAAAACGCCGGGCTGTATGGTCGGCCGGAACTGTATGGAGATTCACAAGGCGACTACCCGGATAATCACATCCGCTTCGGTGCACTTTCCCGGGCGGCCGTGGAGATTTCACGCCAGTTGTTCTACGCGGACCTGTTCCACTGCCATGACTGGCAGGCGAGCCTGGTTCCGGTTTACCTGCATGAGTCGAGCGATCCGGCGAAAACCCTGCTGACAATACACAATCTGGGCTATCAGGGGCTCTTCGATCCCTCGGTGCTGTGGGATTTGGGCCTGGGCCAGCACCTTTTCAACCCCGGCCAACTCGAGTTTTGGGGCCGGGTAAACTTCCTGAAGGCCGGAATCGTTTTCTCCGCGGCGATCAACACAGTCAGCCGAAAGTACGCAGAGGAGGTTCAGACTGAGGAATACGGGTTCGGCCTGGATGGTCTGCTGCGCGAGCGGCGCGAAGTTCTGAGTGGAATCCTGAACGGAGTCGATTATGCCCGCTGGAATCCGTCAACCGACGGGTTTATCGCGTCGCACTTCTCGCCGGAGGACTTGTCGGGAAAGCGCAGGTGTAAGGCCGCGCTTCTGGCGGAAATGGAGTTGCCGGAATGGATGATCGACCGGCCGCTGCTGGGAATCGTTTCCCGTTTCGCCACCCAGAAAGGCTTCGATCTCATCGGCGAAATCGCCGAGCGTATTTTCGAGCAGGAGGTGGGTCTGGTAGCGCTGGGGAATGGCGAAGCGCGCTACGAGGATATGTTCCGCGCCCTCCGGAATCGTTTCCCGGATCGCGTAGCCCTCAAACTCGGATTCAACGACGGTCTCGCGCATCGGATCGAAGCCGGCGCGGACATCTTCCTCATGCCCAGCCACTACGAACCCTGCGGGCTCAACCAGATCTACAGCCTGAAATATGGCACATTGCCGGTAGTGCGGGCCACCGGCGGCCTGGACGATACGATTGATGAATCCACGGGATTTAAGTTCGCCGATTACAATGGAAGTGCCTTACTGGATGCGATTCGCACCGCCTGCGGAGCCTGGTACGACCGGGAGCGCTGGGCAGAGCGGATGGTACGCGGGATGCACAAGGACTTTTCCTGGGCTCCCTCAGCGAGGGCTTACGCCGCGCTCTACGAACGGCTTTGAGTTCCGGCCTGAATCCAGGAGCCGGGCACAGGTATCTAACACTTCGAACGAGGAAATACGAAAATGGCTGGAACCAACACACTGAACTTTACCGATGCCGGATGGGACACAGAGGTCCTCAAGTCCGACGTGCCCGTACTGGTGGACTTTTGGGCCACCTGGTGCGGACCCTGCCGCCAGATGACCCCGATCGTGGACCAGCTGGCGGACGAATACGTCGGCAAGGTAAAGATCGGCAAGCTGAACGTGGATGAGAACGGGCAGACCGCGATGCGTTATCAGGTCCGCGGCATCCCGACGATCCTGCTGATCAAGGGCGGCCAGGTTGTAAATTCGAAGGTCGGAGCCGTGGGTAAAGCCGATCTGCAGAAGATGATCGACGCGGCCTAATCGGCTCGCGCGGGCTTTTCAAAATGCTGGTAGTCTTTGCGGTCTGTCCAGCTCCCTCCCCAGGTCCAGCCGCCTTGCTGGAAGCGCTTTACAACGTAGCCATCGGCCGCGATTGAGCCGGGAACCTGGCGCGTTCGATCAAGATAAGCGCTTCCGGCGGGCGGCAGGACCTTTTCTCCTTTTACGTACGGGTTTGTGAGCGGGTTGATGTCGATCGCCCTGCCCCAGCTGTGGTTGGAGAATTTTCCAGGCTGGCCGGTGACGTCGCGGCAATTGAAGGCCGATGTGTTATTGGCGGCCATCGACGCATCGTCACTGCCGTTATAGTCCTCCACGGGTGTGATCGACTGGATCAGGAAATTCCGGCGGTATAGGTCGCGAAAAATCTGATCCACCTCCTTCGCCACGTCTTTGTGGACAACGAGAACGCCCTTGGCCGGCTTTTTTTCGAAGTTGTGATACGCGATAGTAATCTGCCGAAGGTCTTCCGGCGGAACCGGGCACCCTTGATGCCATGTCGTCGCGCGAACCTTTGCCAGTAGCTTCGGGCTTAGGGGCGCGATCTGCGCGGTGGCGGCCAGCGCGCAAAGAAGCAGCAGTGCCCCGGTTCTCATCGCCCGCCAGCGCCGATGCAGACAATTCCGGCCAGGATCATCATCAGCGCGCCAACTTTAGCCCGCGTAATCGGTTCACCAAAGAAGATCTTCGACCAAAACATCGTCCAGACGTAGCCGAGCGACACCATCGGATAAAGCACAGAGAGTTCGCCATGACGCAGCCCCATCACGAACGGAACACTGGAGCCGACAAACAACAGAACACCCGTGGCCAGTCGCGCGTTGAAGATATAGCGAAGGCCATTCTTTAACGGCTCCGCCCCCATTTTCAGGAAAACCGCGCCAAAGGATCCAATAAGGGAGGCGGTCAGCACCAGCAAAATCGAACTAAGGGGCGTCTGATTCATCGCCGCTGACTCGCTTTACCAAGAAAAGCCACGCCGCCGATAACGAGCGCGATTCCTACAGTCTTCCAGAGATTCAAATGCTCATGGAAGAAGTACATAGACAGCAGGTTCACCCACACATAAGTCAGCGCGATGATCGGATAAAGCATCGAAAGCTCGCCGTCGCGCAAAGCCAGAATCAGAAGAAAAGCGTTGCACCCATGCAGGCTGTAGCCGAGCAACAGTTGCCAGTTCGCCAGCAGCGCCTTCAGAAAGGTGAGCAACCCGGAAAAGGTGGGCTCGAGCGCCGGCATGTGGTGCATGGCCCCGAATTTCATCAGAACCTGCGCCGCGGCGGCGAAAACGGTGCAGCCGAGCACAAGGTAGACAGGATTGGTCCGTCCGTGCGGGACGGGTTCTGCGGTAGCTACGCTGCTCATACGGTGAGTGACAGGGTGTGGTGCTCTCAGAATATCAGCCCTTGCCGCTACAATGATTTGTAGTGGAAAATTCCGAGTCCCTCGTCTCAGAAAGCGCCGCCGCGAACAGCAGCGCGAACGCAAACCCAGCCAGCCGCCTTCCCGATCCGCCCCGCGGTTTTATTGCCGAGTGGACGGTCACAATCATCCTGCTTTTGTTCGGCACCACAACGCTGGTTCAGGCATTTGTCATCCCGACCGGGTCGATGGAAGACACATTACTCATCGGAGACCACCTCCTGGTCGACAAGCTGGCGTTCGCGCCCGCCGGAGCCATCACGAAGAACCTGCTCCCTTACAGCGACCCGCAGCGAGGCGATATTATCGTGTTCCGCTACCCGGTAGACATCAAACAGACCTTCGTCAAGCGCGTGATGGGTGTACCGGGCGATCGCATTCGTCTCGAAAACAAGCGCGTCTGGCTCAACGGGCACCTTCTGAGCGAGCCCTACGTTGTCCACAAAACAGAGTACCTGGATTCCTATCGCGATAACTTCCCGAACGATCCCAACACTCCGATTTCCGTTTCCGCCCAGACCATGCTCGACCACGACGTGGTGAAAGGCGAAGTAGTGGTACCGAAGGGCTTCTATTTCGCGATGGGCGATAACCGCGACCAGTCGCTCGATAGCCGCTACTGGGGTTTCGTGCCCCGCGAAAACATCATCGGCAAGCCGCTGATTATCTACTGGTCATATGACGCCAGTACCGAAGATCTTTCCAGCCCCGGCGCTACCCTGCCTCACCTGTTCGACGTTGTAATCCACTTCCCCACAAAAACACGCTGGAGCCGAACCTTCCGTCTCATTCACTCGTATCCTGTGAAGTAGGAGGATTCGGGACAGCATGGCTGCGAAGCAGACGCCGGAACGGGGTTTCATCGCGGAATGGACAGTTACGTTTATCCTGCTGCTGTTCGGCACCACTACGCTGGCGCAGGCCTTCGTGATTCCCAGCGGGTCCATGGAAAATACGCTCCTCGTGGGCGATCACCTCATTGTCGATAAGCTGGCCTACGCCCCGCATGGCGCCACATCCGGCGCGGTGCTTCCCTACAGCGATGTAAAGCGCGGCGACATTATCGTATTCCGCTATCCGATCGACATCAACCAGAATTTCGTGAAGCGCGTAATGGGCGTGCCGGGCGACCGCGTCCATCTGGAAAAGCGAGTCGTATATCTCAATGGTCATGCGCTGAATGAGCCGTACGCGGCTTACACGCGGCCGCCGATCCCCTACGCGGATAACTTCCCCTCAGAACCCGCGGACTTCGGCGTGTTTCCCCGCGCCATACAAATGCTTCGCGAGAACGTACATGACGGCGAACTCGTCGTCCCGCCCGGCTATTACTTCGCGATGGGCGACAATCGCGATAATTCCTCAGACAGCCGCTACTGGGGATTGGTTCCTCGCGAGAACATCATCGGCAAGCCGCTGGTAATTTACTGGTCGTACGACGCGAGCACAGAGGAACTGACCGATTCCCGCGCCACGATTTCACATTTGTTCGACATAATCGTGCATTTTCCGGTGAAGACCCGCTGGGCACGCACGTTCCGGCTGATTCATTCCTATCCCGTAAACTGATTCCGGGCGCTGTTCGTCCGCGCTTGCTAATGTTGTGTTCGGAATGGCGAAACACAATTACTACGGCCTGATTCTGGCCGGCGGACGCGGTACGCGTTTCTGGCCTCGCAGCCGCAAGCGGCATGCCAAGCAGGTGCTCAACGTCGGAGTGGGCGAAGCATCGCTGATTCAGGAGACCGTAGAGCGGCTGGCCCCTCTGATTCCCTCCGAGCGCATCTGGATTCTCACCAATGATTTCGTACGCGATGAAATCGTGCGCCAGCTGCCAGGTGTTCCCGCCCATCAGATCATCGCCGAGCCCGCACAGCGCAACACGGCGCCTGCCATAGGACTGGCCGCCCACATTCTCGAATCCATCGATCCCGATGCCATCTTCGGCGTCTTCCCCTCGGACCACGTCATCGGGAAGCCGAAGCGCTTTCTGAGCCTGGTGCGCGCAGCCTTCCGCGCCGCGGAGAAGGATCAGATCGCGGTACTCGGCGTCGCACCCCGCTGGCCGGAGACCGGCTACGGTTACGTCGAATTCCCGAAGGGGGTGCAGCAGGGCCTCGAAGCGCATCCGGTGAAGCGCTTCCGCGAGAAGCCCGATCTGCCGGAAGCGAAAAAATTCCTGCGTGCCGGCCACTTCTACTGGAACGCCGGCATGTTCTTCTGGAAGGCGGCGACGGTTCTCGACGGCCTCCGCCTGCACCTGCCGAAAACATCGACGCTGATCTCCAGCCTGCCCGCCTTCACGGATAAGGGCTTCGCCTCGCGTGTGGCGGAAGTGTTTCCGCTCTGCGAAAACATTTCGATCGACTACGCATTACTGCAAAAAGCCGATAACGTCGTGGGAGTCGCCTGCGATGACTTCGGCTGGAATGACGTCGGCAGCTGGCATGCGGTCTACGAACTGCTGCCCCGCGATGCCGACAGTAATGCTTCCCGGTCCGAACTCCTCTCAACCAATGCCAGCGGGAACTATGTGGATTGCGGCGGCAAGCTCGTGGCTTTGCTCGGCGTGAAGGATTTGATTGTCGTGGATACTCCCGACGCGCTGCTGATCGCCGACCGGCACAGCGCGCAGCAGGTGGGCGACATCGTAAAGCTGCTCGAAAAGAAGCAGCGGCACGACCTGCTCTGAGTCAGCTGTCAATTCTGCGTGGGTTTTCCGATGTGGTCGATCACAAGAATCGGCCGCGCCTCGGTGGCCATTCTTAGCCGGAGACCGAGCTTGCCGATCGGGTAGTTGAAGACCCGGTCTTCACGGGGATCGGTTGGAATTTGCAGCAGGGTGAAGTCGTAACGTCCGGTGAGATTGGTTTTGTCGCGGACGGGTATCTTCTTTGATACCCCCGTGAGGAAGTCGGCGAGATCCTGCATTGTGACGTTGTAAAAAATCTTGGCGGTGTAGCGCCGGATTGCCGTAGTTTCGATATAGCCTCCGTCCTCGAGCCGCTTCCCGTTCATCGGGGGTACGAAGTTCTTATCTGTTCGTTTTAACCTGGGTTCACCTCTGCCCGTTACCAGTTCGAAGTTATCGGATTTTTCGGGCTCTTCGTGGACCCTGATCCCGCAGCGGACTGTCAGCGCTGCCTGCATGGCGGACCGAAGCAATTCATGGGCGGAACTCTGGCTCTGCCAGGCTTTGAGGTCGGCGGGCGCAACGCGGGCCTGAATCTGGTAGTAGTCGTAAACCCAGTCGGGAGCTTGACGAAGCTGCACACTGCTCCAGGAGGCGGGGTCACCGGTGGGCCCCCACGCGATCATGATGGCCTGCCAGAGCGTGAGCCGCGAAGCGAAGCCGCCCGGCGTGGGACCGGTGTTCGTCACCATGCCGCTCGGAGCATATTCGGGGCGGATGGAGAAAACCTCGAAGCGGAAATCCTGCGGAGGCGCCGTGAAGCCGGGAGAGCCCGCCGTCGCGAACAGTGCGCAGACGAGGAATCGAACAGCATTATTACCCGAGATCAATGGCGACGACCTCATTAAGCTCGAAGGGCGGAATATCCACTTCGATGTAGCCGTTCGCGCTGGTGAAGCGCGGCGGGTTGGGATTGACCAGAAACTTTACCGCTTTTGCGGTTCTGCCCTTCGGGACGCGGATGCGCGCCTTTTGCGGAGGCGACGGAATCAGTTCGCGGATCGGCCCCTTCATCGTCATTGGATTCGTCATGTTGACGAGGTGCGCGGTGATAGATGATTTTTGCCGCCAGAGCGACACGTCAACTAGACCTCTGCCCGTTACCGTCAGCGGCTGGGTTCCATTGAATGCCCACTGCGCGGCGTTCTTGAGGAGCGCGCCGTGGTCTATGTTTAGCACTTCCCAGAACGTGCGGTCAAGGTCGAAGGGAAAGTAGACGACTCGTCCTTTGCCCTGATCACGCAGAAAGACGCCTGGCGTTGTGGTGTGGGTTGACGTGGTGTAGACCTCTTCCATTGGCAGATCCGGATAGGAAGGAACGAGCGTCAGAGGCGCGTATGGCTGCGGCCTTATCGGCTTAACGTGGACCCAGCTCACGCCGTTGATGATGCGGACGGCATCGGCGAAACTCTTCACAATCGGGTGGAAGGTTCCGTCGCGGGGATCCTTTTCGAGGTTCAGATAAGAGTTATGAAGCGGAGTGTCGATCTTTCCGTCGTACGAGACACCGAAAAGCTCGGCGAGTCCAAAGTCAGCGCGGCGTTTTCCCCATTCATCGTAGAGAGAGGTTTCGTGAGTGGCTATGATGCTGCCGCCCTTTGCAGCGAAATCGGCGAGTTGTCCGCACTGGCGATCGGAGAGCGCCGCAATGTTGGGGAGGATGAGAAGCTTATACCGGTCGATGTGGTCGGCATCAAGAAGTTGATCGTGAACCATGTCGAACGGGATACGAGCCTCGACCAACGCCTGATACCAGCCAAGTGAATGATTTTCGACCTTTGCCGCCGCCTGATCGGCGCCATAATATGCGGCAGTTTGCTGCGAGTAGACGATCGCAGTCTGTGCAAGCGACTGTTCGTTGCGCAGATATGCCTGGTTGCGGTAATGCCAGTTGTAGAATTTCTCCACGGGCGCCAGCCAGCGCTTGTCGATCGGCTTTGCGTTGAACTTCACGATCCACGGACGCAGGTTCTGCGCAACCCCGTCAGCCAGCCACAACCGGATTTCGTCAACGCTCTGAACTGAATCCTTCCAGCGGTAATTCTCCTCCACGCCCACACTGGTGATGCCTGCGATGGCTTTATTTCCCAGTGTCGCCGCGTACTCCTTGCCATTCTTTCCGTTGCTCCACGGCGCCATCAGCCCGTGACGCGCCTGCCGATCGGCGAAAAGCGTAGGGGCAAGGTTCCCGATGGAAACCATGTCAAGGTCGCTGAGCGCGCCTCCGCCGGCATTGGCAAGAAATGCCGCGTTCGGGTTGATCTTCTTAATCTCGGTATCCCACAGACGCCAGAGATCGAAGAGGCGGCTTTCGCGCCAAAGAAGGTACTGACGGCGAACCGGATCGAGCGGATTGGTGGTGCGGGGAAGATCATGGCCGGAGTAGTCATGAAAGAGCGCCTGGCACGATTTGCAGAAGCACATCCCGCTCCCGGACCACCGGTTACTGAAAATGCCATCGACGTTGTACTTCTGCATGATCTCGATCGTGACGTCGGTCATGAACGTGAAGTTGTACGAGCCAAGCGCGCAGGTGACCCAAAGCGAAGGGTCGGCCCAATGGCGGCGGGGTTTTCCGTCAGCTTCCACGGCGATGGCGCCGGGGTGAGCATCGTAAACGTCCTGATGACACGCGTGAGGATCGGTCCGGGCAATGACGTTCATCCCGAGGTCCCGGCAGCCTTTCACCATTTCGCCGAAGGGATCGGTGTTGCCGAGAAATTTGCTGCGGTAATGCAGCGGAACAGTCGTGGGATAGAACGCGACGCAGCCTCCGGCCGAGAGGCAGACAGCGTCGACATTGCAGCGGCGGAAGTAGTCCAGCCAGAATTTGGGATCGTACTTACCGGGGTCGTCTTCGACGAAAGCCAGCTGCATCCAGCGCATCGGGCGTCCGTACCAGTTGGCGCCGGCGGACTTCGCGGCGGAAGAGGATTGCGCGATCGCGGACTCGGCGGCAAAGCCGGTCACGGCGATGGCGCCGCTGTGCTGAAGGAACTGCCGGCGTGTTTTCATGATGGCGTTCAAGGCCATCAGGTTATCAGCCTGGGACTAAGCGTTGGACTGGCGGTTGCGAAGAGCGTCCAGCGTGGTGGCGAAGACCACTCCAAGCATGAATCCGGCGCCAACGAGAAAGAAGATGTCGATCGTTCGGGCGGTCGCCATGGAAGGGCGATCAACCACCTTGCCGATGAGGAGCATCGCCATGATGGCGGGTAATGCGGCGTGCGTGAGTGACTTGCGTCTGGTGGTTTCCATTTGACCTCCGTGAGCATAGCACGAAATTGGACCGGGCCCTACGGATTGAGCACAAACGAATACAGGCTGTCACCTGCGCCGACAAGTAAATGCTGACGGCCATCCATCATGTAAGTAGTCATGCCGTTGCTCGGCGAAGCCATCAGCCCCGCGTGCCACAAAATCTTTCCGGACTTCGCATCGAATGCGATGATGTTGTTCCCGTTCCCCGTAAACAACAACCCGCCCGCCGTAGTCAACATGTGACTCGATCCACCTCCGCTCGGCCAGTCATGCTTCCACGCAATCTTTCCGGTGCGATAATCGATAGCCTCCAGAGAACCGCCTTCATTCCCGGAAGTGCTGTCTACTCCGCCGTATCCTTCCGGATGATCGTCCGTATCAGTCTGGTAGTAAACACTCCACGACTTCGATACACCCACATAAAACAAACCCGTATCCGGTGAGAAGCTGGCCGACTGCCAGTTCGTAACCCCGCCCGATGCCGGCAGCACCAGCGTTCCATCCGGCTTCGGATACTTCGCCGGATCGGGAATCGGCTGCCCCTTGGCATTCAACCCCAGGTTCCAGTTCATTCCCTCAATCAGCGTCGAAGTTAGAAGATGCTCCCCGTTCGTCCGGTCCAGGAGGTAAAAATACCCATTACGATTCGCCTGCGCCACCAGTTTGCGAGGCTTCCCGTTAATCACGCCATCAATGATGATCACGGACTCCGTCGAATCCCAGTCGTGCGTGTCATGCGGCGTAGCCTGGTAATACCAGACAATCTTTCCGGTGTCCGGATTCAAAGCAAGAATCGAACACGTGAACAGATTGTCGCCCTTCCTGCTTTGCTCCGCCATCACCGGATTCGGATTCCCCGTCCCCAGGTAATACAGATTTAGCTCCGGATCATAACTCCCCGGAATCCACGTCTGCCCGGTAGCATGCGCGGCCGCGTACTCATCCGGCCACGTTTCAATCCCCGGCTCACCCGTGCGCGGCGTCGTATTCGTCTTCCACTGCAAGGCGCCCGTCTCCGGATCGACCGACTCAATGAACCCGGGATTATCCAGATGATCGCCACCCACTCCAACCAGAATGTGATTCCCGATGACAATCGGCGCCGCGGTAGTCGTGTAATCCAGCTTCGGATCGGTAATCGGAACCTTCCACCGTTCCTTGCCATCCGCTGAATTCAGACAAACCAGAAACCCGTCCGGAACCTCCATATACAGCCAGGTGCCGTACATGCCAAACCCGCGATTCCCGTTCGTATTCCCGGTATTCGCCTTGTATCCGTAATGCCAAATCTCGCGCCCGGTGCGCGCATCCACCGCCCAGCCATTATTCGGCGACGTGAAATACAAAACCCCATTCACCAGCAGCGCCGGCGACTTGATGCTCACCGCCGTACCCGCGGGTCCCGGCGTGAACCGCGAAGCCCACTCCAGTCCCAGACCCTTCACGTTGCCGGTATTGATCTCCTTCAGCGTGCTGAATCGACGCCCAGAGTAATCGCCAAAAAACGTAGGCCACGAATCAACCGGAGGCTTGCCCAGCAGCGATCGGTCCAGTCCCTGGCCGCACGCAATCCCGCCCATCACAACAAAACCAACCGCTGCCCATCGCATCATTTCAATGTCACCAGGTAAGCCGTCATATTATGCATGTCCGCGTCGCTGTAGTTTTTCAGCATGTCGACATGCACCTTCAGCGGGTCGTTCACTATAACCTTCGGCACATCGCCATTCCGAACGAACGTCCGCGAATTCCCCGCCCCGTCATGCAGCGACACCGCAAAATCGTCAATCCGATCCAGCGCACCGCTCACCGTTTCGCCATTCGCCAGCGTCACGGCAACCGTCTTCTGCGCACGCCCACCGCCGCGTCCCGCTGGCGGAGAAAGCCATCGACCCTGCAGCTGCTGCGCGGAATACTTCCCGCCGACCCCCTTCAGATCGCCCGCCGCCGAATGGCACGTGTTGCACTTGCCCTTGCCGTTGAAATATTCTTCGCCCTTTTTCGCATCGCCGGTCAGAACATCCAGGAACGAATAGGTCGTCCGATGCCCCGCCCCGTACGCCTGCACACGCAACCACGTCGCCACATCCAGAATCTGCGCATCGGTCAGATTCGACTTCGGCATTCCCTTATCGGGCCGCCCATCGCGAATCGGAGGTGTCAGCAGAATGCCCTTCTCATCCTCCAGCACATACAGCGAACGAACCAGATCGGTGCCCTTCCCGGTGATTCCCTTCGCCGTAGCTCCGTGACACGAAGCGCAGTTCGACGCATACACCGCCCCTCCTCGCGCCACCGCCGCCGCATCTTCCTTGGAAGCCGTCACGGCCGCCGGAGTAGCCGCAATCGAAGCCTTATCACCGCTGCCAGTCTGCGCCTGAACCGGCTCGCCGCCAATCAATGCAATCGCCAGTGCCGCGGCAGCACACGCCGGAATCCAGCGCATCAAAGAAGAGCCTTCCGGCAATACTCCACGCACTTACCGATCTCCGTCAGCACATCCGATCCCGCCGGCGTCGCATACTCATACTCGATCGTGGCCTGGAACTTCCACTGGTTCTTCTTCATCAGCTGTAGCACTTCCACAATCGGCGTGTCGCCCTGCCCGAACGGCACATTTTTATCGTCGTAAGTCTTGTCTTTGATATGGATGTGCGTCACGCGATCGTGATACTTCATCAGGAACGGCACCGGCGACGTCTTCTGTCCCGACACAAAGTGCCCCAGGTCCAGGTTGATCCCGTTGTACTTCGAGACCTCCATCGCCTTCTCCCAGTTCTCCGGCGCGCCAAACGCTTCCCCTCCCGCCTGCGCAGTGTGACCGTGATATCCCACCATCATCTTGTGCTTCGCTGCAAACTCACCGAGCCGCTGCACATCTCCCAGCCGACCTTCCGTCGAAAGCGCGGTAGCACCCAGATTCTTCGCCACGTTGAAGAAGTAATCGGTCACCTCATCGCTAAACGAATTGAAGTTGTCGATCTTCACAATCTGAATCAGCACGCCCGCATCTTCATACTTCTTCCGGAACTCTTTGATCTTTTCCATCGGAAGCGCCAGCCGCCACTTGCTGAGCTCTTCCGCAGCGGCCTTCTGCGCCGCCTGCTGTTCCGGACTCGCCTGCGCCCGGGCGCCGCCACCGCCGCCACTCGCGGCGCGCGCACCACCGCTGGCGGGTCGCGCCCCGCCTCCGCCAGCCCGGCCCGGAGCGTCATTCCCCGATGCATAAACGCCCGGAGCGCCCAGATAAGCTTCCACCGGCTGCAGACGCAGTTCCGTCGCGCTCAGGTTGAGCTTATCCATATACTCGAGAATCCTGTCCGCCGTGCCGGACATTCGGGTGAAACTGTAAGGGGCATTGATGCCAACCTGCACGCCTCCCCATTTGGAATTCGGTTTGGCGAACAAATTCGCCGCCGGAAGCGCCGCCAGCGCAAGTTTTCCGATGTCGCGTCTTGTATAGGGCATGAGGACTCTCAATATAGTAACCGCGATAGTAACGGGGCCGCGCAATCGCGAACCCGTGACGACTATATTGCGCCCATAATTTGTTGTCAAGCCGTACTAAGTACCGCGCCGGCCCTGTATTTTCAAGCCGCGCGGAGAATAAGCGGCAAGCCGTTCCGGTCAATCGCGAGACGATCAGAGCCCTACTGCGGGACTACTGGATTATCCCCGCCTGATCCCATGGACCTGCGAGCGAAATTCCAAACCTCGCGCCCAAGGCCGATCATCACAGCGAGCAGGAAACCCAGCGCACCACCCTCCTGAGCGCCAGGTTTCAAATCCGGATGCTGGTAATCCGCCCCTTCCGAAGCTTCCGCTGTCATCTCCAGAGGCACAGTCCTGGCTCCCGCCGCAGCAATACCAGCCAGGCTCCTCTTGTTAGCAATATCGACGGCGTTCATAACAGACCAGAGTGTTTGTTGCGCCTTGACCCGGTCTGGATAGGTAAATCGCAGAGTGAGCACGGTCGGACCGCTTTGACTGGAACCCTCAATCACTAGGTCCCGGCGCATCTTCGCAATCGTAGCGGGCTCCGCACCGGAATACAGGTTCAAATGCGGGTCCGTGATGATGGTGGCAAGCGATTGGTCGCCCTTCACTTTCTCAATAAGTCCAGCCACTCGTTCTCCCGGCACGACCATGCTAGCGGTTGAAACATATCGCTCACCGAAAATCCCGTGGCCGCTCTCACCCATGCTCTGCACCCGCGTGAAATCAATCGCTGCAAATCCGCACAGCCCCATGATCAGCGCGACGCTCACGAATCGGCGCGCGATGAAGACCGGAGCACCCAGCGCACGCCACAGAAACGCCAGCGCAACCCCTGCAAGGAATCCGCACACCTGAATCAGAACGGTGTTCGGGTAGGATGGCTTCCACGGCAAACTGGCGCTATCAAGCACATCAGCCCAACCGCCAGTCGATCCGCTTTCCGGATGAACCGATTGCGCAACCAGCTTCTGCGCGAGGACCGCTGCTACTTTCTGAACTTTCTCCCGATCCGGATAGACGAATGAAACCGCGAAAATCCCGGACCCTGTCTGTCGCAACGTAATATCGTGCTTCATCCCTTCGATCACGTCCTCAAGCGGCCGAACCTCGAGTTGATCGAGGTATAGCTGGAGAGCGGAATCGTTAATGATCGCCGACAAACTCGCACGGCTTAACACTTCCGCCTTCGTGCGATCTATCTCTATGATGTTTTCATCCGGCGAGCCAGCATTGAATCGAAGCGTAGCCTCCGAATAATAAAGCCTGGGCGCAGTAAGCCACACGACTCCCGCACCGCAGATCGCGCCCGCCAACGACAACGCCACCGCCAGCTTCGCAAACGACCACTCCGTCAATCGCATTCGAATCGCCCCCATCAACAAATCCGCAACAATGAAAGGCCCCACACCCGAATCGCCAAGCAACGCCTCCATCTCCTCGCCATACCGCGCACGCCAGGTTGCGGGGTAAAGCCCAAGCACCCATCGAGCCAGCCAGCTCATACCGGACTCAGCGGAGCGTTCATCTGCCGCATCGCCGCAGCGCGTCGCCGCAATGCTGCGCCACAAGCCATCAGCGTGCCCACAATTCCTCCCGCGAGCGTTATCAGCGAAGTGTTGGGGGTGACTGGCGCTGTCGGAGGTGGAGCTTCATCCAGTACTTCGAACAGCGCGATCGAGCCCAGTGCCTTCGCCTGATTCCGCAAGAGACCGATCAGTGCATGATTTGCAACCTGTGCTTTGACGGGATCGCTGTAATCAAATTCAATATTGATAATGGCCCTGTCTGGGTGCAGATTCAGCGGAAGAATCGTGATCGTTGTATGCTTCGTCATCTGTTCGTTTAAGCCGCTGTCCTGAATGAATCCCGCAAGTGAACCTCGTGTATCCGCGGCACGCTGCAGCTGCACCACCGCTTCAAGCGGCGTCAATGATGATCTCGGCGCCATCGTGATTCGCACCGCACTCGATGCTCGATAGACCGGCGGAATAAACCGCGCGATCCCGTAGCCCGTCAGCGCCCCGGTCAACGCAAACACCGGCAACAATTTCAAAAACGGCAACTCCGATAGACGCATCCGCATCGCTCCCACAATCAAGTCGAGAACTACCCGGGCATCCGCTCCCGTATCCGCCAGCAGCGCGCCCATCTCATCGCCGTATCGACTCCGCCACGCCAACGGATAAAGGCGCAAGACCTGCCGCGCTGCCCAATTCATAGAGAGCTAAAAGGAGCATTCATCGGCCGCATCGACGCCGCACGTCGCCGCAACGCGGCCGCGCAGGCCAGCAGAGATCCAACAATCCCGCCGGTAATCGACATCGCGAAAATGTTCGGCTTAACCGGCATCGCGGGCAGCGAAGCCTCATCCAGAACCTCGAACGCATCCACCGAAACCATCGCTTTCGATCGTTCGCGAAATGCCTGAACCAGCGCCCGAACAACAAGCCGGGCCTTCGCAGCATCGCCGTACAGAAATCCAATGTCGAAAGCAATGCTGTTCACTCCGGGCTTTCCTGGTAGATTCACGGCAGTAATCTGCGTGTCTTTTCTCATCCCCTCGATGACATCCTCAAGAGGCTGTCTTCGAATTTCCTTCTCGTACAGCTTCAGATCGTTTCTCATGATGATCTGCGAAAGCAAAGCCCGGGACTTAACGTCGTCCTGCATATGCCGCAGAGCGTCTGACGGCAACATTCCGCCGGACGCCACCACGATTCGCACCGTCGCATGCGACTGGTACACCGGCGGAATCAACCGCCCCACACCGAATCCCACCAGCATCCCAACCAGCGCAAACGCCGGCAACAATCTCAAAAACGGCCACTCCGATAAACGCATCTGCATCGCCCCCAGAATCAAATCGAAGACCACCCGGAAATCCGCTCCCGTATCCGCCAGCAGCGCACCCATCTCGTCGCCATAACGAGCCCGCCACGCCCCCGGATACAGATGCAGCACAGCCGCCGCAATCGCCCTCACACGTGCCTCAGCCGTGACAGGCCGGTCTTCACAACACTCTGCAAGCCCGCCAGTTGCGTCTGCAGATGCGACCGCCCCGCCGAGGTAATCGCATAAGGCCGCCGCCTGTCAGTCGAAGTCACCGGACGAATCCAGCCCTCTTGCTCCAGCCGCGTAATCGCGCCGTAAAGCGTCCCCGGGCCCAGCTTCACCCCGGCAAATGTTTCAATGTCCAGCATCATGGCGTACCCGTGCTTCTCGCCATCCGCCAGACTGGCCAGAACCAGCAATGTAGGATCGGACATAGGTTATTACGTTATGCGTAGTATCGTATCGCGAAATACGGCAACTGTCAAATGCCAACCCACACAGACGTGTTAATTCTGAGGTAACGTGCCGCAAACGCCACCGGAACCTCCGCAGCTGAGCGCAAAAGATCGGCGCCTGCTCCGAACTCTCGAAATCCGCCTGAAGACGATTCTGCCGGAGCAGTACGAGGATATCTACGAAGACGTTCAGCCCGTATCTATGGGCTCCGCCGGTCTCGTTTACGGGGCAGACGGAAAAGTGGCGTGGGGGGACATCTGGGATAGCTTCTGCGATCTCGCCATGGCTGGCGGACCGCCCCACAAAGGGAAACTCCTCGAACCTGGCCCTGCCGCCGACGCCACGGACCACCCGGCCGAGTATCGGTTAGTTGCCGAAGAGATCGCCCGGGGGATACGCCTTGCAAGCGAAGTAGCCGTAGGCAAATCGGATCTGCCAGGCTGGGTTCGGGTCGAATGCGACGACGAAACCATGGCCGAATGGATCCTGCGAGCCGTCACCATGGAAAATATCTCCTGCCGATGGGATGGCTGCTCGGTCTATGTGCCCGCAGGCGCACACTTCCGCATTGCGAAAGAAATCAAAAACGTCATTACAACAGTCGCGAAAACCACGCATTACTGGAGCGGCCACACATCTCCGGCGCAGCAGAAAAAAATCCAAAAGGCCTTCGCCAGAATGTCTGCAACGCAGCCCCTGATTCAGCCCGCTTCAGTCGATTCCGGCTTCACACAGGAACAGCACGACATCCTCTTCAGCAAGATAGCGGATCGAATCCACACATCCACCGGCCTGCCAGTTTCCACTCAGCGCTATTTTGGCTGGCTGGGAGTGCAATGCCCCGGCGTCAGCGCCGCCGTCTGGATGATGCGGCTGCTGACTACCCTGAACGTTCTCTCAAGAAGGGAGGATACCGTCCTTTTCGTTCCGGTAAATCCTCACACCGACCCGGACGGAACAGCCGTAACAAAGTCGTTCGAAACCGTTTTCCGCTTTGCACAATCAGGGTCAATTGCAGGATGATGGTTTAGGCTACTGTTCCACTATGCGGATCACTCTCGACATTGCAGACGATGCATACTATCTCGCCAAAGCCATCGCCAGAGACCGCAACGTCAGCCTCGGGGAAATAGTGACCGATCTGATTCGCCAGTCCTCTCAAACTCCCCAGGGCGCCCAAATACACATGAGCGACTATGGATTCCCCACCTTCCGCTGCACCCGGCCCGTAACGTCAGAAGACGTCAAGGCGCTCGATGACGAAACATAAGGTCTTTCTGCTGGACGCGAACGTCCTGATCGCTTTGGCAACGCCCGATCATGCGCTGAATACGCGAGCAGCCGCCTGGTTCCGGAAAGGCTACACTTTTGCGACCTGTCCGATCACGCAGGGCGCGCTGATCGCTTCCATTTGCGTTCAGGAGTAGACGCCACTTCAAACTCGGCAAAGCAACTGCTCAACTCGATCTCGACGCTCCCACACCACCAATTCTGGCCGGACGACGTGTCTTACCTCGAAATGCCGACCGCCGGAATCGTGGGCCACCGGCAAGTCACAGATGCTTATCTTGTCCTGCTGGCGCAGAAACAGGGCGGCTCACTCGCCACGCTCGACCAGGCACTGGCAGCCATACACGCCGGAACAACACTGATTCAGTAGTCAGTCTGTCCGGTGTCGCCCGCACTCCATACCCCTTCACCCCACCACGCTAAACTAAAGACTCCCCATGGAAATTGAAAAGGTCTACGAGCCCGGGCGCTTCGAGCCCCGCTGGGCTCAGTGGTGGGTCGAATCCAACCTCTATCGCGCACCCTCCCCATCCGAATCCAACCCTGCGCGACCCCCGTTCTCACTCGTCATCCCGCCGCCCAACGTAACCGGCTCCCTCCACATGGGCCACATGCTGGAGCACACCGAAATCGACGTCACCGTCCGCTGGCACCGCATGCTCGGCGACCCCACCCTCTGGCTCCCCGGCACCGACCACGCCGGCATCGCCACCGAAATGGTCGTAGCCCGCCAGCTCCGCGAAAAAGGCATCGAATATCGCAAAGACCTCACCCGCGAACAGTTTGTCGACCGCGTCTGGGAATGGAAAGCCGAATCCGGCGGCACCATCAAACGCCAGATGATCCAGATCGGCGCCTCCTGCGACTGGTCACGCGAGCGCTTCACCTTCGATCCCGGCCTCTCCCGCGCCGTCCGCGAAGTCTTCGTCTCCCTCCACGAACGCGGACTCATCTATCGCGGCGAGTACATGGTTAACTGGTGCCCGAGCTGCAACACGGCCATCTCGGACCTCGAAAGCGTTCACGAAGAACAGGCCGGCAGCCTCTGGCACATTAAATACCCGGTCACCGGCACCGACCGTTTCCTCACCGTCGCGACCACGCGCCCCGAAACCATGCTCGGCGATTCCGCCGTAGCCATCAACCCGCGCGACGAGCGGTACCTCGACCTCCACGGCAAAACCGTCCGCCTTCCGTTAATGGATCGCGAGATCCCCATCATTCTGGACGAAATGGCCGATCCCGAATTCGGCACCGGCGTCGTCAAGATCACCCCCGCGCACGATCCCAACGACTTCGAAGCCGGCAAGCGTCACAAGCTCCCAATCATCGAAGTCATCAACACCGAAGCGCGCATCACCGATCGCGGCGGCATTTACGCCGAACTTGATCGCTACGAAGCCAGAAAGCGAATCGTTGAAGCGCTCGAAGCGCAAGGCCTGCTCGAACAAGTGGAAGACTACACGGTCAACCTCAGCAAGTGCCAGCGTTGTAAGACAACGGTGGAACCGCTCGTCTCTAAGCAGTGGTTCGTCCGCACAAAAACGCTTGCTGAAAAGGCGATCGCCGCCGTTGACGAAAAGCGCATCGAAATCATCCCCGAAGTCTGGGTAAAAACCTGGAACGAGTGGATGCACAACATCCGCGACTGGTGTATCTCCCGCCAGCTCTGGTGGGGCCATCGCATCCCGGTCTGGTATTGCGATAAGTGCGGCGAAGTCATCATCGCCCGCGAAGATCCCACGGCCTGCACCAAGTGCAACAACACCGAACTCCGCCAGGACCCCGACGTCCTCGACACCTGGTTCAGTTCCGGCCTCTGGCCGTTCTCCACCCTCGGCTGGCCGGACAAAACCGAAGACCTCGCGCGCTTCTACCCGACCACCACGCTCATCACCGGCTTCGACATCCTCTTCTTCTGGGTGGCCCGCATGGCGATGCTCGGCATCGAATTCATGGGCGACGTTCCCTTTAGGAACGTCTACATCCACGGCCTGGTCCGCGACGCCGAAAAACAAAAGATGTCGAAGACCAAAGGCAACGTCATCGACCCGCTCGTCGTCACCGAACAGTACGGCACCGACGCCGTTCGCATGGCGCTCCTCCTCGGAGCCGCGCCCGGCACCGATATCGTCTTCAGCCCCGAAAGACTCGACAGCGCCCGCGCCTTCGCCAACAAGATCTGGAACGCCGCGCGCTTCATCCTCCTCAACGCCGACGCGCAATCGGCGTCGGCACAGCCCGAAACTACCGCCGATCGCTGGATTCGCTCGCGCTTCAATGACTGCGCGCGACAGATGAATCAGGCAATCCAGACCTTCCGCTACCACGAAGCGGCCCAGGCCATCTGGCACTTCATCTGGGACGATTTCTGCGACTGGTACATCGAGCTAAAGAAGGACTCCGCCGACTGGGCCCGCATCCGCGCCATGTTCGAGCAGACTCTCTGCCTGCTCCATCCGCTCATGCCCTTCCTCACCGAAGAGCTCTGGCACCGCTTTGCAGACCGCGAAGGTCAGTCGATCTCCTTACTTCCCTACCCGCAGCCGAGCCCGGAAAACGACGATCCCGAGGCCGAAGCCGAAATCAAAATCCTGCAGGATGTCGTCAGCGCGCTCCGCAACCTCCGCGCCGACCTCGGCCTCGATCCCAAAGCCCCGATGGACGGCCTGATCTCAGGCATCGACATCGCCCAACACTTCCCGATCATCGCCAAACTCGCGCGAGTGAATCTCACACCGGGAGAAACGCCGAAGACCGGAGCAGTCCGCTCGATGTCAGGCTTCACTGTGTCGCTGAACGTCCCCACAGGCCAACTCGAAGTCCAGCGCAAGCGCCTCGAAAAAGAGCGCGACCAGCTGGTGAAAAACATCGCGAACTCAGACCGCCAGCTAAACGACGAAGTCTTCCTGGGCAAAGCGCCGGCGAAGGTAGTCGATTCGATCCGCGCCAAGAAAGCCGAATACGAAGCGCAGTTGCAAAAGGTGAACGAAAGCCTTGGCGCCTGACGCACTCATCGCCCTTGCGCTCGTCGAAGATATCGGATCAGGCGATGTAACCACGAACGCCTGCGTCCCCGCGGATCGAAAAGCCACAGGCAAATTCCTGGCCCGCGAGCCGCTGGTAATCGCGGGCCTCGGGGTCCTCACGCAAATCTTCGATGACGTCGAACTTCACACCACCGACGGCTCACACCTGAACGAGAACGACCTCATCGCAACCATACGAGGCTCGGCGCGCACGCTTCTCGAACGTGAGCGCCTGTCCCTGAACTTCCTCCAGCGCCTCTCCGGAGTAGCCACGCTGGCCGCAAAATTCGCAGCCGAAGCAGCACATACGAACTGCAAGGTCATCGACACCAGAAAAACCACGCCAGGCTTCCGAACCCTCGAAAAAGCAGCCGCAAAAGCGGGTGGAATCACCAACCACCGCATGGGTCTCTACGACGCCATTCTGATCAAGAACAACCACATCGCAGCGGCGGGAGGAATCACGCAGGCCATCGCCAACGCCCGCCAATCGGGCCTCCCCATAGAAATCGAAGTTCGCACCGAAGCCGAACTCGAAGAAGCTCTCCAAAACAAAGCCGATCACCTGCTTCTCGATAACCTTACCCCAAACGAAGCCAGACTTTGGATCGCCAAAATTGCAGGCCGCGCCAAAGTAGAACTCTCTGGCCGGATCACCCTGGAAAACGTCCGCGCCTTCGCCGAAACCGGAGCCGACTTCGTCTCCTCAGGAGCCATCACCCACTCCGCTCGCGCCGTGGACATCAGCTTCCGCCTTACACTCGACTAGTGATCCACCGCGTCCACGAAACCGCCTCAACCCAGCAGGACGCCGCGGCTCTCGCTGCCAAGGGTGAACCGCATGGCACAGCAGTGCTCGCCGATATCCAAACCGCAGGTATAGGCAGACAAGGCCACACCTGGCACTCCGCCGATCAGGGCGGTCTCTATCTTTCCATCATTCTGCGAATGCCGCCCAACACGGCCGCCCTGCCGATCGTCACCATGGCGCTGGGCCTCGCCGCACAACGCGCGATCAATGACGCAGCCCAGGTGGCGGCAGACATCCGCTGGCCCAATGACGTAATGCTGAACGAGCGCAAACTCGCAGGCATCCTCGTCCAGTCCCTCGAAGGCGCACTGATCGCGGGAATCGGAGTAAACGTAAACCAGCAATCTTTCCCGGAAGACCTCGCGCAAATCGCGACCTCGCTAAGAATCGAAACCGGAGCCGAACATCCCAAAGACAAATTGGCCGAACGCATAGTAACCGAATCCCTTCGCTACACAACACTGCTCGTAGAAACCGGTAAACGGGAAATCCTCCAGCGCTTCACCGAAAACTCCACCTGGCCGCAGGGCAAAGCAGTGGAAGTAGACGGCCGCATCCGTGGAGTCACAGCCGGACTCGACCCCAACGGCTTCCTGCTCGTCCGCACCCCAACCGGAATCGAAACCATCATCGCCGGAGGCGTGAGAGCGATATGAGAGTAGCCGGCATCATGAGCGGCACCTCGCTCGATGGCATAGACGTAGCCATCGTAGACATCAAAGGGAGCCGTGTCACCACCGTCGCCGCCTCAACCACCCCTTACAAGCAGGCTACGCGCGAAGCAATCCTGAACGCTCGCACACCGGCCGAACTATCACGCCTCAACGTGCACCTGGGTGAACTCTACGCCAAAGCGGTAGAGAAACTCGTCCGAAACACCAAAACCAAAATCGACCTGATCGGCTGCCACGGCCAGACCGTCCATCACGAAGGACGCGGCCGCCAACCCAACACCTTGCAAATCGGAGAAGCCTCCGTAATCGCGGAACGCCTCAACGTGCCGGTAGTCTCCGACTTCCGCGCCAGAGACATAGCCGCGGGTGGATTAGGCGCACCCTTGGTCCCGCTGGCCGATTACCTTCTCTTTCGCTCAAAAACGAAGAACCGCGTAGCCCTCAACATCGGAGGGATAGCCAACATCACCATCCTCCCGAAAGCCGCGAAACTCGAACAAATCAAAGCCTTCGACACCGGCCCCGGCAACATGGTCATCGACCAGCTAACGGCCATTCACACCAGAGGCAAACAAACATATGACCGAAACGGAACCATAGCCGCGGCGAACCAAATCAATCAACCACTGCTGAACGAACTGGTGACCAATCCGTTCTACAAAACTAAACCACCCAAAACCGCAGGCCGCGAACAATACGGCCACGATTTTGTAGCAAAACTTCAGTCCACCAGACTGCCAACAGGCACGCTCATCGCAACAGCCACAGCGCTGACCGCCGCAACCATTGCAAAAGCAATCCACCAATTCGCCCCCAATACCACCGAACTGATCGCGGCCGGCGGAGGCATCCACAACCCCCCACTAATGTCTCAACTCCAGGCCTTCCTCCCGAAAACCCGCCTCACAACCACGGCGGAATTCGGAGTTGCGCCCGACGCAAAAGAGGCCATAGCCTTCGCCCTGCTCGCCTACCGAACCTGGCACAGAAAGCCCGGCAACCTCCCCTCCGCCACCGGAGCAACTCACCCGGTCATACTAGGCAAACTGACACTCAGCTAATGGAACCCAGCAAAATCTCCGTAGTTATCGTCTCGTTTTTCCGCGCCGAACAACTGCGCGCCAGTCTCACAGCGCTCCACAGCTCCGGCCTCCAGGTCATCGTAGTCGACCAGGGCTCCAAAGACAACACACCGGACCTCGTAACCGAATTCCCCGAGGTTCGCTTCTCCCGCCTCCCCCGCAACTTCGGACTGACCCGCGCCCTCAACATCGGCATCCGCGCCGCCGAAGGGGAGTACCTGCTCCTCCTTCACGACGACGTACAAATCGAACCCGATGCAGTCCTCGCTCTGGCCGAATTCCTCGAAGCGAGACCCGATGTAGCCGCCGTAGCCCCGCGCCTGAACACGCCCCAGGTCCGCCCGCTCCCCGGCCCGTCGAACCCCGACCCCAACTACACAACCACCCCCAGCCAAACCGAATACGAAGCCGAGTGCGTTTCCGGCGCCTCCCTGATGGTCCGGGCCGCCTTCCTCCGCTCCATGGGCTTCATCGACGAGCGCTACGGCAACTACGGTTCGGACATCGAGATCTGCGCCCGCATCAAGAGCGCCGGCAGGAAAATCATCGTCCTCGGCAACGTCCCGGCCGCTCACGGAACGAACCCATCCCCCATGCCCGCCACCAGCCTCAAAGCCGACCGCATCACGGGCACCGCCGCCTTCCTCTCCAAACACCACGGCTTCGCCGCCGGCCTCGCGTACCGGGCCAAGTCCACCCTCAAGGGCCAACTGGGAGCCAGCCGCATCGACGGAGGCCAATAGCCCCAACCCTGTGCCCCTCAGGCACACCTGACGAACCCAAACCGCACCACTACACCACCCATCCCACGCAATACCGCGGGCAACGCAACTGGAACAAAACGTGCCATCCTACGCCTGTAATTTCGGGGCCCAAAGCGAAACCGGCCGCTGCCAACAACACGTCTGAAGCCCTTGCTATACTCACAAATGATTCAATCGCCTTTTTTCATGGATTCCACTCACGGCGCCATAGCGCCGCAAAAATAAAGATGAAGTCCTTTCTTAGCCTGACTTTGCGGGCCGTCGCGGCACTCGTGTGTGTACTTCCGGTCGCCGCCCAAACCACCGCCTTCACTACGGGCCAGGCCGCCCATCTCGTCATCGGTCAGAACAGCTTCACCAGCGGCGACTACGGCGCTTCCAACCTGCTGCTTGGCTCTCCCAGCGGCATCGCCTATGCCAATGGCACCCTCTGGGTGATCGACTCCAATCGCCTCGGCGCCACCCCGAACAACAACCGCATTCTGCGTTTCAACGACGTCTCGAGCTACCCATCGCTCACCGACCTGCCGGACATCCCCGGCAGCACCTGCTCCGTCTGCCGAGGCACCGCCAGCCTTGTCCTTGGCCAGCCCGATTTCAATACTTTCACCCCCAGCCTCAAGTCCAACGGCCTCCGCAACCCAACCGGCATCGCCACCGATGGCACCGTCCTCGCTGTAGCCGACACCGATAACAACCGCGTCCTCATCTGGCTGCACCTCCCCACCGCCAACGGCCAGCCCGCCGACGTAGTTGTTGGACAAAAAGATTTCACCTCGAACACGGCGCAGTCGCCGTCACAGACCTCCCTCCGCGCGCCCTCCGGCGTCTGGATCAACAATGGCCGCCTCTTCGTTGCCGATACCTTCGACAACCGCGTCCTCATCTACAACAAGATCCCGACCTCCAACAACGCGCCCGCCGACGTAGTTCTGGGCCAGGCCAGCTTCACCGCCTTCGTCCAGCCCGATCTTTCACAGAGCGCAACCACCGCCACCCCCAGCAACATGCAGACGCCCGTCTCCGTAACCACAGACGGCACGCGCCTCTTCGTTGCCGATCTCGCACAGAACCGCGTGCTCATGTGGAACTCCATCCCTTCCACCAACGGAGCGCCCGCCGACTACGCCATTGGACAGCCAAACCTCACGAATTCCGCCACCAACGCATCCGTCATCGTGAATTCAACCGACATGGACGCCGACGGCAACCCAAAGAACGTCACGAAAGTACTCTGCGATCCATTCAAAACCGACGCCGTCACCGGCACCCAGGTCTACCCGACCCGCTGCGCCAGTACTCTCTCCTTCCCGCGCTTCGCTTTCTCCGATGGCAAGCGTCTCTTCATTGCAGATGGCGGAAACGACCGCGTCCTGATCTTCAACAAATTCCCCACCGCGAGCGGGGTCCCGGCCGACATTATTCTCGGCCAGCCCGATCAGTACAGTGACAACACGGGCGACAACCCCGATGGCACTAACGCCTTTGAAACCCCCTCCGCCCTCGCCTACGACGGCACGAACCTCTACGTCACCGACACCTACAATCGCCGCGTAATGGTTCACACCCCTGGCATTAACAACATCCCGCTCGATGCCGTCCGCAACGCGGCCAGCCTCGCCATCTACGCAACCGGCTTCTACACCTTCTCCGGAACCATCACCACCAACAACACCCTGAGTCTCACCATCGGCTGTACCGGCTCCGCGCCGGACTGCGTCGATACCAAGGAAACCTACACCCACACCATGACGGCGTCTGACACCCTGACCACGGTGCTTCAGGACCTCGCCAAACAGGTAAACACGAAGGATAAGAACGTCACAGCGGCGCTCTCCCTCACCGCCGGCCAGATCCTGCTCACCGCCAAAGTTCCCGGAGCAGCGGGTGGCAACGTCACGTACTCAGTAACGAGTTCCTCAGGCGCAACCTTCCTCGGCAGCGCCAACAGCGCCAACCTGAACATCTATCTCGAAAATCCCACGCAGGTCGCACCCGGCACCCTCATTCAGATCTCCGGCACCAACCTCTGCGATGGATCGGCCGCCGCCGACTTCTCCCAAACTTATCTGCCGACGGAAATGAACAACTGCGTGCTCTACGTCGATGGTCTGCGCGCGCCCCTGCTCTACGTTTCGCCCACCCAGATCAACGCGCAGCTACCGCTCAATTTCAGCGATCGCACCAGCGTCAGTCTCTACGCGCGCTCTGCGCACTCCGATGGCTCTGTCACCGCCACCACCCCCATTGCGGTTACCGTTGTTCCGCAGAACCCCGGCCTGTTCGCCTACCCGGGCACAGACCCCCGCCCCGGCATCGTCTATCACGCATCGTCCGCGGCATACGACATTCTTGACATCAACGGTCTCCTGCAAACAGGTGACACCGGCGTCATTTCGATCGGTCCCGGCCTGGCCCAGTACGGCGCGGGCACTGTCAACGTGACCAAGGGCTCCAACCAGATCACCGGCGTCAATACCGCCTGGACTTCGAATATGGTCGGTGGCGTCATGTCCATCGGGATCGGCGTGTATACGATCCAGAGCGTTGGCTCTGCCACCAGCATCACGCTCACCGTTCCTTACGCCGGCAGCAACACGAACAATCAGGGCTATACCATGTCGTACGGCGGCCGGAATTACAGCTACACGGAGACGGCTACCGATACCCTGGCATCCACCACCGCCGGCCTGGTCAACGCGATCAATGCCGGTCTTGACCCTTACGTCTACGCCGTCTTCAATAACGAGTACAACCGCATCATCCTCTACTCCCTGCTGGAGGGTCCGGCAAGCCCGACAATCTCCGTGTTCGCAATGTCGGGCACAACTCCCGACAATATTACGGGGCCCAGCCTTTCAATTACGCCCTACAACGATACTCTTTGCTGCGGCGCGCCCGCCAACCTCCCGGTCACGGCGGATAACCCCGCGATTCCCGGTGAAGCGCTCTACACCTTCGCCACCGGCCTTGGCCCCACGAACCCCGCCGATATCGATACGGGCTTCATCTATCGCGGCGGTAACGACAATCCTCCCGCCGTTTTCGTTGACTCCATCCTCGTCCAGGGCGTAGTCGCCACGCCGATGAATGTCGCCCTTGTTCCAAATACTGTTGGCGTCTACTATGTGGAGTTCTCGCTTGGCCAGGGACTCGGCACCAATCTCAAGTCGCAGATGACCATCGCCCAGCAGTTGTTCGTCAGCAACGTGGTGACCTTCCCCGTAGTCATCCCCGGCAGTTCCACCGTCGCTCCGATCGTCACCGACGTGACCGTATCCAAGGGCCCGCTCGCCGGCGGCAACACCGTTACCATCAGCGGCAACAACTTCGTCAATGGAGCCCAGGTTTCGTTTGGCGGAGTGGCGGCCACAACGGTCACGTACGTAAACTCGACCACCCTCACCGTCGTGGTTCCCGCCGGATCGGCGCTCGGCCTGGTCAGCGTGATCGTCACCACCCCGGCAGGCAGCAACCCCGCCAACCTGCTCTACACATACGTGCAGGCTCCGTCGATCACCAGCATCAGTCCCAACTCAGGGCCAATTGCAGGCAACACCGCCGTAACAATCACCGGTGTAGGCTTCACCGGCACATCGTCGGTGACCTTTGGTGGACTCGACGCGAAGAGCTACAGCGCGGTCAACGACACCACAATCACCGCGGTCGTCCCCGGCATCCTGCAGGCGGCCACGCTGCCGGTAGTGGTGACCACGCCGGGCGGCACCGCGACCATCAACTATCAGTACAAGTAGCGCCCTGCGTAAATTCGCAATCTGTTACAGCGCCCTCGAAGGAAATCGCCGCGGCTGAAAATCTCAGCCGCGGCGTCCTGCAAACTGGTCGTTATCCGTCGGTTCCCGCCCGCCACGCCCCGATTTTTCAGCCCATCCAAAACGGTCTGATAAACTCCTGTTTTTATGCCACAAATTGATGTTCCGCTCACACGCGGACGGTTTGGGGAGACCTCACGCCCGGACAACTGGTGGATCCAGCCACTAGCTGTCTTCCTCGGATTTTCGGCCTTCATCTGTTACTCCACATGGGCCGCTCTGCAAGGGAAAAACTACATGGCCGGACCGCTCCTCTCCCCCATGTACTCGCCCCTGATCTATGGCCCCGAAAGCGTCGCCTGGATCCATGGCACAGGCGTTCCCTCCTGGTTCCCCTCCTTCCTTCCCTTCTCCGCCGCAATGTTGATTCTCTGGGCTCCCGGCGGCTTCCGTTTCACCTGCTATTACTACCGCGGCGCTTACTACAAGGCCTTCTGGCAGGACCCGCCCAATTGCGCCGTCGGCGAACCCCGCAAGAAATATCTCGGCGAACGCAGCTTCCCGCTGATCATTCAAAACATCCATCGCTACTTCTTCTACCTCGCGTTCCTGTTCATCATCCTGCTGGCGCGCGACGTTTACGAAGCAACGAAATTCGAATCCGGCTTCGGCGTCAGCGTAGGCACCCTGGTTCTGTTAATCAACGTCATCCTGCTCGGTAGTTACACCCTCGGTTGCCACTCCTTCCGACATCTGATCGGCGGAATCAAAGACGTCCTCTCGAAGTCGCCCATGCGCAAAAAGGCTTACGACTGCGTAAGCTGCCTCAACGCACGCCACATGCGCTTCGCGTGGTTCAGCCTCTTCTGGGTAGGCTTCTCCGATCTCTACGTGCGGATGTGCGCAATGGGCATCTGGCACGATGTAAGGCTCTTCTAAATGGCGGAATACAAAACATTCGAATACGACGTGCTGGTCATCGGCGCGGGCGGCGCGGGTCTGCGCGCCGCGATTGAAGCATCCTCCGCCGGACTCAAAGTCGGTCTGGTCTGCAAGTCGCTTCTCGGCAAAGCGCACACGGTTATGGCCGAAGGCGGCATGGCCGCAGCCATGGCGAACGTTGACGACCGCGATAGCTGGCGCGTCCACTTTGCCGACACCATGCGCGGCGGTCAGTACCTGAACAATCCACGCATGGCCGAACTGCACGCGAAGGAAGCACCGGATCGTGTGCGCGAGCTCGAAGCCTGGGGCGCCGTTTTCGACCGCACCAAAGAAGGTGGCATCCTGCAGCGCAACTTCGGCGGCCACCGCTATCCGCGCCTCGCTCACGTAGGCGACCGCACCGGCCTCGAAATGATCCGCACCCTGCAGGATCACGGCATCCACACCGGTATGGAAGTGCACATGGAGTGCACGGTGCTTGATCTCCTGACTGACGCAGGCCGCATCGCCGGAGCATTCGGCTATGGACGCGAGCTCGGCCGCTTCATGCTCTTCAAAGCCAAGGCCGTTGTTATGGCCACCGGCGGCGTGGGACGCGCATTCAAGATCACCAGCAACAGCTGGGAGTACACAGGCGACGGCCAGTCGCTCTGCTACCGCGCCGGCGCACGGCTCATGGACATGGAGTTCGTCCAGTTCCATCCCACCGGTATGGTGTGGCCGCCCAGCGTACGCGGCATCCTCGTAACCGAAGGCGTGCGCGGTGAAGGCGGCGTGCTGCGCAACAAAGAAGGCAAGCGCTTCATGTTCGACGACATTCCGGACAACTACAAGCCCCAGACTGCCGACAACGAAGAAGAAGGCTGGCGCTATGTGACGGGCGATAAGAACGCCCGCCGTCCCCCGGAGTTGCTCACGCGCGATCACGTGGCGCGCTGCATCAATCGCGAAGTGCGCGAAGGCCGTGGCAGCCCGCACGGCGGCGTGTTCCTCGATATCGCGTGGATCAAGTCGAAGGTGCCGAACGGCGCCGAGCACATCAAGCGCAAGCTGCCCAGCATGTATCACCAGTTCAAGCAACTGGCCGATCTCGATATCACCGAAACCCCGATGGAGATCGGACCCACCACTCACTACATCATGGGTGGCGTGCGCGTGGATGCCGACTCGCAGATGACCGACGTTCCGGGTCTCTTCGCCGCCGGCGAATGCGGCGCGGGACTTCATGGAGCGAACCGGCTCGGCGGCAACTCACTGTCTGACCTCGTCGTATTCGGCAAGCGCGCCGGTGAAGCGGCCGCGAAGTATGCGAAGGAAAACAAGGCCATTTCGGTCAATCCGCAGCAGGTCGAAGCCATCGCAAACGAAGCCATTGCGCCGCTCAACCGCGAAGGCGGACCGCGCCCCTACGACATCCAGTTCGAACTCCAGGATCTGATGCAGAAGCTCGTCGGTATCGTACGCGTCGAAGGCGAAATGCAGCAGGCCATCGACCAGTTGCAGGATCTGAAGAAGCGCGCCGCCAATGTATCGGCGGGCGGCAATCGCGAATACAATCCCGGCTGGCATACGGCCATCGATCTGCGCAACCTGTTGACGGTATCGGAAGCAATCGCAATCTCGGCGATCGATCGCAGGGAAAGCCGCGGCGCTCACTTCCGCGAAGACTATCCGGATAAGGTAGCGTCGGAAGGCACCTATAACCACACCATCCGCATGGCAGCCGATGGTTCCATGGACCTGCAGCGCGAGCCGCTGCCGCCCATGACCGAAGAAATGAAGCAGATCATTGAGGAGATGAAGTCATGAGCGCGGTGACCTTCCAGATCTGGCGCGGAGACAAGACCGGCGGCCGATTCCAGGAGTACAAGTCGGAAGTCACGGAAGGCATGGTCGTGCTGGACATGGTCCACAAGATCCAGGCCGAACAGGCAAACGACATGGCGGTGCGCTGGAACTGCAAGGCCGGCAAGTGCGGATCATGCTCGGCGGAAATCAACGGCATGCCGAAGCTCATGTGCATGACCCGCATGAACACGCTGCCGCAGGATAAGCCCATCCGCATCGAACCGATGAAAACGTTCCCGATCATCCGCGATCTGGTGACGGACGTCAGCTGGAACTTCGAAGTCAAGAAGACAATCAAGAAGTTCAAGCCGCGCAAGCCCGATGCAGCCGACGGAACCTGGCGCGTGCAGCAGACCGACGTTGACCGCCCACAGGAATTCCGCAAGTGCATCGAGTGTTTCCTCTGCCAGGACGTCTGCCACGTGCTGCGCGATCACCACATGCACAGCGAGTTCATCGGCCCGCGCTTCCTGGTTTACACAGCGGCGCTCGAGATGAACCCGATCGATACCGACGATCGCCTGAAGGATCTCAAGGACAACCACGGCATCGGCCTCTGCAACATCACCAAGTGCTGCACCAAGGTCTGCCCCGAGCACATCACGATCACGGACAACGCAATCATCCCGCTGAAGGAGCGCGTGGTCGATGAGTTCTTCGATCCGCTCGGCGGCCTGTTTAAGATGTTCCGCTAACCGGACGAACAGCCCGAACGATAACGGACGCGCGACTTCAATCGCGTCTCAGGACGGTCGCGCGCCACTGAGCGCATCGGTGCCCCGGCACGCAGCAACGTCGCGTGTCCCGCCACGGCCGCAGTCCTCAAAACCATCGCGCTGCAGCACGACTGATCCTCACGGTCCGTGCGCCACAACAGTCCCTCCTCCTTCTCCGAAACGCAATAGGGGGGTATGGGACGCGTACGAAGATTTCCAGACCCGATTTTCAGATCTCCATCAGGCGCAGCGCGCCACAGCGCGGCCATCGCGCATTCGCTATCCTGAAGGCCGAACGTGCCAACGCCTCGCCTCTTCCTGATCGATACCTACGGCTTCATCTTCCGCGCCTATCATGCACGCGCCCGCACTGGTGCGCCACCGATGCGCACATCTGCCGGTATTCCCACTGAGGTCGTCTTCATCTTCAGCAACATGCTGCGCAAGCTCACCCGCACCTACGAGCCTCAGTACATGGCGGCGGTATTTGAAGGCGAAGGCAAGACGCATCGTGAAACCGAATTCGCCGAATACAAAGCCAATCGAACGGAAACTCCGCCGGAACTGATCCAGCAGATCCCCTACGTGCGAAAGCTCATCGAGGCGCTGCGAATTCCCATCGTGGAATCAGCCGGATTTGAGGCAGATGACGTCATCGGAACGCTGAGCCGGAAAGCCGCGGCAGAAGGTCTCGACGTTGTCATCGTATCGAGCGACAAAGATCTGATGCAGCTGGTCACCGATCATGTTCTGATGCTGAATCCGGCGAAGGATGACACCTGGTACGATCCCGCGAAGGTGAAGGAGTTCATGGGAGTCGCGCCTTCGCAGGTTGCCGATCTGCTCGCGCTCAAAGGCGACGCCGTCGATAACATCCCCGGCGCGCCTGGCATTGGCGACAAAGGCGCGGTAGACCTCCTCAATCAATTCGGCTCAGTCGAAGAAGCGCTGGATCGCTGCTCCGAAGTTACGCGGAAGATGTACCGCGAAAGCCTGGCCAACAATCGCGAACGAATCGAACTCAGTAAACGACTCGCGACGGTCGATTGCAACGTACCCATCGAGTATGAGCTCGGGCGCTACACGATGCAGGAGCCCGATGGCGAGCAGTTGAAGCCCCTGCTGAAGGAACTCGAATTCTTCAGCCAGCTGAAGGAATACTCCGACTCGGTAGGGCCATCGGAAGACACGAGAGCCAGAGATTTCGCCGCACTCGCGACAGCCGAAGACGTATCCGCCTGGCTGCAAGCCAGACCAAACGAAGCCGTGCTGTCGTTCGCAATCGGCACCGATCAGATCGACATCGGGATGAGCTGGAAGATCGGCGAAGCGCGCAGCATTCCGCTGAGCCGCATCGAAGAGGTGCGTACAGTCCTCGAGGATGTAAACGTTCCGAAGGCCGCAAGCGATCTGAAGAGCCTGCTGCGGGCCCTGCTGGCACGAGGTATCAGCGCGCTGGGATTCACCGACGATCCGTCGCTCTACGCCTTCCTGCTCGATGCCGAGCCTGCAAGCTGCGGACTCGATGCAATGATCGAACGCCGCCTCGAACTCAAGCCTGGTCCACGCGCCGACGAACGCGCGCACTTCACGCACGAACTGACCGAGCGACTACGGCCTGCGATTGCACCGCTCCTTAAGGTCTACGAAGAGATCGAACTGCCGCTTGCGGCCGTTCTGGCGCGCATGGAACACACCGGAATACGGGTCGACGCCAGAGAGCTCGAACGCCTTTCCTCACTGCTTGAAACGCAGATCGCCGGACTCACGAAGCAGATTCATGAAATCGCCGGGCGTGAGTTTAACATCGCATCGCCCCAGCAATTGGGCAAAGTGCTGTTCGAAGAGCTCGGCATTCCCACGCCGGTTCGCTACGGCAAAGGCAAAGTTCCATCGACGGCCGCCGATGTTCTGGAAGCGCTGGCGCCGGATCACGCGATCGTGCGGCACGTGCTCGAATACCGTCAGGTAAGCAAGCTCAAGGGAACGTATGCGGACGCCCTCCCTGCCCTGATCGATCCGGCCACCGGACGCCTTCACACCAGCTTCAGCCAGACCGGCGCGGCTACGGGCAGGCTGTCTTCGTCGAATCCGAACCTGCAGAACATCCCGATCCGAACCGAAGCAGGCCGCGAAATTCGCGCAGCCTTTGTTCCGCGCGAAGGCTGGCAGTTGCTGGTCGCTGACTACTCGCAGATCGAGCTCAGACTCCTCGCCCACATGTCAGAGGACCCGGTGCTCGTCGATGCATTCCGAAACGGCGAGGACATCCACACTCGCACGGCCGCCGAAGTGATGGGCGTGCCGCCGATGATGGTGACGAAGGAAGCCCGCAATGCGGCGAAGGCGGTCAACTTCGGAATTGTCTACGGCATCAGCGGCTTTGGGCTGGCGGCGAATCTTGGCATCCCGCGGAAGGAAGCCGAAGCGTACATCAGAGGCTATTTCGAGCGCTATGCCGGCGTGAAGCGATTCATTGATGCGAAGGTAGCCGAGACCCGCGAGAGCGGCGTAGCGCGCACCCTGCTGGGCCGTACGAGGCCTATCCCCGATATCAACAGCCGAAATGCCACTGCGCGCGGTTTCGCGGAGCGCACCGCGATGAATTCGCCGATCCAGGGAACCGCGGCCGATCTCATCAAAATCGCAATGGTGCGGATAGACAAAAAGCTCGCCGGAATGCAGAGCAAACTCCTGCTGCAGGTTCACGACGAGCTTGTTCTCGAAGCGCCGCCCGAAGAAATGGAGACGGTCAAAGCCCTGGTGAAGGGCGAAATGGAAAACGTGATCTCACTACAGGTTCCGCTCATTGTCGATACCGGAACCGGCGCTAACTGGCGCGACGCGAAGTAAACTCGCGGCGCTTAAGCGCTGAATGAGCTGCCGCAGCCGCAGGTGGACTTCACATGCGGATTGTTGAACTTGAAGCCGGACCCTTCAAGGGTCTCCACGTAGTCGACTTCGGCGCCATCAAGATAGAGCAGGCTGGCCTGGTCGACGAAAACCTTGAGACCGTCGTAATTGTAGGTCTTGTCGAGCATCCCGGGGGAGTTCTCGAAAGCCATCGAATAGCTGAACCCGGAGCAGCCGCCGCCCACAACCGAAATCCTCAAACCGGCCGGCTTGGGTTCCTGGGTATCCAGAATCTCGCGAACCTTGCCGACTGCCGTTTCCGTTAAGTTGACCATAATTATGTCTCCAGTATATCAGGATGCGGGCGGCAAGTTATTGGATTCAGGTGCTACAATCAGGGCGTCTGGCACTCACACTCACTCCCAAGAAGTCTCCCCGAAGAGCGGTTTCTGGTGGCGGCATTGAAGAATACGCGCGGCGTGTTCGCGCCGAACTGAAGGCGATCGACCGCCAGTTTGGCTGGTACGCGGCCATACCGCTGGCCGACGAAGATCAGCGACCGTACCTGCAGGATCCGATCGAATCGCTGCCACCGACGATTCGGGCGCTGCTGCCGAAAGTCGGGATTGTGCTCGCGCCGTATCTGGAAAAGACAACACCGGTTACGGTCACCACAACGAAGCCGATCGAGGCGAAACTGGCGCTGTCCGCTCGCGTGGAGCAGACCGAAGACTTCGCAATGCTGTTCTTCACCGTGAAGGATGAGCAGGTCGCGGATTATCACTACTTCCTTTACGATGAGCTCGCAGGACTGGTGTCGCATCGCTGGCCGAAAAAGGTTTCCGATGCGTGGCACAGCCTGCTGCGCGAGGAACTGAGCGCTGAGATGCATGGCGAAGTGGACGAGCGAAGCTGGCGGTTGAAGCAGGCCTTATTGCGACGGCCCGTCAACGCGCGGCGCGATGGTAAGCCGTTTCAGGAGTATGCGCGGCAGTCCTTTGTGGATACGCTGACGCTGTACCTGCATGGGATCTGCTGCGACATCGATGTGGATACGGGTCCACGGCAGTTGCCTAGCCGGTGCCTGCGAAAGCGCCTTGTGCTGTTAAAGTCTTTGTTTCCACCACCGGAGGGGCGCGGCGTTTTCCCGGAAGATCTCAAACAGAAATAGTTGGTACCAGGACTGCTAGGATTAACGTAATCCTATGCCCTGTCTTCTGCTTCTTGTTATCCTACTCTTTCCTCGGGTAGTTCTCGCACTGATGTGGTTCACATCCACCTACCTGCAGAGGGCATTCCACGGCGACATGCTGGTTCCGCTGGCCGGGTTCATTTTTCTTCCGCTGACTACGCTGACCTATGCGTGGGAGATCAACAATCACATGGCTACCGCCGGCGTGAATCTGATCTGGCTGCTGATCGCTGTGCTCATCGATCTGGGCGGACTCGGCGGCGGCGCTCAGCGTCAGCGACGCTAAACGCCCGGCTAGCTGCTGTGGCGATGGAAGACTACGAAGAAGATCAGCATCGTCAGCGCGGCAAAGAATTCAATCAGCGAGGTGAATAACACGTTGGCGGCCAGGAAGCCGCCACTGACGCCGTTGAGCGCGGTGATCAGAACGAACGCGAGGCGAAGGGTCCAGAGCGCCGTGCCGACGATGGCGAAGAGTGAGGCGGTGCGAAGGGACATGCTCGCTTAAGAGCATGTGAGGTTCCAGACTTAGATTTCGCGGCGGCCTTCGAGCGCTTTCCACATGGTGACTTCATCGGCGAATTCGAGATCGCTGCCGACCGGAACCCCCATAGCGATACGGGTCACCTTCATGCCAAGGGGCTTTAGAAGGCGCGAGAGGTAGACTGACGTCGCTTCGCCTTCCACCGTTGGGTTGGTGGCTACGATGACCTCTTTCACTTCGCCCTGGCCAATGCGATCGATCAGCGACTTCAGGTGAAGCTGCTCGGGACCGATGCCACGCAAGGGTGAGAGCGCACCGCCGAGCACGTGGAAGAGTCCGTTGAACTGCCTTGTTACTTCGATGCCTACGATGTTGTTGGGATCTTCCACTACGCAGATCACGGAGCGATCGCGTTGCGGGTCCCGGCAATACTGGCAGAGTTCGGCGTCGCTGATGTTGTTGCAGACGACGCACATTCTCAGCTTGTCTTTCACATCTAGGATCGCTTCGGCAAGCTGCGCCGCATCGCCTCTGCTGGCTCGCATTACATGGAAGGCAATGCGCTGCGCGGACTTCTGCCCGACGCCTGGCAAGCGTTTAAATTCGGTGATCAGCCGCGCCAGCGGTTCGGCGAAATCGGGCATTGTTTAGAAGAGGCCCGGGGGGAGGCCCATGCCGCCGAGCATGCCGCCCATTTTGCGGTTGGATTCGGCTTCCACTTTTTTGAATGCGTCGGCGCAGGCAGCAAGGACGAGGTCCTGGAGCATCTCGACGTCGCCCGCGACTTCGGAATCGATCTTTACGGCGGTGACGTTCTTGTGGCCGTCCATATTCACGGTGACCATGCCGCCGCCGGCTGTGCCTTCGACTTTGATGAGGGCGATCTCAGCCTGCATGCGCTCCTGCATCTGCTGCGCCTGCTTCATCATGGCCTGCATGTTGCCTGGCATTTTCATTTGGTTCAGGACTCCTTCAGGTTACGTACGTTGCGGACTTCGCCGCCGAATAGTTCGCGGAAGCGCTGGACTTCGGGGTGATTGAGCGCGCGCTCGGTGACTTCGTCGGCTGCCGGCGCGGCGGGTTTCGGGGCCGGTTTGGGTTCGTTTGTGACCTCGCCGAAGACTACTTCGAAGCGAAGCGACGGGTGGCCGAGTTGGCGCAGCGCGGTGGAAATCTCTTCGCGGCCAAGATCGAGCTGATACTTCTTCGGCGCGGTGACTACGAGCTTGCCGTTGATGAGCTGCGCGCTCGCGAAGGCCATGGCATCGGCCGAGAATTGAAGGCCTGCCTTGACCATGGCGGCCTGGAGTTTTTCGCGCCAGTCGTCATCGGGTGACGGCGGGCCGGTCGCTACTGGTGGTGGCGGCGGTGGCGCTGCCTGAACGGGTCTTGCAGGGGGCGCGGGCGGCGGCGCTATTGGGGTCGTTTTTGCAGGCGCCGCCGGCGAAGGTGGTGCCGTGCCCATGTTGGCAAGCGCCTGTTCGATTGCTACCAGTTTGCCTGCCTGGATCATTTTCAGCAGGCCGATTTCGAGATGAAACCGGGGCTGAAGGGAGAATTGCAGATCGCGAAAGAGGTCGAGCGAGAACTGCAGATAGCGCGTCAGATCTTCTTCGCTGAACTGCGTTGCGATCGTCGCGAGCTGCTTCTTTTCGGCGGGGCTCGCCGTCACGAGTCTTGAGGATTCGCCCGAAATTTTCACTACCAGCACGTTTCGCAGATAGCGCGAGAGTTCTCTGGCAAAGTGCTGCGGGCTGCCTCCGTTGCGCTCCAGTTCGTCTACCAGGCCGAGCATTGCCGCTCCATCCTGCGCGGCCAGCGCCGTGGTTACCTGCGCCATCGCATCGATTCCGAATGCCCCGAGCAGCGCGCGGACCTGTTCGGCGTTGAGCTTGTTGCCACAGCAGGCGATGGCCTGATCGAGCGCGGACAGCGAATCGCGCACCGACCCCTCTCCGGATTGCGCCAGCACAGCCAGGGCTTCATCGTCCGCTTCAACGCCTTCCTGGGTGCAGATGTCGCGCATGCGCGCGATCAGATCGTTGAAATCGACTGAGCGAAAACTGAAGTGCTGGCAGCGCGAAGCGATGGTCGCCGGAATCTTGTGCGACTCGGTGGTGCAGAGGATGAAGACGGCCCACTCGGGCGGCTCTTCGATGGTTTTCAGCAGCGCGTTGAAGGCTTCGTTCGTGATCTGGTGCGCTTCATCGACGATGAAGATCTTGTAGCGATCACGCGCCGGACGGTAGCGCACGTTTTCGCGCAGTTCGCGCATTTCGTTAATGCCGCGATTGGATGCGGCGTCGATCTCGATTACGTCGACGGATCCGCCCGAGGCGATTTCGGTGCAGCTGGGGCAGGTTCCGCAGGGCTTATCGGTGGGGCCTTTTTCGCAGTTTAGGCAGAGGGCGACGATGCGCGCGGTGGTGGTTTTTCCGGTCCCGCGCTGGCCGGAAAAGATGTAGCCGTGAGCAATGCGGTTCTGCTCAATGGCGTTGCGCAGAGTGGATTTGATGTGGTCCTGATTGAGGACGTCGTCGAAAGACTGCGGGCGGTATTTCCTGGCTATGACCTGATACATGGCGAAAGAATACCGGTTAAATATGCCAGGCCCCGGGTAATCCGCGGCACACGGGTAAAGCCACTACCGTTGCTTCCTTCCAGACCTGGCGGGGTTTGCAGCCGCCCGTTGCACGGAGCCCGGGACCTGACGAACTTCAGATTAGCATGGGCTCGAAATTGTCCTATAGGCAACGGGGAGTATTGCCGATAGGGTTCCTGAAGAGATATGTTGACCGCCGAACACGAAACCGTCGGGACGAGCCGGGCATGCTCGGGAACCGTGATGGTGGTGGATGACAACCCCGTGAACCTGGATCTCATGGAGAGCATTCTTCAGCCGCAGGGCTACGACGTTGGTGCATACAAGCAGGGGAGCACTGCGCTCGCAGCTGCACTAGAGAATGCGCCCGATCTGATTCTGCTGGATATCTCCATGCCGGAGATGGACGGTTATGAGGTTTGCGACCGGTTGAAGGCCAGCCCGGAACTTCGTGAAATCCCGGTTATTTTTTTGAGCGCGTTGAACGAACCGTCCGACCGGCTTCACGCTTTTCGCTCCGGCGGGATCGATTACATCACGAAGCCGTTCCAGATTGAGGAAGTACAGGCTCGTGTGGCGGCGCACGTCGGATTGCGCGTGGCGCAGCGGCAGATTCGGGAGCACAACCGGCGGCTTGAAGAACTGGTACAGACGCAGGTGCGGCGGATTGAAGCCGGGCACGGTGAAACGATCTTTGCGATCGCCAAGCTGGCCGAGGCCAGGGACGACGAGACCGGGACTCATCTGGAGCGAATCCAGTCGTTTTGCGCTCTCCTGGCGACGGGACTGAAGGGGCATGAGCGGTATCGCGACACGATCGACGCGGCGTGGATTCGGAATCTGCGAAATGCGAGTCCGCTGCATGATATCGGGAAGGTGGCGATTCCGGACGCGATTCTGCTGAAGCCAGGGAAGCTGACGGCGGCGGAGTTCGAGATCATGAAAACGCACACGACGCTGGGAGCCAGAACCCTTCGTACAGTGCATGAGCGTTACCCGGATAACGAACTGATTGCAATGGGGATAGAGATCGCCAAATCACACCATGAACGGTGGGATGGCACGGGATATCCCGACGGCTTGCGCGGCAAGGAGATTCCGCTGAGTGCACGAATCCTGGCGGTGGCGGACTGTTACGATGCGCTGCGGGCGCGGCGGTGCTACAAGGAGCCGGTGCCACATGATCCGACCTGCGAGATCATTCTGTCCGGAGCCGGGACGCAGTTCGACCCTGACGTGGCGCAGGTATTTGGTCAGCTTTCCGATACTTTTCGGACTGTGCGGCGGGATATGGATTTGTGGTCTCTTCTGTATCGGGGAGAGACGGGAATTGCACAGAATGCCGGGTAGGACGGATATAATGCGTTTGCATCTGTGCCTTCGATTGGTTTAGCGGCAGCCATAGGCGTGCCGGCTCTGGCTGCGATTCTGATTGGCGGCTGGGCCTGGGGACGCGTTAAGGATTTCCGTGGCGACGATTTGACTGAGGAGATTGAGCGGCAGAGGTTTACACGGCTCGATCTCGATAAGTCTGGTCCGCGGCCCCCGGGACAGCCCCCGTCTGTCTAGTCACTGTGCGCGATGCGCGTGACCGATCGCGCAAGAGGTATTCGGTTTTTAAAGAACTGACTGCACGCCGCGGACGGCCGGGAGTCGCCTTGTTACGGCGCTGTGTCCGGCCGCCAGCAAATTGAGTGCGATCTCCGCCATCAGCGGTCCCGCGGTTAGTATTGACCACGCAGACTGGTATCACTCGTCTGCGACGGCCGTTTAGCCCGCTCGACTTGAATCGGCCTTCGATCCTCACTCTCTGATACCGAGCCTACGTCTTCCGCTTGACCCGATAATTATCAATCGCGATTGAAAGTCCACTCGCCGGTGGCGGTCTCGATGAGCCGCTGCCGTTCATCCCCCTTGGTTTTCGGAAAGATTACGATTGGCCAGTTTCACCTTATTGCGACGTTTGCCGGCCGGCAGTTACTGTCGGGGTTGGCCAGATGAAGCGCCTTCCCTGATTGCATTGAAGCACGGCAAATTTGAGAATCCGGGCGAGTCCGGACGTATGTGATTGATTTTGCGTGCAATAGAGTTTTCACTTTCCTGAACTGACACTACGCCGCAGAGGCAGATGCCTCACAGCGTTTTATGCAGTACACTCTCGGTTTGACCGATCACCTGGGTTTCCTGATTCGGCTGTATGTTCGGCCCGCGTCCGCCATGGGCGCGATCCTGGATCGCGGCAGTCTGCTTTTCGCCAGTCTCTCGGTGCTTGTAATCGCGTTGCTGGAAGATTATCGGGGACTGTCAGGCGGAATCGGATTCTATGTTCCTCTGCTGGTGCTGGCCGCGATCTATGTGCCCGGCGTCCTGGTTCTCAGCCGGATGGTTGCGGGGCTGCATGGAGCGCTGGGCGCGGTGTTCCGCCGTGACTATTCGCCCCTGCTGACCTGCGCCGCCATGGCGTGGAGCGCGGCGAATCTGCCTGTGCTGGCCGCACTGTGGATTCTGCCCTCAAATATGGTATTCGGCGTGGCCGGCGCGGCGATCGCCTATTTTCTGGTGCTGATGTTTCTTGCCGTGCGGGCGGTGTTTGGAACCAGCAATGGATCAGCGGCGGTAGTGATCTGCCTGTCCTGGATTCCGCTGCTCGCGGCGATTCTGCTGCGCGAGCCTCTGCAGTTCCTCATGGGCTGGCTGGCGTCGCCGTTCTTCCTGCTCTATGCGTGGTTCTATCTGGGCAGCGAGATTGGAAGCCTGGGCGAGGGTTTACGGCGGCGGCAGAACTTTCAGCGGATGCTTCATGCGGCGGCGGTGAATCCTCACGATGCGGGCGCGCAGTACCAGCTTGGACTGGTTTACCAGGAGCGGCGGCAGCTGACGGAAGCGGTCGCTCATTTCCAGCGCGCGGTCTCGATTGATCCGACGGAGACGGATGCGCATTTTCAGCTTGGCCGGATCGCGAGAACGCAGGGACGTCTGAAGGATGCGCTTGCCGAGTTTCAGATTGTCATCAATCAGGATGAGAATCATCATCAGAGCGAGATTCTGCGCGAGCTCGGCGCACTCTATCTGACGGCGAGGCAGCTCGAGGACGCGTGCCGCGAACTGGCAGACTACACGGAGAAGCGGCCGTGGGATCCGGAGGGATTGTATTACTTCGGGCAGGCGCTGGAGGGCTTGAATCGGAAGCCTGAGGCGCGAGAGAAGTATACGGTGGCGATTGACGCCGCCCGGACCGCCCCGCCCTATCGACGGCGCGAGTTAGCACGCTGGAGCCGTCTTGCGGAAAAGCAACTGAAAGGTCTGTGACGGCCCGGTTTTAGTTTTCACCGGGACGCTCGATGCGGTCGATGACCATCACATCCACGGGGGCTTTTTTCGATTCGAGTTTCAGTCCGAGCTGATCACGGAAAGCGGTAAAGATGTCCGGAGGCGCATCGGCTGAATCGGCCGCGGCCGCAGGGGCGTTATCCGGTGTCCATTTCAGTGTGAAGTTGTAACGCTGGCTTCCAAAGCCTGTGGAGTCGAGCACGGGCCGGTCCAGATACGCCGCCTGCATCGTCCAGGCAAACTCCGGCATGGTCATGTTGCTGACTTTCAGACCCTGCTGTCCGCTGCCGGAAAAGCTCATGAGTCCGTTGGGATCGGAATTATTTTTCTCGATCTTCGCTCCTGCTTTCGCCTCGGTAATGACATAGGCCGTCATCTCTTTCTTCTCGTGGTGAACGGTCAGGTGGAGGCGGTCGACGAAGAGCTTCTGCATCATTTGCTTCATTTGCGGCGTGGATGGCCTGCCAGGGAGGTCAGGCCTGCCGGTGATGTCGAATTTTTCGTCTTCGAGCCAGCCGGGTGCGCCAACGAGTTGCGCGGGATGGAGATCGAACGCGAACTTGATCAGGTCATAGAGAGACGTGCCGGTTGTTCGTACCAGGCCGGCGGAGCTTACGGTGATGGTGAATCGCTCGTCGGGAGTCGCCGGCTTAATTGTGGCGACATCGAATGCCGGCTTCGCTTCGGGCGCCATGCGCTGTACAGGCTGCTCCTGTGCAAACAGTAATGGAATCGGGAGGATGGCGAGGATGGCTAGCGAGTTCATGAAATGAGTCCTACGTGAAACGCCGGAACGGATATGCCGTTAGCCGGAGCAAAGGATACTTCTGTGCGTGGTTATCCAGTACTACAGTTTCGCGGCTTCGTTCAGGATTGAGCCGAGGGCCTTGCGGAATTCCATCGGGGTTGCGACGCGGAAGACGCGGGCGCCTCGGGGCTTCAGGATGTGTTCCAGGTCGTCGCCGAAGTTATAGACGGGGCGCTGGAGGGTTGGGGCTTCTTCGGGGATGAGCAGGTCCGGCTTATAGGAACCCATCGGGGAGTAGCAGATGTAGAAGATCCGATGGCCGGGATCGATCGGGTAATCGGGCAAAGACGAGCGGTCCTGATTCGCGAACAGCACGGGGGAACTCAAGACGATGAGGATGTGCGAACTGGTATCGTTTTCCGATCGCGCGCTGACACGCCGTGCAGCTTCGCCGGCGAAATAGTCGAGCATCCGGCGCTGGCCGGCGAGGGTTCGGGCATCAACGGTTATGGCGCCGGATTCGGTAAAAGCCCTGCGCATGCTGAACCAGTCGGGACGCTGGAAGTCAGGCTGGTCCCAGGTGACTGCCTGGCGGTTCATATCCACGATGGCGAGGCCGAGAGTGCCGTTCAGTGGCTGAATTCCGCTCAATACGCGGAGCGATGGAACGATGGATTCCATGTTCCGGCGAAAGGCGGCGACCGAGCCCAGTTCTGACGGCGTTGTGTTTACGAGCAAATCGACGCGGAGAGTTCGGCTCGTCCTGACGGGAAACAGAACGCGGGAACGGACCTGCGGCAGATACCAGGCTTCGGGAATGCCTGCGGTGGGAATGAACTCGACGGCGGGCAGGCCGGTCCATGCGTTGGGCAGCGGGTCGGAGCCTATTGGCGCCACATGCAGGTTACGGGTCATGAAGCTGTGGGCTTGTGTGCGGGTATCGGCGACCGCCATGGAGGCGGTATAGTCGCCGGGCAGGAGGAAGGCGGACACGGTGAAGTCGATGCGGCTGGAATTGCCAGCCTGGCGGAGGCGGGCAATCGGTGCCTGAATGCCCGTCTGGAAGCGGTGACCAGCGGGATCTTCGACACGTACGAGGAGAGCGAGCGAATCGCCGTCGTTGTGCTTTCGTAACTCCTGGGTTTCTATTGAAGCGTGCAGCGCGACGGAGATCCGTTGCTGGCGACTGAGAGTTGGTGAGTCTATGTTGACGTTCCAGCGGATGCCCGGTTTGGCGGTTTCCTTTGACCACTGATCGAAGGGGTAGCGGAGGAAGAGCGTATTGCCATAACCGCGCTGTCCCCTGGCCGGCAGGAACGTAAGACACGCCAGTGCTATGCAAGCTGCGATTCGCGCCATTCAGTTGGACGCGGTCTGAAGCGTGCCCGAGTGAGCCATTTCCTGAATGAGGGACGCAATGCCTTTGCGAAAACTCTCCGGATTGGTGACGCTGATAACTTCCGCGCCCATTGCTTTCAGGATGCGTTCCATGTCGTCAGGGAAGAGGTCGGGCGGCGGGCCACCGCGCCCGCGACCGGGGGCCGCGGGGATGATCGTGCCTAATCCTTCCACGGGGCCGTGGACACGTTCGGCCGGTGCAATGCGTGCGTCCGGGCCAGGACCGCGTCCCAGCGGCGCTATTCCGCCGCTGAAACCGGAGCTGAAACGGAAGTAGACGATGTGCCGGTTGGGATCGGCGGGGAGTTCCGGGAGCGCCGATTCTTCCTGTTGGTTGAAGTTGAGCGGCGTGCTGAGGACAATCAGCCAGCGCGGCGGGCCGGCTGCGCCCGCACGCGTCGCCACTTCATCGGCCAGGTAGTCACGCATGGTGGCCTGGCGGGCAAGCGCCTGCGCATCGATGACGCTCGGATTGCTGGCGGTGAACAGGCTTCCGAGCGCATTCCAATCGAGCGCGGCCGCGTTGGTGGCCTGGAAGCCGACCTGATGCTTTGTCAGATCGAGGACCGCGGCGGATGGCGGGCGAACTTTCGCGTTGAGTCCGCTGAGAACTTTGAGTGCGGGGATCACAACGGACATGTTGCGACGCAACATTCCGGGGGAACCGGCGAAGCGGGCGGACGGTGTGATGTTGACGAGGAGATCGACGCGCGGGGCGGATTTCGTCAGCTTTGCGGTGTCCGAGTCAAATGGCTGATAGACGGGCAGCTGCAGGAGACCTTTGATGTTGGGAAGGAACCAGGCGTCCGGGCCATCCACGGCGGGAAGGCTCTCGACGGGAGGCAGGCCGACCCAGGATTGAGGCAACGGATCGCTCTTGATTCCCGGGACGTGCAGGGTTCGGCGAGAAAAGTTGTGGTCGGCGGAACCGGTATCGACGAGAGCAACCTCGACGGTGTAATCGCCCGGCTGTACGAATGAGGAGAGGGAAAACGTCAGTTCCTGCGATTTCACGCCGGACTGCACTTTTGTGAGATCGAGGCGGACGGCGTCGCGCCACTGTCGGCCGTCGCTGTCTTCAATGCGGGCGAGCATCACGAGGTTGCCACGGCCGCGGCGTTTCATGAGTTCGGAACCCGGGATGACGGCCTGAACACGCTCCATGAGTCGCTGATGAACGGAGAGTACCGGAGGAAGAAGATGCACCTGCCATTTGATGGCGTCGTGCGAAGGGGCGGCGGCCCAGCGATCAAAGGGGAAGTCGGAGAAGAGGGGAGCGTCTGCTTTGGACGCGTCGGGGCTTACCGTCGCGGCAGTACCGGTCGCCACAAGCAGCGTGCAGACGAGGCCGGATTTCACCCACGGCCTGAACCGCCACCAGGATTGCTGAAGAATCGTGCGCACCGGGATGAGGTCGATTATAACCACATCCCGGTGCGTCCGGGTAACTATTTTTTGTCGCTGAAGATCATGGTCACGAAGTCCGAAGCGTTCTGGCGCCAGAGTGGCCAGACGTGGGCCATATCGGGGACCTCCTGCTCGGTGAATTTGATGTTGCGGGCTTTGAGCCAGTCCTTGAACTGACGGTTCACGCCGATGAGGCTGTCGGCGGTGCCGCACACTATGTAGAGGAGCTTGATCTGGGAGTTGACTTTGGCGTCGAGCTTGCCAAAGTTCTGGTCGATGATGGCGGGGTTGAGCATCTGGCCTCCGCCGCGTCCCCCTCGTCCGCCGCCGGATGCACCGGGTGCGCCGCCTGCAAACGCAGGCGGACGAGGAGCGATCGCGCCGGATGCGCCAGGCGCGCCGGGGGCGGGTCCGCGCGAACCGTTGGCGCCGGGCCACATGACGTAAGCACCGCTGAAGGAACCGATCCAGGCGAACTTATCGAGATGGTTCAGGCCGGTGAAGGTGGCTTCGGCGCCGCCCATGGAGAGCCCGGCAATGGCGCGGTGCTCGCGATCCTTCGCTACGTTGTACTCCTTTTCCACCTGCGGCATGACTTCATTGAGGAGTTGATCGGCGAAGTGGACAAGCATGTCGGGCGCGCCTGCTCCACCACCCGCGTGCCCGTAACCCAGGGTGTTGACCATGATCATCGGCTTTGCTTTGCCCTGCGCGATCTGGTTATCGAGGATTACGTTGGCGTTGCCCTGCGTGAGCCAGGATTGCGCGTCGTCACCGAGCCCATGGAGGAGATAGAGCACCGGGTAGGCTTCCTTCCGTCTGGGATCGTAGCCCGCGGGGGTGTAGACGTAGAATTCGCGATCGTCATCGGAAATGGCGGAATGGTAGGGATGCCGGGCGACCGCACCGCGCGCCACGCCGGCCTGCGGGGCCCAGGGTACTGAGCCAGGGACGGTCACGACGCTGCGTCCGCCGGAGCCGAAGGAGGTGCCGAGGTTCGGGTTGGAGGGGTCGTTCATCGTAGTGCCATCGACCGCGAACTGGTACATGTAGACGTCGGGCTTCACGGCATCAGTGGTGGCGGACCAGACACCGCGATCATCCTTCTGCATGGCGAGGCGCTGCTGGGTGAAGCCGGTGACGAAAACTTCCTTTGCATTCGGGGCGCGGAGACGAAGGGTGACTTTGCCATCGGCGGAGACCTCCGGGGATTTGATGGCGGGGCCACCGAAGCCGCCGAAACCTCCGCGGCCTCCCGATCCGCCGCGGCCTCCGGCAGGGGGCTGGGCGAATGCGGTCATTGCGGCGAGCGCGAGAACGAAGATTGTTTTTTGAAGCATGGGCGAGAACTCCTGAGCCAGAGCGGCGTCACTTATTCTATTACTCGTGCCGGTTCGTGATACAAGACTTCCTGTACGGCTCGCGGTGTGGCTGCTGGTCGGTTTATTTGCGGCCAGCGTTTATCGGGCGGCTACTTTGTCCATCATGGTGGACGAAGCGTTCACCTATCTGAGCTACGTTTCCGTGCCATGGCATGGGCTGTTTACGACGTATTCGCCCAATCACCACGTGCTTTACAGCATTCTGGCCAAGGCGTGCATCAGCGCGTTCGGGGCGAGTGAGTTTGTTCTGCGAGTACCGGCGCTTGCGGGCGGGGCGTTGCTTCTGGTGGGGCTGCTTCGTCTCAGCCGCGCCATTCTGGGCGACGGATGGCTGATGCTGCTGGCGGTGGCGATGGTGGCTACGAATCCGATGATTTTCGATTACCTCTCGCAGGCGCGGGGATACAGCCTGGCGCTGGGGTTTTATCTGATGGCGATTCATGTTGTGATCGGAAAACCCTCTGTTGCGGCAAAGGCATGGGCCGGGATTGCGCTTGGGTTGTCTGTGGCATCGAATCTCAGCTTCGCGATTCCGGCACTGATCCTGACTGCGTTGTGTTTTGACGGTTTCGTTCTGCCGATTCTGGAAGTGGGGACGGCGGCGGCGATTCTCACGAGTCCGCTGCTGCATGTGCGGCGCGGCGACTTTGTCGGGGGTTACGACTCGCTGCTGGACACGCTGCGCAACTTTGCGATTTCGTGCGTCATGCATGACTGGCAGGTGCATGGATGGTGGTCGCGGGTTTTCAATGTGTGGGGCGGGCGTGTGATGTATCCGGCGATGGCGGGGGTTTTCGTATTCACGCTTGTTGCGTGCGCAGCGGTATTGCGGAAGCTGATGCCGCAGCGCTCCCGATGGTCTGTTCCGGATGCGTGCCTGTGGCTTTGCGGCGGCACTTTGCTGCTGACACCTGCTGCGCTGGTCGCGGCCCATTACGTCCTGCATGCTCCGTATCCGTTTGCCCGAATCGTGCTGTACCTGTGGCCGGCGTTCGTGTTTGCGCTGTGTCTGCTGATCAGCCGACCCGGGACGCGTTGCAGACCGCTTGCTATCTTCGCGGTCCTTCTGTGCGTGCAATCGGCCGAGCAACTCTCGCTGCGGAGTTATGCGTGGGTTTATTACACGTCAGGGGTGAGGACGATTGCGCGGTTTATCCGGGCACATCCCGCGCGACCCACACAAGATGACCGGATTGCGGCGAGCGACAGCCAGTACACCTGTCTTGGCTTTTACCGCGCCATTTACGGCATGACAAACTGGAAGATCGATTTTTATATCGCCGCGGCCGAACAGCATTCGGATTACATTGTGATGGATATGTTTGAAGATTCGCGAAAACGCACGCAGGTTCGGCAGGTATGGGCCGATCCGCTGTCCGGCGCGATTCTTGCCAAACCACTATGAAGATCGCGCGCAAAGCTCTGGCGCCGCTGGCGATTCTGCTGATCATCATTGCGTTTTTCTGGAAGCTGCTGCTTACCAATCAGTACAGCTGGATGGAATCACCGGATCTCGCGTATCAGGTGCTGCCGTGGTTTGATTTTCAGGCGCGCCAGTTTCATCAGCATGTGATTCCACTGTGGGATCCGCTGATGTTCGGCGGGCAATCGCTGATTGGCCAGGATCAGCCCGGACTCGCGTATCCACTGAACTGGATTTTGTTTTTGATGCCGCTGAAGCAGGGGCACATCAATGTTCATTACCTGAACTGGTATTACATGCTGATTCATTATTTTGCGGCGCTGTTTTGTTACTGGCTTTGCCGCGATCTGGAGATCGGCGAGATTGCGTCTGTGATGGGCGGGCTGGCATTCGGACTGGGCGGGTATGTGGGGAACGTCAACTGGCCGCAGATGATCAACGGGGCGATCTGGGCGCCTCTGGTGTTTCTGTTTATTCTGCGGGCTGTGCGGTCGGGGAAGCCGAATCGGAATGCAGTTTTCGCCGGCGTGTTTCTAGGGATGAGCTGGCTCAGCGGGCATCATCAGGTTCCGATCTTTCTCACACTGGCGGCGTTCGCGATCTGGATCTACTATCTGTTTTGCGACGGGCGGATGCGGAAGGAGCTTCTCGCGCCCGCGGCGGTGTTCTTTGGCTTCTTCGTGCTGGGCGGCGCTATGCAGATGTGGCCTTCGTTCGCTTATGGACACACCGCGGTGCGGTGGGTCGGTTCTCAGCATGATCCGGTGACGTGGAAGCAGCCTGTTCCTTATACGGTTCATCGGCGATATTCGATGGACCCGAAATTTTTGCTGGGGATTCTGATTCCCGGTTACGACAACGGGAACACACCGTTTACCGGCATTGTGGCGCTGGCACTGGCCGCGCTGGCGCTGGCGCGGCGATGGTTCACTCGCGAAGTTCGCGTGTTTTCCTATGTCGGGATCGCGGGGCTGTTTCTGGCGCTGGGCGACTCCAATATTTTCCACGGAATTCTGTACGCAATTGTTCCCGTGTTCGAGAAGGCGCGGACTCCCTCGACCGCGTTGTTTCTTTTTCACTTCGCCATCGCGGTGCTGCTGGCTTATGGCATGGACCAGTTTCTGAGCGCTGAGAATAGTGCCCTGCTGCGCCGTTCGTCGAAGTACCTGACTGGGTTCGGTGCGGGTTTGTATTTCCTGATTATCATCGTGTTTATCGGGAAGGGGCAGCAGTGGATCGGCAGCGATCGCTTCATGGTGACGGTGCTTGCGACGATGGCGATGGGCGGTTTGGCGTTCCGCATGAGTTCGGCGAATTCCAGCCGGGTTGCGATTGCCGTGCTCACCGGCGCGCTGTTTCTGATTGAGATGGGGAACAGTACGCTGCTCGCGCTTGCCAACAGCGACGAACCGGATCGAACGATTTACCTCAGCCACTATGGCGCTGCTGGCTCCGTGGCGACGTTTCTGAAGCAGCAGCCGGGTCCGCTACGCGTCTGGCTGAACATGGACGACGTGCCGATTAATTTCGGCGACTGGTTTGGGATCGACACGCTAACGGGTTACGCCGCCAGTCTTCCGGCCACTTTTTACAATCTGGAAACCTACACCCAGCGCGGGCGGGCGCTTTATGGTGCGGCGTACTCGGTGAGCCGCAAGCCTTTGTTCGACGACCAGAAGGAAGTGTTTCGCGATTCCAGCGGTCTGGGTGTTTATCGCAATCCGGACGTGCTGCCGCGGGCGTGGACGGTGCATTCGTCCGTAGTGGTGAAGAGCCCGCTGGCTGCGCAGCGGATGTTGCAGAATCCGGCGACGGATATTGCGAAGCAGACGTTTGTGGATCAGCCGCTGCCTCGACTGGAATCGTGCGCCGGGGATTCGATACGCAGTTTCGGCCGTTCGACGAACGGGAGCCGGATTGAAGTGGATATGGCGTGCCGCGGGCTCCTGGTGGAGAGTGAGAACAGCGCTCCGGGCTGGATCGCATGGGTGGATGGGGTTCGCACTCCGATCTATGACGCTTACACGGCGCTGCGGGGTGTTGTGGTTAGCCGGGGGCGCCATACGGTTGTGATGAAGTATCGCCCTATGCCGGTAATCGCGGGAGCGATCGCGACACTGCTGGCCTGGCTTTCGGCGCTTATCCTGCGATTCCGACGATGAGGACGCGTACGGCCGGGTGGATTGCGGTCGGCCTCGTTGCGATCGCGTCGGCTCGGATTATTGCGACGTACAAACCGCTCAGTCACACGACCGATGAGCCTGCACATCTGGCGGCGGGCATCGAGTGGCTGGACAACGGGACTTATACGTATGAGGATCAGCATCCTCCGCTGGCGCGGGTTGTGGGAGCGCTGGGCGCTCGGGCTACCGGGGCGCGGTGGTCGCGGCACAAGGATATCTACGAGGAAGGATATAGCCTGCTGGCCCAGGGCGGGCATTACACGCGGACGTTATTTTACAGCCGGCTGGCGACGCTGCCGTTCTTCTGGATTGCCGCTGTCAGTGTTTACCTTTGGGCGCTGCGGATTTCGGAGCCTCGCGCGGCATTGTTCGCGCTGTTGCTGTTCACTACGACTCCACCTGTCCTGGCTCACTCCGGGTTGGCCACCACTGACATGGCGCTTTGCGCGTTCGTCAGCGCGTCGCTGTTAGCGATGCTGTGGTGGATGGACCGCCCGGGCGTGTGGCGGTCGCTTGTTTTCGGGTTGCTGACCGGACTTGCGATTCTTTCGAAATTTTCGGCCCTGGTTTTTCTTCCCGCGGTGTGGACGATCCTGGCATTCGTGCATCGGGACAAGTGGCGGTCCTTTCCGTTTCGCTGGCTGCCCGCTGTGATGGCCCCGCTGCTGGCTGTGGTTTGCGGGATGTACCGGTTGCGCCTGGATATCTTCGTGAGCGGCATTCGTCATGTGGCGCTGCATAACTCGATCGGGCATCTGGCTTATTTGCTGGGTAAACGAAGCCAGACCGGATTCTGGTATTACTATCCGGTCGTGCTGGCGGTGAAGACCCCGCTCGCCATGCTGTTTCTGTGGGCAATTGCGCTTCGGTTTGCCCGACGGCTTGCCGCGCCGCTTGCGCTGATTGCGGCCGTGCTGGCGATTGGCGCGCTCACGCATATCAACATTGGGGTTCGACATATCCTGCCGGTATTTACAGGGCTGGCTATCTGCGGCGGAGTTGCCGTTGATTATCTGGCGCGGAGCGGCCGTTCGCCTGCGTGGTTCGGCGTCGCGCTGCTCGCGTGGCAGTGTGGCTCCGGAATTTTCTTTCATCCCGACTACATTGCTTACACGAATGAACTGGCGGGAAGGCATCCGGACCGGATACTGGCCGATTCCGACCTCGACTGGAACCAGGGGATGAAGGGGCTTACGGACCGACTGAATGAGCTGGGCGTGCATGAACTGACGTTCAAGCTCGCCAGCTCCAGTTATATGGTGGCGAGCGGCCGGGCGTTTCCCGCTTATCATCTGATGCCGGATGGCGATAAACCCAATCCGGGGTGGAACGCCGTCAGCGTCACGGAGTGGAAGCTGACGGGCGAGCCGAAATGGGCGGAGCAGGCGGAGCCCACCGAGCGGGTCCGCCGTTCGATTTACCTTTATTACTTCAATCCGAAATCGCCGACGCCAGCATCCGGGCCAGTTCCTCATCACTGACGGCGGTGCTGATAAACAGTTCCTGCCGGGCGCCGTTGGCGATGGCGATTGCTTTCCAGCCATTTTGCGTGGGGACGGTCACGCGAATCTTCACTACGCCGCGCGCGTCCCGCACCGGGCGAATCACGCCGGGGATCACCGATCGAATTTCCTCGCGCCGGACCAGGCGATCGAGTATGGGCCGCAGATCGTCCAGGATGCTGTGCTCAATCTTGAGCTTGCCCTGAGCGGTTCTGAGGCGGAAGGCCACCCGCCTATTTTACGAGTTCGGAGATGGCAACCAGTCCGCCGACGGCGACCACGGAGATCGCGCTGATGGCCAGATAGTGCATCAGGCGGTCCTTCTTCGACGCCTCTTTCTTCTCGTCCTGTTCTATTCTCTCTTCCAGACTTTCGAACATATTGATTCCCCTTCCGGAAATCCGGTCCCGCCCCGGCGGGCCCGGTGTGTGGAGCTGCCTGAAATACTACTCCTGTTTCATGCGGAAGGAAAGGGGGGCCTGTGGGCGTCGATATGGCTGTCCGGCGGTGCGTAACGCATTGCACTCCTGTTAATCTAGTCAGTTGCATGACAAATGACGAAATCCGGGAATTGATTCAGCTCGCCACCGACACGGGCGTGGCCGAGCTTGAAGTGCAGCGCGGCGAAAACCGCGTCCGCATCCGCACCGCTGTGGGGGTGGAGCCCACAGTGGTGGCCGCGCCTGTTGCCACAGTAGCTGCGCCTGCCGCCGCTCCTGCAAAGGCGGAAGTGCCAATCGCGAAGGAAACCGACTCGCTTGTCTACGTGAAATCTCCCATCGTTGGCACCTATTACGAGTCTTCTTCGCCCGGCGCGCCGCCGTTTGTGCGCATCGGCGAACACGTTACGACCGGCAAGGTTCTCTGCATCATCGAATCGATGAAGCTGATGAATGAAATTGAAGCCGACGCGTCGGGCGTGATCGAAAGCAAGCTTGTGCAGAACGGGCAGCCGGTCGAATACGGAGAAGCGCTCTTTGCCATCCGTCCCGTTTAAGAAAATCCTGGTTGCCAATCGCGGCGAGATCGCGCTGCGGATTATCTGCGCGTGCAAGGACCTGGGCATTCCGACGGTGGCTGTGTATTCGGAGGCAGACCGGCACAGTTTGCCGGTGCGGTTTGCCGATCAGGCGATCTGCATCGGTCCCGCGAAGAGCGCGCGGTCTTATCTGGATATTCCGAGCATCATCAGCGCGGCTGAGATCTGCAATGTGGATGCGATTCATCCGGGCTATGGCTTTCTGAGCGAAAATTCCGGGTTCGCGGAGGTTTGCCGCGTTTCGCGGATTAAGTTCATTGGACCTGCGCCTGAAGTCATCGCGCAGATGGGAATCAAGGAACGCGCCCGAGCCATCATGAAGGAGCACGGCGTGCCTATTCTGCCGGGTTCCGATGGTGTGCTTTCGAGTGCTGAAGAGGCGATTGAGACGGCGAATCGCATCGGGTTTCCGGTGATTCTGAAAGCCTCGGCCGGCGGTGGCGGGCGCGGTATGCGCATTGTGAATTCCGCCGAAGAGCTGCCGCCGCTGCTGGAGCAGGCTCAGCAGGAGGCCGGCGCCGCGTTTTCGAGCGCCGATGTTTATCTGGAAAAGTTCATTGGCGCGCCCCGGCATATTGAATTCCAGCTACTGGCGGATGAACACGGCAACGTGGAGATTTTGGGTGAGCGCGACTGCAGCATCCAGCGCCGGCATCAGAAGCTTCTGGAGGAATCGCCTTCGCCCGCGCTCAGCGACAAGGTGCGGAAGAGGGTGGTGGCGAAGCTGAAAGAAGCGATCAAAGCGATTGGTTACAGCAATGCCGGAACGGTCGAGTTCCTGATGGATGAGAAGGGCGATCTCTACTTCATTGAAGTCAACGCCCGCATTCAGGTAGAGCATCCGGTGACTGAGATGGTTACCGGCGTCGATCTGGTGAAGGCGCAGATTCGGATTGCGGCCGGCGAAACGCTGGATTCGATTCTGGGTGGTCCGATAACCTGCAGGGGTCATGCGATTGAGTGCCGCATCAATGCGGAGAATCCGCAGACTTTTGCGCCATCGCCGGGGCGGATTACGGGGCTGAATTTGCCGGGCGGGATCGGCATCCGTGTAGACACGCATGCGTTTCAGGATGGCGTGATTCCGCCGTATTACGATTCCCTGGTGGCGAAGCTGATCGCGCATGGCTCCACGCGCGAGGAAGCGATTGCGCGGATGAAGCGCGCGCTCGATCTGTTCGTTGTGGAAGGCATTCACACGTCGATCCCGCTGCACAAACGAATCATGGATGAGCCGGATTTTGTTGCCGGAACGTTCGATACGAATTTCATCAAGCGCTGGATGTAAGGAGATTATCGCCGATGCCCCGAAAGGTCAGATTTGGCGTGCTGAGCGCCGCGAATATCGGCGTGAAGAAGGTGATTCCGGGCATGCAGCGGTCTGAGCTGTGCGAGATCGTGGCGCTGGCGTCACGGGATTTGAATCGCGCGACCGAGGCATGCGGGCAGCTTGGAATTGCGCGGGCGTACGGGTCATATGAGGCGTTGCTGGCCGATCCGGAGATTGACGCGGTTTACAACCCGTTGCCGAATCATCTGCATGTGCCCTGGTCGATTAAGGCGGCGGAAGCGGGGAAGCACGTGCTTTGCGAGAAACCTGTCGGGATGAATGCGGCGGAGGCGGTTGCTCTCATCGCGGCGCGTGACAAGGCCGGCGTGATCATCGGCGAGGCGTTCATGGTGCGATCGCATCCGCAGTGGCTGCGGACACGCCAGATTATCCGGTCCGGTGAGATTGGCGAATTGCGGACGATGCACTGCGTGTTCAGTTATTTCAATCGCGATGCGGCCAACATTCGGAATATCGCAGCGTATGGGGGCGGGGCGCTGATGGATATCGGGTGCTATCCCATTCAGGCGGCCCGGTGGATTTTCGGCGCCGAGCCCGCGCGGGTTTCGGCGACGATCGATCGCGATCCGGAGTTTGGCACCGATCGCACGACGTCCGCACTCCTTGAGTTCCCCGAGGGCGAGGCGCTGTTCACCGTTTCCACGCAGATGAATCCTTATCAGAGGATGCAGTTCTTCGGGACGAAGGGCAGAGTCGAGGTTGAGATTCCGGTCAATGCGCCGCCGGACCGCGAGACCAGGATCTTCGTGACCGCTGGAGCGGATTCCCGTACAGAGACGTTTCCGGCCTGCGATCAGTATGGGCTGCAGGGCGATGACTTCGCCCGGGCGATTCTCAACGGCGCGCCACTTCCCTGTTCGCTTGAGGACGCGCTTGGAAACATGCGAGTCATCGACGCAATCTTCAGCGGGACGCGCTAAGTTCAGCGTCTTCAAGCGACACCTTTGGCCCGCGGCGTGCATGAACGCACCGTACGGTTCGTCCGCTAAACTTAGAGAGTCATTTTAACGAGTTCCTGCAGAACGTAACGGGGAGTTCTGTCTTCCCGCGAAGCTATGCCATCCAACATTCACCCCATCAGAGAATTTGTGGTCAGACCGGCCCTGCCCGCGGCGCTTGCGCGCATGCAGGAACTGGCCAGCAACATCCTTTGGGCGTGGGAGCCGCCCATTCGCGCGCTGTTCCGCCGCCTCGATCCCGCGCTGTGGAAGGAATGCGGATACAACCCGGTCGTCATGCTGGGACGGGTCGCGCAGTCCACGCTGGAGAAGTTCGCGCACGATCCGCGCTTCATCGCCCAGTACCAGCTTGCGTGTCAGCGCTTCGACTCGCACATGAAATACCCGCCCACCTCGCGCGACGGAAAGCTGATCGCGTATTTCTCGGCGGAATATGGGCTCACCGAGTGTCTTCCGGTTTATTCGGGCGGCCTGGGTATTCTCTCGGGCGATCACATGAAGTCGGCAAGCGATCTGGATTTGCCGCTGGTCGGCGTGGGTCTGCTTTATCAGCTGGGTTACTTTCGGCAGCACCTGAATGCCGATGGATGGCAGCAGGAGCGCTATCTCGAAAACGATTTTTATTCGCTGCCGGTGATGCCCGCGCTTGATGACAACGGCAATCAGCGATTAGTGCATGTCGATCTGCCTGCCGGTCCCGTGGCAATTCGCCTCTGGACGCTGGCGGTGGGGCGCATCACGATCGTTTTTCTTGACACGAACACGCCGGAGAATGCGCGGGCGGAAGATCGCGGCATCACGAGCCAGCTTTATGGCGGCGATAACGATCTGCGCATTCGTCAGGAGATTGTGCTGGGCATTGGCGGCATGCGCGCGCTCGAAGCGCTTGGTAAGCGGCCGACCGTGTTTCACATGAATGAAGGGCACTCGGCGTTTCTCGGAATCGAGCGCATCCGCCTCTTCATTGAACGCCAGGGGCTTACTCTTGAAGAAGCACTGGAAGCTACGCGCGTCAACAACGTCTTCACAACGCATACGCCGGTGCCGGCAGGGATTGATCTGTTCGACCCCGGCCTGGTTTACCACTATTTCAACGATTTCTGCACCGCCGCGAAGATCGATTTTCAAAGCTTCATGGCGCTCGGCCGGCGCAACGCCGCCGATCAGGGTGAGCCGCTCTCGATGGCGATCCTTGCGCTCAATACTTCGGCCTATCGCAATGCGGTCAGTCGTCTGCACGGCGAGGTTTCGCAGGAGATGTGGAACGATCTCTGGCCCACGCTGCCGGTTTCGGAAACACCGATCACGTGGGTGACCAACGGCGTGCATGCGCCGAGCTGGATCAACGGCGATCTGGCCGATCTCTACGATCAGTATCTGGAGCCCGACTGGCGCAGCCGCTGGAACGATCGCGCTACGTGGAAGCTTGTGGCCGATATTCCCGATGAAGAGCTGCTTGAGATGCATCGGCGTCGGAAGCGTCGTCTCATTTCATTTGTGCGCGAACGGCAGAGCGCTTCGGCTGCGCGCCGCAAGGCCGCTGCAACGGAGATTCGGTATTCCGCCGAGGTGCTCGATCCGCATGCCCTGACGATCGGGTTCGCGCGCCGGTTCGCTACTTACAAGCGCGCGACCCTGCTGTTTCGCGACGTGGACCGGCTGCGAAAGATCCTGTGTAATCCGGATCGTCCTGTGCAGATCGTTATCGCGGGAAAGGCGCATCCCAAGGATCAGCCCGGGAAGTCGTTTATCCGCGAGATTGCGCAGCTGGCGCGCGATCCGCAGCTGTGGAAGCACATCGTGTTTGTGGAAGATTACGACATGAAGGTGGCGCGCGAGCTGGTGCAGGGGGTCGATCTGTGGCTGAACAATCCGCGGCGCGGCGAAGAGGCCTGTGGAACCAGCGGAATGAAGGCGTCCATGAACGGAGTGCTGAATCTTTCTGTTCTCGATGGCTGGTTTGATGAAGCGTATGAGGAGTCCGGTGGCTGGGCGATCGGCGATCGCGAGCCGTACTCGGAAGATCAGGATGCGATTCACGCGAGCAACATTTACTATCTGCTCGAAAACGAGATTGTGCCGCTCTATTACGCCCAGACCGATGGCGGGCTTTCAAGCGAGTGGGTGCGCCGCATGAAAGAGTGCGTCATGAATCTCACGCCGCAGTTCGATGCGCGACGCATGGTGGACGACTATCTGCACAAGCTTTACGAGCCATCGCATGCCAACTGGATGTGGATGGAAGGCGGGAACTTCGAGGAGGCGCGCTCGCGCTCGCGCTGGAATGCGCGTGTCCGGGAGGTTTGGCCCCAGGTGCGATTCCTGGATACCGGATCAGCGCCAACCGGCCCGATCATGAGCGGGAAGCCCATACAGGTGCGCACGGGGCTTTATCTTGCTGGCCTGAAACCGGATGACGTTCGCGTAGAGTGTCTGATTGGATCTGTAACCGCGGGGGGCAGTCTGGAGAAACCGAGCGTGATCCCGCTGCACAGTTCCGGCACGGAGGGCGATGCTTCGGTCTTCAGCCGCGAGGTTGTGCCGGAACAGACGGGACGCCTTGGCTATGCGATTCGCGTCAGTCCGAATCACGACGATAATCCGCTCACGCGACCCGTCACGAGTCTGCTGAAGTGGGGCGGTAAGTAAGGTTTGGCGTCAGGCGCGGCAGCTCCGGCCAGTTTGGAGGCTGCGCGTCCGGCGACTTATCCGATTCTCGATATGCTGCGCTTCGGCGCGGCGCTGATCGTGATGCTGAGTCATCTGCGCGATCAGTTTTTTCTTCCTTACAGCGATACGGTTTGTTCGATCCCGGCAGTGAAGGCAGTATTCTTTGTGATGACGCGACTCGGGAATGAAGCCGTGCTGCTGTTCTTCGTTTTAAGCGGATATCTGGTAGGCGGCGCATCTATCGAAAAGGTTCGGAACGGCCGCTTCGATCCGAAGCGCTATGCGATCGATCGATTTACCCGTATCTACACGCCACTGATTCCGGTGCTGTTGCTCGCCACAGGGTTGTGCCTGGCGTATCGTATGCCATTTGACTGGAGCAATCTGCTGGTCAACCTGCTTTCGCTGCAGGGCGTGTTTGGCGATCCGTTCCCTTTGGCGGGAGCGCTTTGGTCACTGAGCTACGAGGTTTGGTTTTACATCCTTTGCGGCGCGCTGCTTTGTCTTGCGCGACCGCGCGGCCGGAGCGCGCGTCTTG
>JBEHXG010000026.1:0-61696 GCA_048498815.1 Acidobacteriota bacterium | reverse complement strand
CAACTCGGGCCGGTCTCGGCGCATGCGCAACGCTTGTGCGGTGACAAACATTTTTGGAGCGCCCGATTCGATGTCGGCGAGTAAGTTAGACATTCTTGATTCAGGTGACAGGGCACTGTTTAGGTACTTGACCGACTTCGATATGCCCGGCCAGAAAAGGGTGATACCGTAGCCGACCCAGGTGAGTAGCGCGAGCCACTTGATCTTCACCGGCAGGATGAAGAAGAGCATCATCTCGAAATCCGGGTTGAGCCGCGCAAACGCGAGGAACACCGAGCCCGCGACAAAGGCATTGGTCGCGGCGGAATAGGGCGTGAGAAACGCCACGCCGATCGTCAGCGCTCCGCCCAGCAGGAGATAGAAATTGTAGCGGAAGGCGCCCCAATAGTCCTCCAGCGCGTTGCCCATCATCCAGAAGATATATAAGGCGAAGGCGACAAACAGGTAGCTGGTCTGCGGGGGATAGAACCAGAAGGTGACGACCCGCCACCATTCGCCCTGCCTCACGAGGAACGGGACGAGATCGATCCGCTGTAAGTCGAGCACGCCCGTCATCGCCGCCAGCAACGCGAAGACCTGGCCGATGACGAGGTACAGCGAGATGTTGGGAATGGCGAACCGGCCGAAGATGCGTTCGAGCTTATCGAGGAAAGACATCGCGAAAACGGGACATTGTCAGCGGCGCTGGGCTGAGGGCAAGCGAAGCCGGAATGATTTCCCATACGAACGTCCAACATCGAACGTCCAACATCGAACGTCCAACATCGAACATCGAATGATGCTGTCGGCGAGGTTCGGAATGTGGGAGCAACAAGGGGCTTTATGCCCCGACAGGTTGCGGGCGATGGCTTCGGCCTGGCCGCGTTCTTCGGCATCAATGCCCGGGTAGGCGCCGGGAGTATCCATGAAGGCGATGATCGGCCGGTTGAACTTGGCCGCCAGATTCATGGCTCGGAGGGCTTTGCGGTAGCCTTCCGGTTTCGGCATACCGAAGTTGCGGTGCAGTTTCTGGCGAGTGTCGCGGCCCTTTTGCTCGCCGATGAGCATGACGGGCTGGCCATCAAGGTGGCCGAAGCCACAGACGATGGCGGGATCGTCGCCGAAGAGACGGTCGCCGTGGATTTCCTGAAAATCCGTTAGGATGCGCTGGACGTAGTCGAGGGTGTGCGGGCGCTTGGGGTGGCGGGCGTTTTGCACCTTCTGCCATGCCGTCCCCTGCTGCGCGGTCTGGCCTGGATCGGCGTCAGATGGCATCTTTATAACTATATCTAATACGCTCACTTAGGCTGGCTCTGTCAGGCCGCTTTGCGGAAGGACCGGCGTTCCAGGGCGCCTTCGGGGACTTCGAGATTGAAAAGGCATACGTGGTCAAACGCCCATAGGTTGTTGGTCACGATCCCGGCGGCTTTCGCCAGGGCCAGTTCGCGCACCCACGGCGTCGCCGGGCCGAATACGGGCACCAAATATCGCAGGCTGTCGAGCGGCCAGCCGAAGCCGGGGAAAAGGGCGATGGCTTCGCCCGCGAGGTCCAGGTTTCGCATGGTGGAGGCGAAGGCCAGGGCTTCGGTTTTGATGCGATCGAGGCCGCTGGTTGATTTGGACTTCCATTCGACCGGGAGGTTTACGAAGTTGTTGAGCTGGCCTCCGATGTTGCCGGAGCCCGAGAACCGGGTCGGATAGTTCACGTCATAGGGCCAGAGCAGTTCGCAGATTGCTGTTGGATAGACGCTGCGGATGTCGGTGGTCAGTGCTGCTACGTGATCGCGCAGGCGGTTGCGAAGGAAGACTGCGTCGTCTGTTGTACCACTTATGGTTGGGGAATCGTCGGGTCCATTGAAGGTGTGGAGGGGGCGGCCCAGGCTGGCGAACGCCGCCGCTGTCGTCTCGGAATCGTAGTAGCCCATGCCCCCACCCACGCTGGAGAAAAACCACCAGAGAAATTCGCCGAACTGGAGGCACGGGGTAAGGCCGGCGGCAGACTGCAGGGCCGCAATATTTCGGTAGACGGCCTTCTGGTACGCGATCATCGCGGAACCTCCGACGGCGCACTGAGTCGAACTGAGCGAGCCGAAGCCGGTAGCTGTGGTGACGGATATGCCGTCCGGAAATTTGGCTGCATAGCCTGATGGCGGGTTGACAAGTTCGAGCGAGCAGGCGGTTACGACTTCGCGCGATCTTGCGGCGCATTGGGCATAGAAATCAGCGTGCCACTGGCGGGTGGCGTAGTTCAGGGGCGGGACGATCGTGTCGTCGATGATCCATTCGCCGTCGTTTCCCGGGGCGGGGATGGAGGTAATCAGGGCGGTTGCACCGGCGGGCGTGGTTGGCGTGGACAAGACCACTGTGTAGGCGGAGCCAGTCGATCTTCCGGTTACGGTGAGGATGTTGGAGGAGACTTGGGCCCAGACGCCCACGAATGCTCCATTGATCATCGCCGCGAAATGGAACGCGACGGATTCTGGCGTATCTTCCGGGAAGAGTGTTTTCCCGAGCGATGTGCCGTTCAGCGTCATGAAGACGGCGCCGCTTGTGAAAGTTCCATTGAAGGACACGACCGCGGTCGAGAAGGTTGCGCCGGTTTGTATGCGCTGGTTCCACCAGAAGACGCCGAGGTATTCATTCATGGGTCCGGCGTAGCCGAGTTTATCCATGATCCACATGAGCCGGGCGGGCGGCAGTTTGTACGTGTGGTCGGTGTCATAGTCGAGCGCGGGCGAGATGTCGGTTCGCGCGGTCAGTGCGTCCGGGAACTGCGCCGGCACCACGGCTTCGATGAAGTTGAAGTAGAAGACTCCCGCGGAATTCGGTCGGATCGTTACCGTGTGACGACCTGGTGCGATGCCGGTTGCCGCCTGGCGACGAGTGACCACGGCTGATGCGGCGTCCAGAAAACAGCTCAGCGTGGTTTCGGGCGCGCCGTCTATGCTGATGCCTGCGTTGGCGCGGTCCGAGTAGAGCGAAGTGCCAATCCAGAGATCATGCGTGAACTGGCAGGTATAGGTGATCACGATGCTGGCGGTCGAGGTCCACGAGGTTGCGGTCACGGTTGCGCCGGCGATGGTAGCGAGACCGGCGAGTTCTGGTGAAGCGGTCCATGCGATTCCGGAGCCGGATGGCGGGGCAGCGGTCAGGGTGAGCTGAGTTTTCGATTCCACGCTGGCTACTGTGTACGGCGTGCCTGCGACCTGAATGGTCGATCCAGTGGCAAGGCTCGCGAAGACTGACGGCGCGACTTCGGCGAAGTATTTCGAGTAGAAGCCGGATTCGAGGACCCAGTCGCCCAGGTAGGTGCAGGCCGGGTCATCGTGTTCGATACGGCGGCTGCCCGGACCAGGGATCAGTAGTTGTTGGGTCGCCGCGGGGCCAGTCAGGGTCCAGCTGGAGAAGACGGCATCCCAGTCTGTTGGAGCGTAAGGACCGGTAATCAGGGCCGGTGCGAAGGTAAGCCAGCATTGACGGAGGCTGTCGATACCGAGGGCGGTGAAGTCGAGCGAGACGTTCCAGGTGACATTAGAACTGCCGCCGGACAGCGGATATTGGACGGCGTCCCAGGTCAGCGTGGGGGTCTTAGAAAGGGAGTAGAGTTCGATCAGGTTTCCGTCGTGTCCTCCGCGCGGGGCCACCCACGCGACGTTGGTTCCGGGCGTGGCTGCACCGGAGAACGTCAGAGTTGTTGGCGATGCGACGCTCGTTACGGTGCATGCGACGCCGCCGATCGAGATGGGATCACCCGAAATCAGACCCGAGAATACGCAGTTGGGGATAGCCGTTACATTGGTGGCGCTTACGTTGGCAAGCGCAGATGCGGAGCCCGACGACCAGACCACGCGCGTGCCGGATGGTGCGGATGCGGTGAGCGTAAGGCTGGTTGACGACGTGACGCTCGCGACGGTGTAGGTTGCCCCGGCGATGGTGATGGAAGAACCTGCGGTCAACGCGGAGAAATCTGCGTCAGGCATCGAGATCAGCGTGGCGCCGGCCGCGGTCGCCGACCCGTAGCGCGCCGCAGTCACGGTAACGTTGGGCCCGCTTGTGGTTGCGATCAGGGCGTGAGGGGTATTAGCGGTGGCCCAGTTCGTGGTATTGATCTGTGCGGCGATCGCTCCGGCAACGTATGCGGGAGACGTATATCGCATCGTTCCGGTAGAAGTGCCCAGGGCCCCATCGGTCGCACTGACGGCGAATGGGATGCCATCCTGTCCCGTTGTCGTATTGGGGATTACCGTGAGCCGAACGGTGTTGCTGGTGATGCCCGTGGCGGCAGTCACGTAGGGTTGTGTGCCCGCAGTGTGAGCGTTGTTGATCAGCGTGATCAGGGCGTTGGCTTGTGCGTCGCTGCTTTCTCCCATCGGGTCGGACTCGGTGTGTGGGTAGGTGGCGCCAGCGATGGTTATCGAGTGGGTGACGCCTGTGCCCTGGGCATAGAAAGCGAATTCGAGGGAGGTGACGCCGGCCGGGACGATGTAATCGAAGGCCAGGTTTTGATACCAGAGGGTGGCGCGGTCGAAGGGCTGGATGCCCGCGCCGGAGGTTTGTACGGTGCAGGTTGCCGAAGCGGCGGGAAAAGCTGAGCTTGCGAGAGTGGCATTGTCCCAAAGGCGGACTTGGGCGGTGGCGCCGTCGGGGCGGATGCAGTCGAGGGTGGCCCAGTCGATCCAGTTGTATTTGGGGGAATCGATGGGCTGGAGCCCATCGGAGTAGTTGAGGTTGAAGGACAGGGTGAGGCCCTTGAGATCGAAGTCGGGCAGGTATTTGATCAGGGGATGTTCGTAAAAATTGTCGGCGTCGTAGAGGATGGCGACGGCAAAGTCGGCAGGGTCTCGGAAGGTGCCGCTGACGGTGAAGCCGGTGGGAGAAGCGGAGTGAATGCTTGCGGCTGCCGCGAAGGTGTTGAAGCCGCGGAGAGCGATGGTGCGGTCGGGCTGGAATTTTGTGGCGGATTCTGACATGGCTGTGGCCTCCCGGTCAGAGTGTGGCATGGGAGGAATTGAAACAATGAATGAATGTAGCGAATTTTCCGGCGCGTGCGTGCCGGATCTGATCTGAATTCTTTCGTTTGCGGGAGGTAAAAGATTTTTGAAATTCGCTGTGACTGAGTCTTGAGACAATACGCTGAAATGAATCTGATCAAGCGAGATGTCTGCATCTGGTTCAAACATCTATCTCCGGAAATGCGGGCACTACTGTCCGGTGTGGGCGAATCCGGGCAAATTACACTTTGGCTGAATGGTGTGGAGACGGTCTGGGTCCGAATGCGAAACGGGGCGGGCAGGCCGACGCCTGGTATGCGTATCGTTCAGGGTACCGAAATGTGGCGAGCGATTCCTTTGAGCGCCGAGTTTTCTCTTGCACCGCGCGGGAGTGCGGCCGTGACGCCTCGGAGAGTTGAATCGGCCGAGGCGCAGACTCCCTTTGCGCCCAAATTTGTGGCAGCGCCCGGCGTCAGGACTCTCTTCGGCGAGTACATTTTCGCCGACTACTCCGGCGCGGCTCGCCTGCATAATCAACGGAAGGCAATCGTCGTGGCTTCCGCGACACCGGATTCAGCGGTTATATACATAGAGGTTTCACACGCGAAACATTGGTGACCTGGATGCATCAGAGGCTGGTATCGGCGTCGCATAGGGGCGTCAGGGTTTGCCTCGGGCAGGATCATGCTTACGGATTTCCGATCGGACTGGCTCGCGAACTGGGTATCGACCAGTTGCCATGGGGTGAGGCAATAAAGAGCTTTCTGGAAGGTTCCTATTCTGAAGGTGCGCCACGGTTTGAGAGCGTGCCCGGTTTCGCATCTGCGATCAATGCGTGGCTGCAATCCAAAGGATTGCGCGAGTATTTCTGGTCCGCTACGAAACCGAATTATGGCATTCCGCTGCGTAATCCCCGCGAGGAGGGCTCGTATCGCCTGACCGATCAGCGACGCAGCGGTTTCGGGAAATCATCTCCGATGCCGTTCTGCAGAGTCGGCGATAAGGGGTCGGTCGGAGGTCAGTCGCTGTATGGGTTAAGCATGCTGCAAAAACTGGTGGCGCTGTGTCAAAACGACGACAAACCACTTTTCTGCTGGCCGTTTGACGGACTGAATGTCGATGCGGCGAAATATCAGTATGCCCACGTCCTGATTGAGGCGTACCCCTCTGCGATGCGGCCAGTGGGAACACCGCAATCGAACGAAGCCGATGCGCGGTGTACCGTTGAGGCTCTGCGACGCGCAGATGTTGATGGGCGGCTGGCCTCCTGGCTGAATCTCAGCCATCTGCCGGCGGAGGATCGTGCAGCGGTGTCGCTGGAAGGATGGATTATCGGCGAGCACGACGTTGCGGCAGGGGACGGTACCCTGAAACATCGATTAGCTCCGCCTTCTTAATCTGTTTCATATGTCTCGTTGCGGTACCTGACTGCGCGCAGACGGTTTCCGATCCGGTACCCGATGCAAATCCAGCTCGTCCTACTGTTTCGACACCGGCAACACTGACTCACGCTGGATATTTGCAATTCGAAACCGGTGGGCTTGGCGCCGTTAACTCTCCCGAGTTCGGGACTCGAAGCTGACTGTCGCTCCGCGCGTTCAGTTTCTGGTGATGACCGAGCCTCCACAGCAGTGACGGCGCTGGTGGGACAAGCAGATTCATCCGGGCCAGGGGTTTCCGGGCGCGCAGGCGGTGGTGATGAATGGTAGCGGGGTACGCCCTGCGGTGGCGGTGTCATACGTCCGCCGTGTTTATGAGAGTCCGGCGCCTGAGCCTGATCCTGGCACATTTCGCCAAAGCGCGACTCTGCTTCTGAGTAACGACATGGCTTCCATTTTGATGCCAATTTCATCGCGGCGGAACAACCGGAATTCGGAACGCGGCGCGCGCAGATCAATCAGACGCTTTCCATTTCACATGGCGCCGGTCCGTTCGCGAATTCGGACGAAGTCTGGCACTTCACCCGGCCTTATTTCACGTCGAATGCAGGCGGGAATCTGTGGGGATCTCCTTACCTCTACCGAAGAATCGATCACGAATTCACGGGAACTTCGACGCAGAGGGAAACGTTCCCTGCTTCACCTAGTCTGCTGCCGCTTCGCTTGTGGAAGCCTTGAAGGTACGCCGCAGATAAGATGGGTCATGCCCTTCCTTCCCTTACAGAATCTTGAGTTTGACGATCCGGGCGACGCGGTTCAAGCACCCTGGAAGCTCGTGCGGGGTGCTGTGTTCGTCTCTATTGTGGACGGCATCCGGAAGGCAGATAAATCGCTTCAGTTCGAGATTCCGAGCACGCAGCTGGCGGAGGCTCCGCTGCCGTTTTACAGCAACGCGCGGCTGCTGCGGCTCCGTGACGGCGCGTGGGAGCATCCGCGGCGCGCGATCTTTTATCTCGTGAGCGGGAACACCCTCAGGCAACTCAACGGCACGTCGCCGTTGATTCATGAGGTGAATGCGAGTGAGCCGATCCGGCTGACGCAGGATAACATTATCGACTACGTGAAATTCTTCAATTTCTTTGTGCGCGGGCATGAAGGGCCGTTCCACGTGCTGGAGAGCGAAACCGATCCTGCGCTGACGGAACTCGAAGATGACGAACTCGATGTGGTGCGCGGCGTGGTGCGACCCGCCACGTTCGAAGGCTTCAACGATCGCGGCGTGTTTCTGGTGGATGCGACGATCGGGTATTCGCATGGCGTTTTTCAGGCGACGTTGCAGGTGGAGCAGAACGGCATGGTGTCGATGACAGACGACGAGCCGCTTGTGCAGAGCATCGTTCCGCAGCTGGTGGATGCGCCGATCGAGTAGGCGCGCCGCCGAGTTCAGTAGTGGGCCAGCGTCGTGCCCTTTAGCGCGGCGCGGATTAGCGTGACGGCGTAGTCGTTATCGGGTTCGGCCGAGTTTTGGAAGGTCATGCCTGCGCGCCAGGATTCGGGAGCTTCAGGATGGACTCCGGTGAGGATGATGTGTCCTTGGCCCGCAGCGCCCTCCACTATGGCGGGCATGCCGTCGGGGTATCTGCCGATCACATCGCCCCAGCCGGTGAGTTGTGGTCCGTCTTCCCAATAGTGCTCAAGAGTTGGCATACCGGGGATAGAAATCGGTACGGCGGCTTTACGGATGCCTTTGCTCTCGATTGAATAGAAATGGAAGCGCATGCCGTTGGCGAGGTTCAGGCTGTTGTAGCCGGAATCGGCGGCGAAGAAGGCTCCGGCGCAGATGCCGAGATAGTTCAGGCCGCTATTGATGGCGTTGCGGATGTGGGTAGCGGTGGCACTAGTGAGACTTTCGCCGATCCGGACAAAGTTGCCGCCGGGAACGATCAGGAGTTTGTGTGCCCCGAGAGTGGCTTCGTTTGCCGCATTGAGCCGGCGCGAGTCAGCAGTCGCGTATTCCAGACGTTCTCGACTGAGAAGTTCCTCGATCGCCCGAACGTCGCCGGGCGAGGTGCCGGTTCCTGTGAAGAGGAGAATTGGCGTGTGCGGCGACGTCAATTCACCTGGAGCGCGGCACGCGCTCAGGGCAAACACGGCGATTACGGCGGCAACGCAGGAGCGCATGCGCGTCAAGTGTAGCGCGATGTGCGCGGGCTGCGCTATACTCTCTCACTCCGGAGAGTTCGATGCTGAAAACGCTGTTGTGGATTACGTTCGGGTTGATGTTGCTGTCGGTGTTTGCGCTGGTGGATCTCCCGCTTTTTGAAGTCACCAATCCGAACCACGCGCGGATGGCAGCGGCGCTGCCGATTCTGGTGCCGCATGCGCTCACGGCTGTCATCGCGATCCTGCTGGGTCCGCTGCAGTTTTCCTCGCGGTTCCGACGGAAATATCTGAATCTGCATCGTGCGCTGGGAAAGGTATACGTGATCTGCGTGATGATTGCCGCGCCTTTCGCTGCGCTGCTGGCTTCGCACGGGCCGGGACTGTTGCCGGTTGCGGGCGCTGTACAGGCAGCGTTCTGGATCGTAACCACGCTGGCAGCTTTCCTGACGGCGAGGCGACGGCAGATTACGCATCATCGGCAGTGGATGGTGCGGTCATATGGTGTCGGTTGCACGATCTTCATGTTTACACGGCTGCCTGCACCGATTGCATTTCTGCATCCCGCCACGCCGGATGGAGTCGCGGCTGAAATCTTCCTGTTGATGCTGCTTGCATTGCTGATGCCGGAGATTGCGTGGGGCTGGAAGGCGATTGCCGGGACTGCGCCGAGGCCGGTTGAGCCAAAGCTGAGCCGGAGCGCTTCGGCTTAGGTCACTCGTGCCCAATCCCTGGCTCGGCATACCGCTCGAAGACTACGAGGGGCACATGAACGCGGATGAGGTGCGGCAGTTGAGCGCCTTATCCGACATGTTCCGCGACGTACTTCGCACCGCGCGGCCCGCGAGTGTGGTGGTGATGGGTGTTGCCGGGGGAAACGGCCTGGAGCATATCGACAGCAGCGTTACGGGACGCGTATGCGGTGTGGATATTAACCCCGATTATCTGGATGCGGTCCGGGAGAGGTTTGAGACGTTGCCTGGACTGGAGCTCCGATGCGTGGATTTATCAGCAGAGATCATTCAAATGCCGCCGGCCGAGCTGGTGCATGCGGCTTTGTTTTTCGAACATGCCGGGTGCGGGCTCGCATTGGAGAACTCTCTGGCGCTCCTGGAAGCGAACGGACTGATGTCGGTGGTGCTGCAGTTGCCGAGTGAGCGCCAGCAGGGCGTCGCGCCGACTCAGTTTGCGAGCATGCAATCACTCTCCGGAAGCTTCCGGTTCGTCAATCCCGAAGAGTTCGTGCGAACGATGGAAGCCGCGGGTTTCCGGCTGACGGCGAATATGGCACGTCCGCTGCCTTCCGGCAAGGCTCTGTGGCACGGCCTCTTCGCTCGGTAACCGCGAGGGCGTTACTACGGGCTAGTTGCCGGTCGGGGTCTTCTCAACGTGATCGACGATGACAATGGGGAAGGCTTGTTTGACGGCGTCCAGCTTCAGGCCCAGAGCAGTGACGGTGTCGACTACGCGTACTGGCGGGGTGTCGGCTGAGTTCGGGCCCACGCGGTTGTAGTCGAAGGGGAAGTCGAAGCGGCCTTCGAGGGCAGTGTTATCGACTACCGGGCGATCGATGATCCATTCGAGAATGGGGGCGGCGACCGGGCCGGGGGTCGCCGCGGCGGCACGACCGATTTGTCCGATCTGGCTTAGCGTGGTGGCGAATTCGGACATGGTCATGGCATGGCAGATGCGATGGTCGCCTTCCACCACGCACTTGCCAGGACCTAAACCTGCTGAGGGCTGAAGCTTTGCCGTGGGTTTGCCTACGGACATCCGGTACATGGAGCGCGTTTCTTCGGACTGATGGACGGTGAGCCTGAAACGTTCGGCGAGCAGCGCCTGAAGCATTTCGGGGACAGCCTGCTTCGGCACGCCTGCGGGGATTGTAGCCTGAACATCGAAAAAGATGCCTTTGGCGGCGTCCGGGAGATTAAGGACCTGGTCCTGCACGACGTTGTAAGCACGCCCGATCAGCTCAGGGAGGGTTTGGCCTTTGAGGTCGACGCGTGTGTCGGTGATGGTGACGGAGCGGTAGCCGGTGCGGACGAGGTCGACGAGAGTGGCGTCAAGCGGCTTGACGGAGGCTACCTCGAAGCGTGGGGGCGACGTCTGCGCGAGTGCGAGGGCCGGGAGGAGAGAGAGCAGCAGCCGGGTCATGTACATAGATTAGTGCAGCGGGGCTACGATTGGGCAATGGAACTGACGCCTTTTCTCCTGGATCAGTGGATTGGCAGGAAGCATACCGCGGATCCGCCGATCGAGTTCGATCTTGCTTCGAGTACGGGTCCGGTATGGACGTTGCGGGAGCTTGTGGCGCTGGGCGGCGAAGCGAGTCTGGATTTTCTGCTCGACATGCGGGTCAGTTATGTCGCTGCTACCGGTACGACTGAGCTGCGGGAGGCAATTGCGCCCGTGGTGGGTGCAGCACCGGGCGATGTGCAGGTGACGACCGGGGCGGAAGAGGCGCTGCTGATTTTGTTCTTTCTTGCGGCGGAGAAGGGTGCGAATGTCGTGCTGCCGTCGCCGGGTTTTCCTGCGAATGCGGCAATGGCGGAGTCGCTGGGGCTGGAGACGCGGTTTTATCATCTGCGCGCGGAGAATGGGTTCGATCTGGATCTGGATGAGGTTCGCGGCCTTGTGGATGAGAGTACGAAGCTCCTGCTGGTGAATACTCCGCACAACCCGACCGGGGCGGTGATGACGGCAGCGGAGATGGAGGCGCTGCACGATTTTTGTGTTGAACGGAATGTGCCGTTTGTGGTGGATCAGGTCTATCATCCTGTCTACTTTGAGGAAGGTGCGGGAACCGGAGCACGGCTTCCGCGTGCTGTGCGGATCGGTGATTTTTCGAAGGCGATGTGTCTGAGTGGGTTGCGACTCGGATGGATTGTGGAGCCGGACGCGCGACGCCGTGCGCTTTATCTGAACGCGCGCAATTATTTTTCCATTTGCAGCGGCGCGATCAACGAACGACTTGGCGCACTGGCGATGAAACACAGCGAAACGATCTATAACCGGGCCCGTACGGTGGCATCGCGCAATCTTGCCGGGCTCGATTCCTTTCTTGCGGCGCATCAGGACGTGCTGCAGTGGCTTCGCCCGCGTGGCGGGATGACAGCCTATCCGTGGATTGCCGGCGTGCGCGATACCCGGCCGTTCTGCGAGGACCTGCTGCGCAATGGTGTGATGGTCGCGCCGGGCGATTGCTTCGGCGCGCCGGGACATTTTCGGATTGGTTTTGCAGCCGCGGAGAATGCGACGTTCGCGCGTGCGCTGCAGCGATTTTCCGATGTTCTGCGGCGATCCGTCTAGCGGTCGGCGCCGCGCGGCTCCCAGAGTTCGACTTTGTTGCCTTCCGGATCGGTGAGGTGCGCGAACACGCCGTTGGGATACGTTTGCGGATCGACGTCGACGGAAATGCCCGCAGCGCGCAGTTGCGCCGCCATCTTTTCCAGGCTGCGAACGCGGAAGTTGATCATCCAGCGGTGCGCGGAGTCGCCGAGATAGCCGGAGGTTTCTGAGAACGGCTGAAAGGCGCAGGTTCCGGCTTCCTGATGCCAGGGCTGATCGCCCGCCTTCATTGGCGTTACATCAACGCCGAGGTGATCGGAGTACCACTTCGCCATGCCTTTGGGATCTTTGGCGCGGAAGAAGAAGCCTCCAATGCCGGTTACTTTTTCTTTGTCCTCAGCGGCGGCGGAGGAGACCGCGGCGGCGGCTGTGACTGCTCCGAGGAAGATACGTCGAGTGGATTCGGTGGACAAGGGTAACCCTCCCTGCTACCGATGTTAACCTGAAGGTTTCCCTCTATGAGCACCCTACAGGTCACTCTTCCGGACGGCAGCAGCCGTCCTGTTCCCGCCGGAACCAGCGCTTTTGACGTCGCTCAAAGCATTAGTCCGCGTCTGGCTGAGGCCGCGATTGTGGCAAAGGTGAACGGGAATCTGTATGACCTGAAGCGGCCTCTCGAAGAGGACAGCGTGGTGCAGATTCTGACCAATAAAGATGACGACGCGCTGTTCGTATATCGCCATTCGACCGCGCATCTCTGTGCGGCAGCGGTGCTGGAGCTGTTTCCGGAGACGAAGCTGGGGATTGGTCCGCCGATCGACAACGGGTTTTATTACGACTTCGACCGCGCCGAGCCGTTCACGCCGCAGGATCTGGAAAAAATCGAAGCGAAGATGTGGGAACTGCAGGCGCAGAACCTCACCTTTGAGCGGAAGCTGATCGATAAGCCTTCCGGTATTAAGAAATATGAAGAGATGAATGAGCCCATGAAGGTGGAGCTCATTACCGAACGCGCGGACGATGTGTTTTCCGAGTACACGCTGGGGCCGCACTTCATCGATTTTTGCCGCGGGCCCCATGTGCCGGATACATCGAAGCTCAAGGCATTTAAGCTGCTTTCGATTGCGGGAGCGTACTGGAAGGGCGACGAGAAGAACAAGCAGCTGCAGCGGATTTACGGGACGGCGTGGTTTTCGAAGAAAGAGCTGGATGAGTATCTGAACAAACTCGAAGAGGCGAAGCGGCGCGATCATCGACGTATCGGGAAAGAGCTTGATCTGTTCAGCATTCAGGAACTGGCTGGACCTGGCTTAATCTTCTTCCACCCCAAAGGCGGGATTATTCGCAAGCAGCTGGAAGACTGGATGCGGGACGCGTATCTGAAGCGCGGATATTCGCTGGTTTATACGCCGCACGTGATGCGGCGGGCACTGTGGGAGACGTCCGGCCACGCGGGCTTCTATTCGGAAAACATGTTTACTCCGATGGAACTGGACGATGCGGAGTATCAGCTGAAGCCGATGAATTGCCCCGGCCACATTCTGATATATCACGACGGGCAGCACAGTTATCGGGATCTGCCGGTTCGCCTGGGCGAGTTGGGGACGGTATATCGGTACGAGCGCAGCGGCACCATGCACGGATTGCTGCGCGTGCGCGGATTTACGCAGGACGATGCGCATATTTTTTGTACGCCGGAGCAGGTGGAAGACGAGATCGTAAACTGTCTCGATTTCGCGATCGACACGTTAAAGACATTTGGTTTTACTCAATACAAGGCGGAGATTTCCACCTGGGATGGCGGGGCGAGCGGCAAGTATGACGGCGAGCCCGCGAACTGGGAACTGGCGGAAGGTGCGCTGCGCAAGGCGTGCGATCGTTTGGGAATCGCCGCGACCGTGACGCCGGATGAAGCGGCGTTCTATGGTCCGAAGATCGACATGAAGCTGGTGGATGCAATTGGCCGGTTGTGGCAGCTTTCCACCGTGCAGTTTGACTTCACGTTGCCGAAGCGATTCGGGCTGGAGTACACCGCAGAGGACGGCAAGAAGCATCGGCCCGTGATGGTGCATCGTGCGCTGTTCGGGTCGGTGGAGCGGTTCTTCGGAATTCTGGTTGAGCATTACGCGGGGGCATTTCCGGCATGGCTGGCGCCGGTCCAGGCCGCTATTCTGCCGATCACGGATAAGCAGACGGAATACGCCGAGCATGTGTCGCATGTGCTGAAGGCGGCGGGAATTCGTGTTCACATCGATAAGCGGAACGAGAAGATCAATTTCAAGATCCGTGAAGCGCAGCTACAGAAGGTACCGTACATGCTCGTGATCGGGGGACGCGAAGCGGATGCCGGGCAGGTTGCGGTGCGGCATCGTAAGCGCGGCGACCTGGGGGCAATTCCGCTGGATGAGTTCGTGGCGATTCTGACGGCTGAGATCGCGGCTAAGTCCGAGGGCTAGACGGTTCGGTCAGGCTTTTCGACTATTCGTCGAAGATTGGAACAAGGCTCAGGTGGTTTCCGTTATTCTGCAACAGTAGGCAGAGGGCGGAACCACCTTTATGAGCGAAACACACGCGATCTCCGTTAACGGCCTTCGGAAGAGTTATGACGCTTTCGAAGCCGTGCGGGGTCTGGATTTCGAGGTGCGGACGGGCGAGGTCTTCGGACTTCTGGGCCCGAACGGCGCCGGCAAGACTACGACGGTTGAGATTCTGGAGGGCATTCGGCAGCGCACGTCCGGCGACGTGCGGGTCCTGGGCCTTGATCCGGAAAAACAGAAAACACAACTGAAGGACCGCATCGGCGTGTGCCTGCAGGCAACGAATCTGCCGGACAAGATCCGCGTGATTGAGGCGCTCGAGCTGTTCGGCGCACTGTATAGCCGCATGCGCGATCCGGGCGAGTTGCTGAAGCGGCTGCAGCTTGAGGATAAGCGCGAGGCTTTTTATTCCACGCTTTCGGGCGGTCAGAAGCAGCGGCTGGCGATCGCTCTGGGGCTGATCAACGATCCGGCGCTGCTGTTTCTGGATGAGCCGACAACAGGCCTTGATCCCCAGGTGCGACTCGAAATCCATGCTCTTATTGAGGACCTGAGGCGCGATCAGACGACGATCGTGATGACTACTCACTACATCGAGGAAGCCGAACGGCTCTGCGATCGCGTGGCGATTATCGATTCGGGCCGCGTGGTCGCGATTGGCACACCGCGCGAGCTTCAGGAGCGGAGTGCGGCAAAGTCTGCAATTGAGATCGCATGCGACAGATCGCTGACCGGCATGGCGCTGCCGGAGTGGCCGGAGGCAATCAGCAGCACGCTGAGTGGAGATGGACGGCGCCTGATTGTGAATTCAGCGCGGCCTGCGCGCACGCTGGTCGAAATTGTGAAGTGGGTGGACGGGCAGGGAATTGAGCTCGAAGATGTGCACCTGAAGCGGCCCACGCTCGAAGACGTATTCATTGAACTCACAGGAAAGAAGCTACGCGAATGAAACCTTATCTGGCGCTGATCCGCAACGATGTCCGGCTGGCATTCCGGCTGAAGGCGGTGATTTTCTTCAATTATTTCATGCCACTCGCGTTTTTCTTCCTGTTTGCGCAGGTGAATCATGCCGAGCGCGGAGGCGTGATTTCGCAGGTGGTGACGATGGTGCTCGTGATCGGCATTCTCGGCAACGGTCTGTTCGGCGCCGGAATGCGCGCGGTGCAGGATCGCGAGAACAACATCCTGCGGCGTTACAAGGTGGCACCGATTTCGCCACTGCCGCTGCTGGTCGCATCCGCGGTGACGGGGCTGCTCGTTTATCTGCCCCTCCTGTTCATGATCCTGGCGATGGCGCATTTCCGCTATGGCATGGCTCTGCCGGAAAACCTGGCGGGTTTGATTTTGTTCATCATGCTGGGTGTGGTGGCGATTCGTTCCGTGGGTTCGATTATTGCGTCGGTCGTGAATTCGATGCAGGAGAGCAATGTGCTCATCCAGATCGTCTACATGAGCATGCTGTTTCTGAGCGGGACCACGTTTCCTGTGGCGATGTTTCCGAACTGGCTGAAAGTGGTATCGCAGTTCATTCCGGCCACGCATATCGTGCTTGGGCTGCAAAATCTGATGATTCAGCATGAATCGCTGATCTCGAACTGGCAGTCCGCGGGTGCGCTGATTCTCACGACGGCGGTTGGCCTCACGGTGTGCGTGAAGCTGTTCCGGTGGGAGAAGGAAGAGAAGATCAAGCCTGCCTCAAAGCTCTGGGTGCTGGCGGTGCTGCTGCCGTTCGTGATGGTGGGGGCATGGCAGGCGCACGCGAAGGACAACATTCGCAAGACTGCAATTGTTGGCCGCGAAATCTCGCGTTCGCGGACCCTGCTGATTCGCAACGCCCGTATCTTCGTGGGCGATGGCCGCGTGATTGAAAATGGCGCGGTGCTCGTCAGGAATGGCAAAATCGCCCAGGTTTACGATCACGACATTCCGGATGAGAAGGCGGTGAACGCCGATCCGATCGAGGCAGCGGGCAAGACGATACTGCCGGGGCTGATTGATGCCCATATCCATCTGGGCTCGCCGGGCGGGCTGATGGAGGACTGGGGCAAGTATGACCCGGAGAAATCCATGCAGCGCGCATTGGCTTCCTATCTGTATAGCGGGGTGACGGCGGTACGCAGTGTCGGCGATCCGCTGGATGGGGCTCTTGCGGTACGGAAGCTGGTGAACAGCGGTGAGAAATCCGGCGCCGAGTTCTTCACGGTGGGCCCATTGTTTACGACGGAAGGCGGGCACGGCACGGAGATCATGAAGAGCTTGCCGGATTCGATTCGCGATCAGGTGAATGCTCAGTTCCTGCGGATGCCCCACACGGCGGCGGAAGCCAGGGCGCAGGTGGATGCGCTGAAGCAGCAGAGCGTGGACGGGGTCAAGGCGATTCTGGAATCTGGCGGAGGAGGTCTCACCTACAACCGGCTTGATCCGGCAATTCTGAATGCGATCGGGGCCGCGGCGCTTGCGGATGGGCTGCCTCTGATCGTGCATACCGGCAATGTGCGGGATATGGAAGATGCGCTGAAGGCGGGGGCCAGCAGCATCGAGCACGGTTCCTTCCGTGAGCGGATTCCCGATGCGGTTTTTGCGCAGATGGCAGCGAAACGTGTGACCTACGATCCCACGCTTAGCGTCGCCGAAGCCTTCCCGGCATATGCCGCCGGAAAGCTCGAACTGCTGAATCGTTCGCTGGTGCAGCAGGTTGTTCCAAAGGAGTTGATGGCCGGCACCCAAAAACTAATCGATTCACCCAGGGCCGCGTTATCGCGGCAGTCAATCGGGAAGTTCCCAATGGATATGTCAATTGCTCGCGACAATCTGCTGCGCGCCGCGAAGGCCGGCGTGACGGTGATCGCAGGATCGGACGCCGGCAATATGCTGGTGTTCCATGGTCCGACAGTACAGCATGAACTCGCATTGTGGGTGGAGGGAGGCATGACGCCGGCGGCGGCGTTGCGGGCAGCCACGCTGGATGCGGCCAGGGCGCTCGGCGCAAGCTCGCGGTTCGGTTCGATCGAAAAGGGCAAGGACGCCACAATGCTGGTGGTGGATGGCAATCCGTTGCAGGACATCAAGGCGACAGAGACGATCTCATTCGTTGTATTCAAAGGCGAGCGAATCAATCGCGGGGAACTGTTCAACCAGGATTAAAGCTCGCGGATATAATGATTGGCGCTATGAAGCGTTCCATCTTTGTATTGGGTTGCCTGCTGGGAGCTGCCTGGATGGCCGGGGCGGCCGATCCTCCACCATGGGCTTACGGGTTCGCGTCGGGTCCCTCAGCCGCGCCGGCCGGAGGAAACGGCGGACCCGCAGGTGGAAGAGGAGGTAGTGGCGGTGGGCGCGGTCAGCAGCCCGGAACTCCGGCGACGCCCGCCCCGGCACTGCATCTGGATGGCAGCGCGGGCGAGTTCACGCGCCAACAAGTGAGCGACGGCTTCGGTCCCGCTGACTGGTTCCCGGGAGATCATCCCGCGATGCCGGAGATTGTGGCGAAAGGACGGCGGCCCGATGTTCGCGCCTGCGCCTTGTGTCACTACCCCAACGGCCAGGGCCGCGCGGAGAACGCCGGTGTGAACGGCCTCAATAAGGGCTACTTCATCCAGCAACTGAAGGATTTCGCGGCCGGGGATCGCAAGAGTGCGGACAGCCGGAAGGCGAATACCAACGCGATGGCAGCGCTGGCGAAGGCGATGACTGACGACGAGATGAAAGCTGCGGCAGATTATTTTGCCGCCGTGCCGTTTAAGCCCTGGATTAAAGTGCAGGAGTCCGCAACGGCGCCGAAGACGCGGATCAACGGCGGACTTTTCCTTGCACTCGATGGGAGTGAAACGGAGCCGCTCGGAAACCGGATCATCGAAGTGCCGGTGAGCGCGGAGCAGACGGAGACGTACAGAAATCCCCGATCGGGCTTTATCGCGTACGCGCCCGTGGGCAGCATTAAGAAAGGCGAGGCGCTCGCAACGGCTGGTCAGTGCGGGCTTTGCCACGGTGCGGACCTCAGGGGAATCGGACCTGTGCCGGCCATCGCGGGACGGTCGCCGAGCTACATGGTGCGGCAGATGTATGACATGCAGCAGGGCACGCGCAAAGGCGCCTGGACCGGACTGATGAAGCCTGTTGTCGCAAACCTCAGCCAGGATGATCTGCTGAATCTGGCGGCTTACGTCGCTTCGCGGAATCCGTAAGAAGGCGCTTCGTTTATGGCCGCAGGATCGGACGGTTCTGCCGGAGATCCGGCCGGGGACAAAAATGCCGAGCCTCACCAGGCTGGAAACGGCGGCCGCGCGCTACGCCAGCCGACGGAACGTTCGATGCGATTCCTCGTGGACAAAATGAAACAAAGCACCACTCGATAACCAGAGAGCTGCCCGCTTTCATTCAGCGCTTTGACTCCGCCAGAATGGCATCTGCGATTTCACGCGGATTGTCCAGATTTCGCATCACCATGGCGCCGCTTTCCCCCGCGCTTTCCAGCATCAGATCGCCCACACCGATTAAACGTTGACCGAAGGTCTGGCTGACCGTCACGTCCTGAATCTTCGCCATGTCCAGAGTGCGGCGGGTACGTGAAAGGTAGCCTGTCTCGCAAGTCAGATGGCCGTCGTGGATGCGGAGAAGCGATGCCTTGCGCTTTATCTGCATGTTGAGCGGGGGCAGGAAAGCGATCAGCGGAGTTAAGTATAGCCAGGCGGGATTATCGGCCGCGTACCGGTGAATGGCCCACATGCCCGCGATGGCGACCAGTGCCGCCAGGATAAACGCGCCGTTGACCAGTTTCGTGCTGGGGTAAAGCGTACGATCCTGCATAGAGCAAGCTTACCTTGTGCTCTGCGGGACAGGCGCCGTTTCATCCGTGCCGAACCTTTTTAGCGAGCGCAAAAATTAAATGCCATAACCAAATCTATTTTTCAGACAGCAGGATTTTTCATTGAATCCTGACGACTAATCGTATATGGTAAGTGTTTCACTGCGAGATACACGAGGTATAAAACATGAACGCTTTGGAATTCTGCGCATTTGAAGGGATCATATGCTGACATCTCCAGGTTTGGCCGATGCTGCCGACGTCGTATTCGGCCTGAGGAGCGACACGCTGAGCGGGGTGCTGGGTACGGTGTGGTCGCAATCGTACCCCCCGAGTGCGCCGCTTACTCTGAGCTTCTCGTACGAAAACGGTCAATACGTCTTTTCACCACCTAGTCCGCAGTATCAGCTCTATCAGGCGGCGACGGCGAATCCCTCCACTGCAATGTTTGAACTGACCCCCGGCTCCGGCCAGGTATCGTTGCAGTTTCCTTTCTACGGCGGCCTGTTCGCGGACCTGACCGACAGTGCCACACCGGTGGCTTACGTATTTGCAGGCTATGAAGGCACGCCGCCCGCTCAACTTTATGGGTCAGACACGGTTGTGGTTGAACTGAAGGCCGACGGACCGTTGACGCTCGCTGCGGGCTCGGATCTCTATCTGGGCAGCTGCCCCAACCCGCCGGAAAACATTGTGAACGCGTTGAAGGCGGCATATCCGGGTTTTTACAATGACCTTGGTATTTATTCCGCTGCGCTGCAGCTCAATAATGCCGGGGCGGGCGTGGTGAACCCGCCATTTCCGGCGGGCGCAGAGGACGCAGCCAATGCTTTGGCCGAAGGATTCGCTGCGTGGATGACGCAGAACTGGAACGAGATTGGCCTGGCCTATGTTCCATACCAGACCACAAGCGGCAGCAACATCGTGCCGTTTGTCAGCAAACTTGTGACGTCGTCAGTCGTTGCCGGCGGAACGACCACCGGCAATGTGGACGTGCCCGCATCGCTGGTCCTCATGTGCAACACCTCGGTGCAGCCCGAGACTCTTCTTGCCAGTCTGACTTCACCGTATGGCGGTGCAACGGAATCCGGCGCGCTTTTCAGCGTAAACGCAGTAATTTCAGACGGCAGCGGCAGCGAAGATCTGGAGATTCAGCCGATGGACGAGGCGTGGGACGCGATTATGTGCGTCTCGCCTGGTTTCCTTGCATCGACGATGGTGGACGCCTTTGAAGCCTCGGGCGCGCTCACAAACCTGAAGATCGGCCTTTCCGCTGCCTCGTCCAGCGGTATGTTTGACGCCAACTGGTATGTGAAACAGAACAACAGCCAAAACCCCGATTTTCAAACCGCCAGCCCTGTGCCGACCGTGGTGAATCAGGTCGGCACGGGAGTCATCGCAACCGCGGGATGGTATTACCGGACTCACTTAACTGGCGACGAGTCGGTGGTCACGCTCACGGACACGATGAATTTCCAGATGGAATGGCGTTTCGGGCAGCCGGATTACAACCTTCTGCTGACAGTCCGTCACAGCGTTACCGGGAAGGCAGTACCTGGATTTGCCAGCAGCAGCAGCGCGATCGCTAACACGTTTTTTGCTACGGGCTCACAGCCTGTTATTTCGTGGGCCCAGGCTCAGATGGCTTTCGCTCTGGACGCGCAGGCGCTCCAAATAGATCTCAGCGTTTACAGCAAAAACAAGACACCCTTCACGCCGCCCCCGTATGTCCCCAGCAGCAATTCGGCGTGGAGTGACGTTACGCGCATCATTTCCGACTGCTTCGGCAACTGGCTCGACGATTTGCAGTCAACTACGTTCGTTAATCCCGGTCTTCTTGTGTTTTTGGGCCCGGTGGGATGTTCGGTTTCACAGTTAGTACTGGACAGCCAGTGCCGAGCCAATCTGGAGCTTTCGGTTCCGAACAACTTCAGCCTGCCGAAAGGCACGTTTATCGCCACACCGCGGCGTTAGTTCTTCGGATCAGACCTGATTTCTTTACGAAAGGTAGCCAATTCAGCCATGCCCTCGAAAGTAAGCGCCTCCGGCGCCAGCGCCACGCAGGATCCACCGTCTGCCTTCACAATTTCGGTCACACCGCAGTACATGGAGAACCATCGTCCGGCGGCGCTGATCGGCGCCGATAGTCCGCTCGACACGGCGATCACCTCCGATGGGCAACCAATCGTTTTCTCCCTCGACGATGGCGGGAACCTGATGGCGACAGTTGCCACGGACAACACACCGCAGCAGGGATGGGCGCTCTACAACATCTCCACGCCGGTGATGCAGAGCTACAGTTCGAATTACAAGCCGGCGGGTGTGGCATTTGCGGTGAGCCAGGACTCGGGATCGTCAATCGCGGATTCCAGCAGTTCCGGTCTGACGCCAGGGAACATCTCAATCGTGCTGACCGTTTCGGTGACCAACGTTCAGAACGCCGATTCGTGGACCGAAGTATGGGTACTTTCGGATGTGAGTCCGGACTCGAATGCCCCGTGGCTGGCGAATCCTGCCGGCTGGACGAAGCCATCGACTTCGGGTACCGGTCTGGGCTCGCAGGTCAGCGTGCAGGACACGCGCGCACTCCGCTTTAATTCGGCGGGTGTCAACTATCAGGCGCTCGAACCAATGGGAGTCGTGCATGTCCAGAGCGGCACTCAGCTTGTTCCGTATCTGGTTCCAATGTCCGGTTCCGGGGAATGGGAAGCCCTTAATGTTGAGCACGCTTATTCTCAGCTGATCAGCGGGGCTGTGGGCAGGACGGCGTATACGGCGGAGATGGACGGACATCCGATCAACGGTTTTTACAAGATCGTTGTCCCGGTCGGCGAGACCGCGCCGGTCACTTCCTTCACCTGTAACTCAACCGGCAGCGCCACGGTGTTCGACACGGTATCCCCGACCGCGCTTGGCACCGTGCCGAGCAGCTACGAAGGACAGCTCGCGACCGACCTTTTCGTTGTGGACGGATCGACGCTTCTTTACTTCGCCTGCGATGCGAAGGGGCCCACGCCGTCTTCGGCAGTGCCTGGCGAGATCGTGCTGGAGTCGCCGATCCTGACGGGCTGCAGCGAACTGCACTGTTCGACGGACGGCAACGTTGTATCGATTTACGGGCTGGCGAATGGCGTAATTTTCCATACGCAGGCGAGTTATGCGAATCGCGGATCGGCAAGCGCATGGAACACCCCGCTCCCTCTGCTGACGGCAGTGACGAAGGCTGCGATGCACATCAGCGAAGGCCGCGGTCTGACCAGCATCTTCGCGATTCAGGCCGCCGGTACGGGCCTGAGCTACCAGCAGAACGGTCTTACCGTGGAGCCGCCGCCGAGCGGTAGCGGCAACGCGACGGTGCTGGTGGAAATGCACAAGGATCATCTCACCAGCAGCGGTCACAATCACTGGCGGAAGCGCAGGCTGCACCTGCCGGACGATACGAATTTCCTCACGCTGCAAACTTACACTCACACCGTAAAGATCGTCGACCAGTATGCGAATCCGGCCGCGAATACGCCGGTTCTCATCACGGCGCAATCAACGGTTGTGCTCGAAGTGAACAATCAGTGCGTGACAGTCACCGCCGCCGCCGGCGCAACGGTAAATACCGACCTCAGAGGCTGCCTCGAAATCCTGCAGGATGCCTCGACTCCGGCGGTGACTCAGCTGACATTCACGGCAACAGCGCTGGAAGCCACACCGGCGGTAACGGTCGACGCGACGGCGCAGACCAGCGCGGACATCAATACGTACGCCAACGCCGCCGCTTCCAATCCGAAGGCAGTCACAGCGCAGGCGTGGTGCACAAAGTCAAGCTCAGATCTTCAGACTGCACAGGGTTTTGTGGGTACACTGAGCAGCACGAAGGTTCCCCCTCCGTCCACCGCCATCGAGCCCCGTACGGCGTCGAGCGAGAATCCGGTTGAAGCGTTTTTCGGAGACATCTGGCAGGCGATCTGTGAAGGCTTCGCCGACATCGGAAGCCTGATCATAAAGGCTGTTGACGGCGTGACAAGCGTCTTCATCAATATCGGGCAGTGGCTGTACACAGCTGTTCTCGAAACCGCGGAAGATGTTTGCGCGGCGCTTTCGGCGGTCATCCAGTTTTTGGGCGCCGGCCTGGAGGATCTTTTCCAGTGGCTGGCATTTTTGTTCGACTGGGAAACGATTATTGCCAATCAGGAATCGATCTTCGCTCTGCAGTCCGCGATGGTGACCGCTATGCCGAAGGTAGCGGCGGGCGCGCTGGGCACGTTGGCAGATTGGCTGGATCACTTCGCGAAGAACCTGTCTCCCATCTCCGGCAAACTTCCGCAAACCTCCGTAAACACGCAGAATCAGGCCGTCCAGGGGCAAACGACAAATTCTTCAACGGGCGTCTCGTCGAGCGATCCCCGCATGAGCTGGGGGCAGAGTCAGGTTCAGCCTCCGGGGACCTCCGGCGGTTCGGGGCAGAGCGGAGATTCCTCTTCCAGCCTGACGGGCGCCGTGGCGGCGTTCGTGGAGGAGGTAGGAAGTGACGTAAGCTCCCTACTGCAAAGCAACATATCGTTCAGTCAGTTCGCGGCAACGCTGGAAAACGATGCGCTGAAACTGATCGCAAATATTCTGACAGCAGGCGCCGACTGGGTCACGAACATGGAAGGGACCGTCGCGACTCTGATGGAAGAGATGCTGGCCCCGCTGACGGCGACGCTCAACATTCCGCTATTCTCCTCGCTTTTCCAGGAAGCTACAAAATGCAGCGAGTACCCCGATGGCGAAAACCTTACGCTGCTGGGTCTCATCGCACTGCTGGAAGCGGTGCCGATTACGTTTATCTACGGACTGGTTGGCAAGCAATCGACGACATTCCTCGATCAGAAAAATCTTGACTTCCTGCTGAATGCGGTTCAGAATCTCGACACCTATTTTGCGGGCCCGTCGGAGACAGCGGCACGCGCGAAGACCGGCGTAGGATCGGCCAGCAGCGGCGCGGATACGGGTGGCGTTATTTCGATGATGTACATTTTGAGCCTGACGCGAATCGTGCGCGGGGTCACGACGTACCTGCTGGGTGAAGCCGAAGAGGCCTGGGCGGTTCCGGCGCTCACCACCGCAATGCGTTGGGATAATGCTGTCTGGGTTTTCGAGGGTGTCAGCGAATTGCTCCTGTCAGCCGCGCTCGAGAGCGCCGGCGATCACATAGAGTCATCCGTCGGCTACCTGATGGGCGGTGTCAATACCGGATTTGCGATTTGTTCGCTGGCCAACTGTTTCAGCAGCAATAAACTATCGGCTAAGCTGGAGGCCGCCGCAACATTTTCCGCCGTAGTTGGCGCTCTTGAAGCCATCGCGGCAATCATCGAAAGCGATTCTCCGGATACTCAGGAGAACCTGGATCTGGTTGCCGGATTCGTTTATGGCGCCAATGAGGTGTTCGAGTTTTTTCAGAACCAGTGGGAAAGCTGCGCCAGCGTGGCTTTGAAAGGACGCCTGGTTCTGATAGGGCTGAGCGTTATCGCGGACGTGATCTCCGCGACGATGCTGCTGACCGGAACCGGAACGGGGACCGCCGCGGCAGCGCAGCCGGCGTGAGGACAGAAGATGCAGGTTCTGCACCCAGGCAGGAAAACTGTGACCGTCCGCGAGGGACCAATCATTCCCGTGAAGTTTGCCGGAATGCCCTACACACCGCCTCCGTCTCCTTCTGACGATTCCTGGCGTTTGGGGGAGGTGAATGGCTGGATTCGAACAGGGCAATTTCTGAAGCAGGGCCGACACTCGCGGCCGGAACTGGTTTATCGCGCCGAGGATCCCTCGCGGCAGACGTTCGTTCTGAAACGGCGGTTTGAGCCCCGGCGTCCGGGAGAAACGCCACAGAGGCAACCTCGGGTTGAGTCGGAGGCGCTGGCGCTTTTTTGCCATCCGAACGTCGTGCGGCTGGTAGAGGGTGGCTATGATTCGCTTGAATACGAATATGTCGTCCTGCCCTATCTGCCGGGGACCCCGCTTGGGCGGACGCAGACATTTCCTCTGGTTCGCGCTCTAAGCCTGTTTCGCGACTCGTGCCGTGCAATCGACCACGTGCACGACAGAGGCGTTGTGCATGGAGACCTGGCATTGTGCAATGTCTTCCTGAGTCCGGACGGAGGCGTGACAATCATCGACTTCGCAGGCAGTTACTTCCGTGATGGCAACATGCTGCGCGATCCGCGCCGGGAACAACGTTCCGGCAGGGAATGGAATCTGTTTGTCCGTCGGGATGCGGCGAGGCTCGGATGTGTTCTGGCCGCGTTACTGGGGCGGCGTAGTGTCCATCGGCCGCGTACGCCGATCGACTGGGAGGAAGCGCCTGGCGTTCCTGAGGGATTGAAGCGCGAGCTTCGGGCGCTTTCCACGTTGTTCCACAAGGCAAACGAAACCGATATCGACCTCAAGGAAGTCGAGGAGCGATTAAGCGCAATGCTTGACGAGGTGAAGCGCGTAGAGGAGGCAGCGAATAGCCTTACAATTCCTGGCGGAGACGGATCCATGCAATTCGCCTGCGCCGGGGTTACTTCGCGTCGCGGATGAGCATGACATCGTTTACGGGTGTACTCTGGCGGGCAACCGCCAGTTGCTTTCCATCGGGCGACAGGGCAAAAGCACTGATGGTGCCGCTCGTGAAGGCGGTCATTTGTCCGGGCGGGCCGCCATGGAGACCCATCCTCCAGATATTGCCAACTCCCTGTTCAGTTTTCACGTAGAGAAGCGACATTCCGTCAGCCCCCCATCGTACGGACGAGCCGGGAACTGAGATAGATTCCGGCTCTGCCGCGGCATCCGGTTTTGCCGCGGTAATCAGCAGCGGTGCGTCAGGAGTCGTTGAGATCAACACCGAAGTGCCGTCGGGTGAGACCCGGGGCCATCCATATTTATCCAGAATCTTCATGGTATCGGCGCCGTCAATTGAAGTGCGCCATACACCATCCGGCCCGTGCGCACCGTAGGCGATCCAGGTACCATCAGGCGAACACGAAGGCAGAAGTTCGCCCGCGCCTACGGTGAGTTGCCGAACGTCGCTGCCATCCGCCAGCGCGCGGTAGATATGGGAATGACCGGTCCGGTTGGATGCAAAAACAAGAAACTTTCCGCAGACCGTTGGGCTGGTATTGCGTGCTCCCTCCGGGGTGATCTGGCGGGGAGGACCTCCCTCTATGGCCGTCATCCAGATATTGGAATGCTCTTTGATGCCCGGAGCAAGATAAATCAGGCGCGCACCGTCCAGCCACACGGGCGAACTATCGGAGGCACCTTTTGTGATTTGCCGGGCCTCGTCCGTATATGGGCCCGCATCGCCTGTTCCCGCGCCTGACGCCACCCAGATCGTGGACGACGTCTGACTGAGGATTGCGATCAGCGCCTTTCCATCGGCCGCGATCGAGGCCGACGAGTAGTTGCGCGCGTCATTTGTGATGGGTCGAAAGTTGCCGGTAGTGCGCGGTGCGAGCCAGAGTTGGTTTTGGCCGGGCGTCTTTTCCATGCGGGCAATCAGAGCACGGCTGTCGGGCATCCAGCGAATTTCGTCCAGGGAGTTATCGGGACTGGTCGCAACGCGGACCGGCATACCACCGTGGCGCGAAACTGAGACCAGGTCGTAGGTCTGGGTGCGGTAATCCTCTACAGCCAGAGCGATGCTTTCGCCGTCTCGTGACCAGGCTGCGGAGCCCCCGGGTACTTCAGGAAATTTCCACGCGGCAATCCGTCGTTCCACTCCTGTGTCGAGATCGTCAACGAACAGCACCGTGTCCTGAAGCGTGTTTTTCCGGATCAGGCTGACGTGCTGGCCATCGGGCGAAAGGCTGGCGTCGATCACGTCCGACGGAATGGTGAATAGCCGGCGCTCGGGTCCTCCCGCGGAAGGCATCCGGAAGATAGCGGATTGGCCGTTGTCCCTTCGCTCGAAGCTGAGATACGCGCCGTCGCTGGAATATAAAAGTGTCCGGAAGGTGACGGGGGCCGGCTTGAGGATTTGGGTATCTCCGCCACGCTTCACGGAATGCAGCCACAAGCTCTCCTGGTCCGCTTCGCGCGCGATGTACGCGACCGAGGACTGATCGGGCGAAATTGCTGCAAGCACGGCGTTTCCCGAGTGCGTCACACGCGAGATCAGGACGGTCTCAAATGCAGTATGGCGAGCGGACGAGATTCTTTCGACTGCAAAGCCAAGCACCGCAAGCAGCGCCAGTCCGCCAACTAAATACAGCACCCACCGATAGCTCTTCTCCGGTGGCGCTTCTGCGGCCTGTGCCACGGCCTGTGCCGCGGTCCGGAGTTGCCTTTCTACCCGGCGCAAAGCGTTGCGCAGCTGGGCGGCGTTTTCAAAGCGAACGTCACGGTTCTTCTCGATGGAGGTATAGATGGCCTGTTCAAGAAGCGGAGGCAGATCGAGTCCGGCGCGAGACGGTGAGAGCGGCGTGCGAGTAAGAATCGCGTCGGTTACACCTCCTTTTGTGATGCCCTGGAAGGGCGGAACCCCCGTGGCCATTTCATAAAGAACCGCGCCGAAGGAAAAGATATCGGTGCGGGCGTCGGGCGGATTACCCTTGAGTTGTTCCGGGGCGAGATATAGCGGCTCGCCGGGGGCTTCAGGATCGGCGAGGGCGTTCTCGACCGCAGCCGTTGCAGACTGGGTACCGGGACCAGCCAGGCCGAAATCCATGATCTTGGCGTCGCCGGTGGTGGTGACGAAGATGGTTTTCGGACTGATGTCGCCATGAATCAGGCCTTGTTCGTGGGCGGCGTCGAGCGCGCCGGCTACCTGGATAGCGAGGCGAAGCAGAGGCTCGAGTGGCAGCCCGTTCCCACCCGCCGTTGCCGCAATAACCTGGGCCAGGGTAGCGCCCTCAAGGTACTCCATGACCAGGAACGGTCTGCCCTCGTGTTCCCCGAAATCGAACAGAGTAATGTTGGGGTGGTTGATGGCGATGACCGCCTGCGCTTCGTGCCGAAACCGTTCGAGAACAGCAGGATCGTGCGCGGCTCCCGCAGGAAGAAACTTAAGAGCTACCTGACGGTTCTGACGGGTATCCCGGGCCTTGTAAACCACTCCGGTCTCGCTGGTTCCGATCTGGCCGAGAATGCGGTAGTGGGAGACAAGATCGCCGGACACTTTGCCCGTAGTCTAACATTCGGAGTTCGTAAAAAAGATGAATGAATGCTTTGTGTCTGCGGCTAGTTTTGGGTGGGCGACTTTTCGCAGTGATCTACCACAAAGATTTCTACGGGCAGCTTGCGCGGCTCAAGTTTCAGGCCGAGCTGTTCCTCCACTGCGGTGAAGATGGATGGACCCTCACTGACCGGAGACGGGCCATCGGCTCCGCCTTCGGGCGCATAGGTCAGAAGAATGTTGTAGCGGCCTTCCATGTGGGTTTCGTTCACCACTGGCTGGCGCAGAACGAATCCGAGCGTCGTGCCGAAATCCTCGGTTGTCGTGCGAGTACGTTCCATACGGCCTGGGCGATTATTGTTATTGTGGTCGCCATCGGGAACTGGCTGGAGTTTCGGTCCGCCGCGGGCGACAACCAGGGCATATCCGGCCCGGACTTTGGTTTCCCGATGGAAGGTGAGTCCGAACCGGTCGATCAGCAGTGCCTGCAGCATTTGGCGGCGCTGCTCGGGAGTGGCGTTTGGGTCGGAAACGCGGGCTGTGATATTGAACCGCTCGTCGCCCAGCCAGGCCGGCGCCTCGAGCGTTAGCTGGTTGACTCCGAATGCCGACATGATGACCGCACGCAGGACGTAATTGCGAAAGACAACGTTGACGCCGGTCATGTCATTGCGCGAGCCGGTTTCGTCGATCGTGCTCGGCTTGACCGATGCCGCCTCGAAATGAGGGAGCTTAGACGAATCCTGCGCGGAGGCGGCCCCGGCTAGCGCGACGGCAGCAAAGAGCACGGGAACGGGTCGGATCACAACGTGATTACGACAAGACCCCAAATTAGTTCCACAATCCTCTTGACGATAGTCGTTATAACGATTATATTAGACATGTGCCCGGCAAACTTCAGGCCGAGATCAGTCAGACGAAGCCGTTCGAACGGATCGAGGAAGAAGCGATCCTGAACGTGATTCGGACTTCGGAGGTGCTGCAGCAGGCTACGGCGGACTTCCTGAAGTTCTTTGACCTTTCGCCGGTGCAGTATAACGTGCTGAGGATTCTGCGCGGGGCGGGCGAGGCTGGCGCAACCTGCTCTCAGATAGCCGAACGGTTAATCACGCGGGATCCGGATATTACCCGGCTGCTGGACCGGATGGAAGCGCGCGCGCTGATTGTCCGCGAGCGCAGTAGCCGGGACCGTCGGATGGTAATCACCAGGATTACTCCGTCGGGACTGGAACTGGTGGGGCGCATTGATCAGCCGATGCAGGAAATGGGAACGGCGAAGCTGGGCAGGTTTGATCGTGGAGCTCTGGAGGAGTTAATTTCAGTTCTCGAGCAGCTGCGCGAGGCGTTTTCAAAGACAGATTGAGGAAAGGACAAACACATGAGTAAATCAGTGGCGGAACTGGATCAGGCGGTGAATGACGCGATTCTTCAGGGGAAGGCGATGGAGGCGTTCGAGCAGTATTACGCCGAGGACGTGGTCATGCAGGAGAATTCGGATGAGCCGCGCATCGGGAAAGCTGCCAACCGGAAGGCGGAAGAGGAGTTCTTCGCGTCGGTTGCGGAGTTTCATGACGGCAAGCTGGTTTCGAGTGCGGTGAATGGCGATACTACGTTCGGTGAGTGGTTCATGGACATCTCATTCAAAGGTGGCTTCCGGGCGAAAATGGCTCAGGTTGCGGTGCGGCAGTGGAAGGATGGGAAGATCGTCCGCGAGCGCTTTTACTACCATAAATAAAACAAGGCCATTTCCAGAGAGTGCCCGGCGCGTCGCCTGTTAGCATGGTGGACGGTTCGCCGGGCTTTCTCCTTTTCAACATGATTCGTGTTCTCCGATCGCTGTGGATCTGGGCAGCCAGCGCCGCGCTTGTAGTCTTCTGGGTCCCGCTACTGGGCCTTGTCCGGGTGTTCGATAGGGAGCCATACCTGCTTACGGGACGCTGGTTTCGCCGGCTGGGCCGGAATCTATCGCGCGTCAATCCGTGGCGCATCCACATCACGGGGCTGGAGAATGTGAAAGCCGATCAAGTGTATGTGATTGTCAGCAATCATCAATCGCTGGCAGATATTCCGCTGCTTTCGCATCTCAGGCTTGACACGAAGTGGCTCGCGAAGATTGAGCTTTTCAGCGTGCCGCTGGTGGGATGGATGATGAAGATGGCGGGAGACGTTCCGGTGGATCGGGCGGTACCGCGCCAGGGCGCGAAGGCAATGCTGCGATGCGCGAAGTACCTGCGCGAGGGTTGTTCGGTGGTGTTTTTCCCCGAAGGCGGGAGGTCCCCTGATGGCGAGGTTCAACCTTTTAATGAAGGCGCATTTCAGATTGCCGTTCGCGAGGGGACTCCAATACTTCCGCTGGTCGTGGAGGGAACCGGCACAGCCCTGCCGAAACAGACGTGGCTGTTCGGCGGGGGACTCGATATCCAATTACGCATCCTGCCACCCGTGTCTGTGGAGACCTGGACCGTAAAGCAGGGCGCGGCGCTGTGCGATCTGGTGCGCGGGAAGATTGTGGACGAACTGGCCGCGATGCGCTCCGGCAAGCCTGCTATAAGGGCCACCCCAACCAGCCGATAAGGGTCCTGGGGGGCGCCCTATAGAGCCGGACCAAGCCGGTCGGAGGGTGCTCCTCATTCCCCAATGGTGCTGAGTAAAGCCCTCCTCCTGACAAAACTCATCGCAGCGGCGTACTCGCGAAAAGCTCGAGGCATCCGCGAGACGGAAGCCGGCCGTGAAGCAGCTGCCCGCATCACGTTTCTCGAAGCCAGAATCTTCGGAGCAACCTGTGTCGTTGGATCATGTAAGGATGGCGGAGGACGCGACATTTCGCGAACGGATTGCTGCGGGCAGGAGTAAAAGGCAACCCGGATGGCGGGACGCCATGGCACATCTGGATGCCGGCGAACGGGCGTTCGACCCGATTGACGTGCTGAAGGCATCGGAAGCCGGCAGGCTGACGCAATTGCTGTCGCTGAAGCACTCGCGGATGAAAGCATCGCCGTTTGCCTTCTTCCGGGGTGCAGTTTCCATCATGGCCGCGGATCTGGCGCGCCTTCCACATTCCGGCATCTTCGTGCAGCTTTGTGGCGACGCCCATGTACAGAACCTGGGCTCGTTTGCGGCGCAGGATGGACGGCTGGTTTTTGATCTGAACGATTTCGACGAAGCGATTCGCGGACCATGGGAGTGGGATGTGAAGCGCATGGCCGCGAGCATCGTGCTCGCGGGGCGCGAATCGGGGCATCGGCCGAAATCCTGCGCGGAAGCAGCGTTGCTGTTCGCCGAAAACTACTGCCTGTTCATGCGGCAATTCGCACGACTTCCGATTCTTGCTGTCGCGCGTTATCAGGTTCACCGAAGAGACGAACGCGCGGCGCCGGTCCATGCCGCGCTTGCGCAGTCGGAACGGGCGCGTCCGCTGGATCTGCTGAAGAACTTTACCGAAACAGATCGCCGTGGTCAGGCACATTTCCGGGATCTGAAGCCTGCATTCTGGCGGGTCACTGGCGCCATGCGCCGGCAGGTACTTCGATCGCTCAACGAATATCGAGAGAGTCTGAGTCCTGAGCGCCGGCATTTCCTGGATCAGTTCCGGGCGATCGATGTTGGCTTCAAGGTCGTGGGCACCGGCAGCGTCGGCCTGCGTGATTACGTGATTTTGTTCGAGGGTAACGGGCCGGAAGACCCCATGTTTCTGCAGATCAAGCAGGAAATGGCGTCGGCTTATGCGAAGTATCTGCCGGGTGATAATGCCGAGAGTGTGGCGGATGAGAACCAGGGACGCCGGGCCGCGCTCGGCCAGCGCGCCATTCAGCCGATGTCCGATCTGATGCTCGGGTGGACGCGAATCGGTGCTCGCGATTATGTGGTGCGCCAACTCAACGATCACAAAGGCAACATCGACCTGGAAAAGCTGCGTGACGGCGGTCTGCGAAACCTGGCGCTGCTGGCGGGCGAACTGCTTGCGCGGGGACACGCCCGCTCCGGCGACGCATGCATGATCGACGGCTACTGCGGGTCGCCGCAAAAGACTGCGCGGGCTTTGGCGATGTTCGCCGTGGAATATGCGGACCAGACCGAGCGCGACTTCGCAGAGCTCCTGGCGGCAATCCGTAAGGGGCGCGATAGGTGAATCCGGACCCGCCCTCCGGCATCGGATAAGGACGGCGCGTTATTCTGAGACTAATCTGAGAGCGGTTCCACATCCTGAAAATATGACACTTGAATTCAAAAACCTCATCGACGGGGCCTGGACTCCGGCTACCGGCGGCAAGACTTTTCAAACCCACAATCCGGCGGATTTTGGAACCGTAGTGGGCACTTATCCTTCGTCCTTGAAAGCCGATGCCGAGCGGGCCTTCGCGGCTGCCGAAGCGGCGTTTACTGCCTGGAAGAATATGCCTGCGCCCAAGCGCGGCGAAATCCTGTTTAAAGCCGCCGAGATTCTGGCGAGTCGCGCCGAGCAACTGGCGGCAGAGATGACGCGCGAAGAAGGCAAGACGTTGCCGGAGGCTCGCGGTGAAGTGGGCCGCGCGATCAACATCTTCCGCTACTTTGGTGGCGAAGGCGCGCGCCTCACCGGCGAAACCGTTCCCTCCGAACGCGACGGCGTTTTCTGCTTTACGATTCGCAAACCGCGGGGCGTTGTATCACTCATCACGCCGTGGAACTTCCCCATCGCGATTCCCGCATGGAAGATGGCTCCCGCGCTGATCTCGGGCAACACCGTTGTGATCAAGCCCGCGGCGCTCGCTCCGTCCTGTACCTTCCGCCTGGCGGAAGCGCTGGTAGAAGCGGGACTGCCCAAGGGCGTGTTGAACGTGGTGACGGGTTCGAGCCGCGAGATTGGCGATACGTTCGTGAATCATGCGTCGCTGAAGGCGATTTCGTTTACCGGTTCGTGCGGCGTGGGCGACCACATTTACACGACCGTGGCGCCGCGTAAACTGCCGGCGCAGCTTGAAATGGGCGGCAAGAATCCGACGATCGTTCTCAAGGACGTCGATCTTGATTACGCTGTGGACACCGTGATGAATGCGGCGTTCGCGTCCACGGGGCAGAAGTGTACGGCTACCAGTCGCGCGATCATCGAAGCACCGATCTACGATGCTTTCGTGGCGAAGCTGGTCTCGAAGACCGCGGCGCTTAAGATTGGCGACGGTATGGAGGCGGGCGTCTACATGGGCCCGTGTGCCGATGAGTCGCAGTTGAACACCGTGCTGAGCTACATCGAGAAAGGCAAGGCGGAAGGCTGCAACCTTCTGGCTGGCGGTAACCGACTGACGGAAGGCGCACTTGGCAAGGGCTACTTCGTGGCGCCGACAATTTTCGGCGAAGTTTCACCGGACGCCACGATTGCTCAGGAAGAAATCTTTGGGCCTGTGCTGGCGCTCATCCGCGCCAACGATTACGACGACGCCATGCGCATTGCCAACAAAGTTCGCTTTGGACTTTCGGCCTCGATCCTGACAAAAGATCTGTCGAATGCGTTCAAGTACATTCACGATATTGAAGCGGGTCTGATCACAGTGAACCTGCCGAGCGCGGGTGTGGAGTATCAGCTCCCGTTTGGCGGCGTGAAAGATTCCAGCTCCGGCTTCCGCGAGCAGGGTTCGGTGGCCATCAATTTCTACACCGAGCTTTCAACAATCTACATGAAGTACCGCTAAAGGCGCGCGCATGATCGAGAAACTTCTAAACGCATCGGCCACGCTGCCGAAAGATGCCGCGCGTGCGGCGCTGGTGGGCCGCGTGAATCGTCCCGGTCTGGGGCCGTCGGTAGTTCGTGTGAATGCGGACGCCTCGCTCACCGACATTACCGAGACCTTCTGCACGGTCAGCAAACTGTGCAATGAAGCCAATCCGGCGGCGGCACTGCGGGCGGCTCAAGGTGAAAACCTTGGCCCGCTCGAAGCTGTTCTGGCGGCCGGACAATTGCTTGCGCCCATCGATCTGCAAACCGTGAAAGCGGCGGGCGTGACTTTTCCGGTTTCCATGATCGAGCGCATGATCGAGGAAGCACTGCGCGGCGACCCGACGAACTCCGGTAAGCGCGCCGAGGCCGTCAACCGGATTCGCGAATCCGTGGGCAGCATTTCTTCCCTGACTCCGGCGACGCCCGAGGCGCTGAAGCTCCTGGCCTACCTGAGTGACGTCAACGGCCTGAATCTGCCTGCAACATATCCGCAGGTTGGCTTGGGAGAGAAGGCTGAGATTTTCACGAAGCAGGCGGTTCCTCTGGCCTCGGTCGGGCATGGCGCCGATGCGGGCTACAACGCTGACTCCAAATGGACGAACCCGGAACCGGAACTGGTCTCCGTGATCAATTCCGCCGGCAAAATCATTGGCGCCACATTGGGGAACGATGTGAATGACCGCTATCTGGAAGGCCTCTCCGCACTGCTCCTCGGCGTCGCGAAGGATCGCCGCGGCAGCAGCACGGTAGGTCCGTTTATTCGATTCTTCGACGATAGTTTCACGCTGGATTCGATCCGCAACATGAAAGTAAATCTGCGTGTCACGGGCACAGACGGCTTCGTGGAAGAGGGCGTGAATTCCATGGCTGAGATTCGGCGCGATCCGCAGGACGCGCTGGCCGCCCAGCTGTTCGAAATTCACGATTATCCTGACGGCGTGGTGCTCTTCAATGGAACCGGCATCGTCCCGACTGCCGACCGCGGCGGCGCGGGAAGCGGCTTCTTTCACAAGACCGGCGACTGCGTTCATATCTATGCGGATGAACTCGGTAGCCTTGCAAACACTATGCTTCCCACCGGCGAAGTAAAACTTCACGAACACAGCATGCTGGGCTTCATGAGCACGCTGGCGCGCCGCGGCGTTCTGCGCTAAACGCGTTAACGCGCGTTGATTTTCGCCAGCTGATCCAGCACGGCCTGCGCACGAGCTTTTGTAAATGCCTTGATCGGAAGCGCGGGCAGGCCGAAATTGCGATTGAGCGTGTCCGGCATCGTGCGTCCGGCCGCGGCCGCGTTGAATCGCGCGAGTAACTCCGGCGACTCATCGGCAACCGCGGGACGCAACGCAGCCGCAATCTCATCTACCTGCTTTGCAAAGCGCTCAGGTTTGAATATAGTGGCGCTGAACTCCGCGAGATATCCGAGATAGAGTTTGCGAAAGGCCGGCAGGCGAAAGACCCGCTCCATGAAGCGATCGCTCTGCGTCCAGGGATGCAGAATATCGACGTTGACGGCATCTCCCGCGGTGAAGAATTGTCCGAACGAGTGATCCAGATCCCAGGGAAAGAAACTGAACCTGCCGGTCTTTTCATCCAGCCAGACATAGTGATTCTGTCCGTTATCGAGAACGCCGTCATAGTTCGATAGCCAGACCGTAACGGCCATGTAACGGGCGAACTCGTCGAGATCGAGGTAATCGGCGGCGTGTTCCGTGAAATCGGCATCAGAACCCGAGGTGACGAGCCGCGAAAAGTCGATCACTCGTGCGGTTTGCGCCGCCGTGGGGTCGTGTTTCGGATCGTAAATCTGTTTATACTTCGCCCAGTCGTCGCCCAGATAGGTGAAGGCGCTGGGAATTACGGGTTTGAACAGGAGCCCATCTTTATGCCCCAGCCTGTCTTCGAGGAAGCGGTCGTCTACTTCTTCCACAATCGTATAGGTCCCCTGGTAGACGTCCCTGAGCTGGCCAGGCACCGTGATGTAAAGACGTGCGTATGAGGTCCGCGCCGCCGGAACGCGGGCATCACGATAGAGGCTGTACGCCAGCGTCTCGTTCATGAACGACTGATCGGCTACGTTGTTATTGAAATTAACCTTCGTGAGCTTCGCGAATTTCTGTCCGGCCACATACTTGTTGAGATCCGCTTTCAGCGATACCTTGCCGAGTGGAATGCCGCGGCGCAGCGTACCATTGCCCTTGTAACGCACTCCGATGTCGTCGAACTGGCGTCCGGCAAGATTCAGCGATCCGTGTACGTATTCCAGTTCCAGTCCGGAGGCCCCGGTAATGCCGTTGCGCAATCCATCGGGCGCCTCGAAACGCGAAAGCCTGGGGCTGGAGGCTACCTCCTTCGCAACCGGCGCCAGCCCTTTGTAGGCTGCGGGCGTGAACGTGAAGTGGGCATCCCACACATGGGTACTGCTGAAGAAATCGTCTGCCGTGATATCCGCCGCGCCGAGTGTCTGCGCCGCCAGAGCGGTGAGCAGAAGAAACGGTATGCGGATGAGGAACTTCATTTCATCGACCGGCGGCTTTTTCCAAAATACCCCAGAACTCGGGGAACGACACGGATGCGGCTTCTGCATTGTCGATGACCGATTCTCCATCGGCCCGCAGGGCGGCCACAGCGAACGCCATGGCGATGCGATGGTCGCCGAAGGAATCGAATTGCGCGGCGCGGAACTTCTGTTTGCCCGGTACCCGCATGCCGTCAGGTGTGACTTCGATTTCGATACCCATACGCATGAAGTTGTCCGCAACCGTGGCTATACGGTCGGTTTCCTTGATGCGGAGTTCGGCGGCATCGCGGACGATCAATCCTTCTTCGGACGCCGCACCCAGAACGGCGAGGACGGGAATCTCATCAATCAGCGCTGCCGCCAGGTCCTTCTCGATCACGCCGCCACGAATGGGAGCGTGGCGAACCTGAATATCACCGACCGGCTCGCCGTTTACCACTTCGATCTTCAGAACTTTGATATTGGCGCCGGTGGAGAGCAGAAAATCAAGCAGCGAAGAACGAGACGGATTCAGGCCTACGCCCTGAATCACCAGGTCAGAACCCGGCACCAGCAGCCCCGCTACCAGGAAGAACGCAGCGGAAGACAGGTCGCTCGGCACCACCACATCGCGCCCGGTGAGTTGGGGACGGCCCTGCAGCGTGATGGTTTTATTCTTCACCAGAATGTCCGCGCCGAATTCGCGCAGCGCAATCTCGGTATGATCGCGCGAACGAATCGGCTCGTGCACCACCGTCTGGCCTTCGGCGAAGAGCCCACCGAACAACACGCAGGTCTTCACCTGTGCGCTGGGCACCGGAAGGGTATATTCGATCGCCCGCAGATCGCCGCCATGAATCGTCAACGGGGGATACTGGCCATCGCGCGCCTCGATCTTCGCGCCCATTTCGGACAAGGGCTTCATCACGCGCGCCATGGGGCGGCGTGACAGCGATTCATCGCCGAAGATGCGGCTGGTAAACGGCTGGGCGGCCAGCAGTCCTGCCATCATGCGAATTGTGGAACCCGAATTCCCTGCGTCAAGGTCGCCGGCCGGTTGCTTCCAGCCGCGCAGGCCTTTGCCGTGAATCGTAACTGTCGTGCCTTCTTCGGAAGCCTCAATGCCGAGAGCCTGCACGCATCCGAGCGTCGAATGGCAGTCCGCGCCTGTGGAATAGTTCGCGATGCGCGTGGTGCCTTCGGAGAGCGAGGCGATCATCGCGAGGCGATGAGAAATGGATTTGTCTCCGGGCAGGCTGAGCACGCCGGAGAGCCGCCCCGCGGGGCGAATCGTCTGTTGCATGAACCTTCTATTGTATCGGGCTCAGACTTTATTACGATGCAACGAGGGGTCTACGGCGGCTACCATCCTGTCGATGTCCATATCGGCTCCAAGGAAATCGCGAACCTTTTCCGCAACCAGACGCGGATTACTTACAGCGTCCCGATACCCGAGTACAAGCAGTTCCGTCGAGGGTCTGCGAGCCAGCATAGTCTTCACCCGAACCACCGTGCGTCCATACTCGTCACGCAGCAGTTTCCGACGCTCCGGCGTATTGGCCAGAGTCTGCTTACGCCGCACCAGCATGCGATCCTGCGAATCCAGTACTTCGTTCAGATCGCGTTCGGTGAAAATAATGCGGCAAGGCAGATTCGGAGGAATCGCCGACAGCAGCGGCGCGACAATCTTCACCACTTTCCCCTTGCCCTGCAGCAGCCAGTTGGCATCTTTCAGCAAATTCTTGACCGGCTCGAATTCCAGGTAACCGCGCGGGTTGTCTTCATCGGGTTCGCGCAGACCGTCGGTGAGAACATCCAGGCCGCCGGCCGCGAGCATCTGCATAAACATTGACGTGCCGGAACGCGGCAGGCCGGTCACCACGACCAGCGATTCATTCAGAGGCGGCATTTCCATAAGAGACTCCGTTGGCGTGGCCGCGCTATGACCGATCGCAGCTTCCACTCGCTCCACGGCAGTAATCGGCTTCCGCCGCGATGGCTTCTTTCGTCGACGCATCGCCTGTGCGAGGCGTCTATGCTCAGCTGCGGCATCCGCATTTCCCAGGTGCTTCTCCTGAAGTGCGGCAATTCGGATGTGGGCTTCGGGGAAGTGCGGATTGTAGGCAATCGCCGCGTTGAAGGCGGTCAGCGCGCGTTCGTAATCCTTCATGCCGACGAGCGCGAGCCCAAGCAGATAATGCGCAAGTGGATAGTGATGGAGCCGCTGCAGCGCGTCCAGGGCGGATTGCGCCGCGTCAGCGAACCTGCGACGCCGCAGAGCCATGCGGCAGATTCCGATGTGCGCGTGGGCGTTGTCGGGGTCGACCGCCAGCGCCTTCCGGTATACGTCCTCCGCGTCTTTCCACCGGCGCAGGCGCATGTAAAGTTCGGCGGTTTGCAGCAGAAGGCCAGGGCGCACCAGGTGCGCGGCTGTTACCTTGCTGAGAGTCGCCAGCGCTTCTTCATACCGCTTTTCGGCTGTGAGAACCTGCGCTTTCAGATAGTCGATGGTTGCGGGCTGATAGCGCGAAAGATTCTTCCAGCGAAGATACTCCTTGCGCTCATCGGACTCCAGAAACGATTCGATCTCCGCGTCGGGCTTCGGCCTGGGTTTATCTGTCGGGGGGGTGTCTTCCGAGGGATTCTCCTGTGCGACGGCCCTTAGCGCCTCCTGCTTCAGCTGCTGCGCCTTCTTCCGAAGCTCTGCATACTTCGGCGCGGCCTCTTCGTACAACTCGCGCCGGCGGCCGTCCATGTCGTCGACGATCTCGCGCATTTCCGTCGTGAACCCCAGCGCCTGGCACGAAACGAACAGCCGCACCGCGAATCGCTGTTCGTTCGGATCTTTCTTATAGAGCTCCCGAAAAATATCGTGCGCTTCCAGATGGCGGTCGTCGTCCTGGTAGGCCTCTCCGAGGTTGTATCGAAGTTCGCGTACCGTGTTTTCAATAGCAACTTCGCGATTGTCATCCGGTCGTTCGATATAGCCAAGAGCAATCATCTGCTCCATGGCCTCATGCGCCGCCACGGGATCGAGCCGCGTATGGGACGGATGGCGGCCATCGGCGCCCGGCACATCTTCCCACGACGGAATAAACGCCGGCTCCGGCGGTTCAACAAAAGCCTGCGACAGGACCTTGCCATCCATATCTTCGCCGGCAGGCAGGCCGTACAGCGAAAGAATCGTTGGCGTAATATCGAGCACCGAAGGTCCGTGCAGTAATTCGTCCTTCTTAATACCGGGCCCGGAAATCGCCAGAATTCCGAAATCACGGTGCTCAATCGCCGGTCCCGCGGGAATGTCCGGAATTGAGGACGGCCGCAGATGATCGGGATGAAAGCCGTGATCCGACATGAGAATAACCGTCACGTCCCCGCCGGCCTTCTGCAGCAGGGTACCCAGCATCTGATCGTGGAAAATATACGCCTGATTCACCACGTTGCTGTAGAGTTCGAAATCGCGCTCCGTGATCCAGCGCTGACGCGGCGGATGATACTTCATGAAGCCGTGGCAAAAGTGATCGATGGCGTCGTAGTAGACGGCGAAAAAATCCCACGGCTGATTGTCCAGCAGCCATGTGGCGGCCGAGTGCATGCTGACGCATTCGCAGAGCGTTCGCATGCAGCCACCCATGCGGCGGTCATTATCCTGATCGATCTCGCGGGCGAGCGGAATGAACGGCTCCACCATTTCCGGTGTAAGCAGATCGGGATGCATGCGCAGATCGGCGAGCGTATCCGATAGTGCCGCGGGATGCACCGCATTGCGCAGCAGCGGCCAGGGCAAGGGTTCGCCATCCGAACCGAAAAGGGGACCGGATGCGCGGTGGAAGTGATCGGAAACCATCACGCCATTGATCGGTTCGGCGGGATGACTCGGCCACCAGCCGATCACGATACTCCGCAGATCGTGCTGGTTCAGGATATTCCAGACTGCCTTTGAGGTACGCGAGAGATTGGTAACCGGCTGAATTCCACGGCCATCCGGAGTGGGCTCGGTAAAGCCATGAATCCCGTGCTTGAAGGGGCGCTTCCCAGTGGCGATAGAGGTCCAAAGCATGGGCGAAAGCGGGGGATGCAGCGTGGCAATCTGCCCCATCGAGCCGCTCTCGACCAGACGCTGTACGTTAGGCATCTTTCCCGCATCCATGAGCGGGTTGATGACTTTCCAATCGGCGGCGTCCCATCCGACCAGAAGAACTTTTCGCTTTTTCATCAAACTTTGGATTATAAGCGCCGGCTATCCGATCACGCGCAGGCTGTTGAGGAAATCGAACAGCGCCGGATGATGGAAGATGGTGGTGTTGACCAGAGCGGCCAGTGAGTGATCGGATTCCGCTTGGCCGTTTTCGCTCAGGTACCTCACGATGGAATCGAATTCACCGCGGTCCAGCCAGATGCCCTTACATTGGGAACAGCGATCAATCAGCACGCCGGTGGCGCCGAAGAGAATCGAGACCATCTTCCGGTCCGCGCACTCCACACAGGTGCGCGTACCCGGGACACTGGCGGTTGTGCCAATCGAATCAATCTCACGATTCAGCCAGTGCAGACTGTGTTCGCCGGACTGGTCCTTCAGCTTGTTGAGCGCCGCCCGATTCAGCCAGAGACCTTTGCAGTTGGGGCAGCCCAGAAATTCGCCGTCGTCCAGATTGTAAAGATCGAGATTGTGGCCGCAGGTGGGGCACACTGCGGTGGTGCTTCGCTGCAGCGAAGCACCGGGAACCGGCGCGGCCTCCACATGAAAATCGGTATCTTCGCTCGAACGCATAACGCGCCGGAACCAGTACGGCACATGAACGTTGTTGACGAAATCGGAGAAGCCCCGACCCTCCACCGGCATAATGCGCGTCAGTTCGCGATCAATCAGATTCAGTTCACCGCCATCGAGAAAGAAACCGCCGCAGTTCCTGCAATGGCGAAGAACAATGCCGGAGTCGCCGAGGAATTTAACAAAGGATAGGTCAACGCCATCGCAGCGGGGGCAAATTCCCGCGGCCTTCCCTGCAACCGCCGCCCCGTCCTGCGAGCAAAATTCGATGCTGCCTTCCACCTCAAACGCCAGCTTGTCGAGTTCCCCCGCGTCGAGCCAGAGGCTGCCGCAGTTGCCGCACATGTCGTAAGAGACGCGCGACTTCTGCGTGGTGACTTCGTTATTCACCATCGGGGCGCGACAGTTCAGGCAGTCCATATTCTTACCTCATTCCTCTTCGGCGGACTCTTCTTCGGCCCCCGCCGCGGCTGCCTGGGCCTCCAGCTCTTCGTCGCTGAGCGGTGCGACGAGCAGCGGAAAGGCACGCTCCGCAGAGCTTACGGGTACCATGAGCCGCACGGCGCCGGCGTCATTCTCAATTGAGGCCGGAATCTGCTCTGATTCGAGCAGCTCGCGAGCCACCTCGGCCTCCTCGTGATGATCGTACTCGGCCACGCAGACCAGTTCATCCGTCTCGTCCGGCTCGGCGGGAAGCACGTCGGCGGCAGCGCTTTCCGGCTCGGTGGTTCTCAGTCCGCGCCGCGCGATCTCGTCGGCAAGGCACTCCCGTGCGGTCGGCACCAGTTCTGATGCGTCGATTTCCAGAAGCGCGCCATCAGGCAGGGTGGCGTAGTGGCTGCGTAGTTCTTCGGCGGTTACATTCACGGATGCGACTCCTTATTCAATCTACTCCTGAGTGCTTCGGACGGCCCACGCGCTGCGAGTGATATATGCCGGAGTGTCCGGAAAACAGATAACTGAAGACGCACGCGATTCCGGCGTACGCGCCCGCTTCCGCACCGAAAAGTTCGATCGCCATGAGCGTGGACGCGATCGGCGTATTTGCCGCACCCGCGAAAACCGCCACGAAGCCCATTCCGGTGAGAAGGCCGTGAGGCAGCGGAAGCAGATAAGAAAGTGCGTTCCCGAGGGTGGCGCCGATGTAGAACAGCGGCGTGACTTCACCGCCCTTGAAGCCGCTGCCCAGCGTCACGGAGGTAAATGCAAACTTGGCGGCGAAGTCCCATGGCGAAAGCTTCGACTGGAACGCCGCAACGATGGTCGGAATCCCGAGGCCAATGTACTTCGTGGTTCCGATGGCGAAAACCGCAATCGATACCAGTGCGCCGCCGACAGCCGGTCGCAGTTCTGGCCGCGCGATAAGCCGCTTGATCCTGCGCGAAATGGCGTGGGTCGTCCGTGCGAAGGCCATCCCGGTCAGTCCGAACGCGATGCCAGCCGACGCGGCAAGACAAAAAGAACCGATGCTCATGTGTGGCGTCTGAGAAACGACATAGAGCGTGTGGCGAACACCGGGCACATAATCTGCGATAAAACGAGTGACCAGATCGCCGGCAAATGCCGCGATCACACAGGGCGCGAGCGCTTCGTAATTCAGCGTTCCAATAGCCAGCACTTCGATACCGAACAACGCGCCAGCAAGCGGAGTGCCGAAGACCGACGCGAATCCGCCGCTGATTCCCGCCATGAGAAGAATGCGCCGTTCCTTCGCGGATAAGCGAAGGGGACGAGTAAGCTGATCGGCCAGCGATGCGCCGGTTTGCAGGGCGGTACCTTCGCGTCCGGCCGATCCACCGAAGAGATGCGTTAGGAAAGTGCCGATCAGAATCAGCGGCGTCATTCGGATCGGGATCACGTCCTTCGGATCGTGGATCTCTTCGAGGATCAGATTATTGCCTGCTTCGACGGAGCGGCCGAAATAGTGATACATCAGCCCCACGACCCACCCCGCGGGGGCCAGCAGCAGGATGATCCACTTGTGGGATTCGCGAAGATCCGTCGCATAGGCGAGCGAGGCAAGCAGTACAGCTGACGCCAGACCGGACATTACACCGACAAGCGAGGCAATGGGAATCCAGCGAAGAAGCTCGGAAACAAGGGCGAAATGTTGTCGTTTGGGCAAAGAGCTCCTGATTCGCAGGAGTCATCAGCGCCGTGGAAGTGAAACGGGCGGTTCAGGCGAACCCCATCGCCTTGTGATTTCAACTCATCGTAGCAAAATAACAAAAGCCTTGATCAATAGATCATGTGATGATATATTCGAAATCGACCTATGGAAAAATCTGGCCCACTTCAGCCTGCCGCCTTCCTGGTTCTGCTCGCGCTGACCGGCGGCGATCGGCACGGCTATGGAATCCGCCAGGACGCACGGAAGCTTGACCCGGACTTTGAGCTCGGGCCCGCAACACTGTACACGACAATCCAGCGCCTGCTCGACTCGGCCTGGATTACGGAAGTGTCGGGGCCGGAAACCGGCGAGCGTCGCCGCCGCTACTACCGTCTCTCGAAGGAGGGCAGCACCGTGCTTCAGGCCGAACTGCAGCGCATGGAATCGATGGTGCGTAAGTCAAAGGCAATGCGGCTGCGCGCCGCGGAGGGTTCCTTATGAGCCGATTTCAAAAGTGGAGTCTCCGGGCCTATCGGAGGCTGTTGACGCTTTATCCGGAAGATCTGCGCCGCGAGTTTGGTGAAGAAATGCTCGAAGAGTTCGGGTGCGATCTGCAGAGCGATGGCCTGCTCCGCGCGTGGCGTATCGCGCTGCGTGAGACGGTTCAGATCGGCTTTCCCGAATGGTGCCAGAATCCGGCTGTCGCAGTGCCAATACTCTCTGCCGCGTTCGCGCTTTTATCCCAGACGCCGCTGTTTATCGTGGCCCTTCGGAAGGCCGATCCCCTGGTTCTGGCGGACGTGCTGGCGGCGTTGTCGCTGCAGTCCGTGATTACGGCCCTCACGGCGTTCGTCGCGGTGTACCGATGGAAGCACGACCGCTACATCAGGCTTGATCTCTAACCATGCTGGAAGCACGCAATCTGACGAAGCGGTTTCGCTCAGCCACCGTTGTGGACCGGGTTAACTTCGCGGTCCGGCCCGGCGAGATCACGGGCTATCTGGGGCCGAACGGCTCGGGTAAATCGACCACGGTGAAGATGTTCGCGGGGCTGCTGCATCCGTCTGAAGGTGAAATCCTCTATAAAAACGCGAATGTTCGCAACGACCTCATCGGATTCCGTAAATGCCTGGGCTATGTACCGGAAGAGCCGAACCTCTACGGCTATCTCACCGGTCTCGAATACCTGCAGTTCGCCGGTGGACTGCGCGGCATGCCGGACGATCAGGTTGACCGCAAAGCGAACGAGTTGCTGGAGCTTCTGAATCTTCGCGACGCGCGCTGGGCGCCGATTTCTGCCTATTCAAAAGGAATGAAACAGCGGGTGCTGATTGCGGCGGCACTGCTGCACGATCCGGAACTACTCATCTTCGATGAAGCTCAGTCCGGCCTGGATATCTCAAACGCTCTGCTGTTCCGCTATCTTCTGCGCGCGCTCGCCGCACGCGGGAAAGCGATCCTCTACATCTCGCATGTGCTGGAGCTTGTGGAGAAGACCTGCGAGCACATCGTCGTGATCTACAAAGGGCGCATCGTTGCCGACGATTCGGTCGCCACGCTGCGCGATCGCCTGAGCCAGCCCGATCTGGAAGGAATCTTTTCTCAGCTGGTGCAGCAGGACGACATGGAATCGCGCGCCCGTGATATCGCGCAGGTGTTGGCGCGATGAAACAGCAAACCCCGTTCCGGCTGCTGCTGCGAATGTTTCAGGATCGCTTCTTCGAGAACGACACGGTCTCACCCGGCAGCGGATTCGAAACCAATATCTACCAGGTGTCGGGATTTCTGATGGCGGTGGGATTCTTTGTTGCGTACTTTGGAATGCCGGCGTTTATGGAACTCTCCTTTCAGAAAATCCATAACGCGACGATCGACTGGGCGCTGCGGAATTTCCGCCTCTTCCTGCCCGCGTTCACGTTCGCGGTAATCGGGTTCGCCACCGTCTTTGAGTGGGATACGCTCTTCCCCGATCGGCGCGACTTCCTCATCGTGTCGCTATTTCCGATACCGTTGCGCGAGATATTTGCCGCAAAGTTCGGCGCGCTCGGGTTCTTTCTCGCGATACTGCTCGCCGGACTGAATGCGCTTCCCACGTTTGCGGCGGTTGTGTTCTGCCTGTTCAAGGCCGGCGCATGGGGATTCGGAATCCGTCTGGTCACGGCGCAGGTGGCGGCGTCCGCGGGAGCGGGAGCGATGGCCTTCCTGCTCGTGGCCGCATTCCAGGGCGTAGTGATCAACCTGACAACGCCCGGCTTTTTCCGTCGCATCTCGCCCTGGATTCAGACCGCCGGCATGAGTCTCGCCGTGCTCGCCATCTTTCTGTTTCCGATATACCTTCTGTTGCTGAAGCCGGCCGCCGAGGCGCGCGAGGCGTGGCTGTGGTGCTTTCCTCCGGTCTGGTTTACCGGCTTCTACGACCTTCTGCTCCCCGAGAGGGCGGACCCGTTGTTCGTCTCGCTCGGCTACCACGCGATCCGAATGCTGCTTATCGTGTTGCTGTTTCTGTGTCTCACGTGGACGCTGGGATTTCACCGTCACGTTCGGCGCACCCTCGAAGCGGACGATACGTTCACGCGCCGCCCGGCTCGCGCCCGACTGCGATTCCTGGCGGGATCGCCTCAGGAGTGGGCGCTATTCGCGTTCTGCCGCAAGACGCTGGCTCGCAGCATCAAGCATCGCCTGTTTCTCGCCACATGGCTGAGCGTCGGAATCGCGGTGAGCGTACTGGTCATCAGCGGTGTGCGCCAGGGACGGCTTGAATGGTCGACGGACGGCATGCGTCCGGTCCCGTTTCTCATTGCCTTCTTTGTGATTTCCGGCTTTCGGACAGTGTTCCAGTTTCCCGCCGATCTCGCATGCAACTGGGCGCTCCAGATGAGCGAGTCGCGGTGGTCGGAGATCGCTCGCCGGGTCGCGCGGAAGACGGTCTTCGTCTCCGGGCTGATTCCCGTTCTGCTTGTGATGGCTCCGCTTGAGATCCGGATCGCCGGCCTGGGTGCCGGCGTGATGCATCTGGCATTTCAGTTCGCCGTGGGCGCACTGCTGATCGAACTCATGTTCTGGAGGTTCGAAAAAGCGCCGTTCACCTGCTCCTATTTCGCCGGCAGAGTGAATCTCTCGCTGCTCGCCGGGCTGTACTTCTACGGAATGACGATGTACAGCTTCAATCTGGAGGAGCTCGAAACGGCGCTCGAACACAGAGCGTTCCCCGCAATTGCCTTCTTCGCTGCGGCGAGTGCCGCGCTTGCGACGTTCTGGCATCGCGATCCGGAACCATCCGAAGTGATCTTCGATGCCAGCGAACCGTTTATCCAGACGCTCGATCTGAATTAGTTTTTCTTGAGCGAGAGGGTTCCCCGATCGGTCACGATCGAAAGCTGCGGACCGCTCCCGACCTTGCCTTTAATCGTTGCCGAACGCCCATCGCTGGACTGCACCATCGGCGGGCCGTATTCATTCGTTGCTTCGCCGGCGCCGGTTTTCGCATCGAGATCGAAGCCCGCCTTGTCCGGCACTACCAGGGTGATATCTCCGTTTCGCGAATGGACATCCATGCGCGGCAGCGGCGCTTTCGACGCCAATATCTGAATATCGCCGCGATCCACGTTCAGTTCCAGAGCATTAGTCACATCCGCAGCCTGGATGTCGCGCGAGCCAGTCCGGAACTTCACAGGGCCGACCACGTTTTCCAGCTTCATCTGGCCGAGGTCCAGAGTAATAGAGCCCGGAATCTGCTCCACCCGCAGGTCCGAATGTGAGGACTCGAAATGCATGGACTTCGCAAGCTGGCGGAATTCGATTGTCCCGGAGAATTCGCCGTTGATCGTAACGGGGCCGTCAATGTGTTCGAGCTGAACATCGCCACCGCGCCCCTGCAGATCGACCGTTCCCTTCACGCTCTCCGCGTGCACCACGCCGCCGCGCGCGCCTTCTACCCGAACGTCCTTGCCAATGTTGGAAAGACGCACATCGCCGCGGCTGTCAGTAACGCTGACAGCGCCTGCCATGTCCTGCACCGAAATGTCGCCGCGTCCACGCGACTCGATATTCAGACCCTTCGGTGCCATTACATCGAGATCGACCGAAATACTCAGCATTCCCGTGCGGGATGGTTCAGCGGCGCGCAGTACCAGAGAGTCGCCTTCGCGCACCAGGTGAATCTGGCTCCCGTTGTTCGCGCGCTCCGCATCGCTCCGGCTGAAGGCGCGAACGGTCTTGTGTCCGGATACTTTCACATCGCCGGCGTCCACGCCGTGAACGACCAGCGTCCCGTTAACGTCGTCGATCACGAGCCGTGTCACCCCGACGGTACCGCTGGTCGCATCTACTCGATAGTCGAAATCGCTGCCCAGCATACTGACGCCGTTCCCGTTAATTCTTCCAATGCGGATGCCGTTGTGGCTTGCGCTGACAATCCAGCCCAGGATGCAAAGTGTGACGACAACAAACACCCACCCGCCGCCACCCGAGGGTGCCTGCAGAGGAGTCCCCCGGCTCACGTAGAACAGCACCTCGGCAAGACGGATGACACCGATGGCGATCAGCAGGAAGGGCCAGTAGTCGGCCAGATAACTCCAGAACGGAATGTCATGTCCCAGATTGTTCAGCAGAAAAACGACGCCTAGTCCAACAAGAATTAAAGGGCCGGTAATGGAACGCGATCTCATTGGCGTGGGCCTCCTGAATCGGGACGAATCGGCGGCTGCGCCGACGGTGGCGGATAGTAATCTCTGCGGCGTCGACCTCCGAGCAGGCTCAGCAGGCCAATCACAATCAGCAGCACAGGCCACGTCTCATGGAAGTGGAAGTCCGTAAAACGATCCACCGCAAAGAGCACTCCCACGGTGATCATAATGACGGGCCCGCGAATCGAGCGAATCAGCAACTGGCTTTGATCATTCATCGACGCACCTCCGCGTCCCTGGCGCGCGAATCCTGGTTTGGATGCAGGCGCCCGTAAAGAAGATAAACGCCCAGCAGAATCAGCCCGAGCGGCCAGTACTTGCCGAACTCATCGATGCTGATGATATCGGTTGTATCGAGAAGCAGAAGGAACCCAAGGCCGATCAGCAGCACCGCACCCGCGGGAAAACGGCTGCCGCCCGGCCGAAATCCGAGCTCATTCGAAAACTCTTCCACCCTTACCCCGTAACGCCGTTTTCGCGCGGTGTGAAACGCTTCGAACGCCATGTAAAACACCCACGCGGCGATCATGATGCCGAGCAGTGCCTGAAGGCCGCCGTTGTGCGTGTTTGGGATGGAACTCACCAGCAGCCCAAAGACAACCGCGTGAACCATACCCTTCGCATACTGGCCGTTATAGATAGCGCCTACGCCGGGAATCAACCCCAGGATCAGAGCGAGGGGCGGGTGAACGGACTCATCCGGCTTCGGCGGTTCCGAAGCTGCATAGGAAGGCGCCGTGTAAGGCGTCGCGACAGGTGGCGCATAAGTGGCGGGCTCGGTCCAGGGCGACGGCGGCTGCGGGGACGGTGGGACGGCTATGGGCGCATGAACTTCGCAATAGACGGAACCAAGAGAAGGCCGCTGGCACTCCGGGCACATCGGCGTTCCGCATTCACGGCAGAACGCCGTGGCGGCGGCTTCGGGATGTTTCGCGCAAGTCATAACAATATTCCTTTCACTGTTTCGCCGCAGGCGGCGCGGCCTCGCGTCCGCTTGCACCCTGCGCCCCGGCCGGTTGACCGGCTGCCGGCAGATTCAGCCGGTGGCTGTTGGCGCGGGCATCCGCGGCGGCCTCGTCTTCAGCGGCCTGCTGCTTATTCCAGTCGCTGATCTGATTCCGGATCTCATACACGACCCGGAGACTCTCATAACTCTTTACCACCTGATTCCAGGTGTGCTCCGTGCGCGTTTCAATCGATGTCCAGAGGCGAACCGGATCGAGATCCGCTGCAGTCATCGTTGCCTTCGAACCGGCGCAGCGCGTCAGCATCGTCAGCGACATCAGCGTGAGCATCGCGCCCATTACGAAGCGCGGCTGCAGTATCGGCGCCAGCAGGCGATTAATCCAGCCCCGAATGCCAGGGCCGCGCAGCTTCAGTTCCCAGCCCGAATTCGTCGCCTGCAGGATTTTTGCAGTCAGCTCCCGGGGGACTTCCGGTTCAGCGGCCACTTCCATGAGGGAAAGTGCGCTCTGAACGTCGCGGGCCATCTCGGCGCATGCCTGGCAGGTCTTCAGATGCTCCGCGAAGGCCAGCCGATCGGCTTCACGGCCGGGCGCGGCGAGCGCTCCGTCCATGGAGTCGGCGAGCAGAACTTCGAATTCGGAGCACTGAATCATGATTCTTCTAAAACGCTTCCCTGTGCTTCTTCAACAGGCGCGCCAACTCGGCGCGGCCGCGGTTCAACCGAGATTTTACGGTACCTTCGGGAATCTCCAGAACCTGGGCGATCTCGCGGTATTCCATTTCCTGCAAATCTCGCAGAATGACAGTCTCCCGCAATTCCGGCGACAGCCGGCTGAGCGCGCTCTGAAGCAGTTCGCTGGCTTCGCGTCCGGCGAGCGCGGTATCGGGACGCGCCACGGAAACAAATCCCTCTTCCACGCGGGGCAACTGAGCCTCGATGGAATCCGTCACCCGCTGGTTACGGGTACGGCGATAGTGATCGATCAGAAGGTTACGGGTCAGCCGGGTGAGCCAGGTGGTAAAGCACCCTTCAGCTGCCCGGAAGCTGCCTAGGGCACGAAAAACGCGGAGGAAAACGTCCTGTGTAAGGTCCTGCGCCTCGGAATCGCGCCCGGTGAAGCGGTAGCATAGGCCGTAGACTCGGCGGGTGTGCTGACGCACGAGGTCTTCCCACGAATTGGCATCGCCGGCGAGACACCGCTCTACGAGTGTGCTGTCCAGATCCACGCTGTTTGACGATGCCATTCCGGCCCAGGCAGTCACCGGGTGCGCCCAGTTCGCCGCCACTACTCCCGTCATACCCGCTCGCCTCCTTTTCCTGTCCGGCACCCTCTCCGGCTTCCCTACATGAGGTGAAACGAGGCTCTCTCATGATAGGTTCATTTTTTCCGGAAAGTCTACTCCAGGGGAAAAAGGTCCGGATCAGCGTCTTTGGACCTGTTATTCTATTATTTTGATCAACTTATGAGCGATTTGAAGGGCTCAGACCGGTGACCTGCCCGTTTTGCGGAAACATCGAAGACCGGGTAATCGACTCGAGGGAGAGCCGCGAAGGCGATTCCATCCGTCGGCGTCGCCAATGCACCCAGTGCGAAAAGCGATTTACTACTTATGAACGGATCGACGAAGTCCCGTACATGGTCATCAAGAAAGATGGCCGCCGCGAGAAATTTGACCGCTCCAAGGTACTGAACGGGCTGATGCGCGCGTGTGAAAAACGGCCGATCAGCATGGTTCGCTTATCGGATCTCGTTAATCAGGTTGAAGTTAGAGTCACGGAATCGCCGGATCGCGAGATCTCCACATCGGAGGTGGGCGAGTTCCTCATGGATACGCTGAAGACAATCGACAAGATCGCTTACGTGCGTTTCGCCTCGGTCTATCGCGATTTCCAGGACGAGCAGGCGTTTATGAACGAACTCAGCAAGCTGGTGAAGGCCCCGGACAGGTCCTAGAAACGTCCCGCCCTCACTCGCCGATTGAAAAACCCTCCAATCCGGACTAAATAATAGATCGGAATCATCGAATCCGGCAGTCGGAGACGCCGCCAGTCGCTTTCCGTGTGCATGAGGAAGCGCAGTTCGTACGCGACCATCCGCGGCTCGTGCGACCGAAGCGCAAGATAAATCGATCTTGACACCAGGTGTGGCCGCTTGCCATCGTCCAGTGATGGAATCGACGCGAACTCAAGTGCGCGCCTCGCCAGGGCACACGTGCGCCGGTTTGAAACGATCTCCGCTCTCACCTCCGCAGGCATTGCCTGTCCACCCACAATCGAAACCAGCAGGAGGGAGCAGTCGAGGGCTTCAACAAAATGCCTGTCAGTCGCCGAACCGCGGATTTTCAATATTTCCTCCGCGCCCATCCTCCTGAAAACCGCGGCGAGATCAGCTAGCCACTTCCACCGGTCCCAGAGATGCTTTGATGCGTGCATGACCAGGAACCGAAGCAGATGTTCCGCGCCTGGCACCGGAATCTGGTGCTGACCGAACCTCACATACGACCGCGCCGCCCATATTTCTTCGAATCCGTCCGGTCTCCGTGCCGGGTTGTAGTCAAGTGCGCGATGAACGTCGATGACGGCACCTGTAACAGGATGGATCACCTTCCGCTCGGGGAATACCCGCGCGAGGATCGACTCCTGTCTTGGAGTCAGCGAGGGCCTGGATGTAGTGTCTTCGAACCCCATTTCCCCCAGCAGCACAATCGTCCGATCAAAGTCCTCAGGCGCGACGAAGACGTCAAGGTCGAACGACTCGCGAATGAAGGGATCGCCCCAAAGCCAGAGCGATAATGCCATTCCCTTCACGACTACGAAGCGCAACCTCTGGTTCGCGGCCTGATTCACCAGTTCCGGCAGCAGCGCCAGCTGCCGGCTGGTTCTGGCGAAGTATTCGCGCGCCGACTCTTCCAGTGCCGACCGCACGCCATCGGGAACGCTCCAGTGTCCCTCGGCGATCGCCGCTGCCAGCATCGGCCGGATTCTGTACCGTCGAGCAAGTTCCTGCGCGGCATCCCAGCAGATTGCGGAGTCAGGCGTGGGCCACTCGCGACGCGCACCCCGGGTCCAGTCTGCCTGCAAGATCCGCCCGCAGACAATCTGCTCCGGACTTAGGGCGAATACATCGTCGCCAGTTGCCGCATTCCGCGGAAATGTCATAGATGTTGTAAGATTATTCGCAGAACACCGAATTAATCGCAAGCAACATGAAGACTCAGTGTTATGAAGTCTTCGGTCTTGCACTGGAGTCCGGGGTCTCAGTGCCCGGACACCACGCGATGCCTCGACCCGTCGCCGGCGAGTGCGTCAGCCTGGAATTTGGTGCGGTTCCGCAGGCGCTAAAAGATCCAGATTACGCAGACGGGGTGGTGGCGGCGAGCCCCACCGAGTTTCTGCTTCACATACCCGGCATCATACGGCTCTATATCGAACGAGGTCGACGGATTCTCGTCGAACCTGTCGAGCCCGCCGACACAGAGTCAGTCTGGGGCTTTATCCTCGGCGCGGGAATTTCCATGGTGGGGCTGCAACGCGGGTTAATTCCGCTACACGCGTCATCAGTGGCAACCGACGCTGGATGTATTGCGTTCGCCGGGCAATCCACGGGGGGGAAATCGACCCTGGCGGCAATGCTCGTGGAACAGGGCTTCGCGCTTCATAGCGACGATCTCTGCCTCGTGCATCCCCCCAGGGCTGGCCGGGCTATGGTGGGCCCCGGAACTCGCGAGTTGCGCCTTCGAGAGAATTCCACGTCGCCTTCGCTCCCGCCCTGCACAGAGAGTCGTCTCGCGCCGCGCGACGAAAAGCTTGTCTTCCGGCCGCTTCATCAATCGCGCAGAGCCCTGCCACTCAGCCGGATTTATCTCCTCGAATTCGATGATGAGTTGAAAGGCGCCGAGATCGCCGAGATTCGGGGAATTGCCGCGCTGAAGGAACTCCTCGGGGTATTAAGACTAAGGCGTGGCCTGCTGAGCGCCGGGCGCGCGGCCAGCGCGATTCAACTGATGTCGGCAATTTGCGAATCCGTACCGGTTTTCCGCTTTGCCAGGCCCCGCAATGCGAGTCTGATCCGCGAAGGATCGCGTCTGCTCATCGAGCATTTTGAGCGGCCAAGGGTGGCGGCATGACGTCCGGCTTTCAGCAGTCTCCCGGCTTCGTCTCTGCGCGAGTGGGAGATGAAATAGCAGTGCTCGATCTTGAGAAAGGAAGCTATCTCGGATTCAATCCAACCGCCGCGGCGATATGGAGGCTCCTCGAAGCCCCGCGCACAATCAATCAACTATGTGCGGAACTGGAGACGGAGTTCAGCGTGGAACCCGACCGCTGCCGGGATGAGATTTCGTCCCTTCTGAATCGGTTGATTGAGGCGGGCCTGATCCGGAAATGCGATACAGGCGAGCTCTCCCCTGATGCGCTGGGCGAGTAGAGAATTGGACCGCTTTCTGCCTGCCGTGGTTGATGCGGCACGCGCTGCGGTCAATGCCAGGCCTCACACGCCGGCCGTTCGCATCGCACTGATATCGGCCCTTGAAGCGGCTGGAGACCATTCCGCGGCGCTGGACGCTGCAAGCGCGGCGGCCGTCGGCCTTCCGCATTCATCGGAGATCCAGCTCATTCTTGCGCGGCTCTGCGCCATGTTCGGACGGCCCGCGGCTGGCTGGCAGGCATGGCGACGAGCGGCAAACGGGAGCTGCCTGCAGCCGGACAGACTCATGTACGCAGAAACTCTCATGAGCCTGACGGCATCGCGGGGCAACGAAAACGGTGCCGAATTACTCGAACTCTGTGATATTGTCCTCTCGCTCAAGCCGGGTCATACCGAAGCGACTTTTCTCAGGGCCTGCGCCCTCGCGCGGCTAGGGTGCAACGAGGAAGCGCGCGCAGCGATGTCTCTTTCGCGTTTTGTCGCGATTGAAGATATTTCCGCGCCGCCGGGTTTCCGCGATGAAACCAGCTTTCGCGAGGAGCTTCGCAACGAAGTTTTCCGTAATCGAACACTCTGTCCCGATCCTCCGGGAAAGGCGACGATTCATGGCAGGCAAACCGCCCCGCTTCGGGCAGATGCGGGAGCGGCGATTGCGGCGCTGGTGGAGAGGGTCAAAGAGCGGGTTGACGCGTTCGCGGTCAGACACCGCGGCGACGAATTCGCTCAGGAGCACCCCGATACCGCCGACCTTGACGTGTGGGGAGTCGTCTATGACGCTCAGGGAAAACAGCGCGCGCACCACCATCCCGGCGGCTGGTTGAGCGGTGTCTACTTCGTAAGCGCGGCACGCGGGGCGAGCGGCGCATTTGATGGCTCGCTTCTGCTTGGCGCATCAGAAGACGACGACATCACGCCGCCATGGGAGACAATCCGCATTGAGCCGAAACCGGGACGGCTCGTGATGTTCCCCAGCTACGTTCCGCACGCCACCGAACCCGTGGAAATCGGCGGGGAGCGTATTGTAATCGCATTCGATGTGGTCGCTTCATGAGCGCCATCGCCGGCATACTCAATACCCGGTCAGGTGCCGCTGCCTGCCAGATGAAAGGCATGCTGGAAGCGCTGGAGCCGTGGGGCCGCGACAACGGAAACGCCTGGTCTGATGGAGAAATCGCCTTCGGTTGGCGCCAGACGGTCCTGTATCGGGAAGACTTCTTTGATACCCAGCCCGTTGTCGGAGGAGAAGGACGCTTTCATCTGGTGTTCGACGGCCGTCTGGACAATCGCGAAGAATTGGCCCATGCACTCTCTCTCCCCCGTGAATCGGCACGCGAATGGCCCGATAGCCGTTATGTCCTCGCCTGCTGGGAGAAGTGGCTGGACGAATCCCCGCGCCGGCTGCTTGGTGACTTCGCCTTCGCAGTCTGGGATTCGCAAGAACGCGAATTGTTTCTTGCGCGCGACCAGACCGGGTCCCGCCCGCTCGCCTGGTGCCGGAAGAACGGCATCTTCGCTTTCGCAACTACGCCCGTGGCGCTCTTCTCTTTGCCTCACATCCAGCGCAGAGTCAGAGAAGACGCGATTGCCGCATTCCTGCGAGTGGAAATCCCCGAGGCGGAAGACACCCTCTTCGAAGGTGTTTTCCGACTACCGGGCGGCCATGCCATGCGCGTCACGGCGGCGTCCGAGCGATCATGGCCTTACTGGCGGCTGGAAGACACCGCGGATATCCGCTATCCCAACGATGATGACTACGTAGAAGCGCTCCGGGAGCGCTACAGCCGAACGGTCCGCGCTCGCCTTCGTACTATGCACCCGATCGGCAGCCATCTTAGTGGCGGCCTCGACAGCAGTGGCGTCACCGTTTTCGCAGCGAACCTGCTCTTGCGGGAAAATCGCACCCTCACCGCCTTTACAGCCGTTCCAGCGCCGGGAAGCAGTCAGCCGACCGACCTGCGTGGCCGCATCGCGGACGAAGGCCTGACCGCGTCGAAAACCGCAGCAATGTACCCGAACATCGGACACGTTCTCGTTGCCAATCCGACTGCTATCAATCTGGAAGACTATGACCGCATCGCAAACTGTTTCGGAATGCCGATCAGCGCAGTCCTGAACCTGGGCTGGTGGGAGCGTACGTTCCTTGATGCGCGATCTCGCGGCATCCGGGTGATGCTGGTCGGTGTACGTGGCAATCTCACTTTGAGCCGGAACGGAAGCGAGCTTCTGGCGGAATTGTTGCGCGACGGCCGCCTTCCCGAACTGGTGCGGGAATTGAAGTGCGCGCGCCGGCGCGGCGTGTCCTACAGGGGCATGGCCTATCTGGTGGCCGGCGAGCTCTTGTCCCCAGACGGGTATCGCCTTCTCATGGCAGCGATAGGACGGAGCGATGGCGTACTTAGCCTGCTGCGTCCTGAGGTAAGCGGCAGCAGGAAGAAAGGCTTCGCCCGCCGCGAGCAACTGGCCATCATGTGCCGGCGAGGAAATGACTGGACGATCGGGCACTCACTCGCGGCGTGGGATATCGACGCCCGCGATCCCACAAGCGCAAGACCAATCATGGAATTCTGCTACGCGATCCCGCCAGAGCAGTATTACTTTCGGGGACAGCCGCGACGTCTAATGCGGCGTCTGCTTACAGGTATCGTACCTTCAGAAGTATCCGTCGGCAGTGCCAGAGGGCTCCAGTCGTCCGACTGGCGAACGCCCGCCTGGAACTCCTGGAATGGGATATCCGCCGAAGTGACCAAGCTAGCCAAGAATCGGCAGCTTGATCGCATAATCGATTATCGACACATGCTGAGCGTGACAGGAAAATCTTTCGAAAAAATCTCACGGGAGGAATTCCAGACCATCTTGGCTGGAATCGTCGCCGACCGGTTTGCGCGCCGTTAGCCTGTCAACAATCGCTGGCAGGAAAGCCGTCGTTCTTTACGCAATTGTTGGAGTGATGACGTGCTGTGTTGAGTTCAATGCGGACGAAATCCGGTGTAACCCACTCACGCCGAGCGGGTGAGAGGGACTGATCCGAATTCTCCTGAATCGATAGATTGTTCGATTCCTGCATATGAGTCCACAATAACACGAACCGCCTGTACTCAATGAGTGGAGATAGCCTGTCTCAGGAGGGAATGCGGAACGACTCCGGCAAACCGCCGGCCGTTCACGAAAAAAGTCGGAGTTCCTTCGATCTCCAGGTATTCTGCCTGCGACATACCCTTGTGAACCGCGGCCGGAACTCCCGCGGCTCTGCAGGTGTCGAATTCGGTTATGCTGAGTCCGCGCTCACCCGCAAGCTGTTCGAAGAATGCGTCCGAGAGCAAATCCTGATGCTCAAAGAGCCCATCGGAGTACGCCCAGAACGCGTTCTGACGCGCTGCGCACTCCGCAGCCACCGCGGCCTTCAGTGCCAGAGGATGCATGTCAGTCATCGGTTTATGCCGGATTACCCAACGCGTATTGCCGGTCTCGGCAACCAGCCTTCTCATTTCCTCATGCATCGTCCGGCAATGGCGGCACTGATAATCGGAATATTCAATGATCGTGTTGACGGCGTTGACATCGCCCCGGATATGATCATCCGCATCCACTGAAGGGACGGGTCGTGTCGCCATCCGGACCCTGGCGATTAGTGATCCTACCGCCTGATACTTAACAATCAGCGCGACGTTCATCAGCATGCTCAGTCCGCACAGCGCGACCAGCAGCCGGAAAGCGAATCCCGGCGATTTCATCGATTGGTTGTTATAAACAGCATAGCCCCGGCTCTCCCGGGGCTATGCACTAACCCGCTAAGCGAGGGTGTCCCTCGTGCCCGGCCTGATCAGTTATTCGGATAGAGTACGGAAAGGAAGAAGTTCTTCATCGCGGCCGCGTAATACACGCCGTACTTCGCGAAGGTTGCCTTCGTTCTTTCATCCGGCTTCCAGTCGAAGAACGCATGGCTCGCGCCGCCAACCTGTACGTATTCGGCGCGCTGACCCGCTTTGACGAGAGCATCGGTAAACTCCTTCACGTCGTTATCGCTGATCAGCTGATCGCGGGTGCCGCGCACCAAAAACTCCGGAACCACGCGGTCCGCCACCGCGGGAATGTGCACCAGCGGTGCGATCGCGGCGACATCGGACTTGTCCGCGGCAGGCGTCTCCGAATAGCTGTTCAGCCTCGCCGGGCTGAACACGCCATAGCTGGGCGCACCGGCCTTGATCGCCTTCATCATTTCGTCGCGGACCTGCTCCGCGGTCTTTCCCTTCGGCAGGTAAGACGGCATGAACTCGAACACTCCGGGCGTCTTGCCAAACCCCCGTGAGCCGATCATGTTCGGCATCAGGGAAGCCACCGCGGAAAGATGACCACCGGCGCTGTCACCGGTCACACCGACGCGGGTAGCGTCGCCGCCATATTCGGCCGCATGCTCCATGATGTGGGCGATCCCGCCGAACACATCCTCGATGAGGTTGGCCATCGTGTTGTTGGTGGCGTCGCCATCGTTCTTCGCAGCCCACCGATAATCCATACTCGCGACGACGAATTTGCCGCCTTTTGTGAGTTCGCGCGCCAGGCCACGCATCACGTCTTCGTCGTTCGCGGTCCATCCGCCCCCGTGGATGATGACGATGATGGGAAGATTGCGCGCCCCTTTCGGCGAAAACACGTCGTACTTCAGTGTCTTCGCGCCGGGCTTTGCGTAAACCACATTGTTGGTCACGTTCAGATCCTTCACCAGGGACTCTTCAACGAAGGACGCACCCACGTGCTTGTTCTGATCGATGGTCACTTTCAGTTCAGCGGTCGGCGCTTCGTGCGCCATCTGCCCGAACTGGCCGGGGACCGTGTAGAACGTGGAATCGATTGCGTAGCCGGCATCCGGCGTAGCCTTCAGGGTCAGCACGGTTCCCGCGGCGACTTTGCCGTCTGACGGCAGCGCGGGCGTGATAGCTACTTTGCCATGTACAGGCGGGTCCAAAATTACCGTAAAGGTTCCGGTCTGAGCGCCTGCGGACAGGGCGGCCGCGAGCGACAGAGAAGCAAGAGCGAGGGTTCTGACTGTTAGCATCGGTGAAATCCTAACATAGGTTCGCGATGAAATTGCGATTGAACGGCAACACACTGTAATCGAATTTGGTCAATAATTGTAACGTCAGATTATGGTCCGGTCACTGCTGTTCCTCGTCATCCCGATCACCGCTCTTGGGCAAACGGTCTCTGACGCAACCTACGTTGGTTCGGCAGCCTGTCAGCCGTGCCATGCCCAGCTCTACGAACGCTGGAGCAAAACTCCGATGGCGAACGTCGTACGCGACCCCAAAAATCACCCGGACGCCATCATCCCCGACCTCTCCAAACCCGACCCGCTCGTCACTTTCAGGAAGGACGATATCGCCTTCGTCTACGGTAGTATCTGGAAACAGCGCTACTTCACGAAGAAGGGTGATGACTACTATCCCCTTCCTGCGCAATGGGATGTGACCCACAAAATCTGGCGCGCCTACCAGGTCGCTCCCGGCACAGACTGGTGGGTGCAACATTATCCCGCCGACAATATGCAGCGGCCCACAGGCCCTCTATGCGACGGATGCCATTCCGTGAACTACAACATTCGGACAAAGACCGTAACCGAGTGGAACGTCGGCTGCGAAAAGTGCCACGGACCTGGTTCTGTCCACGTCGCAAAGCCCACGCAAACCAATATCGTAAATCCCGCCCGTCTCGATACCAATGCTGCGGTCGGCGTCTGTCTGCAGTGCCACTCTCAGGGGCAGCCCCTGAACAATCCCTTCAACGGAAAATATTATGACTGGCCGGTCGGTTACGATGTCGGCAAAGATCTCGACAAATACTGGAAGCTCGAAGAGCACAGGCTCGGCGAGCAGTCCTTCACGCACTTCGCCGACGGTACTGCACACAAGAACCGGATGCAGGGCAATGATTTCGTGCAGAGCGCAATGTTCACGCACGGCGTCTCATGCAACAGCTGCCATGATGTGCATGGCACCGCCAACAACGCTCAACTGCTGAAGCCCGCGAATGTGATGTGCCTGGAATGTCACGGCCCTCAGTCGCCGAATGGACCGCACGCGCCTTCCATTGAAGCGCACACTCGCCACGCAGCCGGCACGGAAGGGGACCAGTGCGTGAGTTGTCATATGCCGAAGATCGAGCAGACAATGGCGGATGTAAACGTCCGCAGCCATACCTTCCGCTTCGTGACGCCGGACGAGACGGATTCGCTTAAAGTTCCCAATGCCTGCAATCTTTGCCACAAGGACAAGTCAACCGCCTGGGCGAAGGACTCCCTGAAAGGCTGGCGCGACAAGTCCCCGTGGCGTCTGGCTCAGTAGCGGGTGGATTACTTCAGCAGTTCGGCGAGCTTATCTTTTACGGCCGCGCCCCAGATGTCGTAGCCCTTGGCCGTCGGATGCAGATTATCTCCCTGAAATGAATCGGCGATAAACACACCTTTTTCATCCAGGAACTTCGGGCCGATATCCAGGTAGAAAACGTGCTTCTGGTCATCCAGCTTCTGGATCGTTCGATTAATCTCTGCAATCTTGTCACGAACCGGATCGCCCGGCAATCCCCGCGGGAAGATCGCCAGCATCAGAATCTTCGCGTCCGGAAAATCCTTGCGCAGTTCGAGGACTACGGCGCCGACTCCCTCCGCGATTTCCGGAGCGGTATTCCCGCCGGTGTTGTTCGTCCCGATCATCAACATCACGGCCTTCGGCTGAAAGCCCTGGCCCTCGCCGTTTTTCAGGCCCCAGAGGTTGCCCTGCGTCGTATCGCCCGCGATCGCGAAATCCGCCGTGCGAATGTTGCTGAAGTACTTGTCGTACATCGCCTTTTTCTCGGGAGTTTGCACCCACCAGTCGGTAATGGAATCGCCTTCCAGCAGCAGGTCGATATTTCCCTTTTTCGCCGTTTCCACAAAATCCAGATGGCGCTGCCCCATGCGCTGTTGTGTTTGCGTGTAGGTTGCCGCGGTATTGAGGCGGGGCGGCTGAACCAGCAGCAGCGACTGATACTTCTGCAGCAGTGGTTTCGTCGCCGACTTATCTGACGCCACCCACTTCGTGACGGCATCATTGATGCGCGTGAGTTCATCGCTGGTTGGGCGGAGCATGGCGATCTCGGGTGGGACCGGAGCCGAGGGTCCGATCACTACCGGCGCAATTGGGCCACGCCCGCCGGCGCGGCCTGATCCTCCGAATACGGGCGGGCCGCCGGCGGGCGGAGCCTGCGCGATTGCCATGCCTGCCAGCGCCACGAACGCGAAAAACAGATGAGTTGCACGAATCATTCGAATACCTCCCTCGATGCACCCAATAATATATCTCTCGAACTATTCTGGTATCGTGAGGCCGATATTATTGGCGGTTGTACTGGTGGCGGCGGCCCTGTCGGCGCACGCCGCGGAACCATGTATCTCATTCCACGGCCGCGCTCACTGGTACGGCGGAGACGGGCAGGCTCGTATCTGGCGCATCGGAACGCACCACGAGTTCACGCCCGACGAAACAACGTGGGAGCAGGTGACCGCGTGGATTGAGGCGGGAGTCCAGCCTGCGGACAAACTTCGTTGGGCGGCCCCCGCATCACGGATCGATCTATTCGCAGACTTTGTGGTTTGCCCTACGGAGCCGATCCGCGCAGGCTCCGTCCAGACCGCGAAAATCCTGAGCGCAACACATCGGCGCTACGTCAGCACTTCAGTTAAGTAACTTCGCCGTGTCCTATGAAATGCGCTGCAGGTATTCCTGCTCGGCGCGCAGCCAGTCCTGCTCTGCATTGCCATGCTGGCCGCTGCGCGCTTCCCAGTATCCGTAAGCGATCTCGGCAATCTGTTCATGCGCACTGCGGACAACCGTTTCAGTAATCACCGCTACAGCGGCCTTGCTGTGCTTCACGGTCTTGACGCGGGGTTTGGATGCGACTTCGACAACGGGGGCGGTGCGGGGAGTTTTGGTCCTGGTGGCGCGCGGCTTCGAGGGAAGTTCAGCGGCCACGGTTTCGGTGACAGTCGGTTTTACAGCGGTTTTCTTTGGCATAGCTACCATTCCATTATAAAATGCCAACGTTACATTTTTACGAAAAAACGTTTTATGTGACCGATAAGGAAGCGTCGGCGCTATAGTGAAAGCGCACTCTCGCCGCAGACTCCCGTGCGCGAAACGATACTAAACATCATCGCCATTCCCGACATCGCGCTGCTCCTTTTATCGACTGGCGTGCTCGCGATCGCTATGGAATTCTGCCGGCCCGGCCTGATAATTCCGG
>JBEHXG010000025.1:0-67824 GCA_048498815.1 Acidobacteriota bacterium | reverse complement strand
AAAGCCAGCGTCGCTTCGCTCCGACCTCGCTGATCGGGACCAGGAGAATACTGATCGGAATCAGAGGAGAACGGTGATCGGAATCGCGAGAATCCCCATTATGGGGTCAGTTTTTCATGATTGGCGACAGAACAGGCTTCGTGCGCTCGACCCTCTTTCGCTCCGGCGGTACGGCGCTGGCGATTGCCTGCCGCACCATCCGCCGCTGCACGATGCACCTCGTGCTCCCGCGCCAACTCCCGGATCGTTTTCCCGGCCTTGTACTCATGCCCGAGCTTCTCGAATAATTCCACTTTGGCTCTCCTGTTCATCACGGAATGGTTTCATTCCGGTTGCAGGTGGGGCCAAATTAGATGATCGAAAGGGGCCAAATCAGAGTAGCGAACTCACACCTCAACGCCGCCATGGGGAGCGTACTTCACACCAGTCGCATAAACCGTAGAAACGCCATTGAACTTACCGGTCACGCTCGTTGCCCGTCCGGCAGCGTCATAGCCGTAGTTGAGCGTGCGCCCGGTGGAACCGAGCACCGTCTGTAGCGGCGTGCCGCTCGCGGAATAAGGAGGAGAGGTCCCCGTCCCCGCGTTTTCTAGGTCATGTTGACTGGCCTTAGTCGCCCTGCTGATACCAATGATATGTCGTACCGTCCCAATAAACCAGCCCGCTCGCTGACTCCGACCATTCGAGAATCAGCGCCTCTCCCAGGAGGACCGGCGGGGCACCAGCCCCAACGCCTTTCTGGACGCGAGCCTTTGGATACACGTGCCACGCATCAAAATCAAGATCCCGCATTCCATGAAACATGGAGCCAGCTCCGAGGATAGTTGTCTTGGCCGAGCCGACTCCGCAAATCGCAAGCCCTCTTTCTAGCGCATCGCCCGCAGTGACCAGAACCGCGTAACTCATCTTGCCATCCCCCCTAAAATCACCACGAAGATAAAAGGGATTAATGCGGCCACTTGCTGTGTATCGTGAGCCAGCCGAAATCAGGCAAGCATGAACCTCTCTCGGCACATTGAACACACTAACATCGCTGTCGCCTCCGAGAAGAGCCCCACAGAGAAGAACGCCGAAAAAGACCCAGATGAGAGATTTCATTTGTTTGGAGGCGTGATCCTTTGGATCGTTGATCCCAAATGCAGATGCGTATCGTGGCCGGGAGCATAGCTTGTGCCGAATGCCTTAGGTCGGTCGCTGTAGTTCTGATTGAGCCCGTTCTTCTTGGCAGCATCGACCAGCGTTTTTACTCTCGCGACGTCGGCCTCAGCTGCAGCTGAGGGGCCCAGCAGAGGATCACCGTTCTCGTCTGGATACCTTAGGTCGACCGCCCTCCCATGGTCATGAGTCTGGTGTGGCGGCAGAACTGCGCCGTTCGCTCTTCCAGCGTCGGTCACAAAAAGTTTCGCGCTGTCCGAATAGGTTTCGCTATAATTTTCCGCGACGTTGAAAAAGGCCGCCGCGTTCGCCAGCGACAAGTATCCCTGCGCGCCACGCTTCAACTCAAAATTGGCATCGTGCGACTCTAAAGCAACCTCTCTGAGGTCGATATTGCCAGAGCCGTTCGCAAAATAACTCTGTATGTCGGTAGAGTCCTTAGACCCGTAGACCAGTAGAGCGTTATCGTTTTTGGAAACAGCGGCAACGCTGTTGTGACAAGTCTGGCCCTCGGCGCACGCATCCACCCACGAATAAGTGCCGTCCCCTGCCGGAGTCCACAGCTCGCCGCTGGGATCTACATAGCGAACCGGGTTATTCAACGTGTATGAGTACCGATTCCAAGACTGGGGATTCCGCAGGGCTACGCTCAACATTGAGGGGTCCACACTCGTGAATCTGCCCTGTGCCGAACTCAGATATCTAGCCCCGAAGTAATCCAGCCCCGACTCCGCGTCTCTTTCTTTGCCGGTAAACTGCGCCTCCGCCAATTGACTCCCCCCACCAAAGCACGCCGCCGTCCGTCCATTCACACCAGCCGGAATCTGCTCCCCAAACGGCAGAAAATCCTCGCAACTAATCTGGTTGGCGGCCTGATTCGGATTTACCGCCCCCGTAACCAAACGCGTAGACCCCAACGCATCCACCGTCACATAATTCGTCCCGCCCGTACCAGGCGCCACCGCCGGATACTCCGCCGCCAACTCCCCATTCGCATCGTAAACGTAAACCGTAGTCCCCGTCCCCCCGCCGGTCACCGGACCCGTCTTCGACACCCTCCGCCCTTCGCCATCGTAAGCGTACGTCTCCGTGATGCCATTTTGCGTAGCCGTATACATCCGGTTCTCACCGTCATACAACGCCGTCCGCAACGGTGTCGTCACCCCGTTGAAGCTCGTGATGTTACCCGCATCGTCGTACGCCCACAGCCCACCCGTCATCCGGTTGTTCGACCCATAAGCCGTCAGCGCCTGCGGCACTTCGGTCGACATCGAAAAGTCCGACGAAGTCACCGCCCGATTCCCCGAATTATCGTAAGCGAAACTCTGAGACCACGCTCCGTTCGTCACAATCGCCGGTTCACTCGCCGACGTCAGCCGGTTCAACGCATTCGTCAGGCTGTGCTCGGCATAGCCGTAGCTCTGCACCCAGGTCTTGCTTCCCGATCCATCCGTCCGCACGATGGTCTGCGACAGCACATTGCCATTATCCCCGTTTGGCGCAGCACCCGACCCGTACCCGTACGTCACCCCAAACAGTGTCTGCGCAGATCCCCCCGAAGGCGTGTACTTCGCGGCAATCCCCGAGACCGCCAGATTCGCCGTATAGGAAGTGGTCTCCACAATGCCGTTCCCCATCGAAAGACTCAACGCCCCGCCATGCGCCGCGTATTGAATGTTCGCAGCGTATCCCGTAGAAACACCGTTCAGAGTTCCCGTCACACCCAGCACCCGCCCCGCGCCGTCATACGAATACGTAAGCGTGCGGCCCGTCGAAACCATCGCAGTCTGATAAGGCGCGCCGCCCGGTCCCCACGAATGGTTCACCTGATAAGTTGAGCCGGAACCGATCTGCTGCGAAACGCCGGTCTCTTTGCCCGCAATACAGTCATAGCCGAGAATCTTACGCGCCACCGCGGGCTCAGAAGACGTGGCCGTAGTCGTGGTGGCAGTCAGCGCCCCGAAAGAACACGGCGGCTGTCCCGAAGTTCCCGAGAAGTTGTACGTATAAGTCACCGGCGGCGTCACGGAATCCGAGTAGGTCTTCGAAGTAATGCGCCCCATGGGATCGATGGCCGCGTTATACGTCATCGTCATGGTGGCCACGGTGGACCCGCCGGAGTTCAGCTGCGTGCGGGTCAGCGGATTGCCGTTATCGTCATAGGTCCACAGAATCGTATTCGATTCCGGATTGCAGGCCGAAGTCAGGCGGCCCAGCGAATCGTAGCGGAAAGCCCTTGTGGCATTGCCCGAATTCGGAACCGCGCAGGGAGTCGCAAGTCCCGGCTGCTGCACGCTGATCAGATTATCGGCAACATCGTAGGCATAGGTCGTAGTCTGCGAAATGCCCGATTCCTGCACCTGAATCAGCCGGCCCAGAGCGTCGACTGTAGTGGTCTTCGAGACGCCCGCCGGATCGACCGTCGTGGTGCTCTGATCGGAATAAGAGATCGAGGTAATGCCAAGCAGCGTCGGAGAACCCGAACCGAACGGCGCGGGATAATTCGTGGCGCTGGTTCCACTGTCGTAAGTCCCGATCGCGACCGGGCGATTCATCTGATCGAACTTCGTCAGCGTCCAGCCAATGCTCGAATCGGGCGGCTGCGTTCCGCCGCACAATGACGAAGCCCGATACGGCTTCGATTCCAGCTCATAGCGATTGCTGCCGCTGTACAGGTAAAGGTGCACCGACTTAATTCCCGCGGCGTCGTCCGTAGCCGATTCCGACCCGCATTCCTTCTGCCGCGTAAGATAAGGCCGCCCCAGCGAATCAAATGTCGTTGCGCCGACCACGATCTGATCGTTATACGCCAACAGGTCGGAGGCCATCACGCTCCGCCGTGCGGTGTCGTCATAGAAATAAGTCGTCAGGCGTCCGTTGATACCCGCGTGAGCCCGCGTGGCGGAGGTCACCCGTCCCGCAATGTCGTACGCGTAGGTGTCGGTAATTTGATTCTCAGTGTCGGAAACCGAAATCGCCAGCCCGGTAGGGTGATCGTACTGCGCGGTGAAGTGGCGCGCGCCGCTCCCGTAAGTAATGGCCGTGGCGTACAGGGATTCGGAATCGTAGCCGTAGGTCGTGACGTGGCCCGCCGGATCGGTGAGACTGGTCAGATTCCCGTAGCCGTCATACGCTCTTGTCGTAACGATTGCGTTGCTCGCGGCCGAGGGGGAGCTGATAAAACCGGACTGGCATCCGCCGCTGCACTTGCTGTCGGCATAGCGCCATTCATGGAGCGGGTTCCCTGTTGTGTCGTAGTCGAAGGCCGTGGCCGGACCGGCCGTGCCGTCGCCGCCGGTCACGTATTTGTTCTCCAGCAGATCCCACCGGAATGGAGGCCCGGCCGCCACCGCGAAAGACGTTGATGCCGAGAGGTACGTTGCGGTGGTTTGTCTGATGAGTCCGGAACCCGAGCCCGTGGCTGTGTACGGGGCGGTCAGATCCCAGGTGTGTTTCAGGACGCCGGTGTAGCCGCTGTTCGGCAGCAGGTCGTATTCCCAGGTCTGCGTTGTGTTGCCGTTCTGATCGAGCGCCATGCTGCGCGCCGAGACCGAAGTTCCGGATGCCACATAGTGCGAGGTGGTCGCCGGGAAGGGGTTATTGCTGTTGATGGCCTGACCGTGCGGAGCCAGTGAGTTGCCCGCCCAAAAGGTGGCGCTCCGCGACTGGTCCGGAAATATGGTCTGGAACGTTCGGCCGCCAAACGTATCGAAGTCGGCGTAATAATCGAATTCGGTCACACCCTGGTCCGGCGCCGCCATCTTTGTGCAGTAGGAGCCGTGGTTACACGTCTGGGCAAAGGTGAACTTGGAATAAGAGTATGTCCACGTATCCGGAAGCGCGGGCGACGGGAATTGGTAAACCTTCTTTTCAACTACCGGGTTCTGGGTGACCGCGCCGTTCTGGCGCTCTCCTCCCCCGTCAAGCTGATACTTGTAGCTGACGATGCCGCCCGCCGGCGTCTGCACGCAGTTCAGCTCGCCCCAGCCGGCGCCGCTGACGTAGTTGCGAATGCTGTCCAGAAAGGCGCAGGGAGTTGCACTCGATGTGTGGGACGTCAGATCGTCACCGCCCAATGCGGCATAGCCGAAAACGTAGGGCTGGCCGACCGGCAACTCTACGCTCGATACCGCGTAAAGAGTCGCGCCCTCATTGCTCGATTGCGGGTATTGGTACTGGTCAATGAGCTCCGTCGGGTAGGCCATCGTGCCATGACCCGCAACCGTCGTGTAATAGACCTTAGCCGTGGCTGTCTGCCCGCCCACCTCGTTCCAGACGACCGTGTCGTATTCGGGTCCGGTAGGGGTGATGAAATGATTCAGACTGATAGTGCGTCCCAGGTCGTCTGTCAGCGTTGTGGTCAGAGTGACGTCCGAGCTCGAATGGGGGCAGTCGAGCACCGTAATGGAACACGTGGCTGCGCTGATATTGTAGCCGTTACCATTGGCGTCCTGCAGGCGCCATGGAGTGTAGTCGCAGCCATACACGGCGCGGCCGTCGGGGAAATGCAGCGTCCAGGTGAACTGCGCGCTGCTGCAGGATGACGGCACGCCGGTGCCCGAAAGTCCTCCCGGAGCGGTGGTCAGACGAAGATAAGTGCTGTCGGCCGTGTACCAGGTGACCGCCGTCGGGCCGGATGCCGAGACGCAGGCAGCGCTCGCGACTGCCCCGGTTGGATCGTTCCGAAAGTAGCCGTCATGATCCTCCGGGCCCGCTGCCGATATCTCGGGTCTCAGCGTGTGATGCGAGCCGTCCGGAAAGATGATGCTGAGTTTGTTCACGATCGGAAACGAGTACACGGTCGTATCCATGGGGCCGGGTGTGGCGCACGGCGAAGTGGCGTTCGCCGTTTCGCGAGTGAGGCTGTACATGAAGCCATAGGTCCAGCCGCCCCAGTAACTCCGGGTCAAAGACGGCACATAGTACGTGATAGCCGGTGAGGTGCTGTCGTCGATGTGCGAGCCATAGGTCACATCGTAAACGTCCGAACTGTAGAGCAGGTCGAGGCCGAACTGGAGCCCGCCCCTTCCCTTGGGTAGAGAGGCAATCGGAATGCGATAGCCGAGCGATCCGGAGGCGACATTGATGTTCTCCAGTTTGTCGATGGCGTACGTCCCATAGGGAACGATGCCGCGCTGCGGCGCCATTGTCTGCAGGGCCGATTCGTCCTGCGCCAGGCAGCCGACCGCCGCCATCAGGACCGTTGCCAATGCGATTCCGCGATTCATGGTTTCTCCGCTCGTTCTCTCTTTCTTACGGTGCGCTGAACTGAGCCGCGCTGACGGATACGGCAAAGGCCGGTGCTCCAAAGCTCAGTGTGAATTCAACTGACGATCCCGAATAGCGGGTGATAGTTCCCGCGCTGTACCCGCCGGAAGAAAGCGTCCAGTTGGAGTAGACAACTTCTACCGGCGTTGAGCCCTGTAGGTAGCGGACGCTATGGAGCAGGCCGGTTGCGGAGTCAAACAGAAACAGCTTCGCGATGGCTGCGCCGGTTGATGGCGCTGGCGCTATCCGGTGATAAATCGTGAGCCACGGGCCGCCGTAATTGGCGCTGTTCCCGCCGTCGGCCCGGACTCTGGTGGCCAGAAGTCGATACCCGGCGCCCTGCGCGATGGAAAAGAAGAATGGTTCGGGCGCGTCGTCGGCGAGCGCGTCGAGCAGGTCGCTGGTGGTTTGATCCAGCGCCTGAGTAGAGGCCTTCGATTTGCCGTTCCAGACGACAGTCTTGTTCTGCTGGCCCGAAAGAACCAGCCGGACGTTGCCGGGGTTTTGCCAGGTTACCGAGATCTGTGAGGTGCCGGAGGAGTCTTTGTACGTTCCCGTGCGGCTGGATTTGGATAAATTCACGGCGGTCATATGCGACCCGAGAGCGATCGCGTAATCGTGTACTTCGTTGGAAAACGCCTGAGGCGCGAGCGTGACGGATTTGACCGAGCCATCCGACGAGGTCGTGGTCAGCAAGGCTCCCGCAACAGTTGTCTTGCCGGTGGCGCCTGCGCTTGTGGCGGTGGAAGTCGCGCCGGTAGAGGAACTGGCGCCTGCGGTGGCAGTGGGGCCCTGCGCCCACAGGCTTGCCACAAAGACAACGGGCAGCAGGCCCGCCGTACAGCCCGTCCGGAATGGAATTGCGTTGGGGCGCATCCGTTTCTGCCTCATGTTGTTCTCTCGGGGAATTATTGGGCCAGGCATGAGTTCTCCAGTGCCACCAGGCGGCCGTTCAGGCGGACGTATTCACGGGCCGGAAGGCATGGCGGTGTCGCCGCGATCGTTACACTCTGGGGTGCGGATAAAAGTCCGGCGAGATCTCGCACCGTACACGTAAGTGTTACGGTGCCCGCAGCGGTCGGAGTGCCGCTGACAACGGAACCGGACCTGCTCAGCCCTGCGGGCAAAGAAGAACCCGTACAACTCCAGGTGTAATCGTTCTGACTGTTGACGGTGCCTCCGCCGGCCTGCAGAGTCTGACTGTACGCGACTCCGATTGTCGCCGTTGGCAGAGTGTTGGTAATTACGTATGGAGTGTTGGGATCGACGATCGAGATACTGAAGTCCTGGCCGGCGGAAATATTGCCGGCGTTGTCCCGAACCTGGAGTCTGAAGGTATACTGCCCGGCGCTCGTCGGAAACCCGCTGAGACTCGTCGTCGCACCTGTCCAGGGCGTTGGTGGCGACACGGAGGGCGGTAGGGAACCGGAATAGAGTGACCATGTGTAAGGCGATGTTCCGCCTGTGACAGAAAGCGACGCGCTGTAATACTGCCCCCGGACACCGCCAGGCAACTGGTAAGCATCAATTACCGGTGCGCTTCCGCCGTTGGAGATCACCAGAAAAGACAGGACTCCCGGCTGTGTGGCAATGCCGTCCACCCGCCAGTATTCCTGCCACGCATGCGCCGTCGAGGAGTCGAATTGCCCGTTAATCTGGCAGATGCCGGTCGAATCCGTGTTTGGGCTCGAAGTGCCGTTGCAGCTCACATTGAAGAAAGTAGTTCCGTCGGTGCTGACGCTCACCGGCTTCGCTGGTGGACCGTAAACCGTCAGTGTCCAGGAATCGCCAACGGAGTAAGTCGTCTGCCCGCCCTGATAGCTCTTGTTCAGCGTCGTATCCAGCAGTTCCACGGTAGGCGTAGAGGATGCATTGATGCTGAATTGCAGAGGCGAGGGCAGCGCGGTGCTCCCGCCCACCTGCCAGTACTGAGTGTAACTTTGGCCGGCAAACTGAGAACTCCATGTGCCCAGGATCGTGCTCACGCCATCGGACCCGGTCGTAAATGGAAAGGTGTACTGGCCCGAACCATTCTGGTTCACCGAAATAGCCTGGCTCGGCGCCCCCCGCGCCGTCAGTGCAAAGCTGTCACCGGCCTTCGGGGTTCCGCCGGAAGGTACATCGAAGTGCTGCGTGAGATCGGTCAGCTGAACGGAAGGTCCGATAAGGACGGAAGAAACGGAAGAATCGGAGGCCACGTAATTGGAATCGCCGTTGTAGTGCGCTGAAATGGAGTGGCTTCCGAGCGTCAGAGTGGAGGTCGTCAGCGAAGCGTTTCCGGAGCTGACGCTTGCGGATCCAATTACATTGGATCCATCGCGAAACGTAATCGTCCCTGTTGGCTGAGGGTAGCCTGTAAGCGATGCCTGAAGACTGATTGGCTGGGAGAGTCCCGCATATCCGGGAGCCGCTGTCATCGCCAATTGAGTCGATGCCTGATTCACCAGAAGCGTCAACGGTGTTGACGTCGCCACGCCGTAATTCGGATCCCCTGTATAGGACGCCTTGATGTGGTGAATACCCGCGGAGAATGGGAATGTAACGGTTGCTGTCCCCATGCTGACTGGCTGAGCCTGGAAATAGTTCGACGGTCCGCTGCACGGCTGGTTCACCACGATATCGGCATCGCAGAACAATACGGAGACGTGCGTATCGAGCGGGGGAGTCAGGGTTGCTGTCATCTGCTGATAGCTTCCGTAGGTGGAGGGCGACATTCCTGTAACGACAATGGAAACCGACGCTTGTTGGGAAATCGAAATGGAACCGCCATTGCCGAGCGTGATGGAAGCGTTCCTTGGCGAGCCCGTGAAGTTCGGGTCCACACTGAATATGAAGGAATCGCTGCCGGAACCCGCGCCGGCGCTGGTAATGCGAACCCAGCTTGCCGAAGGAGTTGGCGTACTCCACGATCCGGAACCCGTGACAGTGACCGTCTTGCTTGTAGCCCCGTCGGCGGGGATGCTGAAGGATGGAGGCGAAAAACTGAGCGAGTCCTGATTGATCTGCAGATACACGCCAAGCAACCCTGCATTGTTGGCAATATCGTTCGTGTCGTCGACAAATATTTTTCCGCTTCGAGCGCTGCCGGTTGTATTGCTATCCAGCGTGTAACTGAGAGTCTGATTGCCGGTTCTCGTTCCGGGGGGGACGTGAATCCATGACTGTTGAGATGACGCAGTCCATGAAGTCGACGAACCAGTCGAAACGGGAGTGCTTGATGCCAGGGAGACCGCCTGCGCATACTTTATTGGCCACTCATCTACAAGCGTTAGTCCAGGAAAATATTGAAAAGTCAGTGGGAGTGCAACATTTCCAATGCTCCACGCCCCGCCGTAATACCCCCATAGCGAGCTGCCGCCGGCGTCGGTAGCGTCGCCCGTGACCGCCCAACCGCCGGAAAAACTCGGCGGGTCGGGAAAAGGAGCATAGTCGTTCCCGATTGAGTTTGCAAACCCGATGCCGACGCTGAGTGTGAGCACATTTCCGGAACGCGTTGGCGATCCGAGCGCCGCCGTGAGGACACAGGGCCACTCCGCAGGCGGGTATACTGGCGGCCCCCCCTGGTCATTGAGCACCAGTGAGTTCTGCGCGGCGTAGAACTCCAGATCGCAGACATTTCCGCCCACTGGACTCAATCTGCTGCCAATATTGATATCCGCATACCTGATGTATTTGGCGCCGTTTAGGTCCGTCACCTGCATGGTAAGGTTAACCGACGTCCCATATCCCGGACTCGGAATCGGCAGGCTAATCGTCGGAGGAGCAGGGTTCGCCGGATATGCCGTAAAAGACGCGGCGGCGCCTCCCGAACTGAAACCGCTCACATCGCTCACCATGGGCGTGATCCAGAGCGTTCCGACAAAACTCGGATCGAACGTAATCACGGGTTTGAGCGTTACCGTCCCGCTCGGTGAAACTGTCGCCGTCGATAGCGCCGCATTCACGGAACACTGCGAATTCGAAAGCGTCGTTGCAAACCCGGTTCCCGCATCGTTCCTCAGTTGCCAGGTGCCCCCCACAACGGTGTAAACCAAATAGCAGGCATCTCTGCCGCTCCCATCCCAACTGATCAGCATCTGCGCCGTGGACGCGCCATCGAATCCGTTCGAGTCCGTGATCGTTTCCGTGATCGTGGTGGTCGCCCCGCTGGTGGGGGACGCAGTAACCAAAAACGTGGGCTGCGCGCACAGAAGTGACCCGAATCCAAAACCCAGCAGCAGCGCGGCACAACCGACGCGGCGGATCAATTGGACGCGCCTTTCACCGTAAACGCGATTGGCGCGTTACTGGACACCGAGGAAATCGTAGCCGGAATCGATGTGCCGATGACATTCTTCGACGGCGCTGCCGACGCTGCTACCGTAACGCCGACTCCGGTCACTGTCAGCGAAACTTCTCTGTCGACGGGCACCGTCACGGAGTGGGTCTTCACGTTTCCGGCACTCGCGGAAATTCGCGCGCCGATAAACAGGCCTCGATCCGTAGTTACCCCCACCAGAACGCTCGGCGCCGCGGTCTTGGCGGACATGCTGCCCTGACCAATCGTGCCTGCAGGGCCAGGCGCGCTCACCGCCGTAAGAACGCCAACGGGATCGGCAATCTGAACCTGAAGCGTTCCCGCAGTTTCGACCAGTGCCTTGTACCCCGTCACGACTTTGCCCGTCGTAATTCGGACCGGACGCCCTCCCGTCCACAGGCAGGAATCGACGTACTGCGAGCCGGATGGGGTTGCGCAGATCCGGTATGCTCCCGCCGCGAGTCCGGTGAAAGAGAATGCCCCATCCGCCCCGGACTGCACCGTTCCGAACGGACGCGCCGAGCCCAGTCCCGTAAGCCGCACCGTCGCAGCCACGCCCGCGCCTTTCCCGTTCACTACGGTCCCGGATACTCCGGCAGTCCCGTCCACCGCCGGCGCAGGTTGTCCCCACGCAAGCGCCGCCATCACCGTTCCCAGCGCAAAAAGTGTTTTCACGTTACCCGCCACCCATCCTCAAATCCGATCAGCCGCAATGGTGCTATTTGTTACATTAGCGCTCAAATCATTCCGATTTGAACCAATTCGGGTTGATCGCTGACAATAACAGACCAACCGACCGATTTCCAAATTTATTTTGTTCCGAATTCAGAACAAACACCCGCTTTTCCCCGGATAGAACATCAGTACTGTCGAATTGACTCAATGAAATCAATAATCTGGCTCCGGCGCAGGTGGTATCCCTCCGATAATGCCTGTAGAGGACAGGAAGCGGGAAATGCAATGCGGCCTGATCACTCGGGCAGCGCTCAGAGTTGAAAAATAAAAATACGCCATACGAACCCGCCAAATCAATGAAAATACAGGACCGGAGCGATGAAAAGAACCCAGAAGAAGCCTGATCGAACCCCACTCGAAGCCATATCGGGCCCCCACGAAGCCAATATTAAGGCTGTCGAATCGACGCCCCCCGACTCCATCCGGGGAAGGAAATCCACGTCAATCGCCGAACGTGTGATAATTGACAACCGATGACCCGGCCTTGGCGGCAGTATCTGATTCTTTCGCTGATCCTGGCCTACGCCGCGTTCTACCAGGTCGGCAGCATCACGTACGTAATCGACGTCATCCGCCAGCCTGAGGCGTACCCGTCTGCGCCGTTCGAACTACAGATGGCCACCCGAACGATTGGAAGCGGTCCGCTGAGGGGCGATCAGGTCCTCTCCATTAATGGCAGGCCGTTCACCGGCGCATGGCAGTTGACTGACGTAATTAACCGAAGCCGCCCCGGTGATCGGCTAAGTGTCCTTCTGAGCGAGCCGTCCGGCCGCGCGATTGAGAAGTGGATTACCGTAGGCAACCAGCGCCGGGGCTTCGGCTCCGTCTCAGGCGCAACGCTGAACATCTGCCTGAATATCGTCGTGCCGCTCGTGTCGCTCACGCTCGGCTTTGCCGCTGCGTTCCTGCGCCCGCGCGACCGCAACGCGTGGCTCCTTTTTCTCCTGCTCATCGGATTTAGCGGTCTCGTGGTTTCCGGCTGGCCGAGTCCCTGGCCGGATTTCACCTACTTCTGGGAAGCCTTTGGTTCGGCCACCTGGGCAATCTGGATGATGCTGTTTAGCCTGTATTTCCCGGACCGCTTCGCCCCGGACCGGCGCTATCCGTGGGCCAGGTATCTGCTTCTGATACCCGGACTCGCCATGGAACTTGCATTTACCGGGATCGGGTGGCTGTGGGGGCATGACATCAATGCCGCGCTTCTGATGCGGCCGTTGGTTGCAAGACTCTATTTCGCGCAGATGGTTTTCCAGATTCTCGCGATAGCGGTCTTCTTTACCGTCCTCGGCGCCCGCGCCGCCATGGAGCAGAGCGCAGACGATCGCCGGAGACTGAAGATAATGCGGCTGGGGTCTTCGCTGGCGCTGGGCCCGATCTTCCTCGTCGCGATGTATTCCCTGATTCGGGATGTCGATCTGTTTGTCGGCGTACCGTGGCCGCTGGAGGTGGCAGCTTCGTGCATGCTGGCGCTGTTTCCCATCACCCTGGGATACGTGATCGTCGTCGAACGCGCCATGGATCTCGGCTTTGTAGTGCGCCAGAGCGTGAAGTATGGACTCGCGCGCGGCGGCCTCTGGCTCGTTCGGGCCGCTTCCATCGCTGTGGCGGTCTACATTCTCAGCACCGGCAAAAAGAATGGCCTCAGTCCCGTCTTCCTTTTAGCCGCAGTCGCCGGGCTGGTGGCGGTCCGGCGCAAAAATGCCGACCGTGCCTCCGCCTGGCTCGACAAACGCTTTTTCCGCGAAGCCTACGACACCGAAGTCGTGCTCGGAGAACTGGCAGGTGAGGTCAGCCGCTATCTCGAAACGGACCCTTTGATCGAAACCGTAGCTCGCCGCGTCCCCGCCATACTGCACGTTCCGGATGTGGTCGTACTGCTGCGCGAAGGCGATTGTTATCGCACCCGCTATTCCACCCGTCCCGGCGAGCCAATGAGTATCGCTGAGGGCGGCAACATCGCTGCGGCTCTCCGCCGGCGCAATGAGCCGCTCGACGTCGATTTCCAGAAACCGCCCGAATGGATCCACACATTAAACGCAGAAGAAATCCAGACGCTCGACTTCATGCGGACACAGCTGCTCCTGCCGATTCCAGGCAAAGAGCAGATGAGCGGAATTCTGAGCCTGGGCCCAAAGCTTTCCGAACAGGCGTACTCAACCACCGACCGCCGCCTGCTCCAGGCCGTCACCATGCAAATGGGGATGGCGCTCGAAAATAGCCGCCTCATGGCTTCGCTCGCCGAAGCTACGGCGCATCGCGAAGTCATAAACCGCGAACTGGAAATTGCCCGCGAAGTGCAGGAGCGCCTGTTTCCCCAAAACTTTCCAAAGATAGCTGGAATTGATTGCTTCGGCTACTGCAGACCTGCCCGCGGCGTCGGTGGCGACTACTACGACTTCATCGAACTTTCGGCCGGCCGGTTGGGAATCGCGATCGGAGATGTTTCAGGAAAGGGAATCGCCGCCGCATTGCTCATGGCAAGTCTTCAGGCATCCCTTCGAGGTCAGGCGATGGCCGGAATCCATGATCTGGCCAGCCTGATGCGCAATGTGAACAAGCTCGTCTACGATGCCTCGCAAAGCAGCAAATATGCGACGTTTTTTTATGCCGAGCTCGACCTCGCCACCCGAACGCTGGTGTACGTGAACGCCGGCCACAACCCGCCGGTAATCCTGCGTGGCGATCAGGTCCTGCGTCTGGAACCCTCAGGCCCCGTTGTGGGCTTGCTTCCGGGAGCGGGATACGTAATGGACTCGTGCCAGCTCCAACCCGGCGACGTCTTCATCGGTTTTACGGACGGGATCAGCGAAGCCCTCAATGAACAGGATGAAGAGTGGGAAGAAGACCGCTTCATCCAGGCGGCCCGTGAGGGGGCAGAGAAGCCAGCGAAAGAAATGATCGCCAATGTCTTTCGAGAGGCTGACAGATTCACCGGAACCGCGAAGCAATACGACGACATGACCCTGCTCGTCATGAAATTGTCAGCTTGATGCGGAATTTATGCCGAAGCCGGCATCTTGTTTCGTTACAATAACATCAGTAGTCTTAAACACCCGCATGACGCCCGCACTGCTCAGCCTCGATTTTCCGCGGCTTAACTTCACCGCAGTGCTCGATATTCTGGCCGTGGCGCTGGTTCTCTACCAGTTGCTCCAGATCGTACGCGGCACGCGCGCAGCTCACATCCTCGCCGGAATCCTGACTGTCGCGATCATCTACCAGGTAGCCGTGGAACTGCGGCTCGAAACGCTGCGTTCCATGCTTTCGTCGCTCGCGCCGTACACCGCGATCGCAATCATCGTCCTTTTTCAGCAGGAGATCCGCCGTGCGCTGGGAAGACTCGGGCGCAGACGGCTGCTGGGCGGCTATCACATGCCGCAATCCACGGAAGAGATTCTGCTTGCGATCTCCGCGCTGTCCCGCGATAAGATTGGCGGCCTGATCGTGTTGGAACGCGACGCCGGTCTTCGCACCTTTGTTGAAAGTGGCGTAAGGCTGGATGCACAGGTATCTCGCGATCTGCTGCTCTCCATCTTCATGCCAGGCACCGCCCTTCACGATGGCGCCGTGATTGTACAGAAAGATCGCGTCTCCGCGGCAGCGTGCTTTCTGCCCCTCAGCGTTCGTCCCGAGCTTGCCAGCCGCCTCGGCACCCGCCACCGCGCGGGACTCGGTATCACCGAAGAATCCGACGCGCTTGCGCTGATTGTCAGCGAAGAAACCGGCGCCATCTCGGTCGCGCAGGGCGGGGAACTCGAAGCCGACATTTCCGTCGATCGCGTGGAAGAACGCATCCGCCGGCACTTCGGCTACAAGGGGGTCTTCGCACCCGCGCCCGGCCGCCCGACTCCGCCGCCCGAGCATCGCTTTGAAGAAACCCGGCGCCCCGAAAAGGTGGGCCGGTGAACGCTGCCGCGGCGAAAGCGCTTGTAACCCACAACCTCGGTTTGAAGGCGCTCGCCCTTCTGGCTGCGTTTGGCCTTTGGTACAACATCGCCAGCGAACCCGAACTCGCGACCATCGTTTCGGTACCGATCGACTACAAGAACTTCCCGAAAGATCTGGTTATCAGCTCGAACATTGTCGACTCGGTCTCGGTGGAGGCGCGCGGCCCGGCCAGCCGCCTGCGCGAGATGCAGCAAACCCGCGTCGCGGCTGTACTCGATTTTTCCAGCGTCCACGCACCCGGCGAACGAACATTCACGCTTACCGGCGCTGAGCTGCAGCCGCCCCGCGGGGTAACTCTCGTGCGGGCAATCCCGGAACAGCTTCGTTTCCGCTTCGAGCGCCAGGCCACGGCCAAAGTTCAGGTCGATGTCGCCTTCTCCGGAACTCTCCCCCGCGGTCTGAATATTGTCAGGACAACCGTAACTCCGGCGTATCTCGACATCCAGGGTCCGGAAAGCCGTGTGACGTCAGCCCCTAAGGCGCTCACCGATCCATTCGATTTGTCCCGAGTCTCGGAAAACGCCGAACAGGAACTCTCGGCGTACATGTCGGACGCGGAAGTTCACTTCACGGGTGTGCCCCGCGTTACAGTAAAGGTTCGCGTCGAACGAAGCCATTAAGTGATCCGTGGATCGCGCGGCATCCGTCCGGCCAGCTCAAAATAATGGCAAAAAGGCTCTTTGGTACGGACGGCATTCGCGGAACTGCGGGTCAGCCGCCGCTCGATCCCCGCACGGTAACTGCGCTCGGCATGGCGCTCGGAGAAGATCTCTCTCACTGCGGGCTCGGTTCGCTGCCGGTTCTGATCGGCATGGACACCCGCGAATCCGGACCGGGCATTGCCGCCGCCCTCGCGCACGGCCTCAGCCTTCGCGGCATGCGCACCGAATTCGCCGGCGAACTGACCACACCCGGCGTCGCCTATCTCACTCGCACCGGCGAATTTGCCGCCGGCGTGATGATCTCTGCCTCTCACAACCCATTCCAGGACAACGGCATCAAAATCTTCGCCCGCACCGGATTCAAACTCCCGGACGACGAAGAGCACGAAGTGGAAGAAGCGATCTTCCGCCTGGTGCCGGAAGTACCCGATAACGCCGCCGCGCCGGCGCTCCGGATCGGCTACCGTCTGCGCCGGTATCTTGATTTTCTGCTCTCCACGCTGGCTTCGTCGAAACCTCTGGCAGGCCTGAATATCGTGATGGATTGCGGCAATGGCGCCGCTTCGTCCCTTGCCCCCGAACTATTCCGCGAAGCAGGCGCGGAAGTCATCGCCATCGGCAACATGCCCGATGGCCGCAACATCAACCTGAATTGCGGGTCGCTTCACCTGGAAGGACTCAGCGCCCGTGTCCTGTCGGAAAAAGCCGACGCTGGCGTAGCCTTCGACGGAGATGCTGACCGTGCCATGCTCATCGCGCCCTCCGGCCGCACTGTGGACGGCGACGGAATGCTGCTGATCGCCGCCCGCCGCCTCCAGCAGGATGGACACCTGCCCGGCAACATCGTAATCTCGACCGTAATGTCGAATCTCGGACTCGAAAAGGCACTGGACCGCCTCGGCATTACCATGCTGCGCACGCCGGTCGGCGATAAGTACGTGCTCGAAGAAATGGTGCGCCGCGAAGCCGCCCTGGGAGGTGAGCAGTCCGGCCACATCATCTTCCGCGAATTTGCCACCACCGGCGACGGCATGCTGACCGCGCTCAAGGTCCTCGAAACCGCCGCCCGCGAAAAGAAATCGCTCGACCAGCTGGTGGCCGACCTGATCGTCTATCCCCAGCTTCTGGTCAACGTTCGCGTCAAAGAGCGTCGCGCCCTGGCGGACCTGCCACGCGTCACCACGGAAATAGCGGCCTGCGAAACCGAGCTCAGCGGTTCCGGCCGAATCCTGGTGCGCTACTCCGGCACCGAGCCTCTGCTCCGCGTCATGGTGGAAGGTCCGGAGCAAAGCCAGGTCGAGCGCCTCGCCGGTCGCGTGGCGGACGTTATCCGCACCGAAATGGCGTGACCGGTTCAGGTAATTTTGGAGACAGTCCGCGTGAACCCGACCGGCCAACTGTCACAAAACAAACCAAATAAACATTACCATCCGTAACCGCATTAACGCATTCGACCCATCCAAAAATTGAATTGGACCCGTCCCGTCCCAGGCCCGTAGACTGGGATTTCGGGCCCGGCTTTACATATTCTTTGGCCCCACGGATATGACACCCACCATGATAGAAACACCTGGCAGTCAGGTTACCCTCCTGCACCGGATCAGCAACATCGTGAGTTCAGATCAGGATCTGGAAGCGGTTCTGCGCGAGCTGGTGAGCCTCGCCATGAACGTGACCAATTCCGATGCGTGTCTTGTCTACCTGATCGACACTGCGACAAACGAAGTGGTTCTGCGCGCCTCGCAGTTGCCGCATGATGCGGAAATCGGCAAAGTTCGCCTGAAGATGGGCGAAGGCATTACCGGCTGGGTTGCTGTGCACAATTCGGTGGTGGCGCTGGGTAAGAACGCGTCCGCCGATTCCCGGTTCAAGTCCTTCAGCTCGCTGCAGGAAGATACCTACGAAGCGTTTCTGTCGGTACCGCTCGTGAATTCCGGTGAGCTGATCGGCGTGATCAACGTACATCACTGCGAGCCGCATCAGCACTCGTCCGACGAAGTGGCGCTGGTGACCTTTATTGGCGAACAGATGGGCGGGCTCATTGGCCGGCACAAGCTGGCGGATCAGTCGATGAACGCCGTCAAGCGCATGGAGACGCTGGCTGCGGTTGCGCAGACCATCTCGGCCGAGAGCTATCTGGAGCGCATTCTGCAGGCGATCTCAGAAATGGTCGCGGAAACTCTGGACTCTGCTGTCTGCTCGATCCTTCTGGTCGATGACGAGAAGAAAGAACTCACCGTCAGCGCCGCCCGCTGTTCCTCGCCGGACTACATGCACCGCATGCCGATTCGCATGGAAGGTTCGCTGATCGAAGCGGTAATTCGCGACGGACAGCCGGTAATCATCCGCGACATTCATGCGGAGAAGCAGTTCCGCTACCCGGAGCTTGCGCGCAAGTCGGGACTGGTTTCCGGCCTCGCCGCGCCGCTGCTTTCGCTCGGAAAAGTGATCGGCTCGATCAACATCTACACCCGCGAAGCCCGCACGTTCTCGGATGAAGAAGTCGGATTCGTGACGGTAGTCGCCGGTCAGGCCGCGATTGCGATAAAGAACGCTCGCCTGATGTCCGAAACGCTCGACATGAAGCGCACCCTCGAAGCGCGTAAGCTGATCGAGCGTGCCAAGGGCATCCTGCAGTTCAAGCACACGCTGACCGAGGAAGAAGCGTATCTTCGGCTGCGCAATGAAAGCCGTCGCCTGCGGCGTTCCATGCGCGATCTGGCGGAGGCCGTGATTCTCGCAGACGATCTCAACCGCAAGGAAGGCTCGGCCCGGCCCTTGGTGCGCGAAGACAACGACATCATGTAACGCGGGCGGTTCAGCTCCCGTACTGTTCGTCGCTCACGTGCTCCAGCCAATCCACGGCCGTGCCATCCAGCCGTTCCTGGATCGCGAAATGCGTCATCGCAACCGTCGGCGATGCTCCATGCCAGTGCTTTTCGCCCGGTGCGAACCAGATCACATCGCCCGGGCGAATCTCTTCTATCGAACCGCCTTCGCGTTGCGCGCGGCCAACGCCCGCAGTGACGATCAGCGTCTGTCCCAGCGGGTGAGTATGCCACGCCGTGCGCGCGCCGGCTTCAAACGTGACGCTCGCGCCCACGGCCCTCGCCGGATCCGGGGCCTGAAAAAGAGGGTCAATCCGGACCGTGCCCGTGAACCAATCGCCTGGCCCTTTCGTGGAAGGATGCGTCCCGGCTTTTCTGATTTCCATAGCTTCAGCATCGCGCATGTATAAAGCTGAGACAATAGAGTTTTCCTCAACATGCGGCCATTCGCACCCATCGTCCGTAATCCGCACGCGCTGACGATCCTCGGAAACTTCTGGCCGCGTGGGTTCGATTTTTCAAATTTTCCCGAACAGCGCCGCCTCGTCCAAACCGACCCCGATACCCAGGTTTTGGTAGTTACGCAACGCCCGATCGGCGATCCTGTGGGGCAAGTGGTGCTTCTGCATGGGCTTGAAGGCTCCGGCGATGCCGGCTACATCCGCAGTATCGCGGCGGAAGCCTTGAGCCGCGGGTTCGTTGCCCACCGTTTCCATATGCGGACCTGCGGCGGGACCGCCCATCTCTGCAAGACTCTGTACCACGGCGGATTGACATCCGACCTGCGCGCTTTCCTGAAGGAACTGCAAAACGAAGCCGCCGACCTGCCGGTTTTCCTGATCGGTTTTTCGCTCGGAGGCAATATTTCGCTCAAACTCGCCGGCGAAGAGGGCGATAGCGGTCTGATCCACGGCGTGTGCGCCATCTCAACGCCAATCGATCTGGCAGCCGCCGCAAAGCGCATCGGAGACCCCGACAACTGGCTCTACCAAAATCGCTTCCTGAGCCGGATGAAGGAACGCCTCATAACTACCGGCCGCTATACCGCAGACGACCTAAAGCCTTACAAAACCCTGTGGGAAATTGACGACCGCGTTACCGCCCCATCCTTCGGATTTCGTGATGCCGCGCACTACTACCGAACGCAGTCCTCAAACAATTATCTGGATGCAATCCGCGTCCCGACAGCCCTGATCCAGGCGAAGGATGACACCTTTATCCCGTTCGAAATCTTTAGCCACCCCGCAATTGCTTCGAACCCCAGCCTGCACCTGATCGCAACCGATCACGGCGGACACCTCGGTTTCCTCTCACGAAACGCACCACGTTTCTGGGTAGATCACACGGCCCTCGATTTTATTCACACCCACCTGCATACTCCCGCCGGGGTTGCCCGTAATTATCAGTGTGGAGATTGATTTCGCCAGCATCGTGGCCGAAAACCAGTCGATGGTTTTCTCCCTCGCCCTGCGATTCCTGCGCAATCGCGAAATAGCGGAAGAACTGGCGCAGGATGTCTTCCTGCAGTTCTTCCGGCAGATGGAGCGTATCGAAGACGCCGCGCATGCCTGCTCCTGGCTGCGGCGTGCGATCTGCCATCGTTCCATTGACGAACTGCGTAAACGGCGCCTCCGTCCGGCAATCGGCCTCGACGGAATTCCGGAGCCGGCGGCGGCATCGTCCGTCCCCGATCCGCTCGCGCGCGACAGACTGCGCGAAATGGTCGGCGACCTTCCTGAAAAGGCGCGCATGGTTGTAGTCCTCCGCTTTCAGGAAGACCTGACACCGGCAGAGATATCGGAACTGCTGGAGATGCCGGTGAGCACGGTGAAGAGCCATCTGCACCGCTCGCTGGCAACACTACGCGGGAGGCTGGAGAAAAGGCCGTTTCCGAAATTAGTGACGGAGGCTTGTTTATGAATCTCGAAAATGAACTGAAGGCCGCACTGAAACGCGAGGACGCGCCGCCGGATTTCGCGGCAAAGGTTCTGGCGCGGGCAGGTCGGCGCCCGCTGCGGACACTGCCATGGTTCCGCCGTCCCATGACGCTCGCTCTCGCTGCGGGGCTGGCCGCGGCAGTAATCATCCCGTCAGCAATGGTGCAGTACCGGCAGCAACGGGAAATCGAACAAAGAGCCCGGGCGGAAAAAGATCTGATGCTCGCGCTCTCCATCACAAGAGATCAGTTGCAGAACGTAAGAAATAAAGTACAGGGCCGTTAACAGGAATCGATATGAGAAAGATCGTCATCGCATTCGCAATCGCATTGTTCTCGCTGACCTCGGCCGCCTTGGGCCAGGACTTCGACTTCCATACCCTCGATAAACTCGGCGCTGCGGCGCACTCCTCCACGAACGTAACCCTGGACGGCATCCTGCTCAAGTGGGCCGTAAGCGCGTTCGCAAAGAATGTGGACGACGATTCGGGCCTGAAATCCGTGGTCGCCAATCTGAAAGGCATCTACGTACGTGCCTACAAATTCGATCAGCCAGGCCAGTACAACGAAGCCGATCTCGACCCGCTCCGCGAATATCTCCGCAGACAAAAGTGGCAGGCCGTCGTGGATGTGAAAGAGAAGAATAACTCCACCCAGGTGTTCTTCCAGACTTCGTCTCCGGATGGTAGTAAACTTGGGGGCGTGGCGGTGGTTTCCACCGAACCCGCGGCGCTCACGATCGTCTATATTAACGGCGATCTGAGCGTGGACGATCTGCAGAAGCTGAGCGGCAACATGGGCATTCCCGAAATGAAGACCCTGCCGCCCTCGAAGTTGAAAAGACATTGAGCCTGGCCGTACACATCGCCGCGCTTTTTACGCTGCTCATGCAGGCAGTCCCGCCTGCAACCTTTACCGGCACTTTTCGGGCTATCGAGAGCGGCCATGTGGTTGTGGAGGTCGAAAACAGCCAGACGATCCGGATGTTCATCACGAGCGGTACGAAGTTCGTTCGCGATGGAAAGAAGGCGAAGCCATCCGACTTTCATGACGGCGACGCCGTGGAAGTCGACGCCGAACGCGATGCGCGGATGAATATGGTGGCGAAGCGGGTGGAAGCCGTAAAGCCAGTCCCACCGGCACCCCCTCCGCAATGATCCGCTGTTGCGCGTTCGCGATTCTGCTGGTCTGCTCGGCTCTCCACGCGCAGGACGAAGCCGATCCCGTCTTCGTCTTCGGCACCACAGTAGTCATTCCCTCAGGCCTCAAAGGCACAATCTATTACATCCACGAGGGAGAGAGCCAGCGAGAGCTTGAGAAAGAGAAGCCGCGCGGAACCATTTACACCACATCGCTCAACATTCCGCCGCAGAACTACACAGCTGGCTTTCCTGGCATGTCCAAACGCCTCGAGTGGTTCGCCATCGATTACACCGGCAGATTCTGGATTGAAAAGCCCGGCGAATACCGCTTCGAACTCACCTCCGACGACGGATCGAAGCTTTTGGTGGACGACAAACTGGTCATCAACAATGACGGCTTACATCCCCCGGTAACGCTGCACGGCAAGGTGACTCTCGCCGGTGGCATCCACACTATTCGCCTTGCCTACTTTCAGGGACCGAAGTTCACCCTCGCTCTGGTTCTGAAGATTGCGGGCCCCGGTCAGGACTATCGTGTGTTCAGTACCGAGGAGTTCAAACCCCCACCCGATCCTTCCACCTGGGCATTTCCCGATTCTAAGTCAGACGCCGCAGCACCAGCACAGCATTAAGCCCGCCGAACGCAAACGAATTCGACATGGCGTACTCGCCCTGCCAGGCTCGCATCTGGTTCGGTACATAATCCAGATCGCACTCCGGATCGCGCTGGTTGTAGTTAATCGTCGGCGGAAGAAAACCTTCACGCAAAGCAAGAATCGCCGCGGCGGATTCGAGCGCGCCCGCCGCCCCCAGCGTATGCCCGTGCATCGCCTTTGTGGATGAGACGGCCAGCTTCGCGGCATGATCTCCGAACGCCAGATGCAGCGCCCGCGTTTCTGTTGCATCGTTGACACTGGTTCCGGTGCCATGCGCGTTGACGTAGCCAATCGCCGACGGAGCCACACCGGCATCCGCCAGTGCTCGCGTCATAGCGCTCGCGGCGCCTTCGGCTGATGGCTGCGTGATGTGATGGGCATCGCCGGACATCCCCACGCCTGCAATCTCCGCGATCGGCCTCGCGCCACGGGCGGCCGCGTATTCGTCCGACTCGATCACCATCATCGCGCCGCCCTCGCCCAGCATCATGCCGTTGCGATCCGCGGAAAACGGACGGCATGCTGTAGGCGAAACCACACGCATCGACTCCCAGGCCATCAGGATTCCGGGCGAGAAGGTGGCCTCACTGCCACCCGCCAGCGCGACATCGCAAAGCCCGGACCGCACCATCTGAGCAGCAATTCCGATAGCATGGGCCGACGAAGCGCACGCCGTCGCAACCGTAAACACCGGCCCGGTGATTCCCATCTCCAGCGAGATCGCGCTGGCCCCGCCATTTGCCATCGTCTTCGGAATGGTCATCGGGTGAGGCCGCGGCCGGCCTTTCTTATAGACCTCAACGAATCCCCGATCTTCTGTAGTTTGCCCGCCGATGCACGAACCAGTCACAATTGCCGTTGCACCGCGCAGCTCCGGTGTCCACTCAATACCGCTCTGCTTCACCGCTTCACGCGCAGCCACTACGGCAAACTGCGCGAAGCGGTCAATCATGTCCGCCTGCTTCGGTTCAAAGTAATCTGCTGCGGAATAGCCGGGAATCTGAGCGCCCTGCTTAAACCTCAAATCCCACGGAATGACATCCGGTTCAGGACTGCAAAGCGGCGAACTGCCGTCGCGGCCGCTCCGCAGCGCTCCGGTAAACTCCGCCACATTGCGCCCAATTGCGCAGATTACGCCAAGGCCGGTAACCACCGCCCGCCGCATCAGGCGGCGGCTTTCCCTGAATCAGTCTGTTCGGGATCGCGAGGCGGCAGTGCGGCCACCAGTTTCTGCACGCCCTCAACGATATCGCGTACGGACTTGATGTTCTTCATCTCTTCATCGGGCACATTCACACCGAACTTGCTCTCGATTTCGAAGACGATGTTGACGGCATCCATCGAATCGATGCCCAGCTCTTCGAAGCTGCTGTCGATCGTGACCACGGAGATGTCTTTCTTCTGGTTGTCCGCAATAATGCGCAGCACTCGGCTGGCGACTTCTTCAGGGTTCATGTCTAATGGCTCAGCAGTCGAGAGACTGTTTCAAAATGATATCCTGCCTCGACCAGTGATGGGATGATGCGGGTCAGCGCGTCCACCGCCGGCGTGACGTCGGGATTTGCCTCCGTGGCGCGCCCATCGTGAAGGCAGATGATTCCTCCGTCCGAAGAGCCTCGCAATACGCGTTCGACGATCGCGGGCCCGTCCAGTCTCCAGTCACGGCTGATCACAGTCCACATCACACCCTGCAGCCCGAGCTTTGCCTGCATCCCGCGAAACCCGAACCAGCGCACACCGTAAGGAGCGCGCACCAGAACCGGCGATGCACCGGTGACGTCCTGAATGGAGTGCTGCGCGCGCGTGAAATCGTCTTCGATCAGGGATGCGGATTTCATTGCGAAGTTCAGATGCGAGTGCGAATGGTTGCCGATCTCATGACCGGCGGCTAGCACTTCACGGGCAATCGAGGGATACCGAAGAACATTCCCCCCTACCTGAAAAAACGTAGCGGGCGCGCGATGCCTGGCCAGGCATTCCAGAAAACGAGGTGTGGACGGCGTGGGTCCGTCGTCGAACGTGAGCGCGATCGCCTGGCGGCCGGGTGCGCCACGATAAACCGAAGGTCCAAATACGGAAGAAGTTCTGCCGCGCACCGCCCACACGCTTACAGCGGCGGCGCCGGCGATAAGTGCGGCTTCAGATAATGTCTTCGCTGACGGCATCCCAGCGGACAGTACGCTGCTGCAGATAACTTTCCACTGCCATGTGACACGCGATGGAAACGCGATAGCCCGCTTCAAACGGGCAGGCCGTCTCGCCGCCATTGCGGATCGCATCGAAGAAGTTCTGCATATGAGCTCGCGGAACGGTAGGCGTCTGCCCCATCAGTTCGGAGCCGGCGGGGCGATTGACCCGCTGCGGCACATAGCGAATCTGCTGGCCGCGCGAGATCGTTCCGTGCGTCCCTAATACATCTTCGGTAACACCCGGATAGTTGTTGCCAAAACCGGAATCCCAGCGGAACTGCATCTCGTTCGGCAACTCAAACGAAACGGACATCGTGTCGGGAACCTCGCGCCCATCCTTCCACAAATAGATTCCGCCGGTCATTGTGGCCGAAACCGGAATCCCCAGGTCCATCACCTTATTCCAGAAAGCAAATTGGTGGCTCATGTTCTCATGCACATTGCCACCGGAATAGTCCCAGAACAGACGCCAGTTCACGAGGCGGTCCGGATCGAAATCGCGCGCCGGTGCTTCGCCCAGAAACCGCTGCCACGCAACATTTTCCGCCGTCATGTCCGGATACACCGGGCGCGTCCACTGCGGCTTGCCGGCCGGGGAATTCCGGAACATGCGGGCATGAATCGCGGTAACCTGCCCCACCGCCCCACCGGCAAAATAGCTGCGCGCATCGGCGACCTGCCCTGAAGAACAGGCCTGATGCCCCACCTGCACAACACACTGGGGAGCGCGCTCACGCGCGGAGCGCATGAGCTTCGCATGCTCCACAGTGAAAGCCATCGCCTTTTCCTGGTAAACGTGCCGTCCGGCATCCATCGCAGCGACGAATCCCTCAGCATGCAGGTGCTGCGGGGTGGCGATGATGACCGCATCCAGCGACTGATCTTCCAGCAGAGCGCGATAATCCGTGTGAACGGCAACCGGACTCGCGCCATCGCGCTCGCCGAGACTCTTCGCCTCATCAAGCCGCCGAGTGTAGACATCCGCCGCTGCCGCAAACTCCACGTCAGGGCAGGCGATTGCCTCACGGGTCAGTTGCAGTCCGCGTTCGCCGAACCCGATTACGCCCAGCCGGATACGCTTGTTCGCGCCGAGCACGCGCCCGGGAGCAAGCCCACCAGCGATGCCGGTTGCGACGTTACCGATAAAATTACGCCGGGTCTGCACAGATTCCTATAGTCTAGCGCGCCGCGCTCCGCTACTTTCGCGCCGAAACGGTAGTCGCCTTATCGATGTAACCGAGGTACGCCGTGCCGGTGGCGGCGGCAAATTCCTTTGCCTTTTTCGCGCCGGTATCGACTGCGCGTTTCAGGGTGCCATCGTCCTTCCTGGTGGCGGCAACGCGCAGGGGAATTTTTTGTCCATCCACGGCTTCAACCGTCAGAAACTGGAACGTCATCTTCGACCCAAGGCCCGGAAAGCGCTTTTTCTGCGCGTCCACCACATCGCCCGTTGCCGGGGCTCCACTTCGAATTACCACCGTACCCTGCATTCTCACGTCTTCCGCCACCTTGAACCGCAGAATCGTGCCTTCGGGGGAGTCACTGGGCACATCCTGAGCCAGCGTCAGGTGGACCACCGCTCCTTCGATCACCGGCACCGCAATTGCGACCGGTTCCGGCGTCGCCACGGCCTTCGCAGCCGCCTGCGGATCTCGCATGGCATCCACCACCTGATGCGGAACCTCAGCGTTCGTCAGACGGACGACTTCGGCGGGAGATAGATCGAACTTTGTTTTCGCAGAGGCTATCTGTGTGACGATCACATCCGGGGCGACATGAGCGTCTACCATGCGGATGATGTCGTCATTGGTGAGCGCTCCTTCAGTCGCAGCGGTCGTCTGCGGCGCGGGCGACTGCCTGATCGCCGGAGAATTCCGGTGGGTGGCGATCCAGAAGGAAGCCCCCGCGGCGGCCAGAATCAGCATCAGCGCAATAGCCCAGCCCGACGAAGCACGGCGCCGCGGGATCGCACCCGCATCAAGACGTCGCTTCAAGGTCACCAGAGCGTCGGATACCTCCGCCATCGTCTGGGTTCGTTTCTCGCGATCTTTGACGAGGCAGCCCGAGATAATGCGCTCGATTTCCGGTGGCGTGACCGGCACGAACTGGTGAACCGGCTTCACGTCATCGCGCAGCACAGCAGATAACGTGGAGACGGCCGACGCGCCACCAAACGCGCGTTCGCCGGTGAGCATTTCATAGAGCACCGCGCCGAAGGAGAAGATATCGGTGCGAGCGTCCACATACTTGCCTTCGGCCTGCTCGGGCGACATGTAATTCACTGTGCCCATAAGCGCTCCCTGCATCGTGAGCGGGCCGGGCGCCATGGTCACGGTCGTGCCGTCCTCGCCTGGCATATTCCAATCGGTGATGCGCGCGAGTCCGAAGTCGAGCAGCTTAACCAGTCCCGCGCTCGCAATCATAATGTTGGCGGGCTTCAGATCGCGATGGATAATGCCGGCAGCGTGAGCGGCGCACAGCGCACCGGCGACCTGAATGGCATATTCAAGAACGTCCGGAAGCGGCATGCCGCCCCTGGGGATGAGGTCCTGCAGGGTCTTGCCGTCGACGTATTCCACCACCATGTACTGTTCGCCCGCGTGGTCCACAATGTCGAAAATCGTGATGATATTGGGATGGTTCAGGGCGGAAACGGCCTGCGCTTCCTGCAGAAAACGACGGCGTCGATCGACATCTCCGGACGTGCCGGAAGGCAGTGCCTTGATCGCCACGAAGCGGTTGAGACGCGTATCGCGAGCCTTGTAGACTTCGCCCATCCCGCCCGCGCCGAGGCGTTCGCCAAGCTGATATTGATAGATATTGCGAAGGTCCATCGTTACGATCGGCCCGAGCGTCCGGCTTCTGGTTCCACCTTACTATTACGCACGTATCGGGCCGAATGGCACACTAAAAACAATGCGGCAACGCTCAGTCATTCAGAAAGGCCACCAGTTCCGGATGGCCCTGTGCGGGCACAAGGCCGTCGAGGCCGGCGCCGTGTGCATGCTCCTGATGGTGCAGGGCCACCTTGGCGCCATCACGATGGCTCATGTTGAGGTTGCGAGCAAGACCGGTCTGCTGGCAATGACGCCGATTCTGGGCGTAACATTCACCCGCCACATTCGGCACTTTCTCAATCGCTGGACCGCTTCGGCACTGTTGGCAATCTGCACGTTCGCAGCGGACGCCGCCATGCACGAGTCGCACTATCCGGGGGAGTATACGGAGGCGGCGCTTACCGCTGTCGGAGCGTTCGTGTTTTCGGTCGTCGTGTCATACACACCGTTGGGGAAGCGGATCGATGAACTGGCCGAGCATGCGATCCACGGGCGGCACGCATAATTTTCGGAATCCTCTGACCATGCGATACAATCAAATGACTGAGTAGTCATTTGGATGACCGCAAAGTCTAAGCAAGAGGTTGTAGCCGAGTTCCGCTGCGCCGAAATTCTGCGGGCGGCACGGTCGGTGTTCGCTGCGAACGGATTCCGTGATGCGACCGTGGACCAGATCGCGGCGGCTGCGGGTATCGCCAAGGGCACCGTCTATCTTTATTACGCCTCGAAAAAAGACTGCTACATCGCGGCCCTGAAGCAGGGGCTGGTGGAGTTGCAGCAACTTACTCGTGAGGCGATGCAGGCGGCGCCGGACACCCGAGCGAAGCTGCAGGCGTTTATCCGGACGCGGATTGAGTATGCCGAGGCCAATCGCGATTTCATCCGGATCTATCATGCGGAGTTCGGAAAGATGGGCAACGCCGCGAGCTTCGACGGGGAATTCGAGCGGCTCTACCTGCAGCAGGCGAAGGAGTTGGAGACTGTGCTCATAGATGCCGAAAAAGTCGGCGAAATTCGCCCGATCCGAACGGATTCTGCGGCATTCATCATCTACGACATGGTGAAAGGCGTAATGACAAAGCGGCTTTCGGGCTGGGCGCAAAGCACGGTGGAGGAGGATATCGGCTTGCTGAACGAAATGGTGTGGAAAGGAATTGTGGCGTGACGATGAGGATTTCTACCCTAACGACCATCGTTTTGCTCGCGGTCTCAGCGCTTCGCGCGCAGATGCCTGGCGCGGAACGGTTTCAGGGCAGCGTCGCTTCCGGTACCGCGACGTCGACTTCGATTTCGCTGACGCTGAATGACGCCATTGCCCGCGGCATGAAAGCGAACCTGGGCGCGCTGCTGGCGGATCAGGATGTAGCGAGTGCGCAGGCAACCCGTACCGCCGCGGTGGCGCGGCTGTTGCCGTATCTCACGGCCGGGGCGACGGAGGAATCGCAACAGATCAACCTGGCGGCGTTCGGGTTTGGGTCGTTTCCGGGGATCAAGTCGATTGCCGGCCCATTCGGCCTTACCGATTTCCGTGCCACGGTTTCGCAGCCGATTCTGAATTTCAGCTCGCTGTATAACAGCCGCGCCGCAAGAGCAGGACAGAAAGCCGCAACGCTTTCCGCACAGGATGCGCGCGATGTTGTGGCGCTTGCGGTGACAGGGCTATATCTGCGAACAGTGACTGCGGCCAGCCGCATCGAAACCAGCGAAGCGCAGGTGAAGGCCGCGCAGGCGGTATTCGATCAGGCCTCGGATTTTCGCACGAACGGCGTAGTGCCCGCGATTGACGTGCTGCGCGCGCAGGTGGAACTGCAGACGCAGCAGCAACGCCTGATTTCGTATCGCAACGATTTGAGCAAGGTCAAGCTGCAACTGGCGCGGGCGATTGGATTGCCGGACGGTCAGGTGTTTGACGCGGCAGACAAAATCGCGTTCTCGGCGGCTCCGTCGCTTGATGCGGACGCGGCGATTGCACGTGCATATACCGGCCGCGCGGATTATCAGAGCGCGCAGGCCCGCGTGGAAAGCGCCGAGCTTTCCCGCAAAGCCGCCACCGCGCAGCGGCGCCCTACCGCGGATTTCAACGCGAACTACGGGGATATCGGGCCCAATCCGACAAACTCGCACGGCACCTACGCAGCCGCGGTCAGCGTGAGCGTCCCCGTTTTCGATGGTGGACGAATCCGAAGCGACATCGAACAGGCCGACGCCGAACTGGCCCGACGCAGAGCGGAACTGGCCGAACTGCATGGCCGCATCGCCTACGAAGTGCGCGCGGCATATCTCGATCTGGCTTCGGCGGGCGATCAGACACGAGTGGCGAAGAACACAATAGACCTCGCACAGCAGCAATTAACGCAGTCGCAGGACCGCTTCGCGGCGGGTGTGACCGGCAACCTCGAAGTGGTGCAGTCCCAGGAGGCGGTGGCGACCGCGAACGAAAGTTACATCGCGAGCCTCTACGTGTACAACGCGGCGAAGGCAGCTTTGGCGCGTTCCTTAGGCAACGCGGAGAAGACAATTCCATCGATCTTTCAGGGAGGGTTACAGTAATGGCGGCAGCGGAAGAGCATCAGGAGCGTGGCGGGCGCAATTTGTCGACGATTTTGAAGTGGGTGGCGATCCCGGCGATTCTGATCGGGCTGGCGATCGGGGGCTACGCGTACTATTCATATTCGGCAGTGCGGGAGTCGACCGACGACGCGCAGATCGACGGACACATCTATCCCGTCAGCGCGCAGATCGATGGCGCCATTCTTGACGTTCTGGTCGATAACAACCAGATGGTACAGGCAGGCACGATCCTCGGGCACATCGATCCGCGCTTCTATCAGGCGGCAGTGGAGAAGGCGCGTGGTGATGTGGGTGAAGCGTCCGCCATGGAGCGGCAGCGGCGCGCCGGAGTTCCCATTACGAATATCAATACGACTACACAGCTTTCCGGCGCCGAAGCCGCGGTAGAAGAGCAGAATGCGCGCATCGCCACGGCGCAGCAGCAGGTCAACGCGGCAGGTGAGCGACAGACAACCGCCCAGGCGCGTCTGCGCGAGGCGCAGGCGAACGCGGCGAAGGCGGAGAGCGATCTTGCGCGCATGAAGCCGCTGGCCGCGAAGGAAGAGATCTCGAAGCAGCAGTACGATGCCTATGCAGCCACCGCTGCGACGACGAAGGCTGCCGTCGATTCCGCCACCAGTCAGATTCGCGAGGCGCAGGAAGCAGTAAAAGTGGCCCAGGCGATGCTTGCGCAGGAACGAGCACATCTTCCGGAAGTACGGGCGCAGGTGGAAGCGGCGAAGTCGGGTCCGCAGCAGTTAGAAGCGACCCGGGCGCTCGCGGAATCTTCCGCCGCGCAGGTGCAGCAGCGCCAGGCGGCTTTACAGCAGGCGCAGATCAATCTGGATTACACCGTGTTGCGGGCGCCGGTGGCGGGTCTGGTGAGTCAGCGTTCCATGGAACCCGGACAGACGGTGAAAAACGGGCAGGCGCTGGTCGCGGTGGTGCCGCTGAACGATATCTGGGTCACGGCCAACTTCAAGGAGAGTCAGCTCGCGAAGATGCATCCGGGGCAGTCTGTAGAAATCGAAGTGGACGCTTATGGCCGCAAGTATCAGGGCCATGTGGATAGTATCGCCGCGGCCACGGGGGCGCGCTTCAGTCTGCTGCCGCCGGAGAATGCTACCGGGAACTATGTGAAGGTCGTGCAGCGTGTGCCGGTGAAGATTCTGTTCGACAAAGGGCAGGATGCGGAACATCTGCTTCGTCCGGGCATGTCGGTTACTCCGACTGTACTTACTAACTAACTCATGTCCGGGTCTTCCGAAAAAGCCGTTCCACACGTAAACCCGTGGATCGTCGCCATCGCCGTGATGCTCGGCACCTTCATGGAGGTGCTCGACACTACGGTCGTCAATGTGTCGCTGCCCCATATCGCGGGAAGCCTGTCCGCGACGATCGACGAAGCGACGTGGGCGATCACCTCGTACCTGGTTGCGAACGCAATGATCCTGCCGATCACCGGCTGGCTTGCGAATTACTTCGGACGTAAGCGGTTGCTGATGATGTCGGTGGTCGGCTTTACGGCTGCTTCCTTCTGCTGCGGCCTGGCCCCGACGCTGCCTCTGCTCATCTTCTTCCGTGTGATTCAGGGCGCGGCTGGCGGCGCGTTACAGCCGCTCTCGCAGGCGGTGCTGCTCGAATCCTTCCCGCCGGAGCAGCGCGGGAAAGCGATGGGGTTCTGGGGGCAGGGAATTGTGGTGGCCCCCATCGTGGGCCCGGTGTTAGGGGGATGGCTCACCGATACGTACAGCTGGCGGTGGGTCTTTTACATCAACATTCCCGTGGGGCTGGCAGCGATCGTGATGACGTCTCTATTCATCTTCGATCCGCCTTACATCAAGCGCACCTCGCAGAGCATCGATTACTGGGGCATGGGCATGCTCGCCGTTGGCATCGGCGCGCTGCAGGTGATGCTCGACAAAGGCCAGGAGCAGGACTGGTTCGCATCGAAATGGATTGCGGCCCTGCTGGTGATAGCCGGGGTCTCTCTGGCTGCGTTCATCGTACGGGAACTGACCACAGAGCATCCGGTAGTGTCCCTGCGTGTGTTTAAGGATCGAACCTACAGCGCGGGTGTTTTTCTTATGACCGTTCTTGGTTTCGTTCTGTACGGCAGTCTGGTGCTGTTGCCGATCTGGCTGCAGACCGTGCTGGGCTATCCCGCCATGCAGGCCGGTATCGCCATGGCGCCCCGCGGCATCGGGTCGTTCATCGGAATGTCCCTTATCGGGCGCATTCTGCATAAGTTCGATCCGCGCAAGTTCCTGGCGTCCGGCCTCCTCGTTGGTGCTGCGACGTTGTATCAGCTCTCACGGCTGAATCTGAACGCGGGCTACTGGGACTTCTTCTGGCCACAGTTCCTGCAGGGCATTTCTCTTGCGATGCTGTTTGTCCCGCTTACAACGATCAGCATGTCCAACATTCCGCGCGAAGGCATGGGTAACGCCACCAGCCTGTTCAATTTACTTCGCAATCTCGGCGGCGGAATCGGTATCGCCGGCGTGAGCACGATGGTGACGCGTTACTCGCAGAAACACATCAATCTGCTGGGCGCCAATGTCACGGCATTTAATCCGAAAGCGCAGGCGCTGCTCGGGAAGTTGCAGGCGGGACTGGCGCACGGAGCGGGTTCGGACATCGCGATGCGGCGCAGCTATGTCGCAATGTTTGGAATGATCGAGCGTCAGGCCACGATACTTTCCTACACGGATGTCTTCCAGGTGCTGGCGTTGATTTTTGTGGCGATGGCGCCGCTCGTGATGATTATGAAACGGCCTGGCGCGGGTGCGAAGCCGATTGCCGCTCATTAGCCAGCCAGCGTTCCAGCGCGGGATCGTTGAAATCCCGGATATGAAGCGAGACGCCAGGTAAGTCCTCATAAGTGGTAGTTACTCCGACCACGCGCATTCCGGCGGCCAGCCCCGCTTTCACCCCGCCATGAGAATCCTCGAAGACAACGCACCTGGCGGGCTCCACGCCCAGTAACTCGGCAGCCCGTAGATACACATCGGGATACGGCTTGGGATTCGCCACCTGCTGGCCGTCAACCAGGAAACGGAAGTAACGAACGAGGTCTCCCTCGCGCAGAACGAATTCCACATTCGCCGGTTCAGCATTGGTCGCGACGGCCTTCGGTATCTCCGCATAACGGTCCAGAAACCCGTGAAGACCCGGCACAAGCCTTTCCGCCAGGCGAGGCTTCAGTAGCTCGCGATAGAGCGCTTCCTTCGCCGCGCCATGAGCGAACACTTCGGCGTCGGTCAGATGCGCGCCGTAATAATCCCGCACCAGCACGTCGTTGCGCTTTCCATACATGCGCTGGTGCATTTCCTCTGTAGTTTCGATACCGTGGCGATGGTTGTACTCCGTCCAGCACTCGCGATGCAGAGGGTTGGAGTCGACGATCACTCCGTCCATATCAAAAAGGAAGGCCGCGATGTCAGGCACTGACCGGCTCCCGGGTACTGACCGGCTCCAAAGACGCGCCGAGCCAGGAAAGATACTCGGGCGAACCATCCACAACCGGCAGCGCCAGAATCTCCGGTATTTCGTAAGAGTGCGCCGCAGCCAGCGCTTCACGCAGCGACTGGAATCGAGCCTGCGAAGTCTTGATGATCAGCAGCCATTCGGTGGAGTCCTCCACCTTGCCCTGCCAGCGATAAATACTGCGGATTTGTGGCACCAGATTTATGCAGGCTGCCACCTGGCGCTCCACCAGCAGCCGCGCGATACGCACGGCCTCTTCCTCCGATCCGCACGTAGTAAGTACGACAATTTTATCTGTCATTCGTTTGCATTCAATGTTACTATGATGTGCAAGGCAGCCCCATGAGAAATCCGGCGATCCGAACTTTTTACGCAATCATCGTTATCGCGGGAGTGGCTTATGCGTTCGTGTCGCTGGAAGGGCCGAACGGCATTCCGGCACTGCTTGCCAAGCGCCGGCAGGTAGCTCAGTACGAGCAGGAAAACCAGCAGATTCTGCGGGAAAACACACAGAAGGAACAGCGCATCGAACGGCTGGAGAATAACCCACTGGAACTGGAAATCACCATCCGCCAGCAACTCAAACTCGCGAAGCCCGGCGAGAAGATTTACATTACAGACGATAAGAAGTAACTGGCCCGTAACGCAATTTACGCCGAATTTACTCCGGCATGCGGACGCACTCCCGCCGAATCCATCGCAGAGGACCACGGGATCGGGCGTGCTATAAAGGGAAAGACCCACCGAGGCCACCCTAGCTCAGCTGGTAGAGCATCTCATTCGTAATGAGAGGGTCGTCAGTTCGATTCTGACGGGTGGCTCCAGATTCTTGCAGATAGGAAAGAGCGACCGAGCCTTAGCGCGGTCGCTTTTTTCTTTTGACGGCCCACCCCAGGGCCTCCGAGTATCGGCGCAGCAGGTTTATCGGCCCATCTGAGGTTGAATCGACCTGAGATGCCGATCGAGAAAATTGGCCGCTGCTTCGTAAGCCTGCAGCCAGTGGCTATGCAGCAGGAACTCATGAATCTCGTCGGGGAAGACAAGCTCCTCCACTTCGACGCTATGAATCCGCAATTGCTCCGCCATCAACACCATCTGGTTAAACAGCACATTGCGGTCATCGTCGCCCTGAATTAACAGCACGGGAGATTTCCACGTATTCATCCAGGCCATCGGAGAAGACTGAAAAGCCGTAGTGGCAAACGCCTGACGCCGCGCCGGTTCATAATCCGGAACGTAATTCGATATCTCTGCCCACCAGTCGTGTACCCCCTCCAGGTCCACTCCCGCGGCGAAGATGTTCGACGCCTTCGCCAGTCCCATCGCTGTAAGATATCCCCCGTAAGATCCACCCCAGATGCCGATGCGGGCCGGATCCACATCGGCGCGAGCCTTCAGATAATTGCCCGCCGCGAGCACGTCCGCGAATTCGCTCGCGCCGGTGGCGCCGTAATGCAGAGCTTCCCGAAACCGTTCACCATAGCCGGTTCCGGCTCGGTAATTCACCGAGAGCACAACATATCCCCGACTAACCAGATACTGGTTAAACGCGTATGTCTGGGCGTAATAACTCAGGTTGTACTGCCAGCCGAGCACCATCTGCCGGCGGGCGCCTCCGTGGAAGAATACGACCGCCGGATGCTTACCCGCACCTTGCGGCCGGAAAATCTGGGCATGCAGATGGACGCCATCGGTCGCCGTTAGTTCAACAGGTTCCGGCGCGACGATCTGATTCGCCGGAAAGCTCGCGGGGAGTTCCGCAATCGAGCGCACAACCTGCTTCTCCAATATCGCCACGTGGGCAGGCTCCGCCGCAGTGGATGTGATCAGCGCGATCGAATCACCTTCCACCGCAACCGGTCTGGCTTCGACCCCGGTTCCCTGCGTCAAGGGAGCGGGCGCGCCCCCGGATGGTGAAACAGCCCAGATGTGTCGCCGGTCCAAATCGTTCTGATTCGACGAATAAACGATGCGATCTCCGGACAGCGCGGCGTCCTCGACTTCAAATTGCCCCGGCGTCAGCGATGCCGCAGTACCACCTGCAACGGGCACGGAGTAGAGATGCAGCCATCCATCGCCTTCCCACGGGAACACAATTCTGTCGCTCGTCCAGATCATTTGCGAAGCGCTCGAGATTGGCCAGAACACGCTTCCCATCCCGGACCGCGCACGCCAGATTTCCTTACCCCTGGCGCCAGCCACATCGGCAACACGAATCGACCACGGCAACCCCGTGCGGCGCGGTCCCCACTCATTCGCATAACGCGAACCAGGAACGCGGATGAACGCAATCGACGAGCTGTCCGGCGACCAAACGGGCGAACGGTCCAGATCGGCGGCCGGATCGGGGAACGAAACAGAGCGATTGCCAAAGTTATAAACGCCAATCAGCGCGTGGTCGGACCGATCCGATACGAACGCCAGCCTGCTGCTGTCCGGCGACCAAAGCAACCCGTTCGCGGTCCCCCTTGCGCGCGTAAGCTGAGTGAACTGGTCAAGAGCCGGAAGCGCGGCGGTCCAGATTTGTCCGCCGCGAAGCCACGCCGCAGTCTTGCCGTCCGGAGAAATAGCGGCCGAGTGCCCATCAAATACGCGGCGCGCATTGCCGCTCACCGGCGCGATCCAGATTTCCTGATTGACACCTTCCGGCTTGTGCAGAGGATTTGGAAACTCGCCGCGGCCATTGGCGTTGCTGCCGCGCGTAAACAGAATTGCTGAGCCATCCGGAACCCAGGCAAGCTCGCTGACATCCTGTCCGTCATCCGCCGTAAACGCAGTAATGCGAACCGGCGCAAACGCAGGCGCGCGGGCAATCCAGATATTGCGGACTCCCTCGGCATCTGTCACCCACGCGATGGCGTTGCCATGCGGTGCGGCCGTAAGATCGGAAGGAAACGGCGCACTGAGAATCTCCCGCAAAGTAAACGCCGCGTGGACGCGCAGGGGCAGCACAAAAAGCAGCAGACAAAGAAGCCGGCGCATTACTCAACAGGCTAGCAGTTGGCGTCGCGGTATATTACAGATTCTTTGGAACTGACCATTCCCACCGCGCTCCGGCGCACCGCACTGACGGCCGAAGACGAGCCACTGCTGCGCGGTCGCGCCGGCGAAGTGGAAGTAATCGTCGCGAACTGTGCTCTCAACAGGCTGACGGTAGTAACCTCGCCGCCGGATATGGGCATCAGTTCGCTGCTGCGCGCAGGCGTAGCGCCGGCACTCCGGCGCGCGGGATACGTCATAGTCCCGCACGTTGATTGGGAGGGTCGCCGTGTTGCGCAGCATCTGCGAGAGGCGACTGTTGCCGCGATTCAGGACCAGGCCGATGGAGCGTTTTTTGCGGAAGGCGAGCGGTTGCCTGGCATCCTCGCGCTCGCAAGGAAGAAGACCGGGCGCCCGGTAGCGCTCCTGCTCGATCAGTTCGAAGACTACCTGCGAATGCACAGCAGCACAGATGTAGCCGAAACCTTCGATGCCGAGTTATCCCACGCGATCAACGCGCGGGATGCCTGTTTCGTTATCGGGATACACGATTCCGGCCTCACCGCGCTGGAGCGATTCAGCCACGCTGTTCCAAATCTCCTCGGCTATCGCAGACCACTCGAGCCATTGAACGGAGAAGCGGCTGCGGAGTTAATCCGCGCGCTGGCAGCCAATACCGGCCTCGAAATAGAAGACGAAGCAGTGGCGGCATTAATCACAGAATCGCCACTCCTTCTGACCCTGGCAGCCGAAGAACTCTTCGCGGCAGAGCGGCGTCTGGGATCAAAGAGAGTCCGGCTCACCATAATCCAGGCGCGCGGGGGCAAAGAACGGTTGGCAATGGAATCGCTCGATGCCGCTTTCAACAATCTGGGCGCCACATACAACGAACTCCTCTTCCGCTGGGCGCCACTGCTGGAACAGCCGGCAGCCGAAACCGCACTCATGGAACATTCCGGCAAGTGGAGCCAATTCGCCCGGATACTTCTCGCCGAACTGACCCGAACGGGCTTCCTGCGCACTCTCACACTCTCCGGTCAGATCCAATACGAACTGGCAAGGCATGCCTCGGCAGCAATCCTCCGCGACTGGTGGACACGCAAAGAAGCCGAACTGGCGGCACGAGAGCGCGCAAAATTCCGCGTCCGCTCCATCTCCATCGCCGGCGGAGCAATTCTCGCGGCCTACTTAATCTACCTTGTAATGACGTGGAAGAAGTGATCCGGCGGCGCTACATCTTGTAGCGGCCGAGATCTTCTTCGTTGAGGTTCTCCAGCCAGCGCTTCAGTTCCTGATTCGCGTTCACCTTGTCGGCAACCGCGCCGGTGGACTTCGAAGACTTCAGCACCGAGTCGTCCACATAAATCGGACAATCGTGCCGCAGCGCGAGTGCAAGCGCATCGGATGGACGGGAGTCCACCGAAATCAGCTCGCCATTGCGCTCCACCCAGATCACTGCGTAGAACGTATCTTCTTTCAGTTCGCTGACCACCACCTTGCGAATGCCCGCATCAAGCCCCGTCAGCAGAGTCTTGATCAGATCGTGCGTCATCGGACGCGGAGTAGAAACCTTCTCTATCTCGAGCGCGATGGCGTTTGCTTCATAGATGCCGACCCAGATCGGCAGTACACTGCTGCTGCCGGAATCTTTCAGGATGACGATCGGCATGTTCGTGATCGGGTCCATCATCAACCCGCGGATCTTCATCTCGACTTCCATAACTTCATTACAGCACAGGAATCGGGATCAGCCGATGACTTCGCCCATCAGCGCCGCGGGGCCCGCGCGAGTCACGCGCACCGTAATGTACTTGCCGAGCAGATCCTCTAGCGGAGAAGTGAATGTCAGCGTGCGGTTGCGAGTCGTGCGCCCAACCCACTGCCCGGAAGATTCGTAAAAACCTTCCACCAGCAGTTCTTCCACCTCGCCCGGCATCTCCGCGTTCTGCCGCATCTGGATTGCGCGCTGCTTCTCCTGCACAATCATGATGCGGCGCGTCTTCTCTTCTTCGGAAATCTGATCGCCGAGATCGAGGGCGGCCGTGTTGGGGCGCCGCGAGTAACGGAAGCTGAAGATCGAATCGTACCGGACGGTTTCGAGCAGGTCGAGCGTTTCCGCGAAGTCGGCTTCGGTTTCGCCGGGAAAGCCCACAATGATATCCGACGTAATCGAAATCGGCCGCGAAGCGTTACGCATCCACGAAACCCGTTCCATGTACTCTTCGCGCGTATAGAGCCGCTGCATAGCCCGCAGCACCCGCGTGGAACCGGACTGCACCGGCAAATGCACATGGTTACAAAGGTTCGGATTCCCGTCGATCGCATCAATGATCGGTTTGACGAAATCGCGCGGATGCGAAGTAGTGAAGCGCACGCGCCGGATCCCGGGAACGCGACCCACCTGATCCAGCATCGTCGCGAAGTCCCAGGCCCGTGGTGAAGGATCGCGATAGCTGTTCACGTTTTGGCCCAGCAGCTGAATCTCTGTGTAGCCCAGGCTCGCAAGCCGCGCCGCCTCTTCCAGCACGCTGGCGCTGGTGCGGCTCCGCTCCGGTCCGCGCGTGAACGGCACCACGCAATACGAGCACTTCTTATCGCAGCCTTCAATAATCGTGATCCATCCGCGATAGGGATTTTCGCGGCTGGTAAAGGGAGTATCGAAAGTCTGATCGGTATCCAGATCAAGCCCGGTAACGCGCCGATTACCGGCTTCAAGCTGCACCAGCATCTCGGGTAGCTTCGTATAGCTGGCGGAGCCTGCCACCAGACTCACATGCGGCGCCCGATCGAAGATCTTCTTCCCTTCCTGCTGCGCCACGCAGCCAATGACCGCGAACACCTTACCCTTGCCGGCATCGCGCTTGAAGTGCTGCAGACGATTGAAAACCTTCTGCTCCGCCTTATCGCGAATCGAGCAGGTGTTATAGAAGATATAATTCGCCTCTTCTGCCGACGACACCTGCGAGTACCCCTCATGCAACAGCGTTCCGACCACCTTCTCGGAATCGTGCGCATTCATCTGGCAGCCGAAAGTCTCGATATAAAACGTCTTTTCCACTTCTCTTCATTGTACCGGGACAAGCAGCCCGGTCTTGCAGAAAACGTGTACCGGCCGAACACGCCCGCGGCCCTCTCTGCCATTTGCCTGTCGTTCAGGCACGCGGCGGGCAGACGTAAGCATCCGCCACTTTTCCTGCCGTATCTCTTCCCTCCAGCGCCGCCAGATGCTATTTTTGAATTACTTTGCAGATGCGTCCATTCGTAGTCGAGCTTGACGATCTCCAGACCAAAATCCTGGAGATGGGCGGACTCGTCGAAGCAGCCATCCACACCAGCCTTCTCTGGCTCGTGGAAGGCCAGGAGCCCGGCCCCAATGCAATCTGGGACGTCGAAAAGCGCATCAACCAGCTCAACATCGAAATCGACGCCGTAGCTGTGCGACTGACCGCGCTCCACCAGCCGGTAGCAAAGGATCTGCGATTCCTGACAGCCGCCATCAAGATCAACAGCGATCTCGAGCGCATGGGCGATCTCGTCGTCAACGTCGCCGAGCGCAGTTCGTCGCTGCTCCATAGCGCCCCGCCGCATCCGGGCATCGATATTCCCCGCATGTCACGCCTCGTGCAATCCATGGTGCGCCGCGCACTCGACGCCTTCGTGCGCCGCGACGCGGTACTTGCACAGGCTGTACTGGCCGATGACGACGAAGTCGATGCTCTCAAAGACACGGTCTATCGCGAACTCCTCGAAAAAGCCGATCGCGGAGCCTTCCCCGTTCGCGCGGCTTTTGACCTCATCTTCGTAGCCCACAACCTCGAGCGCATCGCCGACCACGCCACCAACATCGCCGAAGACGTTCTCTTCCTCGTTAAGGGCGTGGATGTGCGCCACCATAATGTGGTTTGAACTGATTTAGCGGAACAGATTATCTTGTAATAAACTGTTCACCGTTTTGTCATCTTTCTCGACCCCTTTCCTCCCTATACTGGCCTTGAAGCCTGAGCTTTGATGCGCCGCAAGCGTTCGGAAACGCGCTTTCCGCCGAGGTGTTTGTCCCTCTCGCGGATTGTACCGGAGTAAAAGGGCTTCGCAGACTACTCGGGAGAAAAACTAAATAATGACTTCAGGAAAACGATGGTTGTGCCGCGCACTGCTGGCAGTCGCCGGCGCGGGCGCGCTCGCTGTTGCGCAGGAAAATGCCACGCAGCCGCAGGACATCGCCTCGCTGCGCGCCATGATTGCCGAACAGCAGAAGCAACTCGACGCCATGAAGCAGGCGCTCGAAAAGCAGCAGCAGGTCCTCGACAAAACAGTTGCGGCGGATGCGGCAAAGACGGCCCCCGTCAGCCGCGGGCAGGTCGCCAGCATTGCTCCAATCTTCCCGGCGGCGGCTCCGGCTACGCTGGCGGCGCTTCCGGCGCTCCCGGTTCCGCAGGCTGCTCCGGCAGCGGCGGCGGGCAGCAACCCATGCGAAGCTCCGGCTGATACCAAAGTTCCCGCTTACATCCGCATCGGCGACACCTGCGTCATACCGGTCGGCTTCATGGACCTGACCAGCGTGTGGCGCAGCAAGGATGCCGGTTCCAGCATCGGCACCAACTTCGCCGGCATCCCCTACAACAACGTGACTGCCGGCCGCCTCAGCGAATTCCACTTCAGCCCGCAGAATTCGCGCCTTGGCTTCCGTGTGGATGGCAACTGGAAGGGTACGCACTTCATCGGCTATAACGAATTCGACTTCAACGGCACCAGCGGCGGCAACAATCTGACCGTAACCAGCGGTTCGTTCGTGCCGCGCATCCGCCTGTTCTGGGTGGACGTTCGCAAGGGCAGCATGGAATTCCTTGCCGGCCAGAGCTGGAGCATGCTGACGCCGAATCGCAAAGGCATCTCAGCGCTGCCGGGCGACCTGTTCTATTCGCAGGTCATCGATCTCAACTACCTGACGGGCCTTCCCTGGACCCGCCAGCCCGGCATCCGCTTCATCCTGCACCCGAACAAGACCACAGCGATCGGCTTCTCGTTTGAAAATCCGGAACAGTACATGGGCGGTTCAGCCGGTTCTCCTTCGATCACGCTGCCTTCCGCTTTGGCTGCCTACAGCGGCGCTGAGCTTTCCAACAACACCAACACCAATGCGGTTCCGAACTATATGCCGGACATCATTGCCAAGGTTGCACTCGATCCCACCAGCCGCCTGCACTTCGAAGTGGCCGGTCTGGAGCGCGCGTTCCGCGTGTGGAACCCGAACACCAACACCTACTACAAGACGCTCGGCGCGGGTGGTTCCTTCAACGCCATGCTGGGTCTCAGCGATAACTTCCGTCTGACCACCACCAACTTCTGGAGCGACGGCGGCGGCCGTTATCTGTTCGGCCAGGCGCCCGACGTGATCGTACGCGCCAACGGCAGCCTCAGCCCGATTCACTCCGGCGGCTTCACCGAAGGCTTCGAAGCGACTCACAAGAACACCTTGCTCTACGGCTACTGGGGCGGCACTTATGTGGGCCGCAACACCGCTCTCGATACCAATGGCTCCCTGATCGGATACGGCTTCCGTGGTTCCTCGAACGCGCAGAACCGTATGATCCAGGAAGTCACATTCGGTTTCAATCAGACCATGTGGAAGAGCGCCCGCTACGGCGCGGTCAACTTCATGGGCCAGTACATCTGGGAAGAACGCGCTCCCTGGTACTATGCCGGCGGCGCTGGCGGCAAGGGTTCTCAGATGAGCACCGTTTACTTCAACCTTCGCTACACGTTGCCCGGCGGCATGCCCTCGTTCTAAGGCGCGGCGAAACAACGTAACTAACAACGAATCGTAACCGGATTGAAACATTGGGGTGGCACACTCAGGCTGGGTGGACCACCCCTTTTCAAGGGCTTTAAAAATCCAAAGGGGATAAAGACAACATGAAAAAAATGATTCTGGCGGGGCTTTCGGTCTCGCTTCTCATCGCAGGCGCGGCGAACGCGGCCGATACCATCAACGCATCCGGCGCCACCTTCCCGGCGCCAATTTATCAGAAGTGGTTTGAAGAGTACAAGGCAAAAACCGGCGTGCAGGTGAACTACCAGGCTGTTGGTTCCGGTGCAGGCATCAAGGCCCTGACGGAAGGCACCGTCGACTTCGCAGCATCCGACGTTCCCATGACCGACGCGCAGATCAGTGCTCTCAAAGTGAAGCCGCTGCATTTCCCCACCGTGCTGGGCGCGGTCGTTCTCACTTACAACGTTCCGGGCGTTTCCACCGACCTCAAGTTCAGCGGCGACACGGTTGCCGGCATCTTCATGGGTTCCATCACGAAGTGGAACGACGCAAAGATCAAAGCTGACAATCCCGGAGTGAATCTGCCCGCAAAGGACAACGACATCGTGGTTGTGCACCGCTCCGATTCGAGCGGCACTTCGTTCATCTTCACCGATTACCTCGCCAAGGCCAGCGCTGACTGGAAGAGCAAGGTCGGTGCTGCCGCCTCTGTGCAGTGGCCGGTTGGTCTGGGTGGCAACGGCAACGCCGGTGTTGCGGGCCTGATCAAGCAGACGCCCGGCTCCATCGGTTATGTGGAGCTGATCTATGCGGTGCAGCAGAAGATGGGCTACGCTGACGTGAAGAATGCGGCGGGCAAGTTCGTGAAGCCGAGCTTTGAAGGCGTCACAGCGGCCGCCGCAGGCATGAAGGAAATGCCGGCCGACTTCCGTGTGTCAATCACCAACGGTCCTGGCGCGGCTACCTATCCGATCTCCAGCTTCACCTGGATGCTGATTCCGAGCGAAATCAAGGATGCGGCGAAAAAGAAAGCAATCACCGAATTCCTGAAGTGGATGCTAGCCGACGGTCAGAAGGAAGCGCAGGGTTTGAACTACGCTCCGCTGCCGAAGGCTGTGGTCGACAAAGAAGTGAAGCAGCTCGCTCTGATCAGGTAACGAAACGTTTTGCTGGATTAACCTATGGCCTCCGTCGCTGCCGTGCAACCCGGAAAGAATAGTTCCGGATCGTCCTCTCTCTCCCGCCGTTTGCGCGGCGGCGACGAAGTGGCCTGGCTGATTACGCTTCTCTTTGCTGTTTCCGTACTTGCAATCACGGTGCTCCTCATCGTCGAACTCTGGATGGGGAGTGCTGCTTCCCGTGAAAAGTTCGGTTTCGCGTTTCTCACTTCTAAACTCTGGAATCCGGTAACCGAAGAGTTTGGTGCGTGGCCGTTTCTGTACGGCACCGTGGTTACTTCGGGCCTTGCGCTGTTAATTTCGGTACCCATCGGAGTTGGCGCAGCGGTCTATCTTTCCGAACTTGCGGGCGGCAAACTCTCCGACGCACTCACGTTTCTGGTCGAACTGCTGGCCTCTGTTCCGAGTGTGATCTACGGGCTCCTTGCGATCTTCACCATCGTGCCGATGATGCGCCAATACATTGGGCCCGCGCTCAAATCGGTGCTCGGCTTTCTTCCTTTGTTCCAGGGCCCGGTTTACGGCGTCGGCTATCTCACGGCCGCCATCGTGCTCTCGATCATGATATTCCCCTACATCATTTCGGTCTCGCGCGAAGCCCTGCTGGCTGTTCCGCGCGATCAGCGCGAGGCGGCGCTTGCTCTCGGCGCGACCAAATGGGAATCGACGTATCAGATCGTGGTGCCGTATGCGCGGCTCGGAATCATCGGATCGATCTTCCTGGCTTTCTCTCGCGCGCTCGGCGAAACCATGGCGGTGACCATGGTCATCGGAAACGACATGACCGTCCACACTTCGCTGCTTGCCCCCGGCAACACCATCGCCGCCGCGATTGCGAGCGAGTTTAACGAAGCCATTGGCGCGATTCATCCTGCTGCCTTGATCGAACTCGGTATGGTGCTGTTCTTTCTGACACTGATCATCAATGGCCTTGCCCGCGTTCTCATTCTTCTCACTACAGGCAAAGGAAGCGCAAAGGCATGACCGCACGCAATCTGTTCCGCAAGGGCGTAAATAACCTGATGCTCACGCTGACAGGCGTCTGCGCGTTTGTCGCTGTGTCAGCGCTTTTCGTGATTCTCGCTTATCTGGTCTACAATGGCGCGGCATCGGTTGACCTTGCCTTCTTTACCCAGCTGCCGAAGAGCACGGGCGAAGTCGGAGGCGGCATGGCGAATGCAATCGTTGGCAGCGCCGAAATCGTTTTCTTCGCCTCGTTGATCGGAATTCCGATCGGATTCTTCACCGGCATCTACCTCGCTGAATGGGGCAACGCGGTGTTCTCCTTCTTCGTGCGCTACATGTGCGATCTGCTGAACGGCGTGCCCTCCGTAGTCATCGGCATCCTCACCTGGATCCTGGTCGTTCGCCCCACGAAGACAAACTCTGCACTAGCCGGCGGCGTGGCGCTGGCGCTTCTGCTGATCCCCATCGTCGCCAAGAGCACCGAACAATTCCTGCTCGAAGTCCCGCGCTCTCTGCGCGAGGGCGCACTTGCCCTTGGTGCTCCCAAATGGAAGACGATCGCATCCGTCGTCGTACCCGCCGCGCGCAAAGGCATTATGACCGGCGCGATCCTCGGTGTTGCCCGCATCTCCGGCGAAACGGCTCCGCTGCTCTTCACCAGCCTTAATAACCAGTTCTGGAGCACCGGCCTTCACGAACCCACCGCATCACTTCCCGTGATGATCTACTATCGCGCCATCTCGCCCTTCGACGACTGGCACCGGCAGGCTTGGGCTGCCGGACTTGTTCTGCTTTGCCTTGTGCTGGTTGCTAATATTGCGGCCCGCCTGATTATGTCGCGCGGCCATTCCGCCGCCAGAGGATAAATGAAAATGAGCACGCCAGCGAGAGCGGCAAACGCTCCACATGCCATGAATCCAGCCCGGAGTGAATTGCCCATGGAAACATCGAACGCCCATGCCAGGGCTGCTGAAGCTAAACTGAAGGCGACAAACGTCAGCTTCCACTACGGCAACTTCCGGGCCCTCTACGATGTTTCGCTCGAGTTCCCCGCCAACAAAGTTACCGCGCTGATCGGACCCTCGGGATGCGGTAAGTCCACCTTCCTTCGCAGCCTGAACCGCATCAATGAAACCCTCCGTGGCGCGAGGATTGAAGGCCAGATCACACTCGACGGCGAAGACGTCCTGAAGATGGATGTGACCAGCCTGCGCCGCCGCGTCGGGATGGTTTTCCAGCGCCCAAACCCGTTTCCGAAATCGATCTTCGAAAATGTGGCGTACGGCGTCAAAATCAACAGCCTCGCCAGCCGCTCTGAGCTTCCTGACATCGTGGAAAAGAGCCTGCGTCGCGCCGCGTTGTGGGATGAAGTCCGCGACAAACTGCACGAATCCGCGCACGCACTATCCGGCGGTCAGCAGCAGCGTCTCTGCATCGCGCGTGGACTGGCCGTAGATCCCGAAGTCCTGCTGCTCGATGAACCCTGCTCGGCGCTCGATCCTATCGCAACTGCGAAAATCGAGGACCTGCTCGTCGCAATTAAAGACCAGTGCACCATCGTCATCGTGACGCACAATATGCAGCAGGCGGCACGCGTGGCCGATAACACCGGCTTCTTCCTGCTGGGACGCCTGATTGAGCACGACCGCACGGACGTGATCTTCAAGAATCCGGCGAAGAAGGAAACCGAAGACTACATCACCGGACGGTTTGGGTAGGAGGGGCGAGTGCGGCGATTCGAAGAAGAGTTTGCAGTTCTGAATACGACGCTGCTGGACATGGGGTCCATGGTGGCGCAGTCGGTTCATCGCGGCGTGCTGGCGCTCGTGGAACGCAATGCGGATTACGCCTACCAGGTAATGCGCGACGAAGTAGCCATCGACGATTGCGATATCCGCATCGATGCCATGGCAGCGAGTCTGATTGCGCTGGAGCAACCCGTGGCGAGCGACATGCGCCTGGTGGTTGCGGCCATCAAGATCAGCACCGACCTTGAACGCATGGGCGATCTGGCGGTCAACGTAGCCGCTCGCGCTCTCTCGCTGATGGGCCACCCGGAGCTGAAGACGCCCATCGTGTTGACGGAAATCGCGGCGCTGGTGGAGTCGATGGTGCTGCGAAGTCTGGATGCATTTGTTCGGCGCGATGCGGCCCTGGCTCATGAAGTTCTCGCGTCCGATAACGGCGTGGACGCCATGCGCGCCGACATTCAGCACCAGGTGATCGCCATGATGCGGCGAGACCCGGATTCCATCGAGCAGGCGCTGGATCATCTGGTCTCCGCGCGAAGCCTCGAGCGCATTGGAGATCACGCCCGCAATATCGCGGAAGGCGTAATCTACCTCGTCCAGGGCGTCGACGTGCGCCATCAGGCCGCGGGCGTAGCGCGTTAAGAACGGTCCGGCCCTGAACGTGCTACGTCGGGCAGCATGGACATCGCGGCGCGGAAAGGGCAACTCATCGCAAAAGAGCGGGAACTCACAGCAGAGGTCGCCGGATTACGCGCCGATGGCAGTGCGCAGGCTGATGGCGATGTGGGAGATTCGGCCGACGCGGCGGTTTCTGAAGAGGCTGCATCTCAGTCTCTCGATCAGGCTGCGATGACGGGCACAACGCTCCGACTCGTTCGCGAAGCGTTGGAACGAATCGACGAGGGTGGATACGGAATGTGCGCAGTCTGCGGCCGTCCGATCGAAGAGGCCCGCCTGAAGGCCGTTCCGTGGACACCGTACTGCCTCAACGATCAGGAACTGGTTGAGGCGGAAACTAACGCCCCGCAGGGTGGCGTTACGCTTTAAACTTTTCTGCCAGGCGTAACCAGCGGATCAATTGCAGCCGAGATGCCGTCCACCGTCAGCAGCTTTTCATCGGCCTCGCCAAAGTCGCTGCGAATCGTGCCGTCGCCATCAATTACGAAAAGATGAGGGAAGGTGACCTTCGGATTTGCAGGCGTCACATTCAGATAGGAAGCGATCATCTGGCCGCTATCGAACACGATGGGCCACGTGAGACTGTGGCGCGCGGTGAAAGCATCGGCCTCGGCAAAGGTGTCAGGCAGCGTAACTACGGACAGAACGCCGACTTTATCGCCATACTTTTTTTGCACCTGCACCAGCGTGTCGGCCAGGGCGTTGCAGGTGGGGCACGACGTCAGCATGATATCGATCAAGAGCACCTTGCCCCTGTAATCCTGCGCGTCATGCTGACGGAAGCGCGAATCGGCGAGCGAAAAGCCGGGTGCGCGGCGGCCGGAAAATTGTCCCGCGGCGGGCAACATCAGCGCGGCGAGAAGGAAAGCTGCGATCGTTCTCATTTGTTCGCCAACTCCTTCAGGGACGTTTCGTAGGGTGCGCGAGCCACCCCTTTTTCCGTAATGATAGCGGTTACGTAGCGGTTCGGAGTAACGTCGAAAGCCGGGTTACGCACTTCGGTTTCCTTCGGCGCTACCGGCACGCCAAACACATGCGTGACTTCGTGGGCCGATCGTTCTTCGATCGGAATCTTAGAGCCGTCGGAGAGGGTGAGGTCGAGCGTGGAAATCGGCGCGGCGACGTAGAACGGGACGTTGTTCTCCTTCGCGAGAACCGCGACCGAGTAGGTGCCGATCTTATTGGCAACGTCGCCGTTAGAGGCGATGCGATCCGCGCCTACTACGATGCAGCCGATCTTGCCGGCATGCAAAAAGTGTCCGGCCATGTTGTCGGTAATGAGCGTTGCGGGAATGCCATCCTGCTGCAGCTCCCAGACCGTGAGACGCGCGCCCTGCAGGAAGGGACGGGTTTCATCGGCATATACGCCGATCTGTTTGCCGGCTTCCACAGCGGCGCGAATCACGCCCAGCGCCGTGCCATAGCCTGCTGTCGCCAGCGCTCCGGCATTGCAGTGCGTCAGGACAGTCGCGCCATTCGGGATGAGCGGTTCTCCGTGACGTCCTATTGCGCGGTTGATGGCGATGTCTTCTTCGCGCACCAGTATCGCTTCGCGTACCAGCGCATCGCGGACTTCTCCCACCGGCTTTCCGCGCAGGGAAGCGTAGAGCGTCTTCATCCGATCGATCGCCCAGAACAGATTGACCGCCGTCGGGCGCGTGCCGGCAAGCTCGGAGCAGATCGCTTCCATGTCGGCATCAAGCGAATCGGGATTTGCCTGCAGCACTCCGATGGCAACGCCCATCGCGGCAGCAACTCCGATAGCCGGAGCTCCGCGAATCACCATGCTGCGAATGGCGTCGGCTACCTGGTGGTAGTCGCGGCAGGTAACGTAGGTTTCTTCCGCGGGGATGCGGGTCTGGTCAATCATGACCACGCCTTCGGGCGTCCACTGGATGGTTTCGATCATAGGTTTATTTGTGAGTGACGGGGTTGCCTTCCACCAGAAGCGCCAGGAAGGGCAGGGAATTGTATGCGATGTGAACGATGGAAGACGCGCGGGTGGACCCGGAGAGATGCCGAACCATGCCCAGGACAAACCCAACCAGCATGATGAGAACACCGCTCTGCCAGATTCCGGCATTCTGCGAGAGATGAAGAGCCCCGAACAGAATCGAAGTCAGCAGGATGCCGGGAAATACTCCGGCAACACCGATGAGCACAGGCTGAAGGAATCCGCGGAACAGCAACTCTTCCACGATCGGGCCGAGACTGATACCAAACAGCGCCACCGCGACGCGGCTCGCGGGATCGTTGAGCAGTTTATCGAACGGAGTATCCACGTTCGGAGTCATCAGGGCGTATTCCAGCACGACGATCGCGAACGAAAGCGCCAGCCCAAGAATTGCGAGCGCGCGCGGGGGAAACGGACCTGTCTTATTCCAGCCCAGCGAATCGAGCAGGCCATGGCCGTGGCGCGAAAACATCAGTTTCAGCGCGCCGAAGACGAATGCGTATGCCACTGCCTCTTCGGCAACGCTCCAGATTCCGGATTCCGTGGGGGCATGCAGATAATGCAGCGCGAGACCGGCAGACAGGCCGACGCCCGCAATGAAGATAGCGGCAGCAAGAAATATTTCCCCGAAGCCCCAGAACGGACGCTCGGGTTCGGTGAGCACCAGGGGCTGATTCACGCAACGCCTTCAATCAGCGCGGCGGCCAGCAGCGGAATCATGATTTCGTGATGGCCCGTGAGCGAATAGCCTCGTCCGCCGGACTGCGCGTGCGGGCGTTCGACTACATTGACGCGGGGGCGGTAATGCTGGAGAAAGTCGAGGTTCACGGTTGTGAAATCGCGGAGTTCGTGACCCAGGTTGCGCACTGTGGAGACGGCCTTCAGAAACACCTCGGGCATGACGACCGCCGATCCCGCATTGATGTAGACCCCGCCATCGTTGAGCGCTGCAACCATCGTACAAAACAGCCGGAAGTCGAGATGCGTGGCAGCCCCGAGAATTGCGGGGTTGCAGGCGGGGTGCGCATGTGGCGTGTCGGTACCGATGGCGACATGAACGGTCAAGGGAGTATTCGCGGCGAAGGCCTGCAGCAGCAGACTGGCTCGGCGATGCGCCGCCGACGCGAGGCTATCGAGCGCGCGTCCCAGTGCTGCGCCGATGCCGGAATCGGACGTGAGCGCACGGTTCCATTCGCGGCCGGTCTCTTCAGCCGACCCGAAGCGCCCATCAGGCAGGACAGCTTCCACGTCTTCGCTCGTCGATCCGCAGAGCGCGATCTCGAAATCGTGAATCGAAGCCGAGCCGTTCATGGCGAAGCCGGTGGCGAATCCGCGATGCATGAGATCGATCAGGACCGGAGCCATGCCGCACTTGATGACGTGTCCGCCGAGTCCCCAAATAACGGGTTTGTTCCTGGCTCGTGCGCTCGTTATGGCGCTGATAACCGCTCGGAGGCTATCACCTGCCAGAATATGCGGCAACCCGGCAAGCAATCCAGTGACACCCGATCCCCTCTGGTACGGCTGTGCGAAGTCCGCCTGCCGCACCTTGCCGCCACGGTCCTTCAGGGAGATAGTGCGAAGACCCGAGAGATCCATCGGCTTCAGCTCACTCACGGCATCACCTTCTTCAGCGCCATGCCGGTAAAGCTCTTCTTCGCTTTCACGATCTGCTCGGGCGTGCCCGCGGCGACGATGCGTCCGCCATCTTCTCCGCCATCGGGTCCGAGGTCGATAATCCAGTCGGCGCTCTTCACCACGTCGAGATTGTGCTCGATCACCAGTACAGTATTGCCGAGATCGACGAGACGCTGCAGCACTTCGAGCAGCTTTCGCACGTCTTCGAAGTGCAGGCCGGTGGTGGGCTCATCGAGCACATAGAAGGTGCGGCCCGTCTGGCGGCGGCTCAACTCCTTCGCGAGTTTGATACGCTGCGCTTCGCCTCCGGAAAGCGTTGTTGACGACTGTCCGAGGTGAATATAGCCAAGGCCGACTTCCATCAGCGTCTTCAGTTTCGGATAAACCTGCGGGTTCGTTTCGAGCAGAGGCAGCGCCTCCTCGACGGTCATCTCCAGCAGATCGGCAATCGACTTGTTCTTGAACCTGACCTGCAGGGTTTCGTGATTGTAGCGGCGGCCGCGGCAGACATCGCAGGTGACATAGACGTCCGGCAGGAAGTTCATTTCAATGCGGCGGAGACCGTCGCCCTGGCAGGCTTCGCAACGTCCGCCCTTCACGTTGAAGCTGAAGCGGCCCGGCTTGTAACCGCGTTCGCGCGATTCCGGCAGCATGGCGAAGAAGTCACGGATGGGTGAAAACAGGCCGGTATACGTGGCCGGGTTTGAGCGCGGGGTACGGCCGATGGCGGACTGATCGATGCGAATGATCTTATCGATTCCCGTAATCCCGGAAATCCTGCCGTGTGAGCCTGGCGCTTCGTATGATCCGTAAATTTCGCGGGCGAGCGCACGGTAGAGAATGTCGTTTACCAGTGTCGATTTGCCACTGCCGGAAACGCCGGTGACCACGATCAGCTTGCCGAGCGGGAACTCGGCGTCAACACCTTTGAGGTTATGTTCCGTGGCGCCTTCGATGCGGACAACTTCGCCGGTGCCGGGCCGCCGCTTCGGGGGGATGGGGATTTCACGGGTTCCGGAAAGATACTGTCCGGTCAACGATTCCGATGATGCACGGATCTCGGACGGGGATCCGCTGGCTACCAGTTCACCCCCGAGCCGTCCCGCGCCGGGTCCGAGGTCGAGCACATAGTCAGCGCGGTCGATTGTGTCGGCATCGTGTTCCACAACGAGCACCGTGTTGCCCATGTCGCGAAGGGCCGTGAGCGTATCGAGAAGGCGATCGTTATCGCGCGGATGCAGGCCAATGGACGGCTCATCGAGTACGTAGAGCACGCCGCGCAGTTTAGAGCCGATCTGCGTGGCAAGCCGGATACGCTGGGCCTCGCCGCCGGAAAGAGTGGCGGCGCTGCGATCCAGGCTTAAATAATGCAGGCCGACGGATTCCAGGAATTCGAGGCGGCGGCGGATTTCATCCACCACGCGGCCGGCGATCTGCAGTTCACGGTCGGCGAAGTTCCAGGCGCGCGCGGTGATCAGGGCACGCGATATCGGCATGGCTACGAATTCGGCGATGGAGGCGTTACGAACCCTAACGGCCAGGCTGGAAGGGCGCAGTCGTTTTCCCCCGCAGGCGGCGCAAGGGACGGGTGACATGAAGGCCGTGAGGGTTTCCTGGTAATCCGAGTGCGCATCCTCGTATATTCCGGAGAGAACGGAAAGGATTCCGGGGAAATCGGCCGATCCGGCTTTCCCGCCATTCATCAGAATGTCGCGCAACTTCGCCGGGATTTTTTCCCACGGGGTGGAGTTCAGCCTGATCCTGAGCCCTTTGGCCGCAGCTTCCAGTCCCGCTGTCAGAACCGTCGAAGCTGCGCCGGGGCCAAGGCCACCATCGAGCAGCGGCTTTGAAGCATCCGCGATGACTTTGCCGGGGTCGAACGCCCAGGTGCTGCCGATTCCGGAGCAGGTCTCGCACGCGCCATAAGGACTGTTGAAGGAAAACGAGCGCGGCTCCAGTTCCGGAACGCTCGCGCCGCATTCCGGACAGGCGAGTTTGCTCGAATACATCTTCTCTTCGCCATCGACGATTGAGACGACGACGATTCCGTCCGCGAGCTTGATCGCGGTTTCAATGGAGGCCTCAAGCCTCTTCTCGATGCCGGGCTTCACGACAAGCCGATCAATCACTACATCGATCGAGTGATTACGTCGCTTATCGAGCGTGATCGGTTCATCGAGCGAGCGGAGCGCGCCATCCACGCGGGCGCGGAGAAAGCCCTGCCGCGCGAGCTTTTCCATTTCCTTCTTAAACTCGCCTTTGCGTCCCCGAACCACCGGGGCCATGATCTGAATTTTTTCGCCGGCGGGCAGCGCGACCACATGCTTCAGAATCTGCTCGGTGGACTGCCGCGAAATTTCGTGTCCGCAGACCGGGCAGTGCGGAATGCCGATGGATGAGTACAGCAGGCGAAGGTAGTCGTAGATCTCCGTAATCGTGCCTACGGTGCTGCGCGGGCTGCGACCGGTGGTCTTCTGGTCAATGGAGATCGCGGGGCTCAGACCTTCGACGGAATCCACATCGGGGCGCTCCATCTGGTCGAGAAACTGACGGGCGTAGGCTGAAAGTGTTTCGACGTAGCGGCGCTGACCCTCGGCATAGATCGTGTCGAAGGCGAGCGACGATTTGCCCGATCCGCTCAGGCCTGTGATAACGGTCAGCGTATTGCGTGGAATCCGGACAGAGACGTTCTTCAGATTATGCTGGCGCGCCCCCGAGACGACAATTTCACTCAGGCGGTGTGATATTTTATCCAAAGCGATTGAATCCCCAGGTGAGTGGTTCATTATTTCCGGATATGGTTACGTGCCCGGCCTGTGGCGGGCTGGGAAAACGGCGCCCTCGCACGTTTACCGAGCGTTTCATCAACCGTTCGAAACTGAAATGCACGCAATGCGATAACGTCTGGTTCTGGAAACGCGTTCCTTTTCAGAAGTATACCCGCTGCCCGCAGTGCGGGACGGCGCGGATTTCGAAGCGCACCAAGTATGACAAGATCGACCGGAAAAGCAAGAGCCTGATCCGGCGTTTCCTGGGCATCTTCGGCGCTCCTATCTTTCACTGTACCTTCTGCCGGTTGCAGTTTCGCGACTATCGCGATCTTGACCCGAACCGGAAACCGAAGGTCATGCCCAGCGCGCCACCCAAAGGTCCCGCCACCGCGGCATGACGCTCGCGGCAACCGATGCCGACCGGGGCAAGCGGGTTGATTTATTCCTCCATGATTCGCTGAAGGGCGAGTACAGCAGGTCACGGCTGCAGTCCTGGATTCGCGAGGGCCGGATTCGCGTGGATGGGGCGGTGGCGAAGGCTTCGCTCACTCTGCGGGGCGGCGAGCAGGTAGATTTTGAGCCGGGCGATTTGCCGCCGGTTCGGGCTACGGCCGAGGACATTCCTCTCAGCATTCTTTACGAGGACGACAGCGCAATCGTGATCGATAAGCCCGCCGGGATGGTGGTGCATGCCGGGGCGGGGATACATGCGGGGACTCTGGTGAATGCTCTGGTTCATCGTTTCGGAACTCTTTCGACGCTGGGCGGCGAGCTGCGGCCGGGAATCGTTCATCGTCTGGATCGGTTTACCACCGGCGTGCTGCTTGTCGCGAAGAACGACGCTGCGCACCGCGATCTGGCGGCGCAGTTCGCGTTGCGGCGCGTGAAGAAGACGTACCTCACGCTGGTGGAGGGCAAGCTCGAAGGGCGCGGGCGGATTGAGAAACCGATTGCGCGCGATCCGAAGAATCGCGCGCGGATGACGGCGCGGCTGGAATCCGGGAGAGCATCTCTGACCAGTTGGGAGGTCACGGAGCCCTTTGCCCGATTTACCTATTTGACCGTCGATCTGGGGACGGGACGAACACATCAGATTCGGGTCCATATGGCCTCGATCGGCCATCCTGTAGCCGGGGATAAGTTGTACGGCGCGAAACCCTCAGAGTGGGACCGCTATTTTCTGCACGCGCACCGGCTCCGATTTCGCAGCCCTGATACGGGGATCGAGACGACTGTGGAAGCGCCGCTGCCGCCAGACCTGGTGGCCTGGAAAGAGTCGCTGAGTTAGAAGCAGCGGCGGAGGTCCGACCGGACCTTCGGATCGAGGGAGCGAAACGGGAATTCGACGGACTCGCCATCGAAGAGTTCCCGAATGGTCAGCGAAGAATCGGGTGCGCGAAGTTTACCGCCCTCCGAGAGCACGACGGAGGCGTGGCCGCTCTGTAGCGAGGCGCCGTTCCCCATGGATTCTTTTCCTTCGATTTTGTATGGGACCGGCGGATTGCCGTCGGCTGAGGCCGTCATGGTGCGGCCGGTCTGCGGCTGGGGCGACCAGGTGAGCTCAAGCGAACCCGCGCCGGCGCTGCACGCAACGCTGATTCGATAGACGGGCGGATCGGTGGCCGCGGGGTTGCGGACCGGAACTTCGCGCACCATGCTTGCCGCCACGGTGTTGCCCTCGCGAGTTACGAACCAGTCGTCTGCGCCTGTCGCCTGTTCCTTTGTGGATTCCAGCCATGCGGTCTGCGCTGCTTTGTCGGGTACGCCTTTGCCTGCCGCTCCCATGGCCCCGCCATTCAGCTTGCTGAGGATCATGCGGGCGAGGGCCGGGTCGCGCTTTGCGGCATCGTAGTGCTGGAGGGAAAGGCCTCCGTTTCTTGCCGCGTCGGTATGGCAGACGGCGCAGTATTGCTGCACGAGCGCGTTCTGATCGGACGCCGGCATGGCGGCCTGAAGTTGAGATGTCAGGACGACGATTGCCGCTGCTGTAGGAAGGTGCCGCATATGCTTCGAGCTTCGTATGAGCGTATCACTTTGCGGACCTCAGTTGTGCGGCCAGGGCGTGGATATCGGCGGCAATGTCCGCGCGCGAGTTTAGCGCGAGGGCTTCGTCGCACATGGCGAGCGCTTCGGCGGTACGATTTTGCCGCGCCAGCGCCATGGCGTAGTGATAGCGATAGATCGGGTTCTTCGGCGCTTTTTCGATGAGGGTCTGTAGTTCGGCAGCCGCGCCCGCGGAGTTTCCCTGTTTCAGGTAAATCCAGGAGATCGTGTCAACAGCTTCCAGGAAGTTGGGGATCAGGGCGCGCGCGTCTTCGGCGAGTCCGAGAGCTTCATCCAGATCGCCATTGGTCTCTGCGATCAGGAAGGCGGCGTTATTCTTCGCGAGCGGATTCCGCGGATCGAGCGATATCGCGCGCCGGTAGAGCGCGAGAGCGCGGACAGCGTTGCCCTGCGATTCCGAGAAGATCGCGGCGTTCGTAACGATGGCCGGGTTGTCAGGTCCGAGCAGGAGCGCCTCTTCGGTGTACTTCGTTGTGGATGCGGTGTCGCCTTTCTGTCTGTATGCGTTCGCAAGCTGGTCAAGAACCTTTGCACGACTGCGATCATCGATGGTCTGCGGCAGAGCGGCCTGGTAAGAGGCGATCGCCGCATCGATTTCCCGCGCAGAGAGCTGGGTGGCAGCGATATCGAGACGTTCCTCGAGCGTCTGCGGCGCCGGAAAGGCGAGCAGGCGCGGTGTTCGCGTTAAGGCCAGGGCGATGGCCAGAGCGGTGGCGCCAGTGACGAACAACGAGCGGGCCGAGAGATTCGGGTGTGCGCCGCGTTTCTTCGAGGCGAGCAGTTCGATGCGCGCGGATAACTGATTGCGATTTTCGGCAACGCGGGCGACGGCGATCGCGGGCCGCACCGCGCCACAGAGCGCAACGGCGCGCAGGAGGCAATCGGCGTACTTGTGGGTGGAGACCGCTGCTCCGACGACCATGTCGTCACAGGCAATTTCGCGTTCGAGGTCGAGCCGGGTGGTGATCCAGCGAACGGCGGGATGAAGGGCGAAGAGCGCTTCGACGATGCGCTGGAGGAGCAGGGTCTGATCGTCACGACGCACGATGTGGGCTGCTTCATGGAGACAGATTGTTTCAAGATCTGCGGAGGAAAGCCCGGAGATGAGCTTCGCGGGGAGAAGGATGGAGGGTTGAATCGGTCCCTGAGCCGCGGGGATGGGGATGCGGTCGGAGATCCGGATGGTGACCGGTCCTCTGGTTGACCCATTTCCCGTGAGCCAGCGGTTGACGACCGCGGGGACGTCGCCGGTCAACGCTTCGCCGGTCAACGCTTCGCGGGCCACGCGACGCAGGCCGCGATGACTGAGCGCGAGACGAAGGAGTAGGAGCAGCGAACAGGCGATCCAGGTGAGGAGAAGGGGGCGCTGCCAGTCGATGCCGGGTACTTTGAGAGGGGCCGATTCAGCTAACGGGCGCGCGGCCGGTTTCAGGGCGATGGCTCGCTGTGGCTGGCTAAGCGAGGACGACGGGCCGGGGGCTTTGTCGCGCGGTATGAGCGCCAGTGGCAGGAGGATCGTGATGGCGAGGACCATCCACCAGATGGCATAGCGGGTGGCTGCGTTGAGCGCGGTTCGCGGAATCAGGCGCAGAGCAAGCCATATCGCGAAGGTGAGGAGGAGCGAAAGGATGGCGCCGTTTGCGATTGCGGCCCAGAAGGTTGCGATCATTTCCTGTCTCCTTTTTTGATCAGGCTGGTGAGGCGTTCCAGCTCTTCGGCGGGAATCTTGCGGTCTTCGAAGAGGCTGGCGAGGAGGAGTTCGGGTGAGCCTTCGAAGAGGCGGTTGAGCAGATGCTTTACGGCGCTTCGCCTGGCTTCGCCGCGTCCGATGAGCGGGCGGTAGGTGAAGGCGCGGCCTTCCTTGCGATGGCTGACGTAGCCTTTTGTCTCCAGGATGCGGAGCGTTGTGATGACGGTGGAGTAGGCGAGCGGCGGGTGTGTTTTGAGGGCTTCGAGGACGTCGGTTACGGTGGCGGGGCCTTTGTCCCAGAGGACGTCCATGAGTCTTAGCTCGGCGTCGGTGAAGTGCGGGGATTTCTTTCTTGCCATAGCGGCTCGCTTTCCTTTAATTCATTAATAGTTCGAGAGTACGGCAGCAGGGTGGTGGCCGTCAAGAGAAAGTTTAAATATTTAGAAGTTAGTGGCCGGGAGAGGGCCCGTTTCCGGTGCATGGGCGGCTTTCGCGCGGGTGGAACTGCTTTGGGCACCCGTTCGAACAGGGTTCGGTGGCACTTCGATCGGACTTCGATGGCAGTTCGAACCCAGTTCGAAAGTAGTTTGACGGAGCCGTTTTTCCTCATTTCGATTCTTTATTCTCATGGGGTTCGGGATTTTCCGAAGTGAAATTTAATTTTTGCCGTTCGAGACGGTCGCGGCGGGTGCGGGCGAGGGCTTTGAGAGCGCGGTCCTGCTGGCGGTCATAGCGTTGCTCCTGGCGGCTGATGAGATCGAACCGGTTGACGGGTCCGCCGAGGGTGCGCAGGGCGAGCATGGCCCGGATGGGCGGGTCGGGCGGCGTGGAAGTATCCTGAATGCCAAGTTCGTGGGCGATGGCTGAGGCTTCGATGGTTCGGATGCGGCGGAGGCGCCATTCGATAGTGGCAAGTTTATCGACGATGGCGCGTTCGGTGGGAGTTTGGGGGTTGTGCTCGGCGTAGAAGGCGTTCACGAGGGCGGCGAAGCGTTTGGCGGATTCGCCGGGGATCAGGACGGTTTTGCCGAGGGAGGTGTGGCTAAGCCTGTTGAGGGCGGCTATGCGTTTGCCTTCCGGCGTTCGGGGGCCGGTGGATCTGTGGGTTGCGGGCTGGGCGGCTTCGGAATCGATGGGTTCACTGATTTGGGTTTCGGGGTTGAGGTGTTCCATACGTGGATCATTATGCGGGGCGGGGTTTGGGGTGGCGTGGATATGTTGTTGATTTTATTGCGCAATTTTGTTGTGACTGAAAAAGGTTAAATCGCCTTGCGGCGGCGGAAAGTGGGGTAGAGGGGAATCGTAGAGCGCCACGATGGTGGTGAGACCGTGCGGTGAACTAAACCGACTCCTTGCGGTTATGGGGATTGAATGTCCCGGGGTTTGCCGATTCCCGAGTTCCGGGGAAATGGATGTAAATGGCGATCATCCTGGGGCTTCAACGAGGCCGGGCCTTTGCGGCCCGGAAAACGAACGCACCGGCCAATGGCGGTATCAATTCGCCCCTAGCTTCAATGAGGCCGGGCCTTTGCGACCCGGAAGACTTAACCAGGCTGATCGCTACGCGGGTCAGCAAGGTGAAGGCGACGCACGCGGGCTTCGCGGCTCCGGGCAGCGGCGTCTTCAATCAGCAGCTCAAGATGAGTTCACCTCGAACATTGCGTCTGCTGGCGGAGAAGCCTGTCACCCAGGTGGCGCTCGCCCGGTAATGACGGAAGTGGAATTCCGCCACACGGATGGAATTCCACTTCTCCCTCAGGAGGAATTGTGTGTGGGGAGCAATCGTGCCCAATGAGCGTGCTAATCCATACAAACAATAGCCCTCTTTGTCTTTAAGAAAACCTTACATTGTGATAGCCTCAAAACCTATGCCAGCCTGGACACCTGAAACGAAGCGTTTAGCCTCTCTTACCGCCCTCGGCGCGGGCGTGCTTGCGGTGGGCGCCCAGCCTGTTTCCGCCAGCATTATTAGCAGCTCTCCGAGTGGCGTATACGTCGGGGCGAGCCCCAGCGGAACCAGCAGCTACATTATGAATCTGCCCGGGAACGCCGACCTTCCGCTTTATCGCTCAACCGGCGAAAGCTTTTCAGTCGGCCTGCGTGGCCCCGACTCTATCCGCGTCGCAACCGTCGGCGGAGCTATGTTGCAGGCCTTCAAAGCAGGTCAGGACTGGGGGCTCGCCTCCGCGTCTTCCACCTTTGCACGAGCGGCGGTCGTCACTTCCAACGGCGGGAGGGTATCGGAGTTCGACGCCACCAAGAAATATTTCCTTTTTACCTTCGAAGATTCCACCGCTGGAAACGCTCTTCGCTACGGGTGGGGAGAGTTCGCTATTACTTATCCGAGCAACCACCCCGTTGAGCAGCTTGTCAGTTGGGCGTATGACACCACAGGCGCCGAGATTAAAGCGGGAGACACGGGCGCGACCGCGCCCGAACCGACGAGCGCGGCACTGGCCGGCGTTGGCGCGCTGATGCTGGGAGCGCGTGGCATTCGCCGCTGGCGTGCGGCCCGAAAGACGCAGGTACAGGCCACGGAGCAAAACCAGGCGTAAGCTTGCGTGTGCTGCTCGTCGGCTGGGATGCAGCCGACTGGAAAGTCATCGACCCATTGTTGGAACGCGGCGAAATGCCGCACCTTGCGAGCATCATCTCGTCCGGGGTGCGTGGCAACATTGCCACCCTGCAGCCTGCACTCAGCCCGATGCTGTGGACTTCCATCGCCACCGGCAAGCGGCCCCCCACGCACGGCATTCTGGGTTTTACCGAGCCGACTCCGGACGGTCTGCGCATCCAGCCCGTCACGAGTCTGGGCCGGACAACCAAAGCCATCTGGAACATTCTCCACCAGAAGGGTAAGAGCTCGATTGTCACCGGCTGGTGGCCGTCACATCCCGCCGAACCGATCCGCGGCGCCATGGTTTCCGATCACTTCCCGCTGCAGACCTCGGACGCGCCCGGGGCACCGCTCCGGAAGGGTTCGGTCTGGCCGGAACACCTGACACAGCAGCTGAGCGATCTGCGCGTGCATGGCGCGGAAGTTACCGGAGAGATGCTGCGCATGTTTGCGCCCGATTACGACCGGGTGGATCAGTCGAAGGACAAGAGCATTCACGACCTGGCCGGTCTGATTGCCGAAAGCATGAGCCTGCACGGCGCGGCTACCGAGCTCATGGAGACTGTGCCATGGGATTTCGCCGCGGTTTACTACGTGGGCCTGGATCATTTCTCGCATCGCTTTATGCGGTACCACGCCGGTAAAGCGCCGAAGAGGGACGAGCATCCGGAAATCTTTCAGGACGTGGTCCGCAACGCCTATCGTTATCACGATGCGATGCTGGGGCGGCTGCTGCAGCTGGCCGGACCCGATTGCGCCGTCATGGTGGTGAGCGATCACGGGTTCCATTCCGATGTGCTGCTTCCGGATTACATTCCGGCGGAAGCGGCGGGACCGGCGGTGGAGCACCGTCCGTTCGGTATTTTCTGCATGCGCGCTCCCGGAGTTCCCGCGGGCGAGCGCGTGTATGGAGCGACCGTGCTGGATGTGACTCCGACATTACTCCATCTGTTTGGCCTTCCGGTGGGGAGGGACATGGATGGAAAGGTCCTGCTGAATGCTTTTTCCGAGCGCACGCCGCCGCGAGTGATCCCCAGCTGGGATGAGGTTGAGGGCGACGATGGCCGCCATCCGCCGGAACTGCGAAGCGCGACCTTCGACTCCGGCGAGGCGCTTCGCCAGCTTGTTTCGCTGGGTTATATTGCGCCGCCTGAGGAAACGGAGAACCCGGTTGAGGCGTGCCGCATGGAGACTCGCTACAACCTGGCCCGCGCCTGGATGGATGCCGAACGACCTGACGAGGCGGCGCCGCTTTTTCGGCTGCTGATTTCACAGGATCCGGAATCGGCGCGCTTTTACACCGAGCTGTTTCGGGCATTGCTCCTTCTCGGCGATAACCGGGAAGCGTCCGCTGTATTGGAGCAGTTCGAGGCGCGCTGCGCGGAAATGGGCGTAAGGGCGGCTGTCGAGCTGGAACGCCGGAACCAGGAACGTCCCACGGAAGCGCTCTCGCTGGAGCGCCATGGACCGGATGCCGCGGAGTTTCGGGCGCGGCGCCTGCTGGCGGAAAAAGCCGCGGGCTACTCCAACACTCGCCTGCTGATGCGCTGCGAACTGGCGCTGCGCGACGCGGACGGCGCCGAACGAAAGACAGCGGCGCAGCGCTTTCTGAGGCAGCTTGATCCGGCGCTCCTCGAGAATCCGCAGCTTGCGCCGTTTCTGGCCGATGCTTTCTCCCGCGCAGGAATGGATGATGAGGCATTGGCCCTGATTCGTCGCGCAGGGGAGGAAAACCCGGAAAGCGCAGAATTGCTGACCACCGAAGCGCGCATCCATCACTTTGCGAGCCGGCACGCCGAGGCGGCGCGGGCTGCCATTGCCTCACTTTCGCTCGTCTATTTCCAGCCGTTCCTGCATTACGTGCTCGGCGTAGCGCTCGAAAACACGGGGGACAGGGAACGTGCAATTACGGAATTGCGGGTGGCGCTGACGCAGTCTCCCGGACTCATGCAGGCGCACGAGGCGCTGAGCGGGATTCTCGCGAAATCGCCGGACGGTTTGGGTCAGGCGGGCCTGCACAAGGCAATGGCCACGCAGGCGCGCGGGGGAAAAAAGGAAAAGAGATCCGCGTTACGGGCTCGGGTTTCGGCTCCCCCGGTTTTCGAACGGATCGTGCCCGCGCCTTTGTGCCGGGACGAGGTGGTTACGATCGTCTCCGGTCTCCCCAGGAGCGGAACATCGATGATGATGCAGATGCTGCGCGCGGGTGGCGTAGCTCCATTTACCGATGGTCTGCGGACTGCCGATGAAGACAACCCGCGCGGATATCTGGAGCACGAACAGGCTACCCGGCTGCACCGCGAGGTTTCCTGGATTCCCGAGGCGCGCGGCAAAGCAGTGAAGATCGTTGCTCAGCTGCTTCCGTATCTTCCGCGCGGAGCCGCGTATCGGGTTGTGTTTCTGCATCGCGATCTGAGTGAAGTCGCGGCATCGCAACGCGCGATGCTGGAGCGATTGGGGCGCGCGGGCGCGGCGTTGTCCCAGGAAGATTTGATCAGGAGCTATGCCGGCGATCTGCAGCGCGTGCAGGAGTGGCTGCGCGGGCGCGCGGAGATTGCGGTACTTGCGGTGAACTATCACGATGCGCTTGCCGAGCCCGAGCCGACGGCTCGGCGACTGGCCGAGTTTTTTGGAGAACCCTTCGATATCGGCGCCGCGGCGTCAGAGGTATCGGCCGGACTGCGGCGGCAGCATGCTTCCAGCCCGCGCACTGCTCGGTAAGGTCAGACTTTGGCGGCTTTGAGGGCGGCCAGAACGCGGTCCGGCCGGAACGGAACTCTGCGGAGACGAACTCCGGTGGCGTCGTGAATAGCATTCGCGATCGCCGCCATCATTGGCTTCATGGCTGCTTCACCCGCTCCGTATGAGGGCAGGTCCGGGCGATCCGGATTCGGGTCACCGTTCACCAGCACCACCTCGAGCTTTTCGGGTACGTCGATGTGCCGAAGGGTCGGATGCGAGAGCCAGTCGCGACTGGTTACCTTTTCGGTATCGAACCGGACCTCTTCATAAAGAGCGCGGCTCAGCCCGTGGAGTGTTGCGCATTCGGCGGCACGCTGCAGTCCGAGCGGATTTACGACCAGGCCGACATCGTACGCACACACGAGGCGCTTCGCATAAACGCCGCCCGTCTGGCGGTTCACTTCTACCTCCGCGATCTGCGCCACTACGCTGTTCCCACGAAAAGTGCAGGCGACACCGCGTCCCGTCAGAATATTGCCGCGGCCCGGAGGCTTCGGAGATGGCCTCTTGTCCCAGCCGTACTTTTCCGCCGCTGCTTTGAGAACCGCGAGCGACCGCACACGCCGAAATCCGGGATCCGCTCCCGTGCCTGCCGTCAGGAGTTTCAGCCGGAAATCCAGCGGATCGGCCTTCGCCGCCACAGCCGCTTCGTCGATAAACGACTCGGAAGCGAATGCCGACTGGGGACCGTTCGGATCGCGCAGATTTCCCGTGCGCAACGGAGTTTCCCAGACTTCCGGCAGCCCGACTACTTCCGCCGACATCCTTCGCGTCGGAATGGAATAGCTGTCTGACGGCAATGAGGCACTGCCTGCCGCCGGACGCGGCGTCCTGGTGCCCATGAGTTGGGCAATCAGGGTGGTTTGCGGATCGTTGTAGCCGAGATGATTCAGATCGGCCGCACGAGCCGCATACTCGTAGCCGGTCAGATTCCCGTTTGCATCCAGCGCCCCGCGCATCTTCACGAGAAACGCAGGGGATTTGGAGTCCCACGCCGTCTCTTCCTCTCTCATCCACTGCATGCGTACGGGCCGGCCAAGCTGCTGCGCGATCCATGCCGCTTCCGCGGCTGCGTCTTCCGCCGCCGTACGCCCGAAGCCCTGCGGACCCTGCATGTAGACTACCCGAACTTTTTCCGGCGGCATACCGAGAAACGTGGCGATGCCTCTTCGCATGCCGTACGTCTTCATGTCATTCGAGTAAATGGTCATCTGACCGTTCGAGGGGTCCGCCAAAGCGTGCGCGCCGGCGAACGATGTATGGCCCTGAAATGGAATCTGGTACTCCGCTTCAATCGTTTTGGCGGCGGCTGCAAAGGCCGCATCCGCATCGCCCGCAGCGGAGCTTCCTTGCCCCGGCTGACCGGCAACCGGAGCGGTGCGAAGGTAGTCGAAGAGATTCTCCGACGTGGGGAAGGGCGCTGTTGCAGGCTTCTCCCACGTGGTTTTGAGCGCGCGCGATGCGCTGATCGCCTGCTCCTCGCGCTCGCAGACGACAGCCACGTAATTCCCTTTCTTCATCACCCTGACGAAGCCCGGCATGTTCTTCACCGACGACTCATCGATTCCCGTCAGCTTCGCGCAGGCAAACGGAGGCTTCACATTGCGCGCGTGGACCATGCCGGGGAGTTTCATGTCCACGGCCCATTTGAGCGAGCCATCGACCTTGGCCGGAATATCATCGCGCTCGATCGGCTGACCGGTGTATTTGAAATCGGGACGCAGTTTGAGCTTTGCGGGACCGGTGATCGCGTTGATATTGGCGCCGCTCAGTGCGACATTAAACTTCTTTCCTCCGATCAGTTCGCCGTAGGTAACGCGTTTTGACGGGTCACTCTTTACCGCGATCACGCCGGCGCTGACGGTAAGCTGCTCCACGGGGACCGCAAGCGAAGTGGCGGCCATACCGAGCAGGACGCGGCGTGCTTCCGCCGCGACACGACGCATGGGCGCCGCGTCTCTTTCAATGGCAGTGGAGCCGCCGGAGCCTACCTGATCGACCGTAATATCGGTGCTGCCCATGATCAGAGAAGTATTTTCGAAGGGGATATCCAGCTCGTCCGACATCATCTGACGGAACGCCGTGCCCGTTCCCTGGCCGGGATCGGTCTTGCCCACATAGTAGGTGGCGGTATTGTCCGGATGGATGACGATCCAGGAATCGATTTGATGAAAATCGGGATTCGGATAAGGGCCGGGCGCGGCTGAATCCTGGGCGTGCGCCGTACCGGACGCCGAGGTCCATGCGCCGATGCTGACTGCGAAGAGCCCGGCCGTGCGAAGAAACCCGCGGCGGTGGGTCGTTAATACGTCTTCAATTTCCTGAGGAATGCCGGTCCGGGTATTCATGCGGCCCCCTTATTCACAACGCGCCGGATAGCGGATTGAATCCGGAATTGCGTAAAGCAGCGGCAGAGCGTGGAGTTCATGGTCTCGCGGATCTGGGCGTCGGTTGGCCGCGGGTTTTTGTCCAGCATTGCCTTGGCGGTCATGATCTGGCCGTTCTGGCAGAACCCACATTGCGGAACCTGTTCCTCGATCCAGGCCTGCTGGAGCGGGTGGAGTTTGCCGCTGGCGGAGATGCCTTCGAGGGTGGTGATCTCGCTTTTCACCGTGGAAACCGGCGTGATGCAGGAACGGGTGGCCGCTCCGTTGATGATGACCGTGCAGGCGCCACACTGGCCGAGTCCACAGCCGAATTTTGGGCCCTGGAGCCCGAGATCATTGCGAAGAATATAAAGGAGTGGAGTGGCGGGATCGGCTTCGATGGTGTGCGAGCCACCGTTGACCCGAATGGTTATTGTGCTCACGAATGCTTACTCCTGTGGGATTTGATTAGGGGCTGTTGTTTGTAGTTTAGCGTTCTGCGGCGGTGCGACCCGCTGGGGACCGGTCAGCAGTCGCCTTCTGAACAGTCTTCCGAAGTGGCGGGACAACCTTGGTTCGAATCCATGACGGGGAGCCAGCGAACAGCCTATTCAGAACACGCCACTTAGGCAGCTCTGAACTTAGGCCGGAGGCTTGGAGCCCTTTGATTCACAGATCCCGGCCGTCGGCGAGTAAGGATAGAATTCTGTACGACAATCGTAATGTTGGCGGTATCCGTGGGACCGTTCATGACGACGTGTCTGTCCAGCACATCACGACGTAGCCCCGATTTTTGAAACACAACGGTAGCCTATGCTGTCATCGCCAAGGCTTTGGTGTTTTTCGCCTGACCTAATTTTTGGATCATCGGCTAGCGACCGAAGCGCCATGCACGGCTTCTCGACCGTGACATGCAAGAGTGCGGAGAGCGCGAGCGACATATCCACGCCCAGGACGGCATTAACCGCGATGGCGCCATACGGACTCCCGCTTACCTCGGCTGCCTTGGCGAAATTCTGCCGTCCGTGACAAATAATACAGATCACCATTATTAGCCCCCCAAGGTCTTGTCAAGAGCTGTCAGGATTTGGGATATGCGACTCTTCGGGATTGTTCAAGCGAATCGCCTCCATCGAGCCCGGCCATGTTGCAAGAATTGGCTAACGCGAGGCATATCGAGCACTACGCGAACTGCATGCCGACACGCCGTTAGGACACGGCCTTAAGCCGCTGGAAATAGCATGGCCGCAGTTCCAAACGCATCCAGGATGGGGGCCAAGCCGCTAGCCGTTGGAACGGTCCCTTATCGGGGAGCCAAGTTCCGTACTTCGGATTTCTGAGACCCGCTATCGAGCAGGGAACAGGAACCGTTCCTCCACGAAGTGCTGATCGAAAGCGAACGCAACTCGCGAGCCTTTCAAGCGCATGACGGCGAAGCTGACGCAGTCGACAAGGCTGAGCTTTCGGCGCTGCGCGGCGAGTAGAGCCGTCATGGCGAGTGAGTGAGTGGCGTCATCGACCCAAACGACATCCATCATCGGGAGGATTTCCTCCTGAATTGTGCGCACTGCGTCCAAACCCAGGCGGTTCTGGGCCAGCGCACAACTCTCAACAAGTATGTAATTTGTGGTGAAAAGCGGATCGTCGGAATCGATCAAAGTGAACCAGGCGACCCTGGCGGCTTCATGGTTCGCGTCACTTCGGTCGAGTATTGCATAGATCGCTGAGGTATCGACGAAGGTCACTGCTGTCTGAATACCTCAGCAAGGTACCTGTCGTGTTCTGCACTGACATCCGCATGAGAAGAAGCGAACCGCCCGGCAGCACTTTTGGCTCTGGCCCGTTTTTGTTCATGGCTCATCCCGGCTTCTTTTCGGAGGAACGAATCGATTCCCGCTCGAATCAATTCAGCGATCGGCTGACGGCGCTCTGCCGACATGGCCCTCAGGCTGGCGGCCTGCTCCTCAGATATCTGAATTTGTGTCCGAATCATTTGTAATCAGTATAGCATAAAGTGATTACACGATGGCATGAATGCGGCAACTGCCAGACACGGCGTTGTCGCCGCTCTCGACCGTGTCTATCGTGCTGAAAACATGGGCACGCCGGTTCCAAACTTATCCAGGATGGGGAGCTACGCGGCTAACATGCTGACAACGCTAGAGTTACGTGAATGGCCGCGGATGGGCGACAAAAGGCCTCTTGTTTTCAATTACTTCTGGTTCGAGTCCATGGGGTAACAAAACATGACGCTTGTGCTGAGTTGTGCAGAACTATAGCACGGAAGGGAACCACATTGGGTCAAGGATTAGTTTTCCCTCTAGTCATGCCGTGGCGCAGGGATTGTTAGCAACTCCGACCCAATCAGCAAGCCCACGAGCAAAGGCAAGAAGATAGATGTATAGGGTGCTGTTGGGCCTTCCCAGCCGCCGCGGATTGCTTGAGTTACACCAAACGAGAGGAGTAATGCGATTCCCAAGAGCAACATCATTCCAACGCGCACAAAACGGCCCTTCGGCAGAGGACACCGGGAGACGAGGCGACGCTCCATCCAGAGACCGAGCAATGACCAACAAACCGTCACGCTCAGTGTGGTGATGATGTATCGCAACAATTGTGGGCGGTTGCGCTGATGGTTGCAACAATCGATGCTGTCGGGAAGCTGGCCCAAAATAGCAGCAGGGAAAAAGGCCAGTGTATGAATGCCAACCCCTTGAGCGATTGGGTAAGGGAGATACGCCGGGTAGTTGAAGCATATCCCGGATTCACCATCACCGCAGTGACGCCAGCGGGCCTCCGCTCGCAAAAATGCAAATGCGAACAGAGGGACCATAATCAACGGAACAAGATATTGGAGTCGCGGTCGGGTGTGACCTTGCCCGCGAAAAATGTATCCCTTAGCTGAGAATCAGCAAAGGGAGAAGAGATGGAAAAAGCGAAGCGGGCGAGATACACGCTCGAGTTCAAA
>JBEHXG010000024.1:0-70685 GCA_048498815.1 Acidobacteriota bacterium | reverse complement strand
CGGGCGGCTCCGGCGGGATGGCTACAGGAAGGTAGTATGAAGACGAAAAACCGGGATTTTCCAAATTACAACTGGTAGAGAAAAGTGGGGCACGTCAATTTGATGGAGGTCACGCCCGCCGGGACAGTTGGAACCGTGGCGCCGATAGAGATTGAGCACTGCCATATCGAGTCGCCTCGATTCTAGCAGTCATTACCCAAAATTGCCCAAGAAATTTAGAGTTTCGCTGTAACTGATTGATTCTAAAATGGCGGTGAGGGTGAGATTCGAACTCACGGTACCCGTAAAGGTACAACGGTTTTCGAGACCGCCGCATTCGACCACTCTGCCACCTCACCGCGCAGGCACAGTTGCGTAACAACCAATAATACCATCCAAACCCAAACCCGCTGCCGCTCAGGCTCTGTCACAATAAAACACATCAGTCCAACCGAACCCGGCCTTCGAGGCGTCGTCGAACGCTTCATCGCCGCGGCGGCGCAGCCCGCTTTGCTCGATCCTGGCGAAGACCCGCTCTCTCTTACGTCCGAAAACTGGAGCCTCTCGGAGTGGAACGGCCGCCTCATCCTCCAGGCCTGGGACACACACCGCAATCTCACCCGCAAGATAGTCGCTCTCGGCCCACAGCGCCGCGACCGCATCACCCTGATCACGGAACGCTTTCCCCGCGCTACTGCCGAAACCCAGATCGCCGACCTCGCCGGCGCCACCGGCCCCGAACTTCGGCGTAAGGCGTCCCGAGCGTCTTTCCGCGACCGCTTTCGTCTTCTCCTGACACGCGACTTCCCCGCGTGGCGCATAAAAGACGTCAGTACTGACGCCAACCTGGAAGAAAGCCTGTCGCCCTCATTTGTACGTGCCTTTATGATGCGCGGCAGCGGCTCCGCTATTCATGGAATCGCCGCCATCGCGGCACCGCCCGACACCCTCGACTTCGCAGCCATCGTCCCCTTCGCTCTCATCTGGCTCGATTATCTCCGCCGCCGCGAACGCGCCGCTTTAATCCCGCGACTCCTCATCTACGTGCCACTGTGCAGGGAGCGGGCAGCGGCATTCCGCGCTGCAATAATTGACCGTTCCACCGTTGCCTGCGAACTATACCTCTATGATCCACACGACGTTGCCGGGCGGATCGACTTCGCCGATGTGGGCAACCTCGATTCCACCCTGCCCCTCTGCCATAACCCCGCGGCGCCCAATCTCGAAACTGCCATGCTTGCCGGCCTTCCACCTCAGGTCGACCGGGTAGAACAGAGCGATGGAGCCGTCAGCCTGCGCATCCACGGGCTCGAATTCGGACGAATCAGCGCGCATCGCCTCTCGTGTGGGCTCAATCGCAAGCGTCCCTGCTCCGCAGCCACGCTGATAGCGATGGCGAACGAAATCGCTCGTCTTCGCCGGCCCGATGCAGAAGACCGCCAGCATCCCCTCTTCGCTCAATATCCCGAAGGCTGGCTGGAATCGCGGGTGCGCACGAATCTGCAAATCATCGACCCCTCACTTCAGCCTGCCCCGATCTACGGTCAGGTTCCCGTCTTCGCCGGGCCGGAGCGCGGCATCATCGACCTCCTGGCTATCGACGACACGGGTCGACTCGTCATAATTGAACTCAAAGCCACGGCCGATCTCCAGCTCCCCTTCCAGGCACTCGACTACTGGCTCCGCGTGCGCAAACACCTCGCCGCCGGCGACTTTGAACGCCTCGGCTACTTCACCGGTCGCACTGTTCGTCACGAACCGCCGCGCATCATCCTGGTTGCCCCGGCGCTCGAATTCCACTCCACTACCGAAGTGATGCTCCGCGCACTGCCACCCGCCCTCGAGATCGTCCGGGTAGGACTCGCCGCCAACTGGCGCGCCGAACTGCGGGTGATGTTCCGGCTTACCGGGTCGGAACGGCCTTAAACGTGCTCGTCAGCACCTCATCATGAATCGAAGACTCGCTCACTTTCTGGCGTGCGCGTGCCTTGCCGCGCCGCTGACTCACGCTCAAACTCTCTTCGGGATAGGGGTGACCGCGTCCACGCTCGGAGTTGGCGCCCAGGCGGCCGTATCCGTCACGAAATATTCCAATCTTCGCGCAGGTTTCAATGCCTTCAACTACTCTGACACCTTTTCCAAAGATGGCGTCGCCTACAGCGGAACGCTGAGTTTGCGCTCGGTGCAGGTAACCTGGGATCAATACTTCCCCCATCTCGGAGGCTTCCACATCAGCCCGGGCGCACTCATCTACGATGGCAACGCCGCCACTGGAAACGCCAGTGTACCCGGCGGACAGTCATTTACACTGGGTGGCACGACTTACTACAGCTCGAGCGCCAATCCAATCGCCGGTACGGGATCGCTCACGGTCGCAAAGGCGGCGCCCATGGTTCTCGTCGGGTTCGGAAATCTGCTGCCGCGCAGTTCGCGTCACTTCGGCATCAGTGCCGAAGCAGGCGTAGTCTTCCAGGGATCGGCCAGTGCCAGGCTTAACCTCACCGGCTCAGCCTGCCTCGACGTCACGCAGACAGCTTGCCGCAACGCGGCCACCGATCCTTCGGTCCAATCCAACGTGCAGGCCGAGCAAACAAAGCTGAACAACGACATCAGTCCGTTCAGGTTCTACCCGGTAGTTGCGCTCGGATTCAGTTTCAAGTTCTAAATTTTGCGTCCGATGATCGCGTAATCCAGCCCGCCGAAGAACCGCTCGCGGAAGCCACCGGGCAGTTCACTCAGTTCCGGCATGCTGTCAATTGCGGGCGAAAGCGTGTGGACTTCAATCCCGGTCAGCCCCGCCTCTTCCATGCAGAAGCGAACATACTGATGCGGCATCGGTCGCGTATGCGTCGGATCCAGATAGAAGTATGTGGCAAAGATGGCCAGGCACTCCGGATTCGGCGTTTCAATCACGAGCACGCCGCCGCGCCGCAACTTCGATGCGCATAGCCGGATCATCTCCGGCAGCTGCCCCGGCGGGAGATGCTCCACCACCTGCGAACTCATGATCCCATCGAATTCGCCTTCAACCTCGGTGGGCAGATACTGGAACAAATCGGCCACCTCCGCGTGGAGTCCCTTCTCAACACACTGCGCGACTGACTCCGCGCTCAAATCGATTCCGCGCGCACCTACGCCAAGATCGCGCATCAGGTCGAGGAATTCGCCGCGGCCGCATCCGATATCGAGGACGCTCTCCAGGCCCGCAAAATATGGCCGGTAGAACTCCATGTTGAGGCGAATCTCTTCATCGGATCCGCGGAATCTCTCCGCGAACCGACTGTAATCGAGCGGAGGCGCTGCGACCGGAACCGCGGCGCTCCCGGTCGATGCCTCAGGACTCAAACCGCGAGCCCGCAGACGAATCAGGCGCAACTCGCTGTGAATCATCCGTTCATAGCTCTCGCGAACCTTCTCCAGATCCCCCCAAAGCCGCTTCTGGATATCCACATTCGCCCGATCCAGCGCGCCCAGATAATCGCGATGCTGTGCCTGCACCATCTCGCGAAAGTTGCCTTCAATCACGGACACACGATGCTGAAACGCGCTCTGCAGATCGGCCACCGCCCGCAGAAACTGCACCTCATTCGTAGCCAGATTCTGCTCCCAGCGAATCCGCCACTCGGACCAGTGCGCGCGTACGTCCTTCAGCTCCCTGGCTTCATCCAGCATCACATTGCGGGCTTCTTCCGCATGCGCAAGCCGCATCTGCATGTGAGCCAGCGCCTGCTTCTGCTCTTCTGCCTGGGAGACCAAAGGCATTACCGCCGCAAGCCGGTCACTCACCTGACCGGCCATCGACATTAGCATCTGGTTCTGCTCCGTGAGAGCCTCAATCACCGCCTCCAGCGCCGCGATCGATTCACGATTGAATACCACCTGATCGCGAACAAACCATTGCAGCGATCGCGCAATCAGTTTCTTCACCGACTGCACCACGGAATTCACAACGCCGCCAGCCCGCGGATTCACGCCGCCAATCGCAGCGATTTTCGCCTGCGCGGCATCCCGGGCCCGCACAATCGGCATGAGGTCGGCGGGATACAGATGAATCCGGGCATCCAGCGGATCGCCCGAACCTGCACCATTTGCACCAGCGCCGCTGCGCACGCGATCGCGCACCGCGGCCACGATCGCGTTCAGCTCCGCGATTCTTTCTGCGTCACTTCCCACGCTTTTTCCACGAAGCGCTCATGCGCGATTCCAGCCCGCCGCGCGCCGCAAAATCACCCCTCACGGTAATGCTCACCGGCCTGCAGGCTTTCACGATGTCCCGCAGAACGCAGTTCACCACGTTCTCCTGAAAAATCCCCAGATCGCGATAAGCAAGCATATACATCTTGAAAGATTTCAGCTCCAGGCAAAGCTTATCCGGCACATACTGAATCGTCAGCACGCCAAAGTCCGGGAGCCCCGTCTTCGGACAAACCGACGTAAACTCCGGATTCGTTATTTCAATCTCATAATTCGCAAACTGATTCGGCCACGTCTCAATCTCCGGCAGCTTTGCGTCGACTCCCGCCGCCGCATGTTCGTCCGTATATCCGCGCTTCATTTTTCCACCGTCAATTCGCGAGCCAGCAATTCCAGGAACAGCCCCACGTCCGTCACAACACCCACAGCCTGCCCCGTACCGCGATCGCTCACCTTCGTCGCCACGGCCGGATTGATATCCACACACACGATCTTCACCCAACTCGGCAGCATATTGCCCGTAGCAATCGAATGCAGCATCGATCCCAGGCACATCACCAGCCCGGCGGGCTTCAGCATCGCGGCATAGGCATCCTGTGCCGCGTTCATATCCGTAATCGTCTCGGGCAGCGGACCATCATCACGCAGACTCCCGGCCAGCACGAACGGCACATTATTCTTCACGCACTCGTACATCACGCCGGACTTCAGCTTCCCGCTCTCCACCGCGCCGCGAATTCCACCCGCATGATAGATCGCATTGATCGCCCGCATGTGATTGCGATGCCCGTGCTCGGCCTGTCGGCCATCCGCCATGCGAATGCCAAGCGAGGTGCCCAGAAGCGACGATTCAATATCATGCACGCCCAGCGCGTTGCCGCTAAGTACCGCATCGATCCAGCCCCCGCGAATCAGCTTCGTCAGACCGGATACGCCTCCTGTATGCACGACAACAGGACCGGCCACAGCGACAATCTTCTTGCCCGCTTCCCGAGACTGGCGCGCCAGCATCGCAGTCTGCCGCACGGCCGTCTCCACCTGCCGCTCGCTCGAAATCTCATTCGACATAAACGCGAATGCCAGCCGATCGCGTTCCTTCGATTCCGGCGCCACGCGGATGCCATGCATCCCCGTCACCACCATATCGCCGGCCTTCAGATCGCGCAGACGACGGCACGTTCCCTGACCATCTTTAACAACGATCATCGCGTCCATGCGCTGGTTCTGCACTTCCACCCAGTCGCCATCGAGCTTGATGAACGTGTGGTGATTGCTGGTGGAATAAAAGTCTTCCGGCGCGCAGCAGTCGCGCTCCACAAGGCCAAGCGTCACGTCGCCGGCCTGAACGGGGGAACAGCCAATCGGCAGCAACTGCGCGAGCAGGTGCTCCATCTGCCGGCGATCCGGCGCTTCCAGCCGCAGACGCAGATAAGACGGCTCACCGTTTGTTCGTCCGATTTTGAACTGTTCGACTTCAAAACGGCCGTTCGATTCCACCACCTTATCGAAGATCTGCTCCATCAGATGGGAGTCGATCAGGTGGCCTTCGGCCTCGACAACTTCTTCAAATGGCATGAAATACCAGTCTAGCGGAGACCGGACCGGCAGGTTTAGCTGCGCAGTTCAGCCGCAACTTCCGATGCGATGCGCCGCGCCTCGTCCACCTGCCCCGGCTCCAGGCTGATTGCCCCCACCCGGGCATGCCCGCCGCCGCCATACCGCTCGCAAATCGTAGCGAGGTTATGCGAGGGCTCAACAGGAGACCAGGGATTCGACCCCACCGAGATTTTCGTCCGGAAGCTCGAAGGACTCACCGCCACCGTGTACGTCCCCTCGGGATGCAGATAGTAGGGAATGAACTTGTTATAACCCTCGAGGTCATACCCCGTAAGATCGAACGTAATCACCCCGCCTGACTGCGCCGATTTCTCCCGAATGATCTCAAGCGACCGCAGATGCCGCTCCCACAGCGGCTGATACACCGCCTGAATCTCCGGCAGTTCGACAATCTCAGCCAGTGTCTTCGTCTGCATCAGGCGGATAATATGCTGCACCGTATCCGACCCTTTGGACCCCTCAATCACCAGCGTCAGCTTCATCGCCGGCGCACCAAGCTCCACCGCGGTCTTCGGATCGGAATACATCGCGCCATCGATAATCGTGGCCCAGTGAACCAGATCGTCAAGCTCCGGCGCTTCAAAACCCCACTTCTGCCGGGCCATGTCGCGAATGTATTTCGTGCAGGACTTATACGACGTATCGAACATCTTCTGAGGCGTCTTCGTAGCCTCATAGTGCTTTTGGTCTTCCGGCGAAAGAAACGCACTCTGGTGATGATCGAACCACCACGTCAGCCGCGGATTGTTCGAGTACTTGAAGTCGACAATCGCGTTCTCATCGCCATCGAACAGGCTGTCTTCAAAAATCTGAGACGCCCGGTGCGCCATGCCCGTATACGCAAACTCCGCGTCCGCCCGAATCGCGCCACGATAGAAGCAGGTGAAGAATGCCGCGGATGCCGCGCCGTCGAAACAGTGATCGTGATAGAGGACTCGTACGCGCATTCTTGTCTGTGAACGATGTGAAGGGGTGAAAACCTTCCATCGTGCCTCAACGCGCGGGAAAATGCAACTGTAACAGAAAAAATAATCGGTTCAGTTGCCGAAACCGATAGCGCGAACCCGGAAGCTTTCGGTCCAAACGCCGCCCGGTTCCACGGTTTGCAGCGCCGCATACCTGCCCGCCGCGGCCAGGTTTACCCCGTTTGTGATTGCCGCCATGGGCTCGAAACAGATAAAATCGCGGCCAGAAGGCGCATAAACGACGCCAACCTGCCACTTTGGGCCAAAAGCGACTTCAATCCGCCGTCCGCTGCCCTCCACCCAAAAGGGATCTTCAGTCAAATCCGTAAAACCATCATCGAAGGTGTGGGAACTCAGAGGAATCGCAGAGGGAAGCACGTTCGGCCGAAACTCGCCGGTAGCGCAAAGCCGCTCGTCGGCAACCACAGCGCTGCGCGCCGGGATATGAGCCGTCCATTCATCGCGCGGAACACCCGGAATTGTGAAGAACGGGTGGAAGCCAATCGACACTGGCATCGGCTCCGCACTCAGATTTCGCACACGGACGGACGTCTCCAGCTCCGATCCGGCAAGGCGATACGTCATCTCATATTCGTGGGCGAAAGGCCAGTTTGCCATCAAATCGGGATATCGCCAGAACTCCAGATGACTGGTAACCCACGCACTCTCGGCGTCCGATCCCAACTCAGTCACCTGCCACAACGCGGAAGCCGTCAGCAGCCCGTGGATCGCCACGTGCTCCGGATGCATCCGAAACACGCCGAGCGACTCATTGAACGCAAACCATTTCCCGTTCGCATGAAACCCGCCGCCAGGAATGCGGTTCGCCCAGGGCGCCAGGAACGGAATGCCGCTGAGTTCCTTTAAGTCCGCTACAGTGCGTGCAGGCATGTAAAGAATATTGGAGTCCCGCATGCTCATCGCATAAGCGCGATTGCCCAATCCCGGAGCCACCAGTACCTCGACGTCGCTGGCCGCACAGTGCAGTCGAACCACATCCACTCCGTGATCCGCGACCCGTCGGGCTGTGTATTGCACGCTCATGTGGAGCCATTGTAGCGGCACACCGCGCTAGAGTGGTTTTGATCGAACCTTCCATGCGCAAGGCCCGACAGATAGCCAGAAGTGGAATGATCGTCAGCACCATCCTGACGGTGATGAAAATTGGTGCGGGTCTCATGGCGGGTTCCGCTGCGCTGACCGCGGACGGCTTTGAATCGGCAGCGGACGTTTTCACTTCCGGCCTCGTATTCATCGGCCTTACCATCGCCGCCCGCCCTGCGGATGAAAACCACCCGTACGGCCATGGGCGCATTGAAATCCTCACCGGTCTGCTCCTCGGCTTTCTGCTTTTCAGCGCGGGTGTTCTGATTTCCGTTCATGCCTGGTTCAGTTTCAGTCGTCCGCCGGTGATTCCCGCCGCCTACGCCATCTGGCCGCTGCTGATCTCGATTGCGGCGAAGGCATGGCTTGTGACCATGAAGTATCGCCACGGCAAGCGACTCGCCAGCACGGCGCTGATAGCCGATGCCGCCAACGACGGTGTCGACATCATCTCCGGCACCGTCGCGCTGGTCGCGCTGGAACTCACCATTCGGATGCCAGATCAGTTCCCGCGCGCGGATCGCTACGGTGCCTTTATCGTTGGTCTGATCGTAGTCGGAACCGCGATCCGCGTGGCCTGGGAGGCCGCGATTCATCTCATGGACACCATGCCGGACGATGCCGCCATGCACCAGATCCGGCGTGTTGCGAACACCGTCTCAGACGTACGCGGCGTGGAAAAATGCTTCGCGCGCCGCACCGGCCTGAAGTATCACGTCGACCTGCATCTGGAAGTCGATCCCGAAATCACCGTCCGGGCGTCGCACGATATCGCGCAGCGCGTGCGCGAGCGGGTCTGTGAGGAACTGCCGTGGGTGGCCGACGTGCTCGTACATGTCGAGCCATCCCCTTAACTGAACTAACGGCCCAGCACAACGATTCCGAAAGTATCCGGTACCGGCGCACCCGCCTTACCGCCGGCAGGTACAGCGCCGGTATCCCAGGCCGGCAGGTAGAGCTTATGAGCCTTCTGGTCGGCACTGATAGTCTTAGCGCCCATTTTGGTCGGGATCGTTGCAATCACTCCGTATTTGCCAGGCGAAGTTTCGCCCACCATCGTTGCCGCCCCGTCGCGGTTCGCGCTGAACGCATAACCGTCGTCAAACGCCACACCATCCGGGTCAGCGCCGACAGGAACCGTTGCGACCACTTTACCCGCCGCCGGATCGCTGATCGCCATCACCTTGTCGCAGACCGAGAACAGGCGCATCTTCGCCAGATCGATGGCGAGTCCGCTTGGCCCGTCGCAGGGAGCAATCGAGTAGCGCTTCTTCACCACCGAATCCTTCGCATCGATGACAACCACTTCGCTCTTGTCTTCGATGTTCACGTAAACATTGCCCTTGCCGTCCACCTGTGAAAACTCAGGCTTACCGCCAACATCTACCGAAGCCGTAATCGCCTGGCTCGTCTTCGCATCAATCACGGTAAAGTCATGGCTCCTGCCATTAAACGTGAACACGCGATGCGTAACCGGCTCATAAATGATGGAATCAGGATTCTGCCCGGTATTGACTTTCCCGGTCACCTTCAGCGTCGCGATATCGAACACCGTCACATTGTTCGTGGTGCCGTTGCTGGTAAAGCCTTTGCCCAGATCGTTCGCGATTGCGATGCCATGAACGCCCTGCGTATCGGGAATCGTGCCCACAAGCCTGTCCGTATTCGTGTCGATCACTTCCGTCTGGGTGCCGTGCGAAACATAGAGCCGGTGATTGGTCGAATCGCAGTAGGTGTAGTCGGTGCGATTCGCGCCACCAATCCTGATGTTCGCCAAAACTTTGTATGCGGGGGGCGCGGCCAGGGCGGCCATGGAGAATGCCAGAAACAACACGGTTTTCATCGGGGTAACTGTCCTTTCAATCCGGAATCACCCTGAACATACGGGATCTTGCTGAATTTTCGCTGAAGCCTATTCGCCGCCGCGGCCGGAAGCGCTCCGCTGATAGAGATCGTCGAGTTCGGCTCGGAAGTTCTCCATCACCTGTTTGCGACGAACTTTCATTGTCGCGGTCATCTCCCCGTGATCAATTGAAAACTCACGCGGCAGAACATGGAATCGCTTAATCTGTTCAAACGGCGCCAATTGCTTGTTGACGCGCGTGACGATCTTCTGCACTTCCGCGATCACGCCCTCCTTGCCGCCTGGAATGGTTTCGGCAACGCTGGCATTGATCGTGAATAACGCCACCAGGTGAGGAAGGCGATCTCCCGCCACAATCATCTGGCTGATTAGCGGTTCGAATCTAAACAGCGTCTCTACTCGTCCGGGAAAAATCTTTTTTCCGTTTGAGGAGACGATCAGCTCTTTCTTGCGGCCTGTGATGTAAATGAAACCGTCGGCATCGATGGTCCCGATGTCGCCCGTGTGCAGCCAGCCATTCTGAATCAGCTGCGCCGTGGCCTCCGGATCGTTGTGATAGCCACGCGAAAGACCGGGGCTACGCAGCAGTAACTCGTCTTCTTCGCCGAGCCTGAATTCCACGCCCCGGAGCGCCTTGCCGATGCTGCCGGGACGCGGCGCATTCAACGGATTCAGTGCGGCCACTCCTCCCTCTGTTAATCCGTATCCTTCAATCAGCGGCATTCCGATCGCGGCGAAAAATTCGGCAAGATCGGCGGATAGCGGAGCCGCTCCGGATATCGCCGCGCGCAACCTGCCGCCGAGTCGTTCGCGAATCTTCGAGAATATGATCCGATCCGCCAGCCCAAGCAGCGCCTGGTCGAGCAGTGGCCCGCGCTTTCCTTCACGCTTCAGCCGAAAAGCTTTGCGCCCCAGTTCCACGGAGCCTTCAAACAGCTTTCGCATCAGCGGCGGCTTCTTCGCCACTTCCGCGCGAATGCTGGAGTACATGCGCTCCCACACGCGCGGCGGCGCCAGGAACAAGGTCGGCTTCACTGCCTTCAATTCCCCGGGCAGCTTCATGAGGCTCTCCGCGAACGATACAGGAGTACCTGTCAGCAGCGGCAGCATCTCCACCACAACCCGCTGCGCGATGTGCGCCGAGGGCAGGAACGCGACGGTAATATCGTCCGGCGTCAGGCCTACCGCTTCCGGGCCCATTTTGATATTCTCGGTCACCGACCGATGCGACACCATCACTCGCTTAGGGTCGCCGGTTGCTCCTGAGGTCAGATACAGGATCGCGTTGTCTTCCGGATCGATCTCAGCGGCGCGGCGCCCGTGACTTCGCAATGACGCCAATGAAACTGCGCCCTCCGCTTCTCCCGTCATCAGGATGAAGTGCCCCACCGGAGCAGCTTTCAGCGCCTTCAGCATCTTCGGATCTTCCACGAACAGCGCTTTTGCCCCGGCCAGTTGAATCGTTCGCACCAATTCAGCCGCCGGATAGCTCGGATACAATGCCGCCGCCACAGAGCCGTTCGTCAGGATTCCCTGATCCACCAGATAAAACTCGGCACGAGTCTCCGAGCAGATGGCCACATGATCACCCGGCGCTAACCCGAGCGCATACAGACCCGCTGCAATCTCTTCGGCAGCCTGTAGATACTCGCTCCACGTCCAGGTCTGTACGCCGCCCTTGCCGGGCTGACGCAGCGCCATTCGCTCGGGATATCGCGCGGCGGTCGCGCGCAGCACTTCCGGAATCGTCTGCACGTCTGCCATTATGCTTCTTCTTCCGGCGTGGGTATCTCGCCCACCATGGCGGCAACCTGATCCTGCAGAATCTGGTTGAGGCGTCCGCGATCCTGCACGTTCATGCCAGCGGTTTCGATGGGATCGCCCACAAGCAGCTCAATCACACCGGAGTGAATCATCATTGATCCCATCGGCAGGATCTTCCGGGTATTCAGCAACGCGATGGGCACCGCCGGCGCGCCTGACTTGATCGCAATATAAGCCGCACCCTCTTTGAAGGGTCGCATCGTGACCGGCGTTCGACCGCCCTCCGGGAACAGCAAAAGAGATACTCCCCGGTCCCGAACAATCTTCGCCCCCTCTGACATCGCTTTAAGCGACGCCCTGGGATCGTTTCGTACCACGGGCAAATGACCCGCCCGGGAAAGATGCCCCCCCAGCATCGGGATTGAAAACAGGCCCTTCTTGGCGAAGAACCGGAATTGAAGCGGAATCGAACTCAACACGGCAGGCGTATCGAAGTAGCTCGCATGATTTGCCACGAGCACATACCCGCGATTCGGATCCAGCTTTTCAATACCTGTCACACGACAGCGAACAAACCCCACCGCCATCAGGATGCGGGACCATGCCTGCGCCACGCGGTGCTGCGTAAAGCCCGTTCGGTCCCAGAGCGACGCGACCATGGAGATCGCGCCCATCACCGCCGTGGCGAGGATGATGGCTGGAGCGGTGAAAAGCAATGCCCGGAGTTTCCACACGGTGAGAAGCGAACCTCTATTATGAAAGCAGCGCACCTGTCATGAGGAAAATCACGTGTCTATTGGTTGCCGGAGCCTTTGCTTCCGGCCTGTTCGCTCAGTCACCCGCAAAGCCGGGCGATGCGAAGAAGGGCAAGCAGGTCTTCGATCAGCAGTGCGCTCTCTGCCACGACGCTCTGACGACCGAAACGAAGATGGGTCCGGGTCTGAAGGGTCTGTTCAAAAAGCCGAAACTCGCGACCACCGGCAAGCCCACAAACGACGCCAATGTCCTCCAGAAAATCAATGAGGGCGGCAATGGGATGCCGCCTTTCAAAGAAATGGCTTCGGATGCCGAGAAGGCAGACCTGCTCGCCTACCTCAAAACACTCTGATTACGCTCGCGTTTTTGCGATTTCGATCGCCTTGTTGAGAATGACGTCCTCTCCGGCCTTCTTCGGGGCGGATGGTTCAGGCGCTGCGTCTTCTTCCGGATCGGGGCTGCCGGCGTCGGGATCGATGACGACTGTCTCCGGCGTCACGCCGTTCGGCTGGAGCGCCTTGCCATCGGGCGAGTAGAACTTCGCAACCGACAGAATCACCGCACCGCCATCATCCATCGTGATCGGGCGCAGAATTGAGGCATCGCCGTAGGTGTGCTCGCCGACGATTGCCGCGCGCTTCGAGGACTGCAGCGCCGCTGCTGCGATCTCGGCAGCCGAAGCAGTGCCACGGCTTACAACGACCACCAGGGGTAATGTCGAAACCGCCTTCTTCTCATCGGCAGGATAATCTTTGCGCGGGAACTTCTGTCCCTGCGCGTAGGTCAACAGACCTTTGCTGACAAAAAGGTTGGCCAATTCGACGCCGTCTTCCGGATCGCCCACCGCGCAGTAGCGCAGATCGAGGATCAGCTTCTTCGCGCCCTGCTTCTGCAGATCCTGCACTGCGGCAGCTACTTCCAGAACCTTTCCGGTTGCCAGCGTCGCTGTCTTGATGTAACCCATAGAGCCCTCGATCATGCGCGAAGTCACCGGTGGATTCGTGACAATCGCACGGGTCAGCGTCATCTTCTGGGGCTCGGGTTTGCGGCGCAGAACCGAGAGATCTACCGTCGAACCCGGGTCGCCGCGCAACAGCAGCTTCGCATAAGCAAGCGGCATATCGCGGCTGCCGATTCCGTTAATCGACTCGATGTAGTCGCCGTTGCTCAGTCCGGCCTTATCCGCAGCAGAACCGGGCACCGCCGAAACCACCACGATGTAGCCGTACTTCTTCGCCAGCACCAGACCAACATCGCCGGGCTTGGCGTCCGAGTTTTTCAGATACTCTTTGTACTGCGTAGCGTTAAGATAGCTGGCGTAAGGATCAATCGCTTCCAGCAGTCCGTTGAGCGCGCCCAGAGTGACGTTCGGAATATTCGGCTCTTCCACATATTCGGTGGAAATGTAAGACAACACCTGGGTATAAACTTTCAGGTGCTTCAGAACATCGGCGGTATCGGAACCGCCTTCGCCGCCCGCTCCCTTAACCGCGCTCCCGAACAGGAGCAGAGCCACCAGCATGGTGGAGGACAGCACAACAGTGAATCGGGCGCGGCGGTTCATAATAATTGGACGCGGCAGCACCGGTAAACGGTTGCGGCACTTGCCTGCATTCTACGATTATAGTCCCGAATCGGCCTTACCTGGCCCAAGGGAGGTATGCTGCGCCGAACAACCCGGCTTCGCTGCCGAGCTTTGCTTTTTCGACCCGTGTGTTGGTAGTGCGGAAGCTGAACGACCGCCGCTTTGCTTCGGCGATCATGGCCGGAGCGAAGAACTCCCAGGCTCCGATCACGCCGCCGCTCAGCAGGTAAAGCGGGGCGTTGAAGGCATTTACCAGGGTCGCCAGGGCGATTCCGAGAGCTTCGCCCATAGAGGCAAAAACCTCTCGTGCACGCTCGTCCCCCTCTACTGCAAAGTCATAAACCTCCTTTGCTGTCACGTCTCCGTATCCCAGCAGCTTCGCCATGGCGGTCACGGCGGTAGCCGAGGCGTGTTTTTCGAGACATCCCCGATTTCCGCAGCCGCAGGGGTTGCCATTTGGAACGACGGTGATATGCCCCAACTCTCCCGCCATACCCATAAAGCCGCGGATCAGCTTGCCACCGCTGACGATGCCGCCGCCCACACCGGTCCCCAGGGTAAGCAGCACCAAGTCGCTCACACCCTGCCCGCCGCCGATCCATTGCTCGCCAATCGCAGCCGCGTTGGCGTCATTCTCGAGGATCACCGGAGCACTTAGCCGCTGGCTGAGCTCTTCGCGGATCGGAAAATTTTCGAGCGAAGGGATGTTATTGCAATTCCGTATCACCCCTTCTTCCAGGGATATAAACCCCGGTACCACGACGCCGATTCCGCCGAGACCCTCTATGCCCTGCTCATCGCGCAGCGAGGCGATGGCTTCCACCATGTCGTTCATGATGGCTGCGCGTCCTTCGGAATACTGCGTGTGGCCCTTGACCAGGTGCAGAAGCTTGCCCTGTCGATCAATCGCGGCCGCCCTTAAATTCGTACCTCCCAGATCCAGACCAATCGAGTATTCAACCATGCTGGGCGAATGATAACACCCTGCGCTGGTTCAAGTTTTCGGGATCGGGGCCGATCAGAACCTTTAAGCCAAATGTTCGCAATCATTGGAATTGTGCTGGTCTTCGGCGCAGTGATCGGTGGTTTCCTGATGGAAAAAGGGAAGCTCCTGGTGCTGGTTCAGCCGAGTGAACTGGTCATCATCGGAGGAGCTGCCATCGGAACGGTGCTGGTGGCGAATCCGCTTCCCGTCATCATCAAAATCATCAAAAGCGTGCTGGGCGTGATGGGCGGCAATCCCTACACCAAGCCCTACTATCTCGACAGCCTGAAAATGCTGAACGACATTTTTCAGTTCGCCCGCAAGAGCGGCATGGCGAAGCTCGAAGAAGATGTGGAGGCGCCCGAGAAGAGCGCGACGTTCTCAAAGTACCCGAAGCTGCTTAAGGATCACCACCTGCTGCACTTTATCTGCGACACGCTTCGGATGGCGGTTTCCGGCGTTGTACCTCCACATGATCTGGATGCGATTCTGGAGAACGACATCGACATTCACCACCATGAGGAGATGGCTGCGGTTCGCGCCATGACCACGGTAGCCGATGCGCTGCCCGGTCTTGGAATCGTAGCGGCGGTGCTTGGCGTCGTCATTACAATGGGAGCTCTCAGCGGACCTCCGGAGCAGATCGGTGAGAAGGTGGGTGCGGCGCTGGTGGGTACGTTCCTTGGCATCCTGCTTTCCTACGGCGTGGTGGCGCCGCTGGCCGCGAACATCGAGAAGATTGTGGATGCAGGTTCGCAGTTCCATCAAATGCTGCGAGCGGGTCTGATGGCATTTGCGAAGGGTATGGCGCCATCAATTGCCGTGGAGTTCGCGCGGCGCGCTATTCCACATGAAGTCCGGCCCACCTTCAAGGAGATGGAAGCGGCGTGTAAGGGCGGCGCGGCGCCGGCGGCGAAGGCGGCCTGACGATGACGCAGCAACCGCAGCAGATCATCATCATCAAGCGCGGAAAGAAGGGTCATGGCGGGCATCATGGCGGGGCATGGAAGGTCGCTTATGCCGACTTTGTTACCGCGATGATGGCTTTGTTCATGGTGCTGTGGCTGGTCAGCAGCAGCGAGCAGGTGAAGAAAGCCATTGGCGGGTATTTCAATGACCCGACCGGTAAAGGTAAGGAGGTCGGCAACGGTCTTCGAGGGGCCGGCGGCGAGAGCCTTTCTTTGCAGAAAGACGACATGAACAAGCTCAAAGACAAGCTTGAGCAGGCGATCAAGACCTCGCAACCCCTGCAGAAGATCAAGGAACACGTCGTGATGACGGTAACCGGCGAGGGCCTTCGCGTCGAACTGCTCGAGGATGAGAAGGGCATGTTCTTCCAGTCCGGCAATGCCGACCCTACCGATTACGGAAAGGATCTGATGGCGCTGCTGGCGGCGGAAATTGGCAAACTGCCGAACCACGTGATGATGGAAGGCCATACCGATGCGAAGTCCTTCGCGGGAAAGGGCGGGTATTCCAACTGGGAGTTGTCCACCGATCGGGCCAACGCGGCGCGCCGATGGATGCAGGCGAATGGCATGCGCGAGGACCAGGTGACGCAGGTCCGTGGATTTGCCGACCAGAACCTCCGCAATACGGCCGATCCGGAAGACGCCACAAACCGGCGGGTTTCGCTGATCATTCAGTACAAGCCCGCTCCGGAGCTAAATCCCGGGGCGGAAGGTGCTTCCGGTAGTTCGGGCGCTGTTGCTGCCAGTAGTGAGGCTAAGCCATCGCCGGTTGCTCCGGAGAAGAAGTAATCGCCGAGGCGAGAGCCCAGACGACGTGTGGATTCGTTACATCGCCGTGGTCGCTGATCAGACCCGCTGAGCCGTCGAGGCAGTACACGCTGCCTGGCTCGAATTGGTAGGTTTCGCCTTCGCGATGCAGCCGGGTGGTCCTTGCTTCCGGCGTCTTTTGCGCACCGTTGTGCCCCATGCCGCCGTAAGGATCTGCGGCGTCGCCGATCCACTGAAGACGATCCCGTGTCAACCGCGAGGCCACGGCGTAGGCGGTTCCAACTACCGTGTCGAGTCTCGAGAAAGTGGCAACTATCGGACCTCGTACGCTACGTTTTTCGATCACGTCGCGGAAGTAGCCGCGTTGCCCGCCACCTGCATCGGGGCTGAAGCCGTAGTGCGAGAAGGCCGGCTCCAGCAGCGTCAGCGAGTCCACCTGAGTTTGCCTGCAACAGGCTGTTACGAGGCGCGCGCCGAGACTGTGTCCGGCAAGATGGATTCGCACGCCGGGCAACTGTCGGCGCAAGGTGCTCACGACTGGAGCCAGTCCAAGTTCGCCAACCTCCCCCGCAAGATTTTTCATCGCGATCCATGACATGAAGTTCAGGAGTTTGGCGGCGGGAACGCATTCCAGCAGTTCTTCCATGGAAAAATGCTTCAGGACTGCTCCACCTTCGAGGGGATCGCCGTCTTCGTCAACGGGGATTGACGGCAATTCCGGAAACCTTTCCGACGGCCAGTAAACGCCTGCCACGGCCAACCTGCGGTTCGTTTTCAGCGTGGCGAGGATTCCGTTGTACAGCGCGGTAGCATCGCGCTCCTGGCAGCGAAAGCCGTGCGCAAGAAACAGCAGATCGGTTGCTCCACTGGTCTTCATCTGCGCAATAAAGTCATCCGGCTGGCCAGATTTCACCGCCCTGCCATCGGCTCCAAACAGGAAATGAAAAAAGGAAGCCAATTTACACGCCCTGTAACACTTTCATGAGGTCGAGCAGTCCCGCGCCCTGGAAGCGCCGATCGCGCCCGAGGTCCACAGTGTTCTCCACAAATAGCCGTTTGATTCGCGCGGTTTCGCCCCGGAATTCAGGGCGCACAGAAAGAAACGCCGCGACCGCGCCGGAGACGTGCGGAGCCGCCATACTGGTGCCCGACTGTTCGCAATAAAGCGCTGTAGCAGCGTCGCGGCAGCGGCCCGCGGCGCAGGACAGGATTCGCTCGCCGGGCGCCAGCAGATCGGGCTTCATCCGTCCGTCGCCGGTGGGTCCGCGCGAGGAGAAGTAGGATACGCCGTAGGTGTGCGGCATCTCGCGATGTGTGGAACCGACTGTTATCGCCAGTTCCGCATTGCCGGGATCGGTGATGGAAAGATCGCTAAACCTGGCGAGTGATTCGCCCGAGCTCGCGAGAAACGATCCATATCCGGCATTTCCGGCGGAAGTTACGACCGAAACTCCGCTCCTGACCAGGCGATTCACTTCCACGCAGAGTGGGCTTTGTCCGCAGGCGAACCACCGTGGATCGAAGTCATAGCCGAGGCTGAGATTAGCGCCATCCACGTGCAGCCGCGCGCCCTGCTGGTTCCAATCCATGATGCGATCGAGCGCGCGCAGGACGGCGCTCACTCTTCCTGCGCCATTCGGCCCCACCACCTTGAGGCTGAGCAGTCTTGCTCGCGGGGCCACGCCGGAGACGGCCATCTCCGCGTCCCGGAGTTCCCCGGCGATGATGCCTGCGACGTGCGTACCGTGTCCGACTTCATCGCAAAGAGGCGCGTCGCTGGCCTCAGTGAAATCGCAGTGGGCCAGCGGGGGAGGCAGTTCCAGATTTCGATGCAGAGAGAAGTGCGGGTGGGCTCCGTCAATGCCCGAGTCGATGACGGCCCACACGACGCCTTCGCCCATTGCCCGAAATGCGCGCTGCGCGGCATCGGCTTTCACGGTAGCGAGGGAGTGCGTCAGCGTGGTGTGAATCTCGTTGTCGTGCCAGATCTGAAATATCGGCGCCCTGTCCTTTCCCGCCGCGCGTATCTGGCGCGTTTCTTCCGCGAGCGCGAGAATCTGTTCGCGATCAAGTCGCGCGCAACAGTAGCGGGGAAGCATGATGCAAGCCGCATCGAGCGGCTGAATACGTTCATGAACTATCGCGGCCGCTGCTGCCGCACCGCCCCGGAACGATTCGTTGAGCCAGACAATTACGTCGAATGTCTGATCGGGTCCATTCAGCAGCGAAGCCAGAGGCTCCATTACGATTGATCGCGTAATCATTGGCATAACCCACACATAACCCGGCGGACTGGAGCCGGTGCCGCCCGATTCCGCTAAAGCATTGAATCCAAAGCAAAGATTTTCTCAATTTTGTCGATACCGGCTCCAGAGAAGTTCGACATAATAGCCCTTATGCCTTTTCGAATCCTTGCCGCTTCTGCGCTCGCTCTGTTGTGCTGTGCCCTTGTTCCCGCGCAGACCTACTACCCTGGAGCTGCCTGGCGGACAGCCACGCCTGAATCGCAGGGCATCGACTCCGCCGCGCTGGCTTCTGTCTTCGATCAGATCATGCAGAAGCAACTCGGCGTTCATAGTCTGCTGGTGATTCGGCATGGATACGTAGTGGCGAGTTCCGATGTCTATCCATACAATTCCGCGGTGGCGCCGCACGATCTGGCGTCGGTGACCAAGACCATTACGTCAACGATTACCGGCGTAGCGGTGGCGCGCGGCGTTCTTAAGCTCGATCAGCCGGTGCTCTCGTTCTTCCCAAAGGAGAGCCCGGCCGATCCGGACGAGATGAAACGGCGCATTACGGTGGGCAACCTGCTCCACATGGAGTCCGGACTCGACTGCGGCATTTTGCCTGGCGAGCAGGAACTGGAAAAGATGAAGCGCTCGGCCAACTGGGTGCAGTTCGCGCTTTCGCTGCCGTCGAAATACGAGCCTGGCACGCATCCGGCTTACTGCAGTCCCGGTTATCATCTGCTCGGTTCCACGATTGGCGCGGCGGCGCACATGCTGGAGATTGAGTTTGCAAATAAGTACCTGTTTGGTCCGCTTGGCATTCACGGAGTGCAGTGGGCCGTCGATCCTCAGGGGCGCAATCACGGCTGGGGCGACAGCCACTTCTTTCCGGGCGACGTTGCACGCATCGGTTATCTGTATCTGCATGGCGGTTCGTGGAACGGCGAACAGATCGTACCGAAGGATTGGGTGGCGATGTCCACCACGCCCGCTCCGGGCGGACGCGGCGCGCCGGGCGGGTTCGGAATTGAGTGGAATGTGAATCCGAACGGGCCGGCGGGGCTGCAGTACGGTGGCACGGGACGCGGCGGACAGATTCTCTGGGTTTGGCCCGACCTCGACATGATTGTGGTGAGCATGGCTGGCGGGAATGGCGGACAGCTCGGCCCGCTCATCCGCGCGGCGGTGAAGTCGGATCAGCCACTGCCCGCGAATGCCGCGGCGGAAGCGCAGTTGCGGAAGTCCGAAGAAGCTGCCGCGAGGCCGCGCGAAGCTGGCGGAATTGGCGCTCCGCCTGCGCTCGCGGCGAAAATATCCGGAAACGTTTATGCGCTACCGGTAAATCCCTCGCGTCTCGACAGCCTGCGGATCGTGTTCGGCAAAGATCCCAGCCAGAATTGGGCGGATATCAAGTATTACGGCGAAGACTTCCACATTCCGCTCAGCCTCGATGGCGTTTATCATCCGGGTCCGTGGGGACCGCTGGGGCTTCCGGCGGCGGCAATCGGCAAGTGGACCTCGGAAGACACCTTCGCGCTCGATCTGAATTTCATCGCGAACATCAATCACTACACGCTGGCGATTCACTTCACGCCGGATAACACGATTGAGGTTACGGCCGATGAAGCGTCGGGCCTGATGCGGAATGGCCATCTGACCGGGACGCTGGTTCCGCGCAGCGATCACTGAGCGAGGCGGGGATTCCGATTTCATAGTTCGGATAGCGCAGCCGAACGTTGAGGCGTTCACGGATGGCGCCGCCGTCGACGGAGCGTCCGGCGACCGGAAAGGTTGGCGCGGATTCGGACGGAAGGTCCACGCCCATGTAGTTTGCGCACCACCTGAGGACTTCCTGGCTGGCAGCCGGTCGATCGTCGGCTACGGGCCAGGCGCCCTCGAGAGTAGAGTCCAGGCCCGCTTCGAGGAGTGCGACAAGATCGTCCGCGTGGATGCGGCTCACAACGCCGCCGGCGCTGTGTGGGCGTTTACCTTCGCGGAGTTTTTCCTGAATGCCGCGGCCCGGCCCATAGATGGCTGCGCTGCGGAGGATCAGGCAGCTGCAGTTGGGGATCGTGGCGAGATACGCTTCTTCTTCGATTCGCTCCCGCCCTTTATCATCGGACGGGGCCGGAGCCGTTTCCGCCGAGACGACCGGCTGGTTGCCGTAGACGCCGGTTGAGGAGATGTAGAGGATTCTTCGCGGTGCTATTTCGCGAATCAGTTCGCGCAGCGCGGATTTTTCAGGTTCTGGTAGTGGCGGGATCGTGTGAACTATTGTTGCTCCGCGCGGAAGCTGTTCCGCGGCTAAGTCTCGGAGTTGTACGCCCAGCTGTTCCAGCTCATGGAAGCGCTGAAGCAGGCGCGCAGCTGCAACGACCGGGACATTTCGCTCGCACAGCTTGCGGGCGAGGCGTTGCGTTGTGAAGCCCAGCCCGAGGATGACGACCGGGTTCGGCATCATTGCGCTGCGGCGAGCTTTTGCAGCGAGCGCAGGATGCCGTCGGGCTCGCGGATGCCTTCGGCCACGATTGCATCGGCGCGTTCCTGAGTATCTGCGCCGGCATAGATGCGGAGCTCGTCGGCGTTGCCGGATGGTCTTATGTGGGCTACATCGCTGTTGGCAAAGACGATTCTTACGCCATCGGTCTGATCGAGGCGGGCAACCGGGGAGAAGCCCCGCTCGGCGGTGAATACAAGCGAGAGGTCCGCGCCAGCCTTGAGCCACTCCACAACTGCAAGGCCGGCGGCGCGCGGGAAGTTCTTCAGGAGGCCTGCTTTGCTGAAGCGGCGTGGCAGCTGAGCGAAGAGGTCCGAGACGGCAACGTTCTTTTCCGCTGCCGCAAATAGCACCGCGAAGATGGGCAGAAAGGCATCGCGCGTTGCCAGTGCGGTGAGGCTTGCACCATTCCGGTGTAGGTCAGAGCCGAGCAGGAAGCCGCCGTTCGCTTCCCATCCGCAGACGCGCGCGCGGCCTTTGGCGGCTGCGGCTTCCATGCCTGCGATTACGAAGGGCGACCCGATGCGCGTCTTTGGTTCGAGTACCGGTGCCAGTGCTCCCCGGTCGATTGCGTCATTGCAGCTGATGGGTACGACTACGGCGTCTGCGCCGAGATATTCAGCTACGATCATGCCGAGGAGATCGCCGCCGAAAAATTTCACTCGCTTAGATGCGGGATCGACGGAGAGGACGAGCGGTCGGTCGCTGTCTCCGTCGATTGATACGACCGCCCAGAGGTTTTCGTGCTGGTCCGCTAAGGCCTGGATTGCGGCGAGCTGTTCGGCGTCGATATTTTCGGTATCGATGGGAACGAAGCTGTCACTACGGCCTGCGGGAATGACTCCGGCGCCGAGCCGGGTCAACAATTCAGCGAGCAGATCGCGCCCTACCGCCGAGTGCTGATAGACAAGGATCCGCTTGCCGCTCAGGCTTGCGGATTGTCTGGAGAAGAAGTTCCGGTAGCGATCGAGGTAGGCGTTGCGTCCGGCATCGGACGGCTTTATTTCGGTCGGCGTTTCCTGCAACGAACCCGACGCGTCGAACGGGGACGCGTCCGCTTCCCGCGAATAGACGCGCGCGCGGACTTCGGCGACGTGCGCTCCGATGAGCGCTTCGTGGTGCTTCAGCAACTCACCGCGCGAGGTGTTGAGCTTGTAGCCGTTGCGGTCGAACGGGATGTGGCTTCCGGTCACCATCACGCTTGCGCGATGGTGGCTTACGGCGTAATTCATCAGTGCAGGCGTGGGAATGGCGCCCAGGTTTTGCGCGTGCATACCGGCATCTTCTATTGCGCGTATCACGGCCGCGCAAATTACGGGCGAGCTTGGACGCAGGTCCATTGCGTAGTACACATCTTCGCCGCGTTTAATGCCGCCCTCCTCCGGCGTCAGCGTTTGCAGATATTCGAGTTCGCCTGTGACATTGATGTAGATCTCAAGCTGCGTGAGATCGACGATCAGGCCGCGGCGTCCGCTGGTGCCGAACTGGAGCTCGCGCGGCGTATGGTTCAGTTGCGAAAACAGGGAGGGCATCTTTTTGATATCAACGGCGCGGGGTCAGCGGCGGCGCACGGTGCGGGCGAAGTCGGCGCCCGCGGCGAAGTTGCCTTCGAAGTTGGCGCGGAGCTTCTGGAGCTTTGCGATGTACAGGTCGAGTGCGGCGCCGACTTCGTGCTGGTTGGTGGCGAGAATGTCGCGCCAGAGGTCATAGGAACTCAGCGCCAGGCGCGTCATGTCGCTCAGGCCGGGTCCACCGACCTGTACGGCGCTGGGCTGATTGTCATGCAGGGTGGCTGCGAGCGCGGTGGAAGCGAGTTGCGGCAGATGCGAACTCCACGCAACCATGCGATCGTGCGTTGCAGCATCGAGGAGAACAGGCTTCGCGCCGAGTGCTTCGATCCAGACGCGGAATTCTTTTTCGATGGGTCGCTCACATTCGCGAGTGAGAATCCACGGGCGCTCGCGGAACAGCTGCGGATCGGCAGCCTCTGCGCCGCGCTTTTCCTTGCCAGCCATCGGGTGGCCGCCAAGGAACGCGCCCGGCCTGAGGTGCTTGTCCGCGGTCGCCTGGATGACGGCCTTCGTACTGCCGGCATCTGTTACCAGCGCTTCGGGTCGAATGAGCGGACCAAGTTGAGCGAGCGTTGTCACAATCCCGGAGATCGGCTGCGAGAGAAAAATCAGATCGGCTTTGGCGGCTGCTTCGTCAAGGGAAGCGCCTCGGTCGATCGCGCTGCGTTCCAGCGCGGCAGCGATGCTGCCGGGAGAACTGACACCGACGATGGCGCCCATGTAGCCCGCGCGGCGGAGGGCGAGTCCAAACGATGCGCCGATTAATCCGACGCCGACGATCGCGACGCGTTCCAGCGCGGGTTTGGGCGCGGCGGCCATTTTCAGAGGCTCCGGTCCACTGCCGCTGCGATGAGCCGCAGTTGTTTCATGACTTCGCGGAATTGCGGGCCGCTCAGCGTTTGTGCGCCATCGCTGAGGGCGTGATCCGGATCGTGATGGACTTCCATCAGGAGTCCGTCGGCTCCCGCGGCTACCGCAGCGCGGGCCATGGGTGGAACGTGATCGCGACGGCCGGTGCCGTGCGACGGATCGCCCACGATGGGGAGGTGCGACAGTTTTTTCACCGCGGGAATCGCGGAGACATCGAACGTGTTACGCGTGTAAGTTTCGAAAGTGCGGATGCCGCGCTCGCAGAGAATGACGTCGTAATTGCCCCCGGAGAGGATGTATTCGGCGGAGAGCAGCAGCTCCTCAATCGTTGCGGAAAGCCCGCGTTTCAGCAGCACCGGCTTGCGGATCCTGCCGAGCTCACGAAGCAGATTGTAGTTCTGCATGTTTCGCGCGCCAACCTGCAGAATGTCGGAGTACTGCGTGAGAAGCGGAATCTGCGTGGCGTCCATCACTTCGCTGATGGTGAGGAGTCCGCGACGGTCGGCGGCGGCTCGCAGGAGGGCGAGACCTTCTTCGCCCATCCCCTGAAAACTGTAGGGCGAGGAACGTGGCTTGAAGGCGCCGCCACGAATCACTCTTGCGCCGCCATCGGCTACGATGTCGGCTGCCCGCTCGATCTGGTCTCGGCCTTCCACGCTGCACGGACCGGCCATCACGACTACTTCATTGCCGCCGATGGCGACATCGCCAATGCGAACAATCGTGCCCTGCGGATGAAATTCACGCGCCGCCAGCTTATACGGAGAAATGATGCGGTGGACTTCCTTGACGCCTTCGAGTACGGCGAACATGGCGGTATCGAAATCGAGACGCCCCCCGACGCCACCCAGCACCACGTGCGTTTCGCCGGTGGAGCGATGAACGTCGAAGCCATCCTCGATGAGGCGGTCCATCACCCGCTGAATCTGATCGGGGGATGCATCCTGCTGCATTACAACCAGCATGCTTCGCTCATTTCTGTATCATCCGTTCTTTTTGCACCTTGCGCATTTCGTCCATGATTCGCTCGAAGATGCGCTGCAGACCCGGTGTGGAAAGCGGTCCCTGATTGGCCGCGGCCACATTCGCGTACACCAGGTCTTCGCGCTTCGGTTCATAGACGGGGAGCGAGGCGTTCTTCTTCAGCTGACCGATTTCTTCCACGATTGCGGTGCGCTCGTTGAGCAGCGTCACGAGGCGGCGATCGACATCGTCGATTTGTTCGCGGCAGGCGGCGAGTCGGGATGCAGTGTTGTCGTTGGGATCCATCTTGCGGGCGGTGGCGGCCTGTTCGGACACCTTACGAAACCGCTGCCTTTCGCAGAGGTTGCGTGAGGCCGCGCATCATGTTTTCGAGTGCTTCGGTGTTGTGCGGCTCTTTGCCGATCTGGCGGACGATTGCGCTGCCAATGACGACAGCGTCGGCCTGTGCTGCCACAGCGGTTACCTGTTCGGCTGTTGAGATGCCGAAGCCCATTGCGAGCGGAAGATCGGTGAGGGCTCGCATGCGTCGGATGAGCGGGAGCGCGGTGTCCGACATGGATTCGCGTTCGCCTGTGATGCCCGTGCGCGAGACTACGTAAACGAAGCCACTGGAGTATTTCGCGACGAGCCTGAGACGATGGTCGCTGCTGGTGGGCGCGGCCATGAAAACGGTGTCAATTCCGGCCTCTCGCATGACGCGGACGTAGTCGCCGGCTTCTTCCACACTGGCATCGGTGAGAAGGCAGCCATCGATCCCGGCGGATTTGGCGTCGCGCGCGAGGCGCTCGAAGCCGTAGCGGAGTGCGGGGTTTAAGTAGGTGAAGAGCAGCAGCGGGATTTGGGATTGCTCGCGAATTTTTGCGGCGGTGGCCAGAACTTTGGCGAGCGTTGCCCCGGCTTTGAGCGCGCGATCGCCGGCAAGCTGAATTACCGGGCCGTCTGCAACCGGGTCAGAGAACGGAACTCCGAGTTCGATAAGATCGGCGCCTCCTCGTTCCAGCGCGGATACGAGGCCGGGCGTAGCTTCGAGCGTGGGATCGCCAGCCGTCAGATACGCGACCATGCCTTTGCGATTCTCGCGTTTCAGTTTTTCGAACAGCTCGCCGATGCGGGTCACGCCTGATCCATCTCTTTCAGATTCTCGCGGTAGATGTCGATGTCTTTATCGCCGCGGCCGGAGAGGTTCACGACGATGATGGAATCTTTGGGTTCGTTTGGCGCAATGCGCAGCGCTTCGGCTACGGCGTGCGCGGATTCGAGCGCGGGGATAATGCCTTCGGTGCGGCTCAGCGTTTTCGCGGCTTCGATTGCGTGGGCATCGTCGCAGGAGCGATATTCGGCGCGCTCGAGATCGTGCAGCATGGCGTGTTCGGGGCCTACCGAAGCGTAGTCGAGACCGGCGGAAACGGAGTGCGTGAGGGAGATCTGCCCGTCATCGTCCTGGAGCAGATAGCTGTACGTGCCCTGCAGAACACCGGGCGTTCCGCCTGCGAAGCGTGCGGCATGATCGCCGAGTTTGGGACCGCGCCCGCCGGCTTCCACGCCGATGAGCTTTACACCCGCGTCTTCGAGGAACGGATGGAAGATGCCGATGGCATTGCTTCCGCCGCCTACGCATGCGATGACTGTATCAGGCAGACGACCCTCAGCTTTCAGGATCTGCTCGCGCGCTTCCAGTCCGATGACGCGATGGAAATCACGCACCATCATCGGATAAGGATGCGCGCCGAGCGCGGAGCCCAGCAGGTAGTGGGTGGTGGAAACGTTGGTGACCCAGTCCCGCATCGCCTCGCTGATAGCATCTTTCAGAGTGCGGCTGCCGCTGGTTACGGGCTGGACCTTCGCGCCGAGCAGTCGCATCCGGAAGACGTTGAGGCGCTGGCGGCGCATATCCTCTTCGCCCATGTAGACCGTGCAATCGAAGCCAAACAGGGCACAGACGGTAGCCGTGGCGACGCCGTGCTGGCCCGCGCCGGTTTCCGCGATAATGCGGCGCTTGCCCATGCGGCGCGCCAGCAGCGCCTGACCGATGCAGTTGTTGATCTTATGCGCGCCGGTGTGGAGCAGGTCTTCGCGTTTGATGTAGATCTTTGCGCCGCCAAGCTGTTCGCTTAGCCGCCGCGCGTGATAGAGCGGCGTGGGGCGGCCCGCGTAGGTGGTCAGAAGCTGATTGAGTTCGGCGTGGAAAGCCGGGTCGGCCTTCGCTTCGGCGTAAATGTTCTGCAGTTCCTCGAGCGGAGACATCAGCACCTCGGGAACGTAACGTCCTCCGTATGCGCCGAAGTGGCCGCCTGCATCAGGTTGAGTCGTCATTGTCGTAGCGCCGCCTCAATGAATCGTTTCATACGCGCGTGGTCCTTGCGGCCTGGCGCGCATTCGATACCGGAGCTTACATCCACGCCCCACGGGTGCGCTTTTTCGATTGCTTCCCTCACGTTGTTGTCATGCAATCCGCCTGCCAGGATGACTTTGCCCGGGAAGTTTGCGGTGAGCGACCAGTCGAAGGGCTGGCCGGTGGCCGGGCCGTCCAGCAGCAGGGCCTCGGCGGGGTAAGCTGGATCGGCTGCGGTGGGGCTGGTCATACGGTAGGCCTTCCAGACACGGAGTTTGTCAGGATGCGACTCGGGTGTTTCGGCCCCGTGAAGCTGGGCGATATCGAGGCCAAGCTGTGCGCCGATGGCGTCGATCTTCGCCGGCGATTCGTTTACGAAGACGCCTACCTTCCAGATGTTTGCCGGAATATCGTGGAGGAACGTCGCGATTTGATCCGCCGTGACAGCTCGCGGGCTGCGTTCATAAAAGATGAAGCCGACTGCGCGCGCGCCCATATCGACGGCAGCCAGCGCGTCTTCGCGATTCGTGAGGCCGCAGATTTTAACGAACATTACGCGACCAACTCCCGCAGCGCGCGTGTGGCGTCGCCGGATTTCACCAGATGTTCGCCTACCAGAAAGGCGTCGTAGCCCGCAGTCATCAGGCGCTGGATGTCCTGTGCGTTGAAGATGCCGCTTTCGCTGACTTTGACGACCGAAGGCGGGATACCGCGCGCCAGGGTGAGTGAAGTGTCAAGCGAGACGTTGAACGTGTTGAGGTCGCGATTGTTGATGCCGATGATTTCAGCGCCGGAGCGAACAGCACGCTCGAGCTCGGCTTCGTTATGAGCCTCCACGAGGGCGGCCATGCCGAAGGCGGCGGCGGCCTCGCGCAGGTCGCGAAGTTCAGCGTCGCTCAGGATCGCGACAATCAGCAGAATCGCGTCAGCGCCTACTGCGGCCGCTTCCAAAACCTGATATTCGGTGAGCGTGAAGTCCTTGCGAATTACCGGGAGCGTGCACGCCGCGCGGGCGTTGCGGAGGTCGTCCAGGCTGCCCTGAAAGAATTCGCGATCTGTGAGAACGGATAGCGCCGCCGCACCACCCAGCTCATACTGCCGCGCGAGCTCGGCGGGACGGAACTCTTCCAGAAGCACGCCCTTGCTCGGTGAAGCCTTCTTGATTTCGGAAATGATGGCGGGGCGGCGCGCGCGCAAAGCGGCGGCGAAATCACGGCGCTGAGGACGTCGCGATTCGGCGGCGTGCCGCAAATCTGCCGCGGGGACCGCTGCGGAACGCAGTTCTTCCCGCTTATGCGCCACAATTCGGGCCAGGATTCCGGTAGGCGGAGGTGCCAAATTTCATGGTATCGCGGGCGGCGCGGCGAAAATCTTCGCTGGGCGGCGAGTCCTTGTACTGTGCCGCCGCATCTCATGGGAGGCTCGGCCGTGATCGCCGCGCTCAGACTTAATTCAGTAAGGAAAACAAAGCTCTACATGCCAACACAATACGAAAGCGCCCGTCTGATTCTCGAACTCTACAACCTTCGCCGCGAAGAAACGATGCGCGCCGCGCGCAGTTTCTGGCTCGGCTTCAATCCTGAAACCGCCGCCGACATGATGGCGGCCATGGCTGGACCGAACGGCAACTATGTACGGATGGTGGTCAGCTATTGGGACATGGCGTGCGCGCTGGTGGTGAACGGCGCGATTGACGCAAAGATGTTTAACGACGCCAACGGCGAGCATCTCGTGGTTTTCGGCAAGATCGAACCCATCATTGCCGCCTGGCGCGAGGCGATGGGTGACGCCAACGTCTGGAAGAATCTGGAAACGGTGGCGCTCGGCGCACCGAATGCCCGTGAGCGCATTGACGGCATCAAGGCGCGCATCAAGGCGATGCTCGCCGCGCGCGCCCAGGCTGCTCAGGCGTAAGTCGTTTTGACCCGGGTGAATCCGGACCGCAAAAATGGGGCGGATTCACCTGGTTTTCACTTTTTCTCTGCTACAATCCAGTTGGATGGTTCGATCCTTCCCCGCCTCCCATCGCGGTCCCGCTACATCCTGCATTGAGATCCCCGCATCGTGTCCTGTTCCACCCGCTCATGAATGACCCGATTTTTGCAAGAGGAGGTTCGTTCCGGTAGATGATTACAAGCGTTCCTGTGACCAGCGGTATTGAGAATCTTTTTGGCATTCGCGATGAGAATATTCGCATGCTGGAAAAAGGTCTTGGCGTCAGCACACGGCTGAATGCGAACTCGCTCGCGATCGAAGGTGAGCCCGCCGCCGTATCGCGTGCGGAAAACATTCTGCAGGATTATTTTGCGCTGGTGAATGAAGGCGCCGTTTTTCGCAATGGCGATCTGAATAGTTTGCTGCGCGTGGTTACGGACGATCCGGAAGTTTCGCTGCGCGCGCTGTTCGATAGCGGCAGGCAGCGGAGCTTCGGGAAGAAGGTACTGGCGCCGAAGACGGCCACGCAGCGTCGTTATCTGGAAGCGATCGAGCGCAACGATCTGGTTTTTGGCATTGGCCCGGCCGGCACGGGCAAGACGTATCTCGCGGTTGCCATGGCCGTGCAGGCGCTGATTTCGAAGCGGGTGAGCCGAATCATTCTTACACGTCCGGCGGTGGAAGCCGGCGAACGGCTCGGATTCCTCCCGGGTTCGCTGCAGGAGAAGATTGATCCGTACCTGCGTCCGCTTTACGACGCGCTGTACGACATGCTCGATATCGACCGCGTGGAGAAGCTCGTGGAGCGGCTGGCGATTGAGGTCGCGCCACTCGCTTTCATGCGTGGACGCACGCTGAATGACAGCTTTGTGATTCTCGACGAAGCGCAGAACACCACGCAGGAGCAGATGAAGATGTTCCTGACGCGTCAGGGTGCGAATTCGAAGATGGTCGTGACGGGCGACCTTACCCAGATGGATCTGCCCAACGGCCGCCGCAGCGGTCTGCTCGATGCGGTGGAAATACTGAAGGGCGTGGAAGGGATAACGTTCGTCCAGTTCGAAGAACGCGATGTGGTGCGTCACAGCCTGGTGCAGCGCATCGTGCGCGCCTATGAGAAACACAACGAAGCCACTGCGGGGAAGCAGCTTTCGCTGAAGCTGTCAGATCCCGCTACGCCGGAGCCCGTGGTCAGCGCTCCGGTCCAGGCATAAATGCCGGCAGATCCACTCGTCACATTTCGTCGCCCGCCCGCTTCCCTGAAGCTGCCTCGAATTCGCCGGTTCGCGCTCGACCTGCGGCGTGATGTTCTGGGTGGCAAAGGTTTCCACTGTCTGGTTACCGGCGATGCACAGCTACGCTCTCTCAACGCGCAGTTTCGGAACAAGGATGTGCCCACCGACGTGCTGTCCTTTCCCTCGGGTGAACGCGATCCGCTTGGCGACATTGCCATCTCGCTGGGACGAGCCCGCGCGCAGGCGCGTGAACGTGGCCACTCCATCGAGGAAGAAGTCTGTATACTGATGCTCCATGGTGTGCTGCATCTGATGGGGATGGATCACGAAACGGATCGCGGCCGGATGGCGCGGGCCGAATTGCGCTGGCGCCGTAAACTCAATCTGCCCGCAGGACTTATTGAGCGCGCCCATTCATGATCGTTCTCGCCCTCATTCTGCTGGCGATTGCGACGGCGCTGTTTACTACGATCCAGACACTCTACGCCGAAAGCATGCGGCTGCGATCGCGCGATCTGCCGGCGCTCGAATACTTTAAAGAAGTTCTGGAGGGCCGTCTGAAAATGCCCGGCGAAGAAGGCGCGCTCACCTTCTCGCTCTGGAAACACTCCTGTTTGATTGCTTTGGGCGTACTCACGATGGCGCAGGTCACAGGTCCGGAACGCGATCCGCTTGAAATTGCGGAAGGTCTTGGCGTCGCGTGGCTGCTGCTTGTGCTCTCTGCGTATCTGCTGCCGCAACTGCTCTATCGCCGGTCGTCCGGGCGCTGGATGGTAGCGCTGCTGCCGTTCTACTCGGCTGCTGCGCTCGCGGCACGTCCGTTTGTGGCGGCGCTGAGCTTTCTGAATTCGCTGCTCGATATTGTGAAGCCCGCGCCGGAAGACGTCGCGCCGGCTACTCCTGCTGAGAATATCGATGCGCTGATCACCGCGGGTACTGAAGAAGGCCTGATCGAAGAAGACGACCGGCGACTGATTGAATCGGTGATAGCGTTCGGGGACAAGGTGGTGCGCGAAGTCATGACGCCCCGTCCCAACATGGTTACAATTCGTGCCCGGGAAACGCTGGAGCAGCTGCGGAATCTGGTTGTGAACGAGCAGTTCTCACGGATTCCGGTGTGTGAGACTTCGCTCGACGAAATCACCGGTTTCGTGCATGTTCGCGATATGTTCGAAGTTGCCGAGAGTGAGCGCGTGAAAAAGACGGTGCGAGACCTCATGCGCCCGATCCGGCTGGTTCCGGAAACGAAATCCGCGCATGATCTCATGCGCGAGATGCAGCAGGAAGGCGCGCACATGGTGATCGTGGTGGATGAGTACGGGAGCACAGCCGGACTCGCCACGCTGGAAGATCTCGTGGAAGTCATCGTGGGCGAGATTCGGGACGAGCATGAACCCGATTCCGATGTTAAAGAAGATGGCGAAGGCGGATACATCGTCTCAGGCAATTTCGACTTAGTGCGCCTGACCGCTATGCTGGGGTATCACGCGGAAGAAGAGATCGAGTCGACCACGGTTGGCGGCCTGATTATGGAGTGGCTGGGCCGCGTGCCGAAGGCGGGCGAGATCGTGGAACGGGATGGAATCAGAGCGGAAGTGCTGGCGAGCGACGAGATGCGGGTAGAGCAGGTGCGCCTCAGCCGCGTACCTGAGGTCCAGCCCGGAGTGCAGTCTGGAACGCAACCAATGGATGAAACGAATGAGTAGCGAGAAGGCATTTCGTTCGGGGTTCGTTTCGATATTAGGTCGGCCAAATGCGGGCAAGTCCACGCTCATGAACCGGCTGGTGGGGCAGAAAGTTTCGATTGTTGCGGATAAGCCGCAGACAACGCGCACGGCAATTCAGGGCGTAATGAATGCGCCGGGTGCGCAGGTGACCTTCATCGATACGCCGGGCATCCACAAATCCGATTCGTCGATCAATAAGCGCATGATGGACGCGGTGCGCGCCTCGCTCGATGAACGCGATCTGTTCATCTTTGTTGCCGATGCCTCGAGCGGACCGCCTTCGAAGGAAGATGAGCACGCGCTGGCAATGCTGAGGCGTGGCGGGCCTCCCGTGATTCTCGCGGTGAATAAAGTTGACTCGCTGAAGTCGCGCGCGGAATTGCTGCCGGTGCTGGATGAGTATCGTAAGCATTTTGACTTCGCAGAATATATTCCGATTTCGGCCCTGCGCGGCGATGGTGTGGAGCAACTCATAGAAGAGGTGATCAAACGGTTGCCGCAGGGACCGGAATACTTTCCCCGGGACCATGTCACCGACCAGCCCGCGCGGTTCCTCGCCGCGGAACTGATTCGCGAAAAGATTCTGCTGTCAACCCGGCAGGAAGTTCCGCACTCGGTCAATATCGTGATCGATAAGTGGGAGGAGACGCCGAAACTGATTAAAATTTACGCCACGATCTTCGTGGAGCGCGATGGGCAGAAGGCTATCGTGATCGGATCGAAAGGGAGTTCGCTGAAAGCTACGGGTGTGGCCGCGCGCGAAGAGATGGAAGCGCTTTTCGATGCCCGCATATTTCTCGATCTTCACGTCAAAGTCGAGCCGGGATGGCGGCAGAAAGCCGCGTATCTGAACACGCTGGACTGGCGTACAATGGCTCAGAGAAGTGAATCCGATGAAACGCCTGACCGCTAAGATTCTCCTTATGTTCATGTTGGCTGCTCTGGCGTTCGGCGCCGATAAGCCGGCGAATAACGACGGCTTTCTTTACGACACGATTCGCACTCGTCTCGCGAGCGACGTGATAGTGAAAGGCGGAGCTATCGAGCTGGACGTAAAGGACGGCGTGGTTACCCTGAAGGGCCATGTGCAGGAACCAAAGCAGAAGGCCCGTGCCGAAGCCCTTGCGAAAAAGGTCAAGGGCGTGAAGAGCGTAATCAACGAGCTTCAGATTCAACCCCAGTGATCCGTCGTTTCTTTGCGTTGGCGTGCGCGGTGGCGTTGGTCGCCGTTCTGGCGCCTGCGCAGCAGCTCCTGCTGAATGAAGTGGAAGTGCGCCGCGTTGCCAGCGGGATTCGTTTCCCGTTCGGGCTTGCGTGGTCGCGCGATGGGTTTCTCGTTATTGCGGATAACGAGCGGAATGAGATTTATCGGCTGGATTCGGGTGCGAAGCCGAAGCCCACCCACCAGGATTCGAACAACCCGCAGGGAATTGCCTACGATGCGCAATCCAGGCTCTATATTTGCGAAACCGGGCAACGCCGGGTTGTTCGGCTCGATAAGAAGGGTGTTTTTGAGACCGTGGCCGCGACCTTCGAAGGCAGGAAGCTGAATTCGCCTTATGAGGTCACGGTGCGGCGCGATGGCCATGCGTACTTCACCGATCCCGCATTTGCGGGCGCGATTGATCGGCGGGAGCTCAGCTTCAACGGCGTTTTCCATGTGAATCCGAAGGGAGACATCGAAGCTATTGCTCGCTGGCAGACACGCCCTGCAGGTCTTGCGCTCTCCGGAGATGGAAAGAAACTCTTTGTTGCCGATGCGGATCGGGAGGCCGTGGTGGTGTTTGACCTGGATTCGAAAGGCGCCGCATCAAATCAGCGCGACTTCCTTGCGCATGTGGAAGGTGTTCCTTCCGGTATGCGCACGGATGCCGCGGGGCGATTATATGTCGCGGCGCTTGGTCTTGGGGTTTACTCACCGGAAGGCAAGCTGGTTCGGACGTTCATGGAGAATCAGCGGGTATTGAACTGCACGTTCGGCGAGACTTCCGGCGACGTGTTATTCGTCGCCACGCCGAAAGAGGTTTATCGTTTGCAAGTCGGCGAGAAGGGCGCACTGCAGTACTGATGAATGCGGATTCGCGGCGTTTTCCTGCACGACCCGTTCCCGGTGTGGGCGCGCTTATAATCGACGGCGACAAGATTCTGCTTGTAGAGCGCGGCAAGGATCCGCTGCGCGGGTACTGGTCGCTGCCTGGCGGCGCGATTGAGACCGGCGAAACGCTTGAAACCGCCTTGCTCCGCGAAGTTCGAGAAGAAACCGGGCTTGAAATTGCAGTACTGCACCTCGTGGAAGTGTTCGAACGCATCATGCGCGATGCGAATGGTGAAACGGAATATCACTTCATCCTGATGGATTACATCTGCACGCCGACTGGCGGTGTTCTGCAGGCGTCCGACGATGCGAGCGGCGCGGCCTGGTTTCGTGAAAACGAAATCGCCGGACTGGAGAAAATCACGGAAGGCACGCCACGCGTGATTGCGAAGGCGTTTGACTGGATGCGGCGCAATGGCTGATGAGGTCGTGCAATTCACAGGGCTGGCTGCCCTGGAATGGGATCAGGTTCATGCGCTGGCTGCGCGGTCAATTGCGACTGCGGCCGGTGGACGCGAGTTTGCGCGGGTGGCGCCGTCGATTGATCGAACCCGGATTGAAAACAATCTTGCGGAAGCCGGCGAAGGCATGGCCTATCTGCGAGCCGCAGCTACAGGCGCAGCGATTCGCGTCAATCTGAACGCGCTGCCGGATGTTTCAATCGGCGTCCAGAAGCTTCGGATTGAAGGTGCTTCGCTCGATCCGCGTGAGATCTTCGATCTGATTGCGTTTCTGGATCGCGCGGCCGACGCGAAGTCCTCGCTGAATGCGGTGGCGGAACGGTTTCCGCTGTTGGCGGTTTACGCGGCGCGGATCGGCGATTTTCGGCACTTGCTGCAGGAAGTCGGCGGCAGGATTCAGCCCGATGGGTCCGTCCTCGATACGGCGAGTCCTCATCTCAATCGCATCCGGCGGGACATGGAGAAGCAGAAGAAGGCGATTCAGGATTCGCTGGAGCGGTTTCTTCGCACCCATCGCGATGAAGGCGTGCTGCAGGATGAATACGTCGCGATTCGAAACGATCGTTTTGTTGTGCCTGTGCTTGTGGGCCAGCGGCGGCGGTTGCCTGGCGTGATTCACGGCGCCAGTTCCACAGGGCAGACCTTATTCCTGGAACCGCTCGATACCATCGATCTCAACAATGAACTCGTTCGTCTGCAGGATGAAGAGCTCAGGGAGGTGCATCGGATTCTGCGTGAGCTTACCGAGCGCTTGCGTGGATCGGCTGAGCCTGTTCGGAATGCCGCGGACGTTATGGCGCGGCTGGATGTGATCTTCGCGAAAGCCCGCTTCGGTATTGATTTCGACTGCGTGATTCCGAAGTTTAACGATCCCGCCGAGCGGCGGCTGCATCTGCGGAATGCACGTCATCCGCTGCTGATCGATGTGCTGCGGAAGTCGCGAAGACGCGTTGTGCCGTTTTCACTAACGCTCGATAGTGTCACGCGCACACTGTTGATCAGCGGTCCGAATACCGGCGGCAAAACGGTCACGCTGAAGACCGTCGGCCTGATCTCGCTGATGGCGCAGGCCGCGATGCCCGTGCCCTGCGAAGCCGCGGAACTGCCGATGTTTGAGCAGGTGCTGGCGGATATCGGCGATCATCAGTCGATTGAGCAGAACCTCAGTACGTTTTCCGCGCACGTGGCCCGGCTGCGTGAGATGGCGCTTGATGCGACGCCGGATTCTCTGGTGCTGCTCGACGAAATCGGTTCTGCAACGGACCCCGACGAAGGCGGCGCACTTGGTGTGGCCCTCGTTGATCACTTCCGCGCGGCGGGTTCGTTTACGCTGGCATCCACCCATCTGACGGCGCTGAAGATTTATGGCGCGAGTACGAAGACTGTGCTCAATGCTTCGATGGGTTTCGACGAGGACACCCTCGCCCCGACGTATCAACTGCAGATCGGCCTTCCGGGTAAATCGGCGGGACTGGAAATTGCAGCTCGGCTCGGAATGCCGGAGGATATCCTGCGGCGTGCCCGCGCTTCGCTGGGAGAGCGCGATCAGGAACTTTCGCGGCTCATTGCCGATCTGCATCGCAGGCTGGATGAGACGGCTCAGCTGCGCGCAACTTTAGAGAAAGAGCGAACAGCGCTGATGATCCGCGGGCGGGAACTCGCAATCGAGTTCGAGCGCAAAGACACTGCGCGCCTGGCGGAACTGGAGACGCGCTTCGACGAGCTGCAGCGCCGCATTCAGGCTCGCGCCGACGAAACTGTGGCGCGGATTGCGGAGACGGCAGAAAAGCGCAAGGCCGTGGATCAGGCTCAGCGTCAGGCTACAAGGCTCGGCCGGGAGATGCGGGAGGAGTGGGAGTCCACTGTTGTTCGCTCTCCGCAGAAGCAGTCGGAGCGCCTGACGGTGGCCGAAGGCGTCCGGGTGCGCCTGCGCGGGATTCGCGACATTGCGAAGGTTACGCGCATGCTGAGTCAGGACCGGATCGAAGTTGCGGTAGGGTTCGTGAAAATGCAGGTTGCGCTGGCGGATGTCGAGGAAGTGCTGCCCGATTCCGGCGCGCAGCCCGGGCAGTTGCCAAAGGGAGTGCGGTTTCAGCCCGGTCCGCAGCTGAATCCCGGCGAGCAGGAGATTAACGTGATTGGGGAGCGGGCCGAGGATGCGATTGAGCGCGTGGAAAAGTTCCTGGACGCTGCGGTGATGGCTACCGCTGCCCGGGTTCGGATTGTTCACGGCCACGGGATGGGAATCCTGAAGCGCGCGGTGCAGGATCTGCTGCGCGCCAACCCGCATGTTGAGAAGTTCTACCCGGCTTCGTCCTACGAGGGAGGCGCCGGCGCCACGATTGTCGAGCTAAAAGACTAAAAGGCGGGCCAACCGTTTCCGGCAGGCCCGCCTGGTAGCGGAGGAAAGAATCGACGAAGCCTACTTGCCGATACCGGCGAGAGCCTGCTTGCGGCGGAAGATCGCCACGCCAGCGAGGCCGGCGCCGATCAGCAGCCAGGAGGCCGGTTCCGGAGCCGCACCCGAACCACCGGTGGACGTCGGCAGGCTGCCGTTGTAGTAAGCCAGGAATTCCTGAGTTGTGGTGCCCGTGCCTGCTGTGCCGGGGGTGCAACCCGTGGAACCGTTTGAACCGATGGTGCAACCGGCTGACGCGACGTTGGTCACGATGTACCAATTGCTGTTCACCAGAGCAGTGTAGCCCGTGGTGAGGCCGTTCATGGCGCCGTTGTTGTACCAGGTATTGGCATTTTCGATCCACTGCAGATAGGACTGCGGAGTGCCCGTGGCGCCCGAGGACTGCGTACCGGTGTAGCCAGAGCTGTTGGTGGGGGAAACACCGAGAGCACGGTCGTTGGTCAGAGCCCAGATGGCTTCCTGAATCGCGATGTCCTGGTTGTTAGCGTTCGTGCCGGAGCCGTCATTCATCGACTGGGTGGCGAGCCACGCCATTTCTTCATAAAGCTGCGTGCCGGCCGGGTAATTCAGAGCCGCATAGCCATTGACGCCGGTGCCAACAATGCGAGTGGACGTCGTGTCGCCCGGTGCGTCATTCACACCGTACCGCGTGTAGTTGGTGAGATTGCTTCCCGTGGTGCCGACCTGCGTGACGTAGCTTGTGTAGGGAGTGTTCAGGCTGGCGCCGTCATTGAAGTCGTCGCAGTAAAGCGTGACAGCACTGCTGCCGATCGTGCCCGTAAAAGGGCTGACGAGGTAAGAGCCATCCTGCAGCGAACCCGCACCCGTAACTGTCAGGGTGAAAGATGTTGCCGCATTGAGCGACACCCCAAAAACCAGGATGCCGGCGAGTGAGAGTAGCCGCGAATTCATTTGTCCGATTCCTCCGAAGTAGTACATGGCCAGTGTATGGTCAAACACACTATCGGAACAAGGACCAGTACCCTCACTATCACTTTCTAAGGTACTGGTATAGAGGTAGTACCCTCTAAACCCTCAAATGCGGAGAGAGACTGCCGACCCCGTGACAGCACCGAGCGCAAAGGCCGCATTTGATTGATTTATAGATACTTCCAGATACCCAGAGCTTCCCCAAAGCGCAAACAACTGCCCGGGCACAGAAGAAGCGTAGCTACGAGAAAAGTGCTTTATGACCCCTTTATGGATTCCTAACTTGAATGGCTTGTGCTCCATACGGACGAATTCGCTCTCCGAAAAATTAGTGATAATATTACCAAAACTATCAATATGAAGTATCGTTCCTAACCATTTATTGACGCCATTCGGGATTGGTTTGGCGAACGTACCGATGACGGGGTCGGAAAGGGCTTCGCCAAGTTTTGAAAAAACCAACCCATTCGCCAGGTGGGCCGCGACGGGCGCAAAGATGTCTCGTCCATGAAATGTGTTACTTACGGGTTGGCGAAAGTAACGTGAAGCGGTGATTTCTCTAACCTTGTAGCCTCGGACTGAATCCAGGATGAGACTGGGCAGGCCGTTATCCGGAGTGATGAACCGATGGCCCTCCGCGTCTACCGCGATCGCCCGGCGCGAACTCCCCACGCCCGGGTCAACGACAGCTATGTGCGTAGTACCTTTCGGGAAGCAGCGCCAGGCCTGTGACAGCGTGTAAGCTGCTTCGGCGATCGAGTACGGCGCCACCTGATGGGAAATATCGACAATCCGGGCACCCGGCGAGATGCCAAGAATGACGCCTTTCATTGCGGCTACATAATGATCGCGGAGTCCGAAGTCGGTCAGCAGAGTGATGAGGGGGGATTTCATTCGCGCAAACCAGCTAAAATGGAAGAAAATGCGGCACTTCTACTTCGATCACAACGCGACCAGTCCCGTTGCGCCCGAAGTGCTGCGGGATCTGACCGAATCCATGGCCGAGGTCTACGGCAATGCGTCCAGTATCCACTATTTCGGGCAGGCGGCCAAGCGGCGTCTGGAATCGGCTCGACGGGCTGTCGCGGCACGGCTCGGCTGCGATGATCGCGAGATCGTTTTTACAAGCGGAGGGACGGAGTCGGATAATCTGGCTGTGTTGGGGATCTCGCGGCGGGCCGATCGGCCTCACGTGATAACCAGCGCGATTGAGCACCCGGCTATCCTTAATGCCTTTGCCCAGATGGAAAAGGAGGGCGCCGAGGTTTCGTGGCTCTCGCCAGGTACCGATGGTTTGATCGACCCGACGGATGTGGAACGCTCCCTCCGGCCTGACACTTCGCTGGTCTCAATTATGCATGCGAATAATGAAACCGGAGTGTTGCAGCCCATCGCCGAAATTGCGGCACTGACCCGTAACGCCGGGGTGCCGTTTCACAGCGACGGCGTTCAGGTGGGTGGCCGACTTCCGGTGGACGTACGGGAATTGGGCGTTGATCTCTACTCGATCTCCGGGCATAAGTTTGGGGCGCCCAAGGGTGTAGGTGCACTTTTCGTCCGAAAGGGCCTGGTTCTGCAGCCTTTGCTGTTCGGCGGGCATCACGAGCGCGACAGGCGCGCGGGCACTGAGAATGTCGCAGGCGCGAGTGCGCTCGGGCTCGCGGCATCGCAGCCGTTCGACTGGACGGGGCTTGCGCCCTTACGCAACCATCTCGAGCGCAGCGTCCTGGGTCGTGTGCCTGGAACTCGGGTGAACGGACGCTGCGATGCGCGCGTCCCCAATACTTCGAACATCTGTTTCACCGGAATTGAAGGCGAGGCGATGGTGATTGCACTCGACCTCCGCGGCTACGCGGTTTCGAGTGGCTCGGCGTGTTCGAGTGGCGCCGTGGAACCCTCACATGTACTGCTGCAGATGGGACTCTCGCCGGAGGATGCGCGATCCAGCGTGCGGTTCTCGCTGGGCCCGGGCAACACGCTGGAACAGGTAGACGGACTTGTTGAGGCTGTGGCAGCCAGCGCCGCTCATCTGCGACGGCTCTCACCGGTGGAGGTGTCCGCATGAATGAGTTGATTGCCGTGGCGATGTCGGGCGGAGTGGATAGCTCGGTTGTTGCCGCGTTGCTCCATCGTGAAGGACGCAATATTGCCGGCATGACGATGCAGCTTTGGAATCAGCGGCGCCTGCCTGAGCTTCAGAGCGATAAAGCCGTGGGACGCTGCTGTTCGCTTGACGATGTTTACGACGCGCGACGCGTAGCGGAGCAGATTGGCGTTCCTTATTACGTCGTTAATCTGGAACGGCAGTTTGAAGAAAATGTCATCGAACCGTTCGTGAATGAGTATCTGGCTGGCCGCACACCAGTACCCTGTACGCTCTGCAACACATTTATCAAGTTCGATACGTTCCTCGACCTGGCGGATTCCGTGGGCGCACAGGCGATCGCGACCGGCCACTACGCCCGTGTTGCGTACAACCCGCAAACCGGGCGATACGAGATGCGCACCTCGATTGACGCGTCAAAGGATCAGACTTACTTTCTGTGGGGACTTACGCAGCCGCAGCTTGCGCGCACGATGTTTCCGCTTGGCGAAATGACGAAGTCGCAGGTGCGGGCGCTCGCAGAGAATCTGGATCTTCCCGTGGCAAAAAAGCATGAGAGCTACGAGATTTGTTTTGTCCCCAACGGGGATTATGCGCAGTTTATGGATGCGTGGCTGCGCGAAAAGGGCGTCTCATCTGAAGCAACCGCCGGCAAGGTTGTCGATACCGACGGCCGCGAGCGCGGACGACATGCGGGCGCCCATCATTTCACCGTGGGGCAGCGGAAAGGGCTCGGCATCGCCGCCCCGGAGCCGCTATACGTCATCGCCACCGATTCGAAAACTCAGACCGTGACAATTGGCTCGAACGATGAGCTGCTTCGCTCCGTTATGATCATTCGCGACGTGAACTGGGTTTCGTGGGAAGGGCTGGACGCTCCACGGCGCGCGCAGGTTCGCATTCGCAATCGCCATATGCCTGCCGCTGCGACACTGACGCCCATCGCGTCTAACCGCGTGGAAGTCCGGTTTGACGAACCGCAGCGCGCCATTACTCCCGGCCAGGGCGCGGTTTTTTATGCCGGTGACCTTGTCGCGGGCGGCGGCTGGATCGAATAAATTGAAGCAACGATCGGCACTGCGCAATGGAGCGGAAGCGGTGCTGACGCGTTTGCTGATCGGTGGGCTGCGTTTTACGCCCCGCCCTCTGGCAGATGCACTCGGAGCCACCTGCGCGATGTTGCTCGATAAGCTGGCTCCCCGGCTCCGGCGAACCGCCTACGTCAATCTGACGTTCGCATTTCCCGAAAAAGACGCCGCGTGGCGCAGGCAAATCGTCGATGGGGTATTTCGCTCCATCGGGCGTCTGATCGTTGCATTCACGAGATTACCGGATATCACGCGCGACAACGTCTCACGATGGATTCGCTATGAGGGATTTGAGCACTATGAAAACGCCAAACGGCGCGGCCATGGCGTTCTCTTTGCTACCGGACACCTGGGCAACTGGGAACTCAGCGCCTTCGCGCATGCTCTGCTTGCCGAACCTATGAATGTTGTCGTGCGTCCGCTGGATAACCCGCTGGTGGACGAGATTGTGGAACGGCGGCGCGCAATGTCGGGCAACCACTTGCTCTCTAAGCGCGGCTTCGCCCGCACCATCATGCAGGCACTGCGCAACAACGAGCCCGTTGGCATCCTGGTGGACCAGAACTCAGCCGGCGAGAGTTCGGCGTTCGTTCCGTTCTTCGGCAAACCTGCCTGCACCAATTTGTCATTCGCAAAACTGGCAGCACACAGCGGCGCCGCCGTCATCCCCGGATTCGCACTATGGAGCGAAACCGAGCAAAGGTACGTGCTGAAGTTCTATCCCGAACTGCCAATGTCCGGCGATGCCCTGGAAGATACCGCGCGAATTCAGGCTGCGGTAGAGCATGCGATCCGCGAGTACCCCGGCCAGTGGCTGTGGATTCATCGGCGGTGGAAGACGCGCCCGGAAGGTGAACCTTCGCTCTATACCCGGGGCGCCTGACAACTCTTTACCAGTCGTCGTCTTCATCGTCGTCATCCGCGACGACCGGAGGCTTTGACTTCTTCTCGGCCTTGATCTTTGGCGGCTTTGCAGGTTTGTCTTTTGAGGACAGGAACCGCGAGAAGAAGCCCTTCTTCGGAGCGTCCGTCGGGATATCCAGCGGCTCGGTGGGCCCGAACATCTCCGCGGCCGTCTTCAGGGGAGGCTCGGCGAACTCAGATTTCGGTTCCGCCGACTCCGACGCAGTAGCACCCTCGGATGGCTCGCCGACGTCACTCGTCTCACCGTCGGAACCTCCGACCGCAGGGGCAGGCGCATCGACAGGAGAACCAGTTGACGCCGTAACGGCAGGCCCGTCTTCGCTAACCGTGGAAGCCGAAAGCCCGGCCTCTTCATGCTCCTCGATCTCATCGCGGGCGGGGTACTCGCGATCGTCGTCGTCCTCGTCGTTAAGGTCGTCCATCGGCGAGTCGCCATCGGATTTCGTGTAGTAGTACGTGTACTTGCTGTACAGTTCGCCCGCACGCGCGCCGTTCGCGACGATACCGAGCACGTTGTTCTCGCAAAGCGTCTGGATCGCACGCACCACACTGTCATACGTAGTCGATCCGATCCGTACCACCAGCACAATCCCGTCGGTGATGGTTGCGAGCAGGTTGGCATCCGCGGAGAACAGCAGCGGCGGCGTGTCCAGAATCACCCAGTTGAAAACCTTGCGGAACGAATCGAGCGTGTAGCGCACCGGCCGCATATTGAGCAGTTCCAGCGGATTTCGCACCGGCGAACCCGCCGGCATGAAATACAAATTCGTGCCCTCAATATGGCGGATGCACTCTTCGAGAGATTTCTCGCCAAGAAGAAAATCGGAGAAGCCGGGACTGCGCTCGCACTGAAACTGCTGATGCACCACGGGGCGTCGCAAATCCAGATCGGCGAGGAGCACCGGCAGCTCCAGCTGTGCCTGAGCCAGCGCCAGATTGCACGCGGTAAATGTCTTTCCCTCCGCCGGCGATGCGCTGGTACACACAATCACCCGCAGATCCTGCTGCGCCTGCATGTGATTCAGACGCGTGCGAAGACTGCGAAATTCTTCGGAAGCTCCGTCGTGCGGCGCTTCCGGGTTAATCAGATGAGCTTCCGGCGCGGGGTGAAACGGGATCGTCTTGCAGCGCGCCAGAAACGCGCGCGCATCTATCTGCAGTCCGGCGCTCTCCGGACGCATGACGCCCTTTGACTGGATCACCGGAGCCGGAATCTCGACGATAGGGCCCGCATCGGCCAGTCCGGTCTCTTCTTTCCGAACCAGCGCGCCTTCCGTGGACGAGTCCAGCGTTCCATCCAGAAGTTGCTCGGCGCGGCGAAGCGCATCGTGTACGCGGCTCATGTGTCAGCCCTTCCGAGTAATCGTCATGTAATATGTCACGGCGCCGGTAATCGCGGCAGCACCCACCAGCACGCCCGCCGACCACGCGAGATAGGTCAGCCGGCGCTTGCGTTTCACCAGCATCGTGTTCTCTAACAATGGGATGCTGCAAAGCACCGGCAGATTCGTGTAGGCCCGAACGTCCTTCAGGTTCTTGAGCGACGTGTCCTTCGCCTCCTGCAGGGCCGCTACTGCGAGGCCAATCACGAGCGAAAGCCCGAATCCTGCCCCGATGATCAAGGGGCGACTCGGCTTGGTTGGCGTCATCGGCATCGTCGGTGAATCCAGAACGTCCAGGTTCTCACCCGCCTTCTGCTCGATCAGCTGGCTGTTGGCGTCCGTAATGTGTTGATCCTTTTCCAGATTGGCGTAGTGCTGCTCCGCCATACCCTGCGCGCGCCGCAGATCTTCATAAGGAGCCTCGATCCCGATGCTCGCCTTGAGCAGATCACTGATCTCCTGACTCTGTTTCTTATAGGTATCCTGTTCCTGATTCAGGCGGACGAGATCGCTCTCAAACTGCTTCCTCCTGTTCGCAATCTGCAGGATTTCCCCTTCGATCGTGCGCCGCGACTCGGCGATCCTCGGATCGGCCGGCTTTTTCGGCGCATCCTTGGGCCTTGTGGCATCGGCATCGGCCTTTTCTTTCGCGAGTTTCGTTTCCAGTCGGGTCCGGTTGGTCTTGCTCTGCTCCAGCTGCGCCACCAGTGCCTTCACCGTGGGGTGCTTGTCCGTCCACTGCCGCCTGGCAAGCTCCAGCTGCGACTGCTCGCGATCAATCTCTTTATCGAGCTGCAGCAAGTCGGCGTTCTGCGCGGCCTGTGGCGTCCCCGGCAACGCCAGAGTCTCCGCTTGCGCTTCGGCCTCATTGAGCGAGTCCAGCCGTCCCTGGGCAATCGATTTCGTCGTATCCAGCTGATCGATTGCCTGCTGAGTCCGGTAAATCTGGTCACCCACGGCGGTAATCTTGGCGGTCACCGCAGTCTGTTGCGAAATATTCAGCTGTACTGACTCGGGCAGTTGCCCGGCATGATCCTGCCGGAACTTCGTCAGCGCATCGTTGGCATCGCCCAGATCCGCCTTGGCTTTCTGCAGCTGTGAGTTCACAAAAAGTCTGACAGAGTCCTGCTGCGTCTTCTGCGCACTGACGCTTTCCTCATCGAACTTATTGATCAGCTGCGCCACCGTCTGCTGCGCCTTAACGCGATCCGGATAGCTGAAATAGATATCGAATGCGGATGCGTGCTTGCCCATCTCTCCAGGCAGAGTCACCATGTTGATGACGATATCCTTCTTCATATCGTCAATCACGTCTTCGAGTGGCTTTGTTAGCAGATCGTCGCGATAAAGCTGCAGTTTGGGGTCGTTGATGATGGAAGACAGGCTCGCGCGACTCTCGATGTTCTGCCGCATCTGCTGTACACGGTCACCCAGGGTAGTGCTGAGTGTCGATTGCACCAGGTTTTCCGAAATTTGCGACGGCGTGATGCGCATCGTCGCGTGCGACGTGTACACATTCGGCAACATGAATGCGACGACGATCGACACGACCGCCCCCGCGAAGGCGGGACCGGCGATCCAGCCAACATGCCGTCGTCCGATGTCGATGTAATCTTCAACGTCGAGAGCCCGACGCTGAATACTGAACGATTGTGTCGCTACCATCGGTTGACTCCGGTTCTACTCGGGGACATTGATCACGTCTCCGTCCTCAATCACGATGTTCTGCGAGAGGTTTTTACCTTTAATGACTTCGTTGTAATTGAACTTGAAGATCTTCGTTCCGCGGCGCAGCGTTATTTTCTTCTTATTCGCGAAGTCGTGAAATCCGCCGGCCGCCGCAAGGGCATCCAGAATCGTCGTCTCCTGCACCAACTGATAAGGGCCGCTCTTTCCCACGCCACCCAGCATTGTGTACTTCTTGCTGTTAAACCGGACCACCTGGGCATTAACCACGGGCTCCAGAATATTTTCCTTGAGCTTATCCGCGACTACCTCGCCGAGCTGCGTGCTCGTCAATCCCGCGGCGCGAAAACTGCCGATCAGCAGCATCGACATACGGCCGTCCGGTCCTACGGGATAGGAACCGGTCAGATTGGGGTTGTCCCAGACAGTCACATTCACCACGTCGAGCGGACCGATCACGTATTCAGGTGAGTCCACATCCTTCTGCGCCGCCACCGCCGCAGCCCCGGGTTTCACAACTGCCGGCCTGGCTTTTTCCGGAACTTTCGCCGATTCTTTGGACGCCGCCGGTTTTCCGTCGGTAGCAGGAACGTCTGGATCGGCGGTCGGCTTTACGTTCGGCTTCACCGGAGTGGGGGGTGTCGGTTCGACCTCGGGTTTGAAAGTCAGATCCGTGTTTTCTGACGCCGAGCCGCTCGCAACCGGGGGCGCCGCAACTACTTCAGGAGTGGCGGGTTTAGACGGGGCGGGCTGTGGAGGTGCTGTCTGCGCAACAATGCTGGCGACCACCGCCACCCATAGGGCGGCGAGCCTGGACCACGAATTCATACCCACTCTATTAAATCGTAGCAAGCCAAAGCCGTCTCCGATAATATACTTCCAGAGATGGGACATAGTACTTTATCGCAACGAGCGTGGTTCCTCGCCAAGACCGATCCGGAGACCTATTCGATTGAGAATCTGGAGAAGGATCAGCGAACCGTCTGGGATGGCGTCCGCAATCCGCAGGCGTTGCGCGCGATCAAAGCCATGAAAAATGGCGATGGCGTCTTTATCTATCACAGCCAGGGCGAGGCGGCGATTGTTGGCGTTGCGGAAGTTGTGGCTGACGGACGCCCGGACCCGAAAGATCCCAAGCTCACGGTTGCCGATTTTCGTTTTCATTGCCGGATCGAGCCTCCGGTGACTCTGCGGGAGATTAAGGAATCTGGTCGCTTCTCCGACTGGGCCCTGGTGCGGCAGAGCCGTCTCTCCACCATGACTGCGCCCGAAGAGTTTGTCGATTGGATGCTGTCGAAGCGACCCGGGTTCGAGTTCTAAAGCACATAGCTGCGCGCGCTGCTTCCGGTCTGCATATTCCAAAAATGGAATATGCAGACCGGGACTATGTTGTTAACTCCTCTGTTTTCATCGCTTTCTTGTAGATTCGGCATCGGAATCGTGGCCATCGAACTGCATTAGAATAGTGGTAGGTAGCGGTGTGTCTCCTCACACTGGCATTCCATGCTCCAGGAACTTCGTTTTCAGCTTTCGACGGCCATCCTCACGGTGCTTACCGTGGCGGCGGCGATTGCAGCTGGAGTGAACTTCGAACAGAATCACAAATTCCGACTTCCCGACGATGGCGCTCTTTGGGCTGATAGTCCGGCAGGTGTAGTCGCAGTCCGGGTGAGTTCAAGTGGACCCGCCGAGCGCGCCGGTATCCGGACTGGCGACCTGCTCGGCGCCATTCAGGGCCGCGGCATCCTGCGCGTTGAAGATGTGCCTCGTACGCTGGCGGCCGTTGGTGCGTGGGGCAAGGCAGCTTATGACCTTCGCCGTGACGGAATTGAAATTTCGGCGACGGTCTACATCGTGGAGGCGTCCCGAGGCGCGGCACTCTCCTACCAGTACCTGGTGGGTGTCGCCTATCTGGCCATCGGCCTGTTTATCTACTTCCGACGAGGCAGTGCCCCGAAGGCCCGGCATTTCTACGTCTTCTGCCTGGCTTCCTTCGTGTTTTCCTGCTTCCATTACACCGGCAAGCTCAACACATTTGACCAGTTCATGTATTGGGGCAACCAGGTGGCCGGCTGGCTGGCTCCGGCTGTTTTCCTGCATTTCTGCATCGGCTTTCCCGAACCACGCCCCGGCAGGAACCGATGGTTTATCGCGGCTATTTACGCGCCTGGCACCATTCTCACGCTGGTCACCGCGGCTTTTGCTTCCGGTCTTGTGGCCGCTCCCGGCTACTCCGTCGTGGTGCCGTATTCCCTGGATCGCTGGTGGATGGCGATGCTCACCGGTTTCTACATCGCCAGCGGTGTGGTTCTTCAGAGCCGCTACAAGCGCGCGGAAGATATCGTCGTCCGTCAACAGCTCAAGTGGTTGCGCAATGGCGTCGTCTTTGGCTTTGCCCCATTTGCGGTTCTCTACGCTGCTCCCTACATCCTGGATATCCCGTTCAGCTCTTACCTGAACTTCGCGGTTCTGACACTGCCGCTGATTCCGCTCACCCTCGCATATGCCATCGTTCGCTATCGTCTGATGGATGTTGACGTCATTTTCCGCCGTGGCTACGCCTACACTCTTGCCACCCTCTGCGTCCTCGCTGCCTTCTACACGATCGTTCTGACGATCAGCCGCCTCGTGCAGATCAACTTTAAGGACACCAGCAACACCAATCTCGTGATGGTGATGCTGGTCGCTACCTTCCTGTTTCAGCCTATTCGAAACTGGATTCAGGAGCGCCTGGACCGCTACTTCTACCGCGATCGCTACGACTACCGCCGCACCCTCGTCGAATTCGCGCGAGAGCTGAACTCCGATTCCGATCTAGACCCCATGCTGCAGTCTGTGGCGGATCGTCTGATGCAGACGCTCTCTATTCGGCATGTGGCCTTCTTTCTCGCCGATGGCGATACAACAACCTGGAAACTTCGTATGGCTATGGGCTCGGGCGCGCGTGCGTTCCAGGCCGATGATTCGCTCGATCTCTCGTTTCTCAACGAAGCCCAGCGGGGGCCCTACCTGTTTTTCGAGCGCACCCGCTATCACCTGGATGTTGTGGCCGGGAGCTGGCCGGCGTCCGTACGCCGCACGATCACCGATCTCGATCTCAACTACTACATTCCCTGCTCGGTGCGCGGAAGGACGATTGCGTATCTCGGCGTGAGCCGCACTGAGACCGGCGAATTCCTTTCGAGCGAAGATGTCGAACTGCTGCTCACGCTGGCAAACTACGTTGGAATCGCGATTGAAAACACCAACCTCTACCGTTCGCTCAAGGAGAAAGCCGACGAGTACGAGCGCCTCAAAGAATTCAGCGAAAATATCGTCGAATCCATCAATGTGGGTGTGCTGGCCGCCGATCTGGAAGATCGCGTGGAGAGCTGGAACACCCAGATGGAGCGCCTCAGCGGCATCGGCCGCGAGGACGCCCTGGGCCGTCGGCTTTCCGAACTCTTTCCCGCCACGCTGGTCGAACAACTCGACCGCACGCGCGGTGAAATGCGCATTCAGCACCTGGATAAATTCATGCTGGACGGAGCACGCGGCGAAGCCACGGTCAACATCGCCATCGCGCCGCTCGTCTCGCGCGAACTGGAGCAGATTGGTCGTCTGGTCATATTCGACGACATCACGGATCGCGCCGAACTTGAGCGTCGCCTCGTGCAGGCGGACAAACTCTCCAGCATCGGCCTGCTTGCGGCCGGCGTGGCTCACGAAGTAAACACTCCACTTGCCGTTATCTCAAGCTACGCGCAGATGCTCACCAAGCAGGTTGCCGGCGACGAGCAAAAATCCCGCATGCTCGAAAAAATCTCGCGGCAAACCTTCCGCGCGAGCGAAATCGTGAACTCGCTGCTGAACTTCTCACGGACCTGGACCTCCGATCTCGCCGAAGTGCAGATCAACAGCGTGATTCAGGAAACTTTAGCGCTCCTCGAGCATCAGTTACGCAAGGCTGGCGTTACCGTGGAAACCGATCTCGATTCCGCGGCGGAGCCCATCCGGGGAAATCAGGGCAAGCTGCAGCAGGTGTTTCTCAATCTCTTCCTTAACGCGCGGGATGCCATGGAGCCCTCCGGCACGCTGCGCGTTGTAACCCGGCCTTCGGCTAAGGGCGTCGAAGTAGATGTGGTCGATAGCGGCCATGGCATCGCACCCGAACACATGGGCAGAATCTACGATCCGTTCTTCACTACCAAAGGCGTTAAGAAAGGCACAGGTCTGGGACTCTCTGTTACCTACGGCATCATTCAGGAGCACGGCGGCGCCATCGAAGCCACTTCAAAACCTGGCGAAGGCACCTGTTTCCATCTCGAATTCCCGCTCGTCCGTAAAGCGGTGACTGCATAATGCCGGTAAACGAACGCGGTCGTATTCTGATCGTCGATGACGAACTGGAAATTCGGGAGAGTCTCGAAGCCCTCCTCATCTCGGAAGGCTACGACGTCACTCTGGCGGCTAACGCCACAGAAGGCGAGCATCTCATGGAGTCGCGTGCGTGGGATCTCGTGCTGCTCGATCTGATGATGCCGGATAAGTCCGGCATGGAAGTCCTGCGCGATGTCCGCGAGCGAGATCGCTACACGCCGATCTTCATGATCACCGCCTGGGGCAGCGTGGAGGCTGCTGTCCAGGCCGTTAAGCTGGGTGCGAGCGACTATGTTTCGAAGCCGTGGGACAACGACAAGCTCGTCATCGAAATCGACCGCGCCATCTCCGGACAGCGACTGCTTGACGAAAACACCCAGCTCAAACGCACTTTAAAGCAGCGTTACAGTTTCCCCAATATCGTCGGCAAGAGCGACCGCATGCTGAAGGTACTCGATCTGGTTTCGCAGGTCGCCTCCAGCCGCTCCACGATTCTGATTACCGGCGATACGGGCACCGGTAAGGAATTGATTGCCAAGGCTATCCATTCCAATTCGCCACGCGCCGATCATCCGTTTGTCGCTGTAAACAGCGGCTCGCTGCCGCACGATCTTCTGGAATCCACCCTTTTCGGACATGTGCGGGGGGCGTTCACCAGCGCAGTTCAGAATCGCAAAGGCGCGTTCGAGGCCGCGAATAAGGGCACAATCTTCTTCGATGAAGTCGGCACTATCGGTCCGGAAACGCAGGCCAAACTTCTGCGCGTGATTCAGGAAAAAGAGTTCACGCCGCTGGGCTCGAACGAAGTTATCAAGGTTGACGTCCGCATCCTCGCCGCCACTAACGCCGATCTCCGCAAAATGGTGGAAGAGAAAAAGTTCCGCGAAGATCTCTACTACCGACTCAACGTCATCAACATTAACCTGCCGCCGCTGCGTGATCGCAGGGAAGATATCCCCGCGCTGATTCATCACTTTCTCGAACGCTTCTGTCGCGAAAACGATAAGTATCTCGATGAAAGCGGCCACGCCCAGCTTCGCTTCGACAACGAGGCCATGCAGCTTCTGCTGGATCACCCATGGCCAGGCAATGTCCGCGAACTCGAAAATGTGGTCGAGCGCGCCGTGGTGCTCGCCTCAACCCCCGTGATCCCCCTGGACGTTCTGCCGGATTATCTGGTGCAGGCCGCCGGTATCCGTACCCGCCCCAGCGAAAACGGAGCGCTGCCCGCGGATGCCACGCTCTTCGAAATCGTAGCGGACTTCGAACGACGAATTATCACAGACTATCTCGATCGCTTTAACGGCAGCCAGACCGAGGCCGCCGAAGCCCTGCGGGTGCCGCTTTCCACTCTCAATCAAAAAATTAAGCGTCTGAATATCGACGTGAAGAAGCGAGCTCCGGCCGCCTGATGGCTCCCGCGCCGTCGCTAAACTAACAACAAAGTGGCATCCCCACGGGAATTCGGCTCCCGCTTCTGGTCTTTAATCGCGGCAACGTTCCTGGGATTCGTCGGCATGGGCACCGTTCTGACCGCGCTCGCTCCACATGTTCGCTATGACCTCGGCGGCTCTGACTACACTGTTGGTGTCGCCATTGGCATCTTCTCCGTCCTTGCGCTCTTCAGTCGCCTCGTATCCGGCCCGCTCGCCGATGGCAAAGGCCGCAAGCCCGCCTTTCTCGCGGGACTCGCCAGCTGCGCACTTGCAGGCGCAATCTACCTGCTGCCATTCGGAATTACCGGCATCTACATTGGCCGTTGCCTGCAAGGCTTCGGCGAAGCCTGCCTCTATACCGGCGCCGCCGCGTGGGCCGTGGAACTTGCCGGAACGGAACGCAGCGCTCAGGCTCTCGGCTACATCTCCAGCGGCATCTGGGGCGGACTCTCTGCGGGACCCGCTGTCGGCGCATGGCTCGGAACGTTCCCACGCGCCGCTCTTTTTCAACTGATTGCCGGAGGTGTGGGCTTCCTCCTGCTGGCGCGCGTCCCGGAACACTTCACCCCTCACCACGAGGGTGGCGCGTTCCGGATGCCATCGCGTTCTCTGCTCCTTTCCGGGCTCGCGGCGGGTTTTGTCAACGTGCATTACCCGGTGATCACAGGCTTCCTGATTCTCCACCTCGCTCACTACGGCAATTCGGGTCGATTGGCCTTCACCGCCTACGCCTGCACCATGATGTTCTCGCGTTTCTTCCTGGGCGGACTGCCCGACCGCGTGCACCCGCGCGTCACCTTCTACTTCGGGCTATCTTCGATGGCCACGGGACTCCTGCTCCTCGCCTGGGGACCGCCCCCACTTCCTGCCGTCATCGCCGCGTCTCTGCTTGGACTCGGGTTCTCATTCCCGTTCACATCGGTCGCCGCCACAGTGATGCGGCGGTCCCCGGCGCATGAACGGGGCTCAGCCGTGGGTACCCTCAGCGCTTTCTACGACATCTTTGTCGGAACCGGATCGTTCGCTGCCGGAGCCATCGCCACGCACTTCGGTTACTCTGCTACATTCCTGATGGCGGCAGTCGCGCTCGTGGCTTCCGCCGGCCTCGGCTGGTATGTATTACCCGCGAACGAACAGCCGCAACTTCAGGCCAGCACTGCCGCATAGACACGTTCGAAATATCCGTCGGTCATTCCCGCTATGTAATCGCAGACCGACCGATGCAGGGGAGTCTCTCTGTCTTCCTCGGCTCGTGGGACCAATTCCGGATGCGCCATCAGATGTGCGAACAGCCGCGACAACTGTTCCATGGACTCCGCGCGATCCCTCCGCAAGACACGCGAAGAATAAACGTGCGAGTGCAGGAACGTCTTCAGCGCCCGGCTTGTCTCTGCGGCAGCTACGGTAAATCGGACGATCCGCGCGGGCAACTGTCGTACATCCTCAACATCTTCCGCAGCGGAAGCTCGCGCCGATTCCACTGTCCCCTCAATCAGCCCCGAAACCAACCCATCCAGCAGATGCCGCACAGACTCCTGAAACTGCTCTCGCTCCGTAGCACCCGGGAAGCTCGTCTCTACAATATCCAGGATTTCGGCATATGCCGGAACATCACTCGCCACTAACGCGGCCGAAAGCAATCCTGCCTCATACGCGTCATCCAGATCGGCCGCGTTGTAAGCAATTTCGTCTGCCAGATCGATCAACTGCGCTTCCACCGGCGGCCGCAGTTCCGGCAGATATTCGTCAAGCCATGCGTCTTCGCCCGGAACGAGGTCGCGCGAATGCTTCACGATGCCCTCGCGCACTTCAAACGTCAGATTCAGGCCGGGAAATCGGGGGTATCGGCGTTCCAGCGAACTCACCAGACGCAGCGCCTGCATGTTGTGATTGAAGCGTTCGCCGTACTTCCGCATTTCCGCATCGAGCGCGTCCTCACCAGCGTGTGCGAACGGCGGATGCCCGACGTCATGCACCAGCGCCAGAGCCTCGGTCAGATCCTCATTAAGCTCCAGCACCCCCGCCACAGTACGGGCCACCTGAGAGACTTCAATCGTATGGGTCAGACGATTGCGGAAATGGTCGGATAGATCCGGCGAAAAGACCTGCGTCTTATTTTCGAGGCGCCGGAATCCGCGCGAGTGAATAATGCGGTCGCGGTCGCGCTGAAAAGGATTGCGATAAGCGTGCTCAGGCTCCGGATAGCGGCGCCCCCGGCTTTGCTCGCTCGGAAACCGCAGCGCCTTCAGCATTCAGAAGAACTACTTCGACGAAGGCAGTTCCGCCAGCGCCGACGTAGCCGCCTGGCTCACATCCGATTGCGCGCTCGCAATGGGCGTAAGCAGCTTGCGGGCTTCTTCCGGCTGCGTAGGAGCCAGCCCGTGCGCCAGCGCAATGGTGGCCTGATCCTTCGAAACCATCGCCGTCGGATTCGCAATCAGGTCCTTCAGCACCGCTGATGCGTCCGTTACGTTGCCAAGCGAAAACTGAACCTGAGCCTTGGCCAGCTTTGCGAGCGAAGCGTAATCCGCTCCCGCACTCGAAGCTACGTGATCGTACTTCTTCACCGCGTCAGTCAGCTTGCCTTCCGTGACATCGATTCCGGCCAGGAAATACTCGGCAGCCGCGCCTTCGTTCGTGCCCTCATCCTGGGTCACAATCGCGTTGAAAGCTTTACGCACCGCTTCCGATTTTGCCTGCTCGGTTGCAAACGTCTGTCCGTTCGGAGTCGTCTGTCCAACCGCGGTGGATTGGAGGCCGATCGCGGAAGCCAGCGCCTGTGCCCGCGCATCGCGCCGCGACGAAATGAAGAACCAGGCTCCCAGCCCCACCACCAGAACCGCGAGTACAGCAACGCCCGCCTTAATCACCTGGGGACGATGCGTAGACAGGAAATGCGCAGTCTCTTCGACTTTAAGCGCAACATTATCCTGCTTTAACTCTTTACGGCTCAAATGGTCTGACACGGATACCTCGGGATGGATTAACCTATTGATCTTATCATCATGGCCCGAATCGTTCTTACCACGTTCGGCTCTCTGGGCGACCTCCACCCGTACATTGCGGTGGGTCGGAGGCTCCTGGCGCGAGGGCATCAGGTCACAATTGCTACCTCGCAGTTCTATCGGGAGAAAGTCGAAGGCGAAGGTCTCGGGTTCTATCCCCTGCGCCCTGACCTGATCGAAGTCATTCGCGATCCCGCCACCATCAAGAAAGCCTTCCATGCCCGCAAGGGAAGCGAATTCATCGTCCGCGGCGTGATGCTTCCTGCCCTTGACGACACGTATGACGACCTGCTACCCCTCGCGGCCCAGGCCGACCTGCTGGTCAGCCATCCGATCGCCTACGCCACCCCGATAGCCGCGGAGAAGCTTGGCAAGCCGTGGATCTCTGTCGTCCTCTTTCCGACGTCGATGCTCTCAGCCTACGATCCCCCCGCAGTCTCCGGCGTTCCTGTGTTCGATCACTTGCGCCGCTTTGGCCCTGGCCTTTGGCGGCTCATCTGGAGTCTGTCCCGCACCGTTCTGCGCAGTTGGGGCAAATCGATTAACCGCAAGCGCCGCGAACTCGGCCTTCGCGAAGTGCGTAACCCGCTGCTGGACGACATGTTCTCTCCGTACGGCAGTCAGGCTTGGTTCTCTCCCGTTTTCGCCGAACCTCAGCCTGACTGGCCATCGAACCTGACGATCACAGGATTTCCGGTCTACGACAAACTCCACGCAGATCACACCCTCGCGCCGGAACTGGAACGGTTCCTCAGTGATGGACCGCCGCCGATTGTCTTCACCCTCGGATCCTCAGCCGTCTTCCACGCGGGATCGTTCTACAACGAAAGTGCAAAAGCGGCTCTTGCGTTGAAACGCAGGGCGATCCTTCTAACCGGGCTCGATCCGAAGAATCAGCCCACCGAGCCGCTGCCGCCGGGCGTGATTCACGCAGCTTACGCGCCCTATTCAGAGCTATTCCCGCGCGTCGCGGCAGTAGTTCACCAGGGGGGAGTTGGAACTACAGCTCAGGTACTGCGTGCCGGCGTTCCCGCCTGTTTCGTCCCGTTCAGCTTCGATCAGCCCGAGAACGCCCGCCGCTGCGTGCGCCTCGGAACCGCGCGCGTGATCCCGCGCCACAAGTACAACGCCGCGCGAGCCACTTCGGAACTGGGGGAGCTCCTCGGCAATCCGACGTACGCCACCGCCGCCCGCAACGTAGCCGTGCGGATGGCCAATGAAGACGGCATCAAAGCCGCCTGCGACGCAATCGAACAGACTCTCCGCGAACACATGCCCGTGTAGAGTAATGACGTGGGTCGCATCCAGGTCCTCTCGGATAACGTCGCTAATAAAATCGCCGCCGGCGAAGTCGTCGAAAGGCCCGCTTCCGTCGTCAAGGAACTCCTGGAAAATTCACTCGATGCCGGCGCCAGCAGTATCCGTGTCGAAATCGAAACCGGCGGCCGCCGCCTCATCCGCATCTCAGACGATGGCTGCGGCATGCTGCGCGATGACGCGCTGCTCGCCTTCGAGCGTCACGCCACCAGTAAGCTCCACGACGTTCACGACCTGCTCTCCATCGCTACGCTCGGCTTTCGCGGCGAAGCGCTGCCGTCTATCGCATCCGTTTCCCGCCTGCTCCTCGAGACCCGCTCGCAAGACGAGCAGACCGGCGCCCGCGTTGAAATCGCCGGCGGCAAAATCCTCGCCGTCGATGAAATCTCTCGCGGCGGCGGCACCTCCATCGCGGTTCGCGACCTCTTCTTTAACGTCCCCGCCCGCAAGAAGTTCCTGCGCTCGGAGCAGACCGAGATGGCGCACATCGCCTCGCTTGTCACGCATTACAGCCTCGCGCATCCCGATAAAACCTTCGAGCTCTGGAACGGCGGCGTCAGCCTGCTGCATGCCACGCCCGTGGTCACTCTGCGCGAACGCGTGTTCCAGGTCTTCGGCAGCCAGATCCTCGAAGATCTCATCGACCTCGGCGATCGCGAGGCCCTTATGCCCGCGCCCGATCCTGAAGACGAGCCGAAGCGTTTCACGGTTCGCGGCTTCGTTTCGCGCCCGCAGGTGCAAAAGAACAATCGCAACTCGATCTTCATCTTCGTCAACGGTCGCCTCATTCGCGACCGGCTTATTCTGCACGCGCTCTCCGCGGCCTATCACAACCTGATGCCGCCAGCCTGCTTCCCCTTCGCGCTGCTCTTCCTCGATTGCGATCCGGAAGAAGTGGATGTCAATGTTCATCCATCAAAAACCGAGGTCCGTTTCCGCCATCAATCCTGGGTCCACGATTTCGTGCGCGATGCTGTGCGCGATCAGCTTATGGTCTCCCGCCCCGCGCCTGCGTTCAGCCCGAACCCGCAGCCAGCGGCCGTGCTGCCCTACTCGGAATTCACGCAGCGTATCGAGAATGAAGATCCGGTGTTTACCCTCCATCCCGTGGCACCGCCAACAGCACGCTTCGATTTCGAACCCGCGCCGTCCGCCGTGCCGCAACCTTTGCCGGCGATGGAAGCCGCGCCGTTAAGGCTACGCATCCCGGATACCCACGGCGGCTTCCCCGTCGATTTGCCCCCGACAGCCGGCACGATGGCAAACATCGGCGACCTTCGCCCGCTCGGCCAACTCCATCACAGTTTCATCATTGCCGCCGGACGCGACGGTCTCTGGATCATCGACCAGCACGTCGCACACGAGCGCATCCTGTTTGAACAGGTGCTCGCGCAACAGGCCTCCGGACGCGCCGAAATGCAGCAACTGCTGATGCCTGCGATCCTGCAGCTCACCCCGCAGCAGCAGATCGAATACGCCCGCATCGAAGAAGAACTCCGCGTCTCGGGCTTCGACACCGAGCCCTTCGGCAATCGAACCATCGCGGTAAAAGCGGTTCCCGCCACGGTAGGCCACGCCGATATCGAGCGCGTCATTCTCGAAATTCTCGAAGTGGCTGAACAGGAACTACGCGGCGTTTCTGTATCCGATCTGCGGCGCGGCATCGCCGCCTCGCTCGCCTGTCGTGCGGCGATTAAGATAAACACCCCGCTCGATCACCGCAAAATGGAGTGGATGCTCAAGACTCTCGCCACGACCGAGTATCCGATGGCCTGTCCGCACGGCCGCCCTGTGGCGCTGCAGTACGGCATGCGCGAAATCCTGCGAGCCTTCCACCGCATTTAACTCCGCGCACGCGTGTTAAAAAGGTGAGTTCATGCCCATCTCACCCGACGTGCGCGCCCGCGCCGCCAAAATCAAAATACTGCTCATGGATGTAGACGGCGTCCTCTGCGACAAGATGTACTTCATGCCCGACTCCGCGGGCAAGGTCATCGAGTTTAAGGGCTTCGACGCGCAGGATGGCATTGCGCTCCAGTGGTGCCAGTGGAAAGGTATCCGCACAGGCGTGATCAGTGGACGAGACTCTCCATCGGTAGTGGAGCGCGCGCGCCAGTGCAAGATGGACTACGTCTACCAGGGCCACATCGAAAAGATTCCGATCCTCGAAGAGATCATGGCCGATGCGAAAGCCACCCCGGAAGAAGTTGCGTTCGTGGGTGACGACCTGACGGACATCGTAGTGATGCACCGCGTAGGACTGGGTATCGCAGTGGCCAACGCGCGCAATGAAGTGAAAGCTGAAGCGAACTACGTGACCGAGGCAAGGGGCGGACAAGGCGCTATCCGAGAAGTGATTGAAATGATCCTCGAAGCGCGCGGACTCTGGCGGGAGATTCTCGACAAGTACGAAGTCGCTTGACATCGATATTACGCGCGACGTAATATTGGTAAAAATGAAAGCCGTCGCGATTGCTCTCGCACTTCTCTATTCCCAGTCCTTTGACGCAGCCTCAGTTCGTCTCAGTGACCTCAATGCTTTGGGTAACAGGCCGGACATCAGGACTTCGCCCGGCATGGTAACGATCACGAACATGTCAATCGGCAACTGCATCCGATGGACGTACGAACTGCCGCCGTTGCAGATCGTTGGACCGCCATGGATGGATAACGTTCGCGTAGACATTACGGCTAAGGCCGCCACGCCGGCAGGCGATCCGCAACTGCGCCAGATGATGAAGACGCTGCTCGCCGAGCGCATGGGACTGCGCACGCATATGGAGAATCGCGAACAACCGGTTTATTCACTAACCCTCGCCAAAGGCGGGCCGCGCTTCAGCGAATCGACAATACAGGGACCGCCCGCATTCCGGAAAGAGAAAGACGTCAGCATCGGAGAGCGGGTAGGAATGAGCGACTTCGCGAATCTGCTGTCCCAGATAATGGGCCGCCCCATAACCGACGCAACAGGTCTGAAAGGCCGCTATGACATCCGCCTCGATGTAAGCTCCTACGTAGCCGCTGCTGCCGCCTCGGGTAATCCGATTGATGCAAAAGACGGAGTCGCCATCCTGACGGAATTGCTCCCCAGCCAGTTGGGTTTGAAAATCGAATCCACCCGCGCCAGCGTGCCCATGCTGATAATCGACCAGTTGGAGAAAGCCCCGACCCCGAACTAAACCGGTTTCTCCGGCCACGCGTGGCGTGGATATCTGCGCACCAGTTCCTTCCGAAGCACCGGATACAACCGTTGCCAAAACCCGGCCAGATCGGTAGTCGTCTGCACGGGCCGCTGATTCGGCGCGAGCAAGTGCACCACCAGCGGCACATTTCCGCGCGCCACCCGGGGACACTCCGTCATCCCGAAAAAATCCTGCAACCGGGAAGCTACCCACGGCGGCTTCCCGCGCTCATAGTTCACCTTCGTGTTCCGTCCACCGGCCAGACGCAGGCGGGCGGGAGCTATCTGTTCCAGCAATCGCATATCGGTTCGCCGTTCTAGCTCTGCCAGCACAGCATTCGATGCGCGTTCGAGTTCGGCGAAACTCCGTAGCCCATAACAGGTTGTCTTAAACGCATCCGCGACATCTTCCTCCCCCAACTGAGAAACGTCTGAATGCTCCGCCGCGAACGAAATCCGCGCGAGGAAAGCCTCCAGTTCGGCCACATCCACGAACCGCCCGTACCCGACCTCACTCGCACGCGCTGCAAGTAGTCTCGCCGCCGCCTCGTTATCCACGGAACCGCCGCGAGTTTCCTCAATTGTCAGTTCGTCATACAGCAGCGAATCAATCGCCTCAACCCGTTCGCCCAGACGGTTCCACTCCACACCGCGTCGCTCCACCATACGCTCGGGAAACAGATCGATCAGCCATTCGGGCTCAATCGAACACGCAAGACGCAGTTGACTGCCATCCACATCCACGGCAACAAGGAACTCTTTTTGCGAGCCCTCCGCCATCTTTACCGACCGTCCGTTGGACAACAGAACCGTCCCACCGGTACGCCGTCGCCCTACGCGATCGGGAAAAGCCGCGAGGACGGCGCGTGCCAGGAGTTCATCGTTCTGATCCGTCCTGCCGCCAGGTACGTAACGCCGCAGCTGCAGATAGATCGCCCGTGTGCGGGGATCAAACTCTTCTTCCAGCGCAACGAACAGATCGGACGACCGTACGCGTTGTCCGCTGCTGAGTAACGCCGCCGCGCGGCAACCCTGCTCTCCGCCATCCCTAAGCAAACGGCTCAGTCGCGGATGCAGCGGCATCTTCGCCATCTCGTCATCCGGCCGCAGCCGCTGCAGTAAAGCAATCGAAGCCTCCAGCGCGGCAGCGGGCGGTGGCGTCAGCCACTCCATTTCATCCGGCGCAATCCCCATCGACTCCAGCTGCAGACACATCTGCGACAACTCGCGCCGCGTAATCTCCGGCTCATCATGATCCGCGCGTCGCTGGAAGTCATCTGCCGTATAAAGCCGTACGACATGCCCTGATCCTGTACGCGCGGAACGTCCCGCACGCTGAATCGCTGACGACTTGCTTACACGCCCAACTTCAAGCGAGGGCAAACCAGTCCACGGCGAATCCGCCGCAATGCGTACGAGACCGGAATCGATTACGATCTGCACACCGTCAATCGTGATCGAACTCTCCGCGATGTTCGTCGCGAGAACAACCTTACGCCGTTTGGAAGGCATCAGCGCCCGATCCTGCTCCTCCGGAGGCAGATCGCCGTACAGCTTCTCGATCAATAGATCATGCCGTTGCGCTACTGCCCCGCACGCCCGGGCGGCGCGATGAATCGCCGCCGCGCCTGGCAGAAACACCAGCGCATCGCCCGGCTTCTGACGCACTGCTGTCTCCAGCGCCGAGGCCACCTGCTCCTCGAGCGGAGCCGGGGAATAGGGTGTCCAGGCGACAGTCATAGGGAACAGCCGCCCTTCACTCTTCAATGCAGGGCAACCGCCCAGAAACTCCTGCACAGGACCCGCATTGAGCGTCGCCGACATCACGACGATTCGTAACCCGGGTCGTCGCGCTTTCTGCAATCGCCGCAACAGAGCCAGCGCAAGATCGGTCTCCAGATGTCGCTCATGAAACTCATCAAGGACTACCGTACCCACGCCGCGCAATTCCGGATCGGAAACCATGCGCCGTGTAAGCACGCCTTCGGTCAGGAAACGAAGCCGCGTACGAGGGCCCGAACGATCCTCAAACCGTACCTGATAGCCAACAGTCCCGCCAACGCTCTCACCTATCTCAGAAGCAACTCGCTGTGCCGCCATCCGAGCCGCAATGCGACGGGGTTCCAGCACGAGAACCTCACCGCCCAGCGTCAGCAGGGCAGGAGGAATGCGAGTCGTCTTACCCGCGCCGGGCGCCGCCTCAATCACCAGATTTGGAACGGCACGCAGACTCACAACAATTTCCGGCAGCAGCGAATCGACAGGAAGTATCAATCTCTCATTGTGAGTGAGGCAAATCAGCGTGAGAAAATGAAGCTTGAAACACCTTCCACTCCTCGCGCTCGCGGTGTGTCTCGCCGCATGCGGGGGCAGTACAAAAGAGCAATCCTCCGCATCGCAGGGCGCGCCATCTGCTCCTGAAGCCCACGTCGATCCTTCCACCGCGGGAACGGTTTCCGGCAAGGTCCTCTTCACCGGTTCAGCGCCCGTCATGCCTGTAATCGATATGTCGTCGAACCCCTCCTGCGATCGCCAGCACAAGACGCCAATGCGGGCACAGACCATCGTCGTCAACACGAACCACACGCTGCGCTACGCCTTCGTCTGGATCAAAGACGGCCTGCCCAAAGTTCATTGGACGCCGCCCGCCGAGTCCGTAAAGCTCACGCAATCGGGCTGCACGTACTCCCCGCACGTCACCGGCATCATGGAAAACCAGACCCTCGAAATCGTGAACGACGATCCGGTCAACCACAACATTCACGCCGAGAGCCAGACGAACCCCGCCTGGAACATTTCCGAGGCGCCGCGGGATGAGCACAAATTTCGCCGCTTCGCGTCGCCCGAAGTCCTGATTCCCGTCACCTGCAGCGTTCATCCCTGGATGCGCTCGTATGTCGGTGTCTCGCCGCATCCCTTCTACGCGGTTACCGGCGAGGATGGAGCGTTCACACTCTCGGGCGTTCCGCCCGGCACTTATACAATTGAAGTTGTCCAGGAAAAGCTGGGCAAGAAGCAGGGTACTGTCACGCTCACCCCGTCCGGCAGCGCCACAATCGATTTCACCTATGGCAGCTGAATACAACCGGGGCCTGCATCGCTGGCTGACGCTTCTGGCGTGCTGCACGTTGTTGCTGGTGGTCGCCGGCGGACTCGTCACCAGCCGTGACGCCGGACTTTCCGTCCCCGATTGGCCGCTCTCGTACGGCAAGCTCATGCCGCCGATGGAGGGCGGCATCCTTTATGAGCACGGCCATCGCATGATCGCGACGACGGTCGGTATCTTCACGATCGTTGCGCTTGTGTGGATCTTCCGTACTGAACGCTCGCGCAAGTGGATGCGGATGCTGTCGGTAGCTGCGCTGCTCGCGGTCATTACGCAAGGCGTGCTCGGCGGACTTACGGTTCTATATCTGCTTCCGTGGTGGATCTCGTCATCGCACGCAACGCTGGCGCAGTTGTTCTTCTCCACCACAGTTTCGATGGCTTTGTTTACGTCACGCCTTTGGATCGCCGGCCCGATGACGATTCGGGAAGACGCGGCGAACCCCCTGCGTGGATTATCACTCGCCGCGCCTCTGTGCCTCATCGGACAGCTCTTCCTCGGCGCTGCCGTCCGTCATAAGGCGCTGGGCGCGATTTATCACATCAGCGGCGCGCCCATCGTCACTTTTGTGGTGCTGTGGCTCTGCCTGCGCATCCTGCTGCACTACTCGCGGAATCACGAACTGCGCACCGCCGCGGTGGTTCTGATTTCGGTAACGCTCGCGCAGGTTTTTCTTGGCGTCGCGGCTTACATGACCCGCATTGCGTATGCCGATGCCGTGCAGCCCATGCCGCTGATGGTCACATTCACCGTATTGCATGTCGCGGTCGGTGCCCTGGCTCTCGCAACGAGCATAGTGCTCGCCATCCTCGTGCGCCGTAACCTCGGCGAACGCGTACAAGTATCCTCGCTCCTGACATGCGCCACTACATCGAACTAACGAAGCCGCGCATCACCTGGCTCATCCTCATGAGCACGGGAGTTGGCTATTACTTCGGCCTGGATCGCCTTGCCCTGCTCAACTGGACGCTGCTTCTCCATACTTTCCTGGGCACTGGACTCATCGCCAGCGGGACAGCTGCACTCAATCAGTGGTGGGAGCGCGAATCCGATAAGCTGATGCGCCGCACCGCGTCGCGTCCGCTGCCGATGGGCCTGATGACGGCGCGGCGCGCGCTGTGGTTCGGTATCGGACTGGCCGCGCTTGGGGCACTGGAACTCGCCTGGGGCGTGAACCTTCTCGCCGCGGTTCTTGGCGGCCTCACTCTTGCGGCTTATTTGTTTGTCTACACGCCGATGAAGTCGCGGACGCATCTCTCGACCGTCGTGGGAGCGCTGCCCGGTGCAATGCCGCCTCTGATGGGTTACGCCGCCGCGAGCGGCGTCCTGAATCGCGAAGCTTGGAGCCTGTTCTTCATCCTGTTTGTCTGGCAGTTCCCACACTTCCTGGCCATTGCGTGGATGTATCGCGACGACTACGCGCGGGCCGGAATCCGCATGTTGCCGGTCGTGGAGCCGGATGGCCGCTCGACATCGCGTCAGATTGTGCTCTACGCGACAACGCTCATCCCGATCAGTCTGCTTCCGGTGATGTTGGGGATGTCCGGCAAGATCTATCTCTTTGGCGCGCTAGCGCTGGGATTCTGGTTTCTCTACACCGGTGTGCGGGTCGCGTTCGACCGCACCAACGCCCGCGCCCGAAGCGTACTGCTGGCCTCGGTTATTTACCTCCCTCTGATCTACGGACTCATGGTTCTGGATCACACCTCAGTCTGATGAAGGTTCTGCTTATCGCCGCGATTGGGTTTGTTTTGGCCGGCTGTTCGAAGCCCCTGCCGGTTCTGGGCGACGTGCCAGCGTTTCAGCTCACCGACCAGAACGGGAAGACCTTCTCCTCTGAGGAAAAGCTGAAGGGGCACGTCTGGGTTGCCGACTTCGTTTTTACGAACTGCGAAGGACCCTGTCCGCGCATGAGCTCGCATATGCATGCGTTGCAGACGAAGACCGATGCCGATGTGCAACTGGTTTCGTTCACGGTCGATCCCGCCCGCGATACTCCGCAGGTGCTGAATGAGTACTCGGAGAAGTTCGGTCGCGACGACAAACGGTGGTCATTTCTCACAGGCGATGTCCCGACGCTGAATCGTCTCGATGAACAAGACTTCAAGCTGGGATCCATCGGAAACGAGATCGAACACAGCACCCGATTCGCACTCGTCGATAAAGAGGGAAAGATCCGGGCATATTACAGTCTTTCCGACGGTGCGCCCGAAGATAAAATCGCGAAGGATGTAGCTCGTCTTGAATAGCTTCTATGACTCACTGCCTACAGTGAATGCGCTGCTGAACGGAACTGCCGCGCTGCTGTTACTCCTCGGCCTCTACCTGATTAAGAACCGGAAGGTCGAAGCGCATCGCAAAGTGATGCTGACCGCATTTGGCGTCTCGACGATCTTCCTTATCAGCTACCTCACTTATCACGCGCACGCGCAGATCGTGTACTTCAAGGGCGCGGGATTTCTTCGTATGCTCTATCTGACCATTCTGCTGAGCCATACGGTACTTGCCGCGACAGTGCCAGTGCTCGCAATTGTCACATTGAACCGCGGGCTACAGGCGCGCTACGACAGGCATCGCGTCATCGCGAAGTGGACCTGGCCAATCTGGATGTACGTCAGCGTAACCGGAGTAATCGTGTACCTGATGCTGTTTCAGATGTAGCCGCCAACACCAGGTAAACAGCTGCAAACGGCACCAGAATTTCAACTGCCGCAAACTTTGGCTGGTGGATCGGAAACTTCAGCTTAATCGCCCACGCAATCGCCGCGGCAATGGCCGCCGACCCCCACAATCGCCCCATCAAGGCCAGCCCGACAGGCGCATTTCCGATGCGCGCGGTGAGAGTTCGGCGCAGCAACAGAAACTCTATCCAGCCGCTTACGCCTGCCGATGCTGTCAGGCCTGGCGCGCCGATTGCTTTCATTCCGATGTAGCCCAGTACCGTTGTCAATGCCACACGGATGATCGCGAACCGCAATGGAGTCGTCGTATCGCGGAGTGCGTAGAACGCGGATGAGAACAGGCGTCCCTGCGTCGATGCGAGAAGTCCAACACCCGAGCCGGCGAGTACAGTCCAGACGTAGTGTGAATCTTCAGCAGTGAACTTGCCGTGCTGGTAGATGGCTCCGGCGATGACGTCCCCGAGCGCGATGAAGCCAACCACGCACGGGATCACGAAGAACGAGATGCGGGCCAATCCGCTGCTGAGGCGATTGCGGAGGACTTCCGTTGTCGCGCTCGACATCTCCGGCAATTCGGATGCGGACACTGACATGCCGAACAGGCTCACCGGAAGCAGGTAGAGCGTCTGCGCATTGGACAGCGCTGCGATCGCGCCGACGGGGAGGAAGCTCGCGAGTTGCATGTCGATCAGCGCACTGAGCTGAACGACCCCGCGGCTTATGAAGACCGGTACGAAGTTCCGCAAAACCGTCTGCACGCTTTCAAGATGCAGCGCAAGAGCGATGCGCAGACGAGGCGCCAGTCTGAGGACGAAGGGGACCTGAACCAGGAACTGCACCGCGCTTCCAGCGACCGATGCCCACGCTACTAAGATTACGAGACGGTCAACGTCCATGCGGTGGCCGAAGGCCAGCATCGCGCCGATCATCACAAGATTCCAGAGCACCGGCGCACTGTAGGAGAGGAAGAACTTCCGGTGGCTGTTCAGAATGCCAAGGCACCAGGCGGACATCACGAAAAATCCAGCGCCGGGAAAGAAGATGCGAACAAGCGGTATCGCCATCTGTAAACGGGCTTCGTCAAGGCCCCACGCCAGGAAACGAATCACGTATGGCGTGGCAAGAACTCCGACTCCGACCAGCACCGACGTGAGCAGTGCCAGGATCGCGAACACCGCACCCGCTACGTTTCCAGCTTCGTCCTCGCTCTCTTCGGTCAGAAGTCGGGCGTAGACCGGAATGAACGAGGCTGAAAGCACTCCTTCGCCGAACAGGTTCTGCAGCGTATTCGGGATGCGAATCGCTACCCGGAATACGTCAGCCCAGGCGGTCAAGCCGAAGTAGCCGCTAAAGATGCTCTCGCGAACCACACCCGCGAGGCGGCTCAGTAATATGCCAGCCGCGACGATTACGGCACCGCCCTTCGGACTTTTCATTTCTCGAGCAGGAAGTTACCCGCCACCATGGCGTCAATTCCCGAGGAGTAGAAGCTGCGTACGGCGTCGCGCGGCGTGCAAACCAGCGGCTCGCCGAAGAGATTGAACGACGTGTTGTAGAGAACCGGAAGTCCTGTGCGCGCGCCGAATGCGTGCAGCAGACGCCAGTAGAGCGGGTTGTCATCCTTCGATACCGTGTGAACGCGGACGGAATCGCCCGAGAGAATCGCGCCTTTGAATGTTTCGCGATGCTCGGGGCGGACTTTACCTACCGTCGCGAGATGGCGGGCGTTGGGGCCGGTCTCAAAGTATGTTGAAGCAACTTCGGCCGGAACCGACGCGGCGAACTTGCGCGACGATTCGCGGTGCTTGATGAAGGTGTTCAGGTTTTCGGTGGAGTAGGGATCCCGTGGTGAGGCCAGAATACTGCGGTTGCCGAGCGCGCGCGGGCCGAACTCCATGCGGCCCTGCATCCACGCCACGATGTGGTTTGCTTCAAGTTGACTGACGGCGGCTTCGATGCGGGCTGGTACGGTTTCGAGAAGCGTGAAACGCAGCTTGCAGTTTTCGAGTGCCTCTTTCACTTCCTGAACGCTGTATTCGGGGCCGAGATAGTAGCTGCCGGCGTCAAGTCGTGTGCTCATGCCTGCCGCGCCATGCCACGCATGAAGCGCCGCGCCCAGCGCCGTGCCCGCATTGCCAGCGGCGAGCGGCACGTAGACGCCTTTGAACTTTCGTTCGAGCGCGGAGACCAGGACTGCATTCCATGCGACGCCGCCACCGAGGCAGACGTTTTCGGCGCCATCGGCGAGGCGCAGAACGTATGCTTCGAGCGCTACCTGCATGGTGGCGGCGAGGTCGGCGCGATCCTGGGTCGGGGGAACCGGGAAGGCCAGGTTTACGCTCCGGTCATGAATGATCTCGGCGAAGAGATCGGCATAGCGCGGCTTGCCCGTCATCGACAGCCATTGCACGCGGTGCTCATCCGAACGGGCGCGCATGCCCAGCAGTTCGGTGATTTGCCCGTAGAGTGCCGCGATGGAATCCGGATAGAGAATCTCTTCTTCCAGCGAAATCGTGTTACCCTCGCCCCGCCAGCGCGCCCCGCACCGCAAGTCGCCTTCGCGATCGAGTGTTATGACAGTAGCTTTTTCGAAAGACGACGGATAGTATGCGGCGGCCGCGTGAGCTGCGTGGTGATCTACTGTATCGATCTTCGCTCTGGTGAAAACGCGAAGGGCAGATTGCAGCGCCGAACCCGTAGGCAGCGGTCGCGCCAGCGCCACGTGGTCGATATCTCCAGGCGCCAGCCTCCCGATTTTCAGACACGCTGCAATGGCGGCTTCGGGCAGGCGGCCGGGTTCCGGCCTTCGTGTGAGCTTGGCTTCTTCTACGGCAGCCGCGATTTTGCCATCGCGGATTACTGCCGCCGCAGCGTCGGTCAGGACGCCGCCGATACCGAGAATGTTCATTTCGATTTCTTCTCGATCTTCGCCCACGTGTCGCGCAGCGCTACGGTGCGGTTGAAAACCGGCTTGCCGGGCGTGGAGTCTTTATCCATGCAGAAGTAGCCCAGGCGTTCGAACTGGCAGCGGAATTCCGACTCGACCTTCGCGAGCGCGGGTTCCAGTTTGCAGTTGTGCAGAACTTCGAGCGAGTTCGGATTCAGGTTATCGAGGAATTCGCCTTCGTTCGGATTCTCTTTATTGAAGAGCGTTTCGTAGATGCGCACTTCAGCATCCACCGCGTGCGCAGCCGAGACCCAATGGATCGTAGCCTTCACCTTGCGTCCGTCGGGCGCATTGCCGCCCCGGGTTTCGGGATCGTAGGTGCAGTGAATGCCGATGATCTCGCCGGCTTCGTCTTTCACGACTTTGGTGCAGGTGATGAAGTAGCCCCAGCGCAGTCGGACTTCCTTGCCGGGCGAGAGGCGATAGAACTGCTTTGGCGGATCTTCGCGGAAATCGTCCTGCTCGATATAGAGCACTCGCGAGAACGGAACCTTGCGCGTACCGGCGGACGGATCTTCGGGGTTGTTTACCGCGTCCATCTCTTCCACCTGATCTACGGGGTAGTTGTCGATTACGACGCGCAGCGGCTTGAGCACCGCCATCATGCGCGGCGCGCGCTTGTTCAGATCTTCGCGCACATGATGTTCGAGCAGCGCGAGTTCGATGGTGCCGTTCGTCTTCGAAACGCCAATTGAGCGACAGAAGTTGCGCAGCGCTTCCGGCGTGTAGCCGCGGCGGCGGATGCCGGAGATGGTTGGCATGCGCGGATCGTCCCAGCCGCGCACATGGTTATCGCGTACCAGTTGCAGAAGCTTACGTTTGCTCAACAGGGTGTAGGTGAGGTTGAGGCGATCGAACTCGATCTGCTGCGGATGATAGATACCGAGTTCGCGGACGTACCAGTCGTAGAGCGGACGGTGATCTTCAAATTCCAGCGTGCAGATGGAGTGCGTGATGCCTTCGATGGAGTCGGACTGGCCATGCGCGTAGTCGTACATCGGATAGATGCACCACTTGCTGCCGGTGCGGTGATGTTCGGCGTTGAGAATCCGATACATGACGGGGTCGCGCATGTTCAGGTTCTTTGAGGCCATATCGACTTTCGCGCGCAGAGTGCGCGACCCGTCGGGAAATTCGCCATTCTTCATGCGCTCGAACAGATCGAGATTTTCCTCGACCGAGCGATTGCGATACGGGCTTTCCTTGCCGCCTTCCGTGAGCGTACCGCGATATTGGCGGACTTCATCGGCGGAGAGATCGCATACGAAGGCCTTGCCTTCGCGGATCATCTTCAGCGCCCAGTCGTAAAGCTGATCGAAGTAATCCGAGGCGAAGAACATGCGACCTTCCCAGTCGAAGCCGAGCCAGTGGACGTTGTCGATGATCGAATCGACGTATTCCTGCTCCTCTTTTTCGGGATTGGTGTCGTCAAAGCGGAGGTTGGTTTTGCCGCCGAACTCCGCCGCGAGTCCGAAGTTCAGACAGATGGATTTCGCGTGGCCGATATGGAGATAGCCGTTTGGTTCAGGTGGAAATCGGGTGTGGACGCGGCCGCCGAACTTGCCGGACTCCATATCGTCGACAATAATGTCGCGAATGAAGTTGGAGGAGCTTGGTGGGGCAGGCGGTGTCATTTTTTTAGTTTAAAGGTGGCGCTAATTTCGCCAGCGCGAGACGGATGCGGCTGAGACAGGTATCGCGGCCGAGGACTTCGAGGGTTCCGAAGAGCGGCGGCGCGGTTTTGCGGCCGCAAACGGCTACGCGCACGGGTTCAAACATCTGTCCGGCTTTGATGCCGAGGTCGGTGGAGGCGGCGCGGAGTGTGGCATCTAGTCCATCGTGGGTGAAGTCTGCGGTTGGCAGGACTTCGAGGGCTTTGGTCAGGGCCCGCCCGGCCATTGCGGCGTCGCCTTTTTTCGGGATGAGTTCGGAGGCGTCGTAAGGCTTTGGTTCGGCGAAAAAGAAGTCGGCTGCGTCCTGCACGTCGCGGAGCAGGCGAATTCGCTCCTGTATGAGGGGTGTGATCTGCCGCATTCTTGCGGCGTCCACCGGGACAAAGGGCAGTAGTTCGGTCGTCAAGTCTTCTGCTTCCATGTGACGAATCAGTTCAGCGTTGAGCCAGACGGCTTTGGCGTCGAACGGTTCTTCTTCGGTGAAGTTGACCACGGCGTTGCTGCGGTTGACCCCTTCGAAGGAGAAGAGCTGGATGAGTTCTTCGCGCGTGAGCTGTTCGCGATCGTTCTTGGGTGACCAGCCGAGCAGGCAGAGAAAGTTGATGAAAGCGTGGGGAAGGAAGCCGGCGTCGCGATACGTCGTTACGGAGACGACGGGGCCGTGGATGCGCTTCGAGAGCTTGGCGCCATTGGGGGCTACGAGCAGGGGGAGGTGTGCGAACCGGGGCGGTTCGACGCCCGAACCGCGGAAGATCAGGATGTGCTTAAACGTGTTGGTGAGGTGGTCCTGTCCGCGGACTATGTGGGAGATTCGGAGGTCGATGTCGTCAGCGCAGGAGGCAAGGTGGTAGGTCGGCGAGCCGTCGCTGCGGAGCAGGGCGAAGTCTTCGATATCGGCTGTCGATTTGGATTGATCGCCGTAAACCGCATCGGTGAAGGTGACCGCTTCGGACGTTTCGCGCGGGACGCGGAATCTCACGACAAACTTCTCGCCTGCCGCGGCGCGCCGGGCACTTTCGGTGTATGAGATCTCGCGCTGGCCAGGATTGAAAAGCCAGGCTCCCTGGGCTTGTTGGGCGTCGTCTTTTTCGGACGAGCCGGTTCGCGGGGTGAAGTCCCGATAGGCGAGACCTTTTGCGAGGAGCAACTCTGCGGTCTGGCGGTGAAAGTGCAGACGTTCGGACTGGCGGTATTGTTCGTCCCAGCCGAGTCCGAGCCACTTCAGGCCATCGAAGATGGAGTTGAGTGAGGCTTCGGTGTTGCGCTCGAGGTCGGTGTCGTCGATGCGGAGGATCATGGTTCCTCCGTGGCGGCGGGCGTAGAGCCAGTTAAAGATGAAGGTGCGGGCGCTGCCGATGTGCAAATAACCTGTCGGCGACGGCGCGAAGCGGACTCTGAGCATGGAAGTCTTATTGTAGCGGCGGGCGGTGGTGGAGGCTATGGCGCGGCTCCTCAGGCCGCAATTTTGCCAAACGAAAAAACGAAGCCAATTTTGCGGTTAAGTGGCCTTATTTCAGTCACGAGCGATAATGGCTTCGAGGCGATTCGCCAGGCGGCGAGGGCGACTTCGTTGATCAGCAGCACCTCCTTCGTCGTCCGCTCCGGGAAGGCGGCGACTATTTCCAGGCGGAATCTGTGGAAGGCCTCCCGCTCGACTTGTGGCAGGGACGCGAGTTGACGGGTGAGGCCGTGTTTTACGGCGTTCATGCGGGAAATCGCTTTCCCCTGGAGGGTGCGAGGCCCGGTAGATTTTCCGGCGTTCCCGCGATTGGCGGCAATCTGTCTCTCAGTAGGCATGAGGGTTCTCCTTACCCTCCTGAAATAGCACGACCGCGGACAACACTGTTTGCGGGCTAGCCCTAGCAGGCTGCTGAAAAGCCAACATCTCCCCGTAACCTGAAAAGGCAAGAAGACGCCTGGATAGGTATGCGGGGAAAAGACGTACAACAGAGTGAGT
>JBEHXG010000023.1:0-73106 GCA_048498815.1 Acidobacteriota bacterium | reverse complement strand
GAAGGTGAACTGTTGATAAGACTGGCCAGGCAGGCCGATGTAGACCATCGGATTCTGTTTGGCGTCGCAGCAGATAAACGCTACGTCAGTCGGCGAGTGGCCGATGGTTTTCACGATGGCTTGCTCGATTTGGCGCTTCAGATCCTCGGAGTGCTTCACGCCCGGGGGAGGAAAGAGTTCGCCTTCGTGGATCGGCAGAGCCGATCGGATGGCGGCGAGATCGAGGTCTTTGTAGCCGAAGAAATCGATTTCGCCAAGAGGACGACGATCGGCCGCTGCAGCGAGACCCGCAGCGACGGCGAACAGCGCGGTTATTCTGATCCACGCGCTGCTCATTGCAACTTTACAATGTAGCCAGAACTTCTTCGGCGTGGCCTTCAGGTTTTACGCTGGTGAAGATTTTTGTGATCTTGCCGTTGTCGATTACGAAAGTTGTTCGGGCTACTCCCATAACCTTCTTGCCGTACATATTCTTTTCTTTCATGACGCCGTAGAGGTTGGCGATGGTTTTGTCATCGTCGGCGAGGAGGGTGAAGTTGAGATCGAACTTTTCCTTAAATTTCGACTGGGCCTTTGTGGTGTCGGGCGAGACGCCGAGGATGGTCACGCCTTTCTTTTCGAACTTCTTCGCCGTATCGCGGAATTCGCAGGATTCAATGGTGCAGCCTGGTGTGTCGGCGCGCGGGTAGAAGTAGAGCACGAGGCGCTCGCTCTGATGCTGCGCGAGATCGAACTCTTCGCCTGAGTCGGTGAGGACTTTGAATTCCGGAGCTTTATCGCCTTCTTTTAGCGTCATGCTTTCTCCTCTTTAAGTTAGTTTTGCTTTGAGCAGGTCGTTGACAGCGGCAGGGTTGGCTTGTCCTCTGGAGGCCTTCATGATCTGGCCTACGAGGAAGCCGATCACCGCGGTCTTCCCTGCCCTGTATTGTTCGACCTGCTTTGGATTGGCGGCGATTACTTCATCGACGATTTTGCCGAGCGCGCCGGAGTCGCTGATTTGTTTGAGTCCTTCGCGCTCCATGATGGCGGGCGCGGCGTCGCCAGTCGCGAACATTTTTTCGAGAACCTCTTTGGCTAGTTTGCCGGAGAGTTCTCCGGATGCGATCAGGTTCAGGAGATCGCCCAGGTTTTTCGCAGGGACCGGTGAGCGATCGATTTCTGCGCCTGCGGATTTCAGGAGCGCTGCGAGGTCTCCCATCACCCAGTTCGCGGATATCTTGGGATCTTTCGCTATGGCCACCACTTCGTCGAAATACTCGCCCAGCGGGCGCGATTGCGTTAAGACGTTCGCGTCGTATTCGGAGAGCCCGTAGCTTGTGATGAAGCGCTGACGTTTCACCGCGGGCAGTTCGGGCATGGTGGCGCGCACGGCGGCAAGCCACTCGTCACTGATTTTCAGCGGGACGAGATCGGGCTCCGGGAAGTAGCGGTAGTCGTGCGCGTCTTCTTTACTGCGCATGGCGTGGGTTTCGCCGGTTTCCGGTTCGAAGAGCCGGGTTTCCTGAATCATGCGTCCACCGGATTCGGCGATGGCGACCTGACGGGCGATTTCGTAATCGATAGCCTGCTTGAGGAAGCGGAAGGAATTGAGGTTTTTCACTTCGGCGCGGATGCCGAATTTCTCGGCGCCTTTGAGGCGAACGGAGACGTTGGCGTCGCAGCGGAGGTGGCCTTTTTCCATGTCGCAGGTGGAGACGCCGGTAAATTCGAGCGCCTGCTTCACTTCAGTGAAGTAGGCGACGGCTTCGTCGGAGGAGCGCATGTCGGGCTCGCTGACGATTTCGATGAGGGGCGTGCCGCTACGGTTGAGGTCGACGTAGGTGAAGCGGGCAGAGTCTTTGAAGCCGTCGTGCTGGCTCTTGCCGGCGTCGTCTTCCATGTGGATGCGGGTGACACCGATGCGTTTGATTGCGCCATCAAGAGTGATGTTGACGGCGCCGTGTTCGGACAGGGGCTGGTCGTATTGCGAGATCTGGTAGCCCTTGGGGGAATCCGGATAGAAGTAGTTTTTGCGGGCGAAGCGGGAGACGGGGTTGATGTTGCAGTTGAGGGCGATGGAGCCTTTGATGGCGAGTTCGACGGCCTGGCGGGACAGGACGGGGAGCGCGCCGGGGAGGGCGAGGCAGACGGGACAGACGTTGGTGTTGGGCGGGGCTCCGAAGCCGGTGGGGCAGCCGCAGAAGATCTTGGTGCGGGTGGCGAGCTGGCAGTGGATTTCGAGTCCGATTACGGGTTCGTATTTCGCGATGACGTCGGGGGCGGCGAGATCGGGCATGGGGAGAATCTTAAGAATAGCTGGCAGGGGGCGGGGATCCGGGAGAAGCAGCTCGGGTAGAGCTTTGGGCTCAACATTGGAGGCGCGCAACGGCGGTTAGGCTGCCGGAGCGAAGAGGCGTACCAGGAAGTAGCACACGGCTGCGACGAATGCCGCACAGGGGATGGTGAGGAACCAGGCCCAGACGATCTCTCTGGCTTTGCCCCAGCGGACGGCTTTCCGGCGATGGGTGGAGCCTACTCCGGCTATGGCACCGGCTATGGCGTGGGTTGTGGAGACGGGCAAGCCCAAATATGTCGGGAAGAGGATGGAGAGTGCAGCCCCGGTTTCGGCGCAGAAGCCTCCTCTGGGTTTCAGCCTAGTGAGGCCGGAACCCATGGTCTTGACGATTCTCCAGCCGCCGCTCATGGTGCCGAGGCTGATTGCGACGCTGGCGGCGAGGATTACCCAGGTCTGGATCTGATTTCCTTTTTGCAGCTTTGCGGCGATCAGCAGCGCGGTGATGATGCCCATCGTTTTCTGTCCATCGTTGGTGCCGTGCGCGCAACTGAACAAGGCGGATGAAACGAGTTGCATGCGGCGAAAGAATTTATCCGAGCGGGCTGGCGGGGTGTGGCGGAAGGTCCAGTGGACAATCAGCATGAGCGTCCAGGAAAGCAGCATGCCGATTAGCGGCGAGAGCACGATGAAGAGCAGCGTGGTCGGCCATTTGCCCGGGACCAGAGCAACGAATCCGGCCTTGGCTACTGCCGCGCCGGCGTAGCCTCCAATGAGTGCATGCGAGGAGCTTGAGGGCAGGCCGAGCCACCAGGTGATCAGGTTCCAGACAATGGCGCCGAGTAGTCCGGCGAGCACCAACTCGGGAGTGACTATTTTGGGATCGACGTAGCCTTTGCTGATGCTGGAGGCGACGCGTGTACCCAGGGCGATCGCTGCAAAGAGGTTGAAGAACGCGGCCCAGAGTACGGCGTGGAAAGGCCTGAGGACGCGGGTGGCTACTACGGTCGCGATAGAGTTCGCGGAGTCGTGGAAACCGTTGATGTAGTCGAAGATAAGCGCGATGGCAACGGTCGCGGCGACGAGGATAGGGATGGGCATGGGCCGCGGGACCGGTTAGCTGTTTTTCACGGAAACGGTCTGCAGAACGTCGGCGACGTCTTCGCAGCGATCGACGGCGAGTTCGAGGAACTCGTAGATTTCTTTGTGCTTCATGACGGACACAGCGTCCAGACCGGAATCAAATAGGTTGGTGACCAATCGGCGCACGAGATCGTCAGCCGTATTTTCCAGGCGGTTGATTTCGATGCACTCTTCCTGCACGGCCTTGCCTGCGCGCAGCTTCTGGATGGCGACCTGGAGGCGCATGCAGGTGGCGTGGATGATCTGGCCGAATTCGACTACGCCGGGCGGGATGGGATCGATGCGATAGGCGGTGAGGCGGAAGGAGGAGTCTTCGATGGCGTCGATGACATCGTCCATGGCGGTGGTGATGGCGTGGAGGTCTTCCGGGTCAATGGGGGTGACGAAGGTGGCGTGGAGGCGAGTGAGGATCTGATGGGTAATTTCGTCGGCGTCGTGTTCGAGGCGCTTGATGGCGCCGGCGCTCATTGCCATGGCGGCGGCGCCACGCTGGACTCCTTCGAAAAGGGATTTCGCGGCGTCGAGGATCAGGTTCGACTGCTGCTCGAGAAGCTGGAAGAACTTTTCGTCACGGGGAAACAAGTTCATGTCATTACACAGAGTAACGGAACTGAAACATCGGGAACGTGAAGATCGTGTGAAGTTTGCGTTTTCCGGCTCCCGAGTGGGGTCAGGGCTGGTCCTCGCGGGCGCATCACGGCAGCGTTCCTGATACTATGCCTAGTGCGCGTGGCAGGCTGTAGCGGTGGGGGCGCGGCGGGCCATTCCAAGAAGAAAGATGGACAAGGTGGTGAATATGAAAAAGAAGATTTCCCTGATGATCGGCGCCGGTTTGGCGTTCCTCGCGGCGGGTTCCGCGGTGGCTCAGCAGGCGCCCGCCAACGTAAACGGCATTCATGTATATATCTGGAGCGGGTTGAAGACGCACGGCCCCGGGCAGCACGATTATCCGCAGTTTCTGGCGGACTGGAGCAAGGTGCTGACGGAGCACGGCGCGGTAGTGGATGGGTCGCTGCATGTGCCTACGGCCGACGAACTGGCTCATACGGATGTGGTGGTTGTTTATAAAGGCGATGTGTCGCTGAATATGACGGCCGCGCAGAAGGCCGATCTGGAAGCCTACGTGAAGCGCGGCGGCGGACTGGTGAGTCTGCACGATTCGATCTGTGGTCCCGATCCCGCGTGGATTGCGTCGCTGTTCGGCGGCGGCAAGAAGCATGGGGAAACGAACTTCACGCTGGATGCGAAGATCCCGTACACCGTTGTTGATAAGGCGAATCCGATCATGAAGGATTTTCCGGATATGACGCTCGACGACGATGAAGCGTTCTTCCTGATGACGTGGGCAAAGGATCCGGCAATTCACGTTCTGGCAAATGCGGAAATCGCCGGGACGCCGAGCGCCGGCACGCACAAGGGTGAGATCGTGCCGCAGATGTGGACCTACGAGCACACGCTGCCTGGCGGCCAGCCGGCTCGCGCATGGGTGTACATGCAGGGTCATACGTATTCGAACTTCGCCATGCCGGCAGTTCAGAAGACCATGCTGCGCGGGATTGCGTGGGCGGCGAAGCGTCCAGTGGATGAATTGGTCTCTTATACGCCTCCGGCCGGTCGTGGCGGCGGACGTGGCGGCAGCGGCGGTCGCGGCGGTGGTCGCGGATTCAGCGGCGGTGGCCGCGGCGCGGGACAGTAAGGATTGGATTCGTCGCGAATGAATACGGTCACGCTCCGGGAGCCGGGGCATTTCGCCCACTCGCAGACCACGCCGCCGCTTAAGCCAGGCGCGGGTGAGGTGCTGGTTCGTGTGCTGATGGTGGGGATCTGCGGAACAGATCTCCACGCATTTGAAGGTACACAGCCATTTTTCAACTATCCGCGCGTGCTTGGCCATGAGCTCGCCGTGGAGGTGATTGAGCCAGGCGAAGGGGTGGAGGGATTTCGTGCGGGCGACCGTTGCGCGGTGAATCCTTATATGACGTGCGGAGTTTGCGCGGCCTGCGTGCGGGGCCGCTCAAACTGCTGCGCGAAGATGTGCGTGATCGGCGTACATACGGATGGCGGAATGCGCGAACGCATCGTGCTGCCGGCGAAGCAGATGTATAAGTGCGAGAAGCTGCCGAATGTGCAGATTCCTCTGGTGGAGACACTGGGAGTGGGGATTCACGCGGTGGGTCGTGCGCAGCCGCTGGCCGGCGAGCGGGCGATTGTGGTGGGCGCGGGTCCGATCGGATTATCCGTGCTGGAATTTCTGCGGTTGGCCGGCGCGGAGTGCGGGGTTATCGAGAAGATGCCGGAGCGGCTGGATTTTGCGGCACGACATCATAAATTAGAGCGATACTATCCGTCGCACGCTGAGGCGCGGCAGGAGCAGGCGTCCATGCTGGTATTTGACTGCACCGGGGATCGGGGGTCGATGGAGGAATCGATCCAGTTGCTGGAGCAGGGCGGCAAGCTGATTTTTGTTGGGTTGGTGAATAGCCCGATTTCGCTGTTTGATCCGGATCTGCACCGGCGGGAAGCGACGATTCTGGCGAGCCGGAACAGCACGCCGGCGGAACATCATCGGGTGCTGGAGCTGATGGAGAGCGGTCAGATCGACGTGAATCCGTGGCCTACAGAGTGTGCGCCACGGGCTTCGATGCAGGAGCGGTTTCCGGCGTGGCTGCATCGGGAGGCCGGGATTGTCAAAGCGGTTGTGGACTGGACGTAGAAGTCAGGTCCGATGTGGGCAGACCCCGCTGAATTTACGAGTCAGTGCGAGGGTGTTTCCAGCATGGCGCGCATGACGTCTCCTATTTTCAGATAGGCCTCGTAAGTGGACGGCTTCTGAAAATAGGCATTGGCACCGAGAGCGGCGCTGCGGGTTTTGTCGGACTGAGCCGCCGACGATGTCATGATAATGACCGGGGTTTTGGAGCAGGTCTGGCTGTGGCGCAGGGCGTCAAGCACGGCAAAGCCGTCAGTTCTCGGCAGGTTGATGTCGAGCATGATGAGATCCGGACAATGAACGGGATGAAGCTCGTCAATCCGATTGAATATCTGGATGGCTTCTTCCCCGTTATCGATGACCGTCAGATCGGCATGTATTCCCGCGACCGCGATTGCCTCTTTGATCAGGAACACGTCGGCCGGATTATCCTCAACGACGAGGAACGACAGACGCTTCGATTCACGCGGGGACTGTGAAGCAAAAGGTTGAGCCGCTGCCGGGTTCGGATTCCACCCAGATGCGTCCCCGGTATCGCTCGACGATGCGCTGGCAAATGGCCAGACCCATACCGGTGCCGGAGTACCTGGCGTTTGTGTGAAGCCGTTTAAAAATCCCAAAAATCGTCTCCCTGTATGCCGGGGGTACCCCGATTCCATTATCCTCCACTCGAAACATCCAGCGATTGCCCTGTGTTTCCGCAGTGAGGCGAATTCTTAATCGATTGTCATCGCTACGGTACTTAATCGCATTCCCCAGCAGGTTCTGAAAAACCTGCGCGAGATGGCTTTCGTGCATTTTGACTGCCGGAAGTCCGCCAATCTCAATTTCAGCATTGCTTTCGCGAATGGCACTGGCCAGGTTTTCGAGAGCGGAGTCCAGCGGACGCCGGGAATCGATTATCTCGACCGTATCGGCCGAAATGCTGGAGGCATGGGCGTACGCGAGAAGGTCTGTCAGCAGGGCGTCCATTCGACGACAAGCGGCGCCGATGAGATTGAGGAATTCGCCTCCGCGGGAATCGAGCTTGCCATCATATTCGCGGAGCAGCAGGTCGGAGTAAAGGCCGATGCTGCGAAGCGGTTCCCGCAGATCATGGCTCGCGGAGTGGGCAAATTGCTCGAGATCTGCGTTCGCCCGGAGGAGTGCTTCCTGCCGGCTGCGAATTTCATACTGGCGCATGCGGGCACGCAGGGCGGCGCGGACTGCGCTTTCGATGGTCTCGGGTCGGACCGGCCGTTCGATCAGGGTCACATTACCGATCATCTGCAGTGCCTGGCCCCGCAACTGGCTATTGCGGGTTGGGCGGCCGCCATTAGTCAGTATGATAAGCGGGATGTCAGACCACGGCGGCTGGCTGCCAACCCATGCCGTGAGACGAGCGGTGGAATCGGCGGTGAGACTTTCTTCGGCAATGATTGCGCTGCCCGCGCCCTCCCCGAAGAAATCGAGCAGAGACGAAGCATGGGGGGCGATTGCGGTATCGATACCCAGGGCATTGACGGTGGAAGCGAGAAGCTGGGCGTCGCGGCCAATCGGGGCGAGTATCACGACCCGCATTTCACTGGCGCTGCGCCGGAACATTGGATTTAGCCGCGGCCCGGCAGCAGGCTCGATTCCTTTCCGCGGTAGCGCGGCACACCGGTGAGGACTCCTTCGAATTCGTCAAGGACTTCGCCGATCTGCATTCCGGCGGGCCCGATTTTCAATTCACGCAAAGTCCGCTCGTGGCTACCCCGACGTTTCTTTACTACGGATATCGCCTGCCGCACCGCACCGGCCGCTTCGAAGAAGCGGAGCAGGATGACAGTGTCGGCCAGGAAGCTGACATCGACCGGTGTGTGCATTCCTGTGCCCATCATGCCGGACTGAGCGATTGTAAGAAGAGTGACGACGCCCCGCTGACCGAGATAGGCGAGCAGTTCGTGCATGTGAATCAGCAGGAAACGCTCGCTCGGCATCCCATTGAGATAGCCGTTAAGGCTATCGATCACAATGAATGTGGTGTTGGAGTGTTCGACCTGGGCCCGCACGCGGGCGGAGAATTCACCAGGCGACAGGTCGGCTACCTCGACCTGTATAAGATCAAGCTGACCCGAAGCAACATAGGATTCGAACTCCATGCCGAAGCTTTCCGACCGGCGCAGAAACGTGTCGGAGCTTTCTTCAAACTGGAAGCAGGCTACCCGCTCCCCGCGTCTGAGGGCGGCTACGAGGTAATGAGAACAGAGAGTGGTCTTGCCGGTGCCAGCCGGCCCCATGAGCAGCGTGCTGGAACCGCGATCAAGTCCACCTCCCAGAAGCGCGTCGAGCTGCTCGCTGCCGCTTTCGGCGGCGCCGGAGTTCTTCACCCGCGCTGTGCGATCGGCGGAAAGGCGAGGATAGACGTGGATGCCGCCGGTTTGAATGACGAAATCATGGCGGCCTTCGCGAAATTGCGCGCCACGCAACTTCACGACGTGCAGGTAGCGGCGGGTTGTGCCGTACTCACGGCCCTCGCGCTCCAGTCTGATCACGCCGTGCGCTATGGTCTGGAGTTGCTGAGAATTTTCACTACTGGAATAATCGTCGAGTACCAGGACCGTGCATTTTTTGCCCGCGAAAAACTGCTTTAAGCCAAGGAGTTCGCGGCGGTAACGGGCTCCTGTCTGAGAGAGGGTTCTCAGCTCGGAAACCGAATCGAGCGCCAGGCGGCCTGGGTTGAGACGGTCGACCTCGGCCCGGATGTGGCGGAGAGTTTCGCCCAGTTCCACATCGGATGGATGGTAAACGGTATAGTCACCGTCTTCCTGGAGGCGCTCGGAAAATGCGTTCAGTTCCAGAACATCAACACCGGTGAGATCCCAGTTATGGGAGCGGGCTACATCGTTGAGTTCTTCGCGAGTCTCCGAGAGCGTAATGTAAAGGACGCGCTGGCCCAGCCGAACACCCTCCAGAAGGAACTGGATTGCGAGAGTCGTTTTTCCACAGCCCGGCGTTCCCTCCAGAACATAAAGCCGATCCGGGGCGAGACCGCCCTTCAGAATCTCATCAAGTCCATGGATCCCTGTGCTTTCGCGATGCACAGGCGCAGTTGTTTTCCCAACGGAATTCGCTGTCATTCGAACGATGAATTTTTGCTAGCAATTCGGGTGCCATCTGACTACACGCGCCGTGACATGTGAGCGACAAGAGAGAACACGAAGAGCACGAGAAAGACAAAGAACAGAATTCTTGCGATTCCCGCGGCTGCGACGGCGAGACCCGTGAAGCCAAAGACAGCGGCAATGAGCGAGATCAGCAAAAACATGATCGTCCAGTAAAGCATAAAAGTCTCCTTTGATAATTAGCCCCGCCGATCAGGACGGCGGGGCTATGCAGCGGGTTAGTTAGCGTCCGGCGAAACCGAGGGGAGCGTTTGCGGCGGGCCGGCTGCCGTCGCTGATCGGTTGCCCAATAATGTCGCCGCTGACGATAAGTTCGACTCGGCGGTTCTGTTGGCGGCCGGCAGCCGTGTCGTTCGAAGCTACCGCACCTTCCTTGCCAAGACCGCGAGCTTCCACGTTTGCGGCGTTGATGCCATTCGTAACGAGGTAAGTTCGGACGGAGTCGGCGCGCTTTTCCGACAGCTTAAGGTTGTATTCGTCAGTGCCGGTGCTGTCAGTATGTCCTTCCACGGTCATCTTCAGGGTGGGATAGGCCAGCAGGATGCCGGAGACCCGGGCGAGTTTTTCGCGGGCCCCAGGTTTCAGGGTTGCTTCATTCGTGTCGAAGAGAACATCGGACATGTTAACAATCAGTCCGCGTGCGGTATCACTGGTCTGCAGGATCAGGTTGAGCTGGTCGTGGAGACGGGCGCGCAACGCCTGGGCATCTTTTTCCGCCTGCTCACGCGCAGAGATTGCGGTCGCCTTTTCGCTGGCAAGCTTAGCCTGCTCAGCGAGCGCCGCCTGGCGGGCTGATTCGGCATCGCGCTGAGCGTCGCGAGCGCGCGCCATCGCAACTTCGGCTTCCTGTTTCTGGCGCTGCGCGTCAGCCGCAATCGCTTTCGAGGCGGCTGCGTTGGCATCGGCCGCGGCGCGGAGGCGAGCTTCTTCAGCTGCTTTCGCACGAGCTTCGGATTCGCTGCGTGCGCGAGCCTGATCGGCTTCGTCGGCCTGTTTCTGAAGAGTGATGCGGCGAGCGTCCTCGGCCATCTGCGTAGCTTCGCGCGCAGAAGTTTCCAGACGCTTCAGATCTTTGGTGCGATTAAAGCCTTCCGCGTTGATCATATCGGTCTCGGCCTTCTGCATCGTGTCGGCAGCATACCGATCCGCCCCCTGGGCTTTGGCGATCGCCATCGCTTCACGCGCTTCACGCAGTTGCAGCGGGACGCTGAGATCGGCGGTCATCGAGCTGAGACCTTTGGCGCCGATATTAGCCGTGTATTGGCCACGCTTCAGCAGTTCATACTTGGCTTCGATATCTTCCATCGTTCCGTTGGTCTCTTTGTTGATGAAGTTTTCGAGCACTACTACATCGGAAGGCTGGCTGACTGAAAAGTACGGTTCGGCAGTGACGATCATGCCGAACGACTGCAAATCGGTTGTCGCATAGAGTTCAGCACTTTTTTTATCGGCGTCACGGAGAGTGACTTCGCCAAGACGTTCGGCCCGGCCTTCCGGCGTGATCGCCCAAAGGACGAGGGTCAGATATTCACTACCGAATTGCACCGGATTGGAAAGGTGATCGAAGTGGAGATTAACGCGAGTCGCACCATCGTTGGGCGTGATCTCCGCTTGTCCTCTGGCTTCGGGCATCAGGGCAGTGCCACGAAAATCGATCTTGGTCGTGCCTTGACGATGGTGATAGTTGACGGCGCGGATGGTGCGTGAAGTAACTTCGACGCGAAATACAGGCACTCTTCCATCAGCGGTAGGACTTACGTTGGTCTGGACGGGGTTAGGCGCCTGAGCACACAGAACTCCGGCAGCGAACATGGTGGACATGAGTCCGATTGCTTTCATAGGGAACACCTCGGAACCATGCTTTTGCAAATTGCGTGCCATTCGCCTCATGCAATTGAAAGTGCAGTTTTTGCAAGGTGACAGCGGGCGGCAATCAACGCGCGCCAATTCCATATTTTGTCCCTGATGAGGCGGGTTTGGCGGGCGACAATGGAAAGTATTACGTGACCGGTTCTAGCGGACTTCTGCAATATAGCCCGCGCGGGCATGGACGTAGAGCTTCGTCTTGCCTGCCCGAGCGAAAACCTGAATTCTGCGATATTTACCGGTCCCGCGTTTATTGGTTGATACATAGCCCAGTGTGTATTGCTGTCGAATCGATGCCGCTATGCGCTCACAGACCACGGGCACATCATGAGAGGCGGGGAAGTAAGCCTCTCCACCTGTAGCGTGAACGAGGTTGCGGAGAACGCGCACATTGGAATCGGCGTCATCGCTGTTGAAGATGCCAATCGCGTAGATAGTAATGTTCAGACGTGCGATTTTTTTCATCAGTACCGGAAGTTGCGTGTGGCTGGCGTTGTCTCCTCCGTCGCTGATGAGAACGAGAACTTTTTTAGTACGGGTACCCCTGCCCACCCGATCAAGCGCGGTATCGAGGGCATCATATAAGGCCGTGTTGCCGGCGATGGGTGCGTTCAGAATTGCGGCTCCGAGTTGCTCGGGATCGTTGCTGAAGGGAAGAGACGGCGGTAAACCTGGCACGACGCGCTCATTGAAATTCAGCACGAAGATTTCATCGCTCGGATTGCTCTTTCGAGCGAAGGCCTGAGCTGCGGCAGTTACGTCCTGCATCCTGGGCTGCATGCTGCCGCTGTGATCCACCACGAGACCTGCCGTGACAGGTATGTCTTCTGTGCGGAACAGACGGATGTTCTGACGGACCTTATCCTCATAAATTTCGAAGCTATCTGCGGCAAGGCCGGGAACGTTTTGTCCTTTGCGATCGCGCACCGTGACCGGAATGGTGACGAGGTCCAGATCCACGGAAATGCGGAACGGCGCGTCATCGGGCAGAGGCGTCTGAAGCGGGATCGCGACAGAGGCGCAAATCAGAGACAACAGTATGAACGCAGATCGAATCACAACTCCCCCTTTTGTGATTGAAAAAGGTCAGGGCGCGGTGGCTATCCGCGCCCCAATTGTTTACAGCGCTGTTTACGAGTTGCGTTTGAACGTACGCCAGGCGCTTCCCGCGATAAACAAGCCACCGAACAGCGGGAGACCAAACGACGTGGGAAGGTTCGAAGGTGTACCGGGCTGTGCCTGCGGCGTGGCGTCCGACAGCGGCTGCTCGTCCGCCGTGCTATCGGGATCTGAAAACTGCAACTGTTTGGGGGTGGGAGATTCTACGGGGGTGATCGGCGCTGGAGGCCCCAACCGGAGCTGGGCGACGGGCGACGCAACGAATTCGTGAATCCTATCGTTTTCGGCGGTGTTTACCAGGGGCGTTGATTCCCTCTGCTTCGGGTAGGTGAATTCATTGCCCTCTGATGAGCCGGGATAGTACCAGGCTTTTATTGCGGCAGGAGATCCCTCGGGCCGCTCCCGAAAAGTGATAATTGTCCGATCGGGGATTGTGCCACGGCTGCTGGGAACAGCGAAGACAGTGGCAATCAGCCTTGTCTGGCGGCGATCAAAGATCTGAACGATGTGTCGATCCGACGGTGAGTTCATCAGTTGGAACACATACGAGCCGGCGGGAAGAACTTCGAAGCCTTCCTGATGGACGCCCGGAACTTCCACTGGCGCACTGAACGTGATCGTGGTGCGCTGGTCCCAAACGTCGGCCTTCGCGGAGCCTGTAATGAGAACTGCAGACGCCGCCGCAATGAGAATAGCGGCATCCAACTTTACAAAATTACGCATAGTCGTCTCCTTTCGATTTCGCTTGCTGCTGGTCAGAACCCTGGTGTTTTGGGCTCACCTTCCACGGGCGAAAGCGGCCACTCGACACCTTCATTTGAGGGCGAGTTTTCCCGCACTCCGGAGGGCTGCACGTCCTCGTTGTCCTGCGGCCTGCTGTCAGGTTTCAGGGTCTTTGGCGGCCTCGGATTTTCGGGCAGAGCCGAACGTTTCGCACGCGTTGCTTTCATCGGAAATGCCTCCTTTTGCAGATGTTTTATGCAATCACCCGACCGCTCTATTAATTGGAGACAAATGAATAAGTTGCAACGAGGAAGGCAATAAATTCGGGTGGCAAAAATTACGGCCGCAGGCGGGATACGCGCTGCGGCCTTGATTTGTTCTGATGTTAAGTAAGGTTCAGAGGCGGGAGATATCGTCTTCGACTTCGGCGAGATCGGGTTTACGATTTCCCAGCGCGCGATCTTCCGCATCCCATTCTTCGGGAAGATCTTCGAGTGGCTCCTGTCCGCCTTTGAGACGGTCATGAAGCCGGCGCTGCGCGCGTTCGTCGAGTTCCGCAGGTGTTGGTTTGGGATCGTTCGTTGCCATGATCAGATCCTTCCTCGCCCGAACAGGACCACAAGGATGATCACGAGCAGAAGAATTCCACCTCCGGCGGGTGCGCCCCACTGCGTGTAGCCATAGTAACCGCCACCGCCGCCGAAGATCAGGAGAAGCAATATCAGGAGTAGGAGCATTCGTTCACCTCGAGTTCGCGTGTGAGCAATTGCGTGGCCGACCATCTGTGTGAGATCTGGCGGCTCACGTGCATGCGCGGGGTTGCGGAGTGAAAAACATGAACATCAGTACAAAGGATCAGGCGGAAGGAAAGTTCCACGAGCTCAAGGGAGCGGTCAAGGAGAAAGCCGGAAAGGCGCTAAAGAATCCCAACCTTGCCGATGAAGGGCAAGTCGAGCGGGCGGCGGGGGCTGTCCAGAAGAAGGTCGGCCAGGTCGAAAAGGTTCTGGGCCAGTAAGCGGATGAACAGGACGATTGGAGTCCTACTCATTGTGGTCGGGTTGGTCGGCCTGGCGTGGGGAGGCTTTCGTTACGTTACACGCGAAGACGTATTTCATGTGGGCCCGGTTCACGCTACGCGAGAAAAGACGCATGAGGTGCCGTTTCCACCGATCGCCGGAGCCGTCGCGCTGATCGGCGGCATTGTACTGCTGGCGTCGGGAAACAGAGGGTAATTTGCGGTAAGACAAGGGAGGTCAGACGACGATGTTGATTCTGCTGATTATTCTGCTGCTGCTATTCGGAGGAGGCGGTGGCTACTACGGCCATACGCGCTGGGGCCCAGGCGGGGGAGCCGGAGTGGGCCTGGGGACGATTCTTCTGATCGTGCTTTTGTTTTACCTGTTGGGAGGATTGCACTACTAGCGACCTCACACAAGCAGTAACGCCGTGGGCGGACCGGGATTTCGGTCCGCCCTTTTTTTGTGGAGACGGATTCCGCCAGCGGTATAGAATGTTCCGTGGGTAGAATCGCCTGAAGGCGGGAGCGCCCGGTGCATGGAGTCCCAAACATGATTCGAAAAAAGTATGTGATTACGGCTTTAATCGCAGGACAGCTGGCAGCGCATGTGTCATTCGCACAGGGTCGCGGCGCGCGTGGCGGACGTGGCGCGAGTGGCGGAGCGGCTGCGGCAGCCGCACAGACGGGAGCAGGCGGCCGCGGCACGGCGCAGCGGACAACGGGATTTCCGCAGTTCACCAGACCGCTGGCTTCGCAGGATGTATTACTCCGCGGTAAGGCACTGTATGAAACGACGTGCGCATTGTGCCATGCGAACGATATTCGCGGCGTGCTCGGCAAGGGGAACAGTTTGCTGCGCTCCCAGATTGCACTGAGCGACAAGAATGGCGAACTGATCGCCACCGAGGTGGCAAAGCATAATCCGAAGATCAATCTTGTTGAGGCTGACAACAGTGCGATCTCGGAGTACATTCACAGCATTCTGGCGACTGCGGGCCCGCAGGGAAGTCCTCCGGGACGTAATCCGGTCGGCATTGAGCTGAATGTTCTGATCGGCGATGCGAAGGCCGGAGAGGCTTACTTTAACAAGGCCTGCGTAAGCTGCCATTCGCTCACCGGCGACATGAAAGGCATCGCGTCGAAGTATGCCGATGCGAAGGCGCTGCAGAATGGATGGGTGCAGGGATCGCTGCCGCTCGGCGCGGGTGGCGGCGGCGGACGCGGGGGACGCGGCGGTGCGGGCGGAACCGTTACTGTCACGATGCCGAATGGCACGAAGTTCGAGGGCCGGGCTTCACGGCGCGACGATTACCTGGTGGTGTTGACGCTGGCGGATGGAACCCGCAAGTCAATTCCTCTGGATGTGACACCGGCGCCGAAGGTGGAGGTGAAGGATCCGAACGAGGCGCATAAGAAGATGGCGCTGGCGCTCGACGATCCGGCCAATAAGAACATGCACGACGTCACCGCGTTCCTGTGGACGCTGAAGTAATGAGGGAGAACGGAACCATGAAAAAACTATCGATTGTCTTCTCATTCCTGACGGCTCCGCTGTTGCTGCATGCGCAGACGGGTGGACTGGATCCGGCGGAAATTCTAAAACCGCTTTCCGATCAGTGGACTAGTTACTCGGGCGACATGACTGGCAAGCGTTACAGTGCGCTGAAGAATATAAACACGACCACAGTTAAAAACCTTAGCCTGAAATGGATGAACCCGGGTATCACTACGGGGTGTGGTCCGGAAGGTAACGGACCCGCGGCCGGTGGCGGACGCGGGGGCGGGACCGGACCGCTGGTGGTTGGCGGACTGGGGAATGGCGACGCAAATTCGTGCGGGCAGGCGCGATTCGGCGGCGGCATGCTGTTCGTGGATAACACGATCTACGCCGCTACTCGCGACGACGTTTATTCGATCGACGCACGCGATGGTTCGGTGCTATGGCACTACTACTGGAAGTTTCGCGGCGGTACCAGCACGGGAACGCGTGGCCCGAGCATGTGGCACAACTATATCTACTTCACGTTCCACGACGATTATGTGGTTTGCCTGAATGCGAAGACCGGGCAGGAAGTGTGGAAGCGCGAGATTGCCCCGTTTGAACAGCAGTACTTTTCGTCGAACGTGCCGCTGGTGATCGGGAACCACATTCTGGTGGGCCCGGGTAACGACATGGATTCGCCGGCGTTCCTGCAGTCGCTCGATCCTGAGACGGGGGCGATTCAGTGGACGCATTACAACACGCCGCAGAACGCGGGCGATCCGGGAATCGAGACATGGAAGGATCTGGATGCAGCGCGGCACGGCGCGGGTACGAGTTGGATTCCGGGATCGTACGATCCGGATACGCACCTGTATTTGTATGGCACGGGAAATCCGACGCCTTCTTATACGACGGGCCGCGGCGATGGGGACAATCTGTACACGTCATGCCTGATTGCGCTCGATGTGGATACGGGGAAGATGAAGTGGTACTTCCAGACGTCGCCGCACGATACGCACGATTGGGATTCAACGCAGACGCCGATTCTGTCCGATCTTCCGTTTAATGGACGGATGCGGAAGCTGGTGATGATGGCTACGCGCAACGGATACTTCTACGTGCTGGATCGCGTGACGGGCGAACATCTGATTACGGCGAAGTTCGGGCTGGTGAATAACTACGCTTCGGATATTAGTCCGGATTCGAAGCTGCACCTGAACGCGCGCGGCGAAGTGCAGCGCAATCCGAACAAGGATGCCACGGTGGCGGGATCGCTGGTGAACGGGGATGTGACGAACTTCCCTCCCCCGGCGTTTAATCCGGACGCGGGTTTGTTTTATGTGCACGAGACGAATTCGCTGCGAATTGAGTATCTGCTGGAGCCTGATCCGCGCGGGTCTATGGGGCTCGGCGGGAATGGCGGCGGTGGCGGATTCTCGTTCGGAACGTATATTGTGGCGTTCGATTACAAGACCGGAAAGATTGCGTGGCGGCATGAGATCAGCGGCGGCGGTGTTGGTTTGACTACGACCGCTGGTGGCGTGTTATTCGTGCCGGACGGGCAGAATCTGGCGGCCTGGGATGCGAAAACCGGGAAGCCGATCTGGCATACGCAGATTGGGGCGCTGTCGGCTCCGCCTGAGACTTTCATGCTGGATGGGAAGCAGGTTGTGCTGGCTTCGGCCGGGACCGGGTTGTATATGTTTCAGCTGAATCAGTAGAGCGATTGGGGTTGCTGAATTGGGGCGGGGCTCCGGCCCCGCCCTTTTTTTCATTACAGACTCTGCCTGTAGACCAGAGGGATGGGCTCCGACGTATGAACTTCCGGAGGATGAGCGTTGCGTGAACGGACGGCGCTCTGTCAGACCAGAATGTCGTTCACAACTTCACCGAATACATCGGTCAGGCGGAAGTCGCGGCCTGCGTAGCGATAGGTGAGCTTCGTGTGGTCCATACCGAGACGGTTCAGAACCGTGGCGTGGAGATCATGGATCGAGACTCGCTTATCCACCGCCTTAAAACCGAACTCATCGGTTGCTCCGTAGGCTACGCCACCTTTCACGCCGCCGCCGGCCATCCACATCGTGTAGCCGTACGGATTGTGGTCTCGGCCCGTGCCGCTTTCGGAGACCGGTGTACGCCCGAATTCCCCGCCCCACACTACGAGTGTTTCGTCTAATAAGCCGCGACGCTTCAGATCGCGTATGAGAGCGGCGGCGGCCTGGTCCATGTCCGGGCAGCGCTTCTTCAGGTTGTCGTCGATGTCCTTGTGATCGTCCCACACCTGACCTGCGCCGTAGTTTACGTGGACGTAGCGCACGCCTTTTTCTACCAGGCGGCGTGCCAGAAGGCAGCCGTGCGCGAAGGGCGTTGTCCCGTATTCCGCGCGGGTGGCTTCGGATTCCTTGCGGATATCGAAGAGATCGATGGCTTCGAACTGCATGCGATAGGCCGATTCCATCGATTTGATGCGGCCTTCGAGGAAGGGATCTGTGCCGAAGGAGTCGTCGAAGTTGCGGTTCAAAGCCTGGATGGCGTCGAGCTGCCGGCGCTGCGCATCGGGTGCAAGCTGCGTGTTGCGCAGATCGGTGATCATCTTCTCGGGTTCGACTTCGGCGTCCGTGAAGACAATACCCTGATGCTCGGATGGCAGAAATCCGGCGCGCGAATGCGAGGCTTCGCCGCGGTCAGGACTGAGCACAACGAAGCTCGGAATATTTTCGTTTTCCGTGCCGAGGCCGTAGGAGATCCAGGCGCCTGTTGACGGACGCTGCGCCAGAATGCTGCCGGTGTGGAAGAGACTGCGCGCAGGCAGGTGCGTCGGGTTGAACGTGTACATGGAGCGGATGACGCAAACATCGTCAATCACCGATCCCATTTGCGGGAGCAATTCGCTCACCTCGATTCCACTCTGCCCGTACTTTTGGAATTTGAACGACGACGGCAGCAACCCCCCGGTCTGGCGTTCGGTACGCAGATCGACGGAGTCCGGACGCTGGCCTGCGTGCTTCACAATTTCGGGCTTGGGATCGAACATATCCACATGCGAGGGCCCGCCCGGCATAAAGAGATTGATCACGTGCCTGGCATGCAGGGGAAGCCTGGGGCCTGCGTAATGGCCCACGGGCGCGGACGCGTAGACTTCCGGCGTCAGGACGCCTGCGAGTCCGACGACGCCGAGACTGCCACAGAGCTGTTGAATTAAGTCGCGGCGCGAAATCATGGCCAGAGAATCTCCTCGTTGGTGGCGAATAATACCTGGGCGTATTGCTCGAGCGTGCCCAGCTTCAGGTAGTTGGCGGCGAGCGTGAGTTCGTTCGAGCTGGGGTCGCGGGCAAGAATACGGTGATAGAGCAGCGCGATCTGAGCCGCGTCGTCAAGCTGCGCGGTCGCAACCTTCGCCACGGCGGCGGATTGTTCGCGCATAAACTGACTGTTCAGTACGAATAGCTGCTGAAGCGATGTCGTTGTCAGATCGCGGCCCGGGCTGGTCATCATGGGATCGGGGAAATCGTAGAGCTTCAGAAGATTGCTGAGGCGGCTGCGGCTCACACGTCCATAGACGGTGCGGCGCACACTGGCGGGCCGGTCAACGTCCTCCGATGGGCCGTACATCGTGTAATCAAGCGTACCGGCGGCCCGCAGGATGGAATCGCGAAAGGATTCCACATCGAGACGGCGCGGACTCATGCGCCAGTAGAGCGAATTGATCTGATCGACCTGCTCGGCGTCAGGGCGCGGCGCGCTCGATTGCTGATAGACCGCGGACATCATGATCTCACGATTGAGCCACTTGAGCGACCAGCCGTGAGCGATAAAGCGTGCGGCGAGATCGTCGAGCAGTGCGGGGTGGGTAGGCTTTTCGCCCTGCTTGCCGTAATCGCTGGGCGTGCCGACGATGGGGCGACCGAAGTGCCATTCCCAAACACGGTTCACGATTACGCGCGCCGCGAGCGACGGGGAATCGGAGAAGATCCGATTGGCGAATTCCAGACGGCCGGAGCCTGTGCCGCCGAAGTTCGGATCGCCCTGGGCGAGAACTGTTGGGAAGTGGCGCGGTACGATGTCGCCCGGCGCGGTGACGAGTCCTGCGCGAAGAACCGGGAAATCGCGCGACTCGCCGGGTTTGATGAGAATCCACGTGACCTGCTTATCGGTGCCGTCCGTGTACTGCGCGGCATCGAAGACGGCCTGCATGAAGGGGCGCGGCGGTGGAGGCGTGGCGGCTGCGGCAGGACGCTGTTGGGGTTGGCCGGGCGTGCGCGGCGGGGGGAAGGTCCAGTAGCGATCGAGGCTCGCGACGAGGTCGGGATAGCGCTCGCGCAGCGGCTCCATCTCCTGATGCAGGGCTTCAATCTCGGCTTTCCAGGTGGCCACACGCGGCGCGGAATCCACGACCGTTGACGCTTCGTTGGTCAGCAGGTCGGCAGCATAACGCAGATCAAAGAGCCGATTCTGGATCCACATGTAACGCGTTTCGAGTTTGGGATCGAGATCGGCGAGCGGGCGCTCCGCGCGCATAGTGGAAGCGAAAACGCCGACGAGACCGTAGTAATCCTTCGTCAGAATGGGATCGAATTTGTGATCGTGGCAGCGAGCGCAGGCGACCGTCATACCGAGGATGCCGCGGGAAACAGCATCGACGCGCTCATCGAAATCGTCGGCCAGAAAACCGCCGACAACATCCTGAGAGAGACGGCGATCTTTGTGGTAGACGGGCGCGGCGCCGAGGTAGCCGAGAGCGCGCATATCGTCGCGCGGCACGTTAGGCATGAGGTCGGCAGCGAGCTGAAGCTTAATGAACTTGTCGTAGGGCACGTCTTTATTGAGCGCTTCGATGACCCAGTCGCGGTAACGGAAAGCCAGTGGATAGCCGGGATTGGTGGCTTCCGACGTGGGATTGTCTTCCCCGAAACGCGCGACATCGAGCCAGTGGCGGCCCCACCGTTCGCCGTAATGGTCGGAGGCGAGCAGGCGATCGACCAGCTTCTCGTAGGCGTTGGGGGAGTGGTCGTTGACAAATGCGTTGATCTCTTCGTAGGTGGGCTTGAAGCCGACCAGGTCGATGTAGACGCGTTCGATGAGCGCGCGAGGATCGGCGGCAGATGAGGGCTTCAGATTTTTCGCTTCGAGCGCAGAGAGGATGAAGCTGTCGATTTTGGTCTTGCTCCACTTCGCGTCTTTGACTTTCGGCGCCGTCATTTCGGCGACTTTCTGAAACGCCCACCATTTGCGCCCGTCTTCAATCGACATGCCGCGCAGAGGGGCGGGTACGGCAGCTTGCGTGGGGGCGTCCACGCGGGGATCAAACGCGCCGGCGGCGAGCCAGGATTTGAAATCGGCAATGACGTTATCGGGCAGCTTGCCGGTGGGCGGCATCTGTAAGGCGGGGTCTGTGTAGCTCAGAGCTGTGAGGAGTTTTCCGCGGACAGTTTTCAGGCCGGCATTGGTATCGAGTCGGAGCCCGGCCATCGGAGTGGGCAACGCGGAGGAATGGCAGCCGAAGCAGCGCTCGGTAAGGACCGGGCGGATTTTGCTCTCGAAAAAATCGGAGGGGTTCTGCGCCAACAGGGGTGCGGCGAATAAGAGGAGGGAAAAGGACCGTAGCCTCATCCATCCAACTATATCTTTGCGGGTTCAAAAAAACTATTGACTGCCGTTTCTATGCTGTGCATACTGAGTATATACACAGCGCGATGGACGAAAGCTTCGTAATTTCGCAATCCGACAAACGCCCCATGTACCTGCAGATCATGGAGCAGATTAAGCGGCGGATCGCGGTGGGGGACTGGACAGAAGGGCAGCAGATCCCATCGATTCGCCAACTGGCGGTGGATCTTCAGGTCAGCGTGATCACGGTAAAGCGCGCCTATCTGGAACTGGAGCGCGAAGGCGTGATCGTGACGCAGCAGGGTCGCGGGTCACGCGTGGCTTCGGCTCCCGGGCTGGGTGCACGGCTGCATGAGGCCGAACTGCGCGCGCACCTGGAGCAGGCGGTCAGGCTGGCGGAACTGTTGGGTCTGAAGCCGGAGGATCTTGAAAGCAGAATTCGTGAAGCCGGCGCGGGCCGGGCGGAAGGGGAAGAAGTATGACGGATTTAGCGGTGGAGCTGAGAGGGGTAGGCAAGGACTATCCATTCTTCTCGCTCGACAACATTCATCTGGAAGTGCCGCGCGGGCAGATCATGGGGCTCATCGGTCCAAACGGCGCAGGGAAATCGACGACGATTCGGATTTTAATGGGACTGCTGCGGCAGGATCGCGGCGAGGTGCGGGTACTCGGATTGCCGATGCCGGAATCGCAGGTAGAGGCGAAGTGGGACGTGGGGTTCGCATCGGAAGACATGCGGCTGTATGACAGCATGACGCTCGGATGGCACATGGAATTCATGCGCGGGATCTTCGCAAAGTGGGATGCCGATTATGCACAAGTGCTGCTCAGGCGTTTCGGGCTGCGGGCGGAGCAAAAGATTAAGGGACTGTCCCATGGACAGCGCGTGAAATCGACGCTGCTGTTGGTTCTCGCGCGGAAGCCGAAGCTGCTGGTTCTCGATGAGCCGACAACGGGGCTTGATCCGGTCGCGCGGCATGAGATTCTGCGCGAACTGACGGGGGTGATGGAGGACGAAGATCGCAGCATTTTGTTTTCGTCCCACAACACGCAGGATGTGGAGCAAATTTCCGATCGCATAACGTTTATCGATCGGGGGCGAATTCTGGATTCGATGGATAAGGAATCGTATCTGGAGCGCTGGCGACGCGTGCGGCTGGAAGTGCCACCCGGCGTGCAGTTGCCGGCGCTTCCGGGAATTGTGGGGATCCGGCAGAAGGGTCGCCTTGCGGTGGCGACATCGAACGCGTTCGCATCTGAGATGGCGACGGCCTTTGCGGACTCGGGCGCGCGGATTCAGGGCATTGAAACGATGACTCTCGAAGAGATTTTTGTAGCGAATGTGGAGCGCAGCAGAGAGGAGGTCGAGATATGACGGGATCGATTGCTGGGCATCTGATTCGGAAAGACTGGCAGTTACATAAGGCGTGGGTGCTGGGAACGATCGCGGCAGGCGTGGTCGCGCTGGGAATCGCGCAGATTCCGGGAGAGATTCCGGGGCTGGTCGGGATGGTGTGGTTCTTTGTATCGCTGGTTATTCTGGCGTCATCGCTGCCAGGACTGAACATCATCAATGAGCGGAAGAAGCAGCAGCTGCCGTTTCTGATGAGCCTGCCGATTTCGCCGCTGCATTATGCGCGGGCCAAGTTCGCGTCCACGGTGGGGATGTTCCTGCTTCCATGGGTGGTGCTGGTCGCGGCGGCGCTGGCGATGATCTTCTCGCGGTCCGATGTGCATCATGGAGTGATTCCGGCATTGGCGATTCTTGCGGGTGCGACGCTGACAGGGTTCTGCGTTACGGTGGGCGCGGCGGTGATCAGCGAACACGAAGGCTGGACGATGGCGGCTTCCGGAGCCTGCAATACGTCGTATTGGTTTGTCTGGTACATGTTCATTCGGAATCCGCAGGTGCAGCGCGATTTGGGTGCACCGGTGGCGGTATGGAGTCCTTATGTGCTGAAGTTTGCAGGCACTGAAGTGGTGGCGATTGTGGCGATTCTGGCTGCGGCGTTTATCGCGCAGTCGCGCAAGAAGAACTTCCTCTAAATAATTCATCGGGCCGTTCGGCTCGCAATTTTTGTCGAAAGGGAATAAGAAAGGAACTGGTATGCGATACGTGTGTCTGTCGATATTGATGATGATGATGGCTTCGGGTGTATTCGCACAGGACGGAGCCGGTTTGTATAAGGAACGATGCGCTTCGTGTCACGATGCGCCGCAGGGAAGGACGCCGGGGCTGGCAGCGATCAAGGCGATGTCCGGCGAGGCGATCTACGCGGCGGTGACTACAGGTGCGATGAAGAGCCATGCGGAGGGACTAACGACACCGCAAATCTTCGCGCTGATCGGACATATCGCACCGACTGGCGGGACGCAGGCTGCTCCGGCTGCTGTGACACGCACATGCACGGGTGACTCTGGTTCGCACGCATCTCTTGCTCCGTGGAGCGGATGGAGTCCTGGCGTGGATAATGCCCGGTTTGTGGATAAGACTGCCGCGGGGCTCGCGGCAGCGGATGTTCCGAAGCTGAAATTGAGGTGGGCGTTCAATCTGGGCGCGATCACCACGGCTCGCTCGCAGCCAGCAGTGGTTGGCGGGCGGGTCTTTATTGGCTCGGCGACTGGTTATGTGTACGCGCTCGATGAACGCTCGGGCTGCACGGAGTGGGGCTTCAAGGCGGACGGCGGACTGCGGGGCGGTGTCGTGCTGGGCGGCGGCAAGCTGTACTTCAGCGACGGCGGCGGGAATCTGTATGCGCTGGATGCAACCACCGGCAAGCTCACGTGGCGCGCTCATCCACCGGAACATTTCGCGGCAATTGCGACAGCTGGCCCTCAGCTTTATCAAGGCGTTTTGTATCAGACCTATTCTTCGTTTGAAGAGGCGCTGGCGCCCGATCCGAATTACGAATGCTGCACTTTCCGCGGCAGCGTTGTGGCGGTTGAAGCTTCTACGGGCAAGACGCTTTGGCAGACTTATACGATTCCGGATAAAGCTCAGCCCACAGGGAAGAATGAGGCGGGGAAACAGCAGTTTGGTCCTTCGGGCGCGGGCATATGGTCTACACCGACGATTGACACCGTTCGTGGTGCGTTGTACGTCGCAACCGGCGACAACTATTCAGCGCCCGCTACGGATACGAGTGATGCGATTCTGGCGCTGGATCTGAAGACCGGGAAACTGCTCTGGAAGCGGCAGTTCACTGCGAAGGACATCTACAACAACGGATGCGCGTCGCCGGCGCATACGAATTGCCCCGCAGTCGCGGGGCGCGATTTCGATTTCGGCCAGCCGCCGATTCTGGTGAAGCTGGGCGGAGGACGGCGTGCGCTCGTCATCGCTCAGAAATCCGGTATGGCTCACGCGATCAATCCGGATGACGAAGGCAAGCTGCTGTGGGAGACGCAAGCGGGCGAGGGCAGCGCACTGGGCGGCAGCCAGTGGGGATCGGCAGCCGATGCACAGAAGATGTATGTCGCGATTTCCGATGTCGGCATCGGCGGCGTTCCCGATCCGAAGTCGCCTGCGGGTTATCGCCTGACTCTTGATCCGAAAAAGGGTGGCGGATTGTACGGAATCGATCTTACGACCGGTAAGATTGCATGGAATTCGAAGCCGGATGCCTGCGCCGCGGACCGGACGGATTGCTCACCGGCACAGTCAGCCGCGGTTACTGCGATTCCGGGAGTGGTGTTTTCCGGGTCGATGGATGGACACCTGCGGGCCTATTCCGCTGCTGATGGCAAGGTGCTGTGGAACGTCGATACAGCGCAGGCCTTCAAGGCAGTGAATGGCGGAGAGGCACATGGCGGGTCGGTGGATGTGGCTGGCCCGGCTGTGGTGGATGGAATGGTGTTTGTGAATTCCGGTTATGGGCAGTGGGGCGGAGTGCCAGGGAATGCGCTGCTGGCTTACTCGGTCGACGGAAAGTAGAAAAAACGGCTCCGCTGCTCGGTGCAGCGGAGCCGTTTTGTGTTTTACGGTACTGTCTACTTGAACAGCGTCGGCGCGAAATCGTTCAGGTAAATGCGCCAGTTGGACCAGGTATGCCCACCGGTGCTCTCGTTGTAGCGTGAGTTGATACCCACCTTCTGGAGCTGAGCGGCGAGATTCTGACCATTGGTCACTCGAACAGTCATGTCATCCTTGCCGTGCGCAACGTAATAAAACTTCACGCCGGCTTTTTTGATGCCTTCGAGTTTGTCCGAAATATCCGTGGCAGTACCCATGCTGAATACACCGATATAGCTGAACTCGTCGGGATGCGCGTTCGTGGTGGTGATGGTCTGCGCACCACCCATTGACAGTCCGGCCAGAGCGCGGCTGTCTTTGTTGGCGATGACGCGGTAATTCTTCTCGATGTAGGGAACCACGTCGTTCACGATGCTGTCGGGGAACGCGTTGCCACCGATTCCGCCGTTTCCACCGCCACGTCCGCCGGAACCGCCTGCAGCGCCCGCGGGCCGCTGAAATTGAGCTCCGCTCGCTCCCGCACCGCCGCGTCCGGCGAAGTTGTTCACGGCGCCGATTTCACCGGGGTTGCCGGTTGGCACAACGTTCTGGCCAGGGATGGCGCCGTAACCGGGAGCCATCTTCTGGTTCGCGTTGCCGTTGGTCATGACGACCAGCATCGGCTTCGCTTTGCCTGAGGCGATCAGGTTATCCATGATCACGCTGGCGCGGCCCATGTTGTTCCACGCGTCTTCATCGCCGCCCGCACCATGCAGAAGATAGAACACGGGGTAGCGCTGCGTGGACTTATCGTAGCCGGCAGGCGTGTAGACATACATGCGACGCGGATTGGCGCCCGGCAGGGTCGGGGAGTCGTACCAGACCTGGCTGACGTTACCGTGCGGGACGTCCTTAATGTTGTAAGTGGCGGAAAGCGGTCCATCGATGACGAAGAAGTTCAGGTAGCGCGTGCCGTCACGCAGGTGGTTGGGGTTGGCGGAATCGAGCAGGCCGACGCCATCAACGCTGTAGGTGTAGGCCCAGAGTTCAGGGGTGAGAGGACCCTGGGTCACCGACCAGACGCCGGTGTCATCCTTCGTCATCTTGATGCCACGGCCGCCCGGCCAGTCGCCATTGAGAGTAACTTCCGTTGCGTTGGGGGCGCGGAGCCGGAAGGTGACTTTGGAATCGTCGGACACTTCGGGGGACCGGAGGGCCGGGCCGCGGCCTCCGCCGCGACCTTGTCCGCCGGAAGCGCCAGCGGGGGGAGGCGTCTGGCCCCATACGGTAGCGGTGGCCAGAAGCACTGCTGCTGCAAGTATTTTTTTCATTGAAAACTCCTCGGTTTCATTCATGGGGACGGACGAAGCCCGCTTCCCCTCGGAGCGGGCTCGGCTCGTCAGGTACCGGCAGTCATTGTATCTGGTGCAACGGTCCTGTGTTGTTCACGGTTTATGAATGCAGTAATCGCGAGGCCAAATAACGGCGGGACGCAACTTTCCAGGGCGGAAGGCGTTTGATCAGACAGGAAGCTCTTCTACCATGCGGCGAAATCTCTTTGTCTTGCTGGTTGCCTGCCTGTGCGCGCTGGCTACCGCTTTTGCGGCGAAAAAACCACGCACTACCGCTAAGGCCGAAGCGAGGCCCGTTGCGAAGGTGGCGCTCATGACTTCTGAGCAGAAGGCGCTGCATGCTCTGAACCGCCTCACCTTCGGAGCGCGGACGGGCGATCTGGAGCAAGTGAAGCAGATCGGCGCGGATCAGTGGATTGAACAGCAGCTGAATCCGGATTCGATTCCGGAAAACCCGGTGCTGACGGGAAAACTGGAGCCGCTCGATTCGCTGCGCATGAGCACTGTGGAGATGCTGCGGAAGTATCCATCGCCCCAAATGATTAAGGCGATGGCGGAGGGGCGGATGGCGCTTCCCGAAGACAAGCAGGCACGAGCGGCGGCTCAGGTCGCGATCGGGAGGTATGAGCGGCGCAAAGGACAGAACGCGGCGGGGCAGGCTCCAGTTGCGGGACAGGCAACTGTCGGTGATGGGCAGTCGATGGCGAAGGCGATGCCGGTTCCTGGACGAGCTGGCGTTGAGAATGGGCGCGTGACGATGGAGACGATTGCGGCATTGCCTTTGACAGCCGGACAGAAACGGGAATTCGTCGCAGGCACGCAGGAGTCTCGGCTCGCGCTCCTGGAATCGCTGCCGGATGAGCAGTTATCAGCCGTGCTGGATGCTCTTCCCCAACAGTTGCGCAATCGCCTGGGAAATGCGGGATCGGCATCGTTGAAACGGCGCGTGGAGGTGCTCAACAATCCAATGCAGATCGTGGGGCAGGACCTTACCGAAGGCAAGTTGCTGCGAGCCATTTATTCGAACCGCCAACTGGACGAAGTGCTGGTGGATTTCTGGTACAACCACTTCAACGTGTTTCTCGACAAGGGCGCGGATCGCGAACTGGTGACAAGCTACGAACGTGATGTGATTCGTCCGCACGTGCTGGGGAAGTTTAAGGATCTGCTGCTGGCCACGGCACAGAGTCCGGCGATGCTGTTTTATCTGGATAACTGGGAGTCGGCGGGCGCCGACAGTCCGGGACCCGTGCGACCGGTGGGTGCGGGCGCTAAGAAGCAGGGCCTGAATGAGAATTACGGCCGTGAGCTGATGGAACTCCACACGCTTGGCGTGGATGGCGGTTACACGCAGCAGGATGTGACCGAAGTGGCGCGCTGCTTCACCGGGTGGACGATCCGTCAGCCGCGGATGGGTGGCGGATTCTTCTTTAATCCCCGCATGCACGATCGCGGCGAGAAGCATGTGCTGGGCGTGACGATTCCGGCGGGCGGCGGCATGAACGATGGCCTGAAGGTGCTCGACATTCTGGCGAAGAGTCCCGCAACGGCACGTTTTATTTCCCGGAGCCTGGCGATTCGATTCGTCTCAGACAATCCTCCGGATTCGCTGATTGAGAAAATGGCGGCTACGTTTACCTCTACGGACGGCGACCTGCGCGAGGTCATGCGCACGATGCTGAGGGCGGATGAGTTCTGGGCGACCGAAAACTTCCGCGCAAAGCTGAAGTCGCCTCTTGAGATGGTGGCCAGCGCGGTGCGCGCGGTGAACGGCGAAGTAGATTCGGCGCTGCAAATGGCGGCGCAGCTGAATTCGCTGGGTGAGCCGCTGTACCGGAAGGCCGAACCCACCGGTTATACGAATCGCGGTGGCGATTGGCTGAATTCGGCTTCTTTGCTGGCGCGGATGAACTTCGCGAATTCGCTGGCGCAAGGCAAGGTGACGGGTGTGAAGGTGGATGCGTCGCAGTTCGGCGGGGACGCTTCGCAGATCGAGCGCAGCATTCTCCTGACGGATGTATCGCCTGTTTCGCGAGATGCGATTCAGGCGGGGCTCGACGGCGCTCCGGCCGTAGCGGGGGTTGGGCAGGCGCAAATGATCGCGGGGCTCACGCTGGGTTCTCCCGATTTTCAACGTCGGTAAACAAGGATCAGGTGATGCAGATTTCCAGACGAATTTTTCTGCGGGATTCCGCCATTGCGATGGTGGGGGTTGGCACGGCTCCGCTGTGGCTGGAGCGGGCGGCGCTCGCTGAACCTGCTGCCGGATCGAGAAAAAAAGTGCTGGTTGCGATCTTCCAGCGTGGGGCTGCGGATGGCTTGAATATTGTGGTTCCGCACGGCGAGGCCGCGTATTATTCGTTGCGTCCCACGATCGCCGTGCCGCGGCCTTCGGCGAATATCGCGAAGGAAGACTCGGCCATCGACCTCGATGGCATGTTTGGCCTGCATCCGTCACTCGCGCCTTTGAAAACGATGTGGGATGCGAAAGAGCTTGCGATCGTCCATGCAGTGGGATCGCCTGACCCCACCCGATCGCATTTTGACGCTCAGGATTACATGGAGTCCGGCACGCCGGGACTGAAGGGAACGCCGGATGGGTGGCTGAACCGAGCATTGCCGGAGGCTCCGGGGAAGATTTCGCCGGTGCGCGCTGTGAGCCTGGGGCCAACGCTGCCTCGTACAATGCGTGGAGCAAATAGCGCGGTTGCGGTGGACAGCATTGGCGCATTTACCGTTCGCGATGCTGGTGCGGCGAAGGCGCTGGAAACGATGTACGCCGGCTCAGGCGACCAGGTTCTGAATGGCACTGGACGGAATACTTTTGAAGCTGTGGCCCTGCTGCAGTCACTGCAGAAGACTCCGTATCAGCCCTCTGCGGGTGCGCAGTATCCCGCAGGACGCTTTGGCGATAGCATGCGCCAGATTGCACAGCTGATCAAAGCCGATGTCGGCGTCGAAGTCGCCTTCGCCGATCTCGGCGGATGGGATCATCATGCTCTGGAGATGGGCCCAAAGGCCTCGGTTGGACAGTTGGCAAATCGTCTGACAGAGTTTGGCGGCGGACTAGCGGCGTTCTATCGCGACCTTGGCGATCGCATGGAGGACGTGGTCGTGGTCACGATGTCGGAGTTCGGTCGCACCGCGCGGGAGAATGGCAATCGCGGCACGGATCACGGGCATGCGAACGCGATGTTCGTGATGGGCGGCCCTGTCGCAGGCGGGAAAGTCTATGGACAGTGGCCCGGTCTGGCTTCAGAGCAGCTATATGAGCGCCGCGACCTGGCGCTGACCACGGACTTCCGCGATGTCCTGGGTGAAGCGGTTTGCCGGCACCTGGGAAATCAGAAAATCGCGCAGGTGTTTCCGGGCTATGCGGGATCGAGTGCGAAGTTCCGCGGATTCCTGAAGACTTAGCCGCAAGTCAGACTGGCACCCGGTGGGATCCGGCCCGATCACTTGAATCGCTTCTTGTACGTGAAATCGAGACCAACGTAGCCGTTCTCTTCGCGTTCCAGCACCGCCGACCACGCGCGGTTGAACGCCCATTCCACGCGAATCAGCTGCTGACTCGTATTCGAAACGTCCGTGATGTAGGTGAACAGAATATCTGGTGTCACCTGCTGTTCAACCGTCAGGCGTGCGCCGGGATTTCCGCTCACGCCGGATAACTGTGGATCGATCTTGATGCGGCTTACGCCGAAGAAGCGCTGTAGACGTCCGGCCACGGGATTCGCGATGGTTTGTCCGATAAGCGCCGAGGCTCCGAGCTGTTCGAAACTCGGTGTGGGCCCGGTGCCCCGCAGCGCCACCGAAGGATCGTCCGGCGTTCGACCCGTTGCCAGTAACGCGACGATATCCGAAAATTCCAGCGGCGGATCGGATCGATATGTCATGCCCAGTTTCGATGGCGGACCGGTTACGGTAAGCGTTACTTCCACGCCGCGAGCCTTCGTCTGAAGGTCGACGTCAAGGATCGGTTCAATCCGCGTTGGATTGAAGAAGGAGATCACCCCCCGGCTAATGGTGTATTTGTTGCCGAAAAAGAGCACCGAACCCTGCGAGACGTTGATGCGTCCGAGAAGCGCGGGGCTGGCAACCGTGCCGCGCAGTCGCAGACTCGCATCCGCCTGAATGCTTTCAGCAACACGCGATTGCAGCGCCACATCTGGCGCAGTCTGAATCTGGACGTCGAGATTCATGTTGGCGAATGAGTTGTCGCCGGCAATGGGAGCGCGCGAGGAGTGGCCCATGTCCGCAAGCGTGGCGGCGGCGTCCTCTTCCGGATTGAAGACGAGACGGCGCACAGAGATTGTGCCCGCAATACTGCTGCGCTGTGGCGTGCGGACAATCTGAATGTCGGAATCGGAAATGGAACTGACGCCCTGCGGATAACGCACGCGGACATCGCGCGTTTTCGCCGTGAACTGAAAGGCGGCGTTCCCACTGGAATCGAGCGTGACGAATCCTGTAGCGCTGAGTTTGCCACCTCCGGTTTCGGCGTTAAAGGCCCGAATCGTAGCGCGGGAGCCGGAGAAGACGATGTCGCCAGCGGCGTTGGTGAGGCCGTTGGTGAAGTCCGCATAGTGAAATTCACCGCCCCGAATGTTGCCGAGCCCGCTGAAATCCGGTGCCGACCACGTGCCGCGCAACTGTCCGCTCACAGCGACCGCTCCCGATGAGGCGAGGTCGGGAACGAAGTTGCGGAGAATCGCAAGATTGACATCTCCCTGCAGCCGCAGGTTGAGCGGTGCGCTATTGGAGAAGTCGGCCGTGCCGGAAATGTTCATGTCGGTTTCCGGCGCCTGAAAGCGGGCGGCGTCCACGTGGATCACTGATTTTGCGAAAGACACGCGAATCGCGCCCAGATTACGCACACTAAAGCCGGGCATGTTCCTTGCGAGCGGCGTGCCGGGGAGCGGATGCACCTCGATCTGGGGTATGACGACCGACGCTGACATCTCTTTCGGACTAAACAGAGCGCCGTTGAAAGTGAGTGTGCCCTGTGCCGCACCGTCGAAGCTGATGTCTTTGGCCTCGGCCTGCTTTACGATAACCGCGGTGATCGCGGCCAGACCGGCATTGGAGAACGTAACGGAACCCGTGGTCTGGTTGTCACCAGTCAGTTGAACGCGCGCTTGGCCGTGAATCTCTGCTTTAGCGGCGTTGGAATCGAAGGATGCAGTCAGAATTGCGCCCTGTGTGCGTGCGACCAGGTGGGTATCGCCGAGATTTCGCCCGCCGGCCACGATGCCGGCAGCGGAGGCGTCGCCGTCGAGACCGGCAAGTTCGACGCGTGGGGCGCTCTTCGCGTCGCGCGTGATGCGCAGGGAAGCGGTGCCCTTGAACTGCGCGGCGCCCTCAATATCGGGCTGGCGTGCGCGAACTATCGCAATCTGGTTCAGCGGCATGATATTGCTGGTGGCGGAAATTCGGACCGTACCGAACGGGAAGTCGAGGCCGGCATGCGGGTAGTCGATCTGAAAGTCGACTCGCTTGGGGCCTGAAACGAATGTGCCCGATGCGGTTTGCAAACCCGCATTCAGATAGCGGACGTGCGTGGAGATGGAATCGTAAGGCTGCTGATAGATCGTACCCCTGCGGAACAAAACATCGCCCTCGGCGACCGGGTTGCCTATAGTTCCCGAGATTTGAGCGGTAGCCGAGACTGCGCCGGTAGCTTCTACACTTTTCGCGCCCGCAAGCTCGAGCGCGTGGGGGAGATCGACGGCGTTGGTCGCCAGATTGGCCGTGATCGCGGCGGTGTTGTCGATCGCCCAGGCCGTGAGGCCAATGGTTGCCGCACCTGTGACATTAACTCCGGAATAGTTGGCGCTCAGCTTCGACAGTGCGGCGCGGTTACCTGTGATGGCGACATCCGCGGACGCAGTATCAACGAGACGCCCGGAGTACAGCGCGTTGCGCAGCGCTGCGTGGCCGTTGATCTCCGGGTTCGCAAGCGGCCCGGTGACGCTGCCGTCGAATGAGGCGGAGCCATCCTTCAGAGTGAATGGAAGTGTGCCTCCGTTGAGCGCCGGCAAAAGATCGCTGAGATCTTTCGATTCGAGTTTGACAGCGAGCGTTGCCCCGAGCGTGCCGCTCGTGTCCACGCGTGTATTGGGAAGTTGCAACCAGGATTGACCCAGTTCAATTTGCGAGCCCGTGTAGTGGGCCGAAATTGCGCCGTGGACAGGCGGCTGGTTTTCCACCGGGCCAATCGTGAGTTGCGCCGTGGCGTCCCTGAGGTCGGAAAGGTCGCGCAGCGTGCCGGTGGCTGTAACCGGACCGGCGACCAGACCATCATACGGAACAGAACGTGGCGTGGCGAGCGCGGCGATTTTTCGAACATCAAGGTTCTTCACCGCGCCATTGATACGGAAAACATCGTATCCTTTGGTCTCAATGCTCCCCCAGGCTTCGCCGCCGAGCACGGCGGCGCGCAGGCCGGTGAGCGCCATCTGCGACTGATTCCCCGCAACTTTGCCGGTGAGACGAATGTTGCGCACGGAACCGTACGCGAGGCCGTTGCCCCGAATGTCGCCCGCTACATCGAAATCCTCCGGACTCACGTAGCGCACCTTACCCGCGACATTGAGCGGGCCGGAAATCGGCATTTTCCAGTGCAGCACTTTTGCGGCTTCAGCTACCGACGCTCGCACACTGTAATCCGCGAGGATAGTCGGCGTGCCAAACGGACCAATCGTCATGTTGTGGAAGTCCAGCTCTGACGCAGCGCTTCTGACGCTTGCCTTCGAGACAACAATTCGGTTGCGTTCCATCGTGGCGCTGGCTTCCACGTTCACGTCGAGCGGCCCATAGCCCTCCAGCGCGAGGTGAACGGGCGCCAGCGAGACGTCGCCCGCATAGATATCGCGCTGCCGGTTGTAGCTGACGAGCGCGGCCAGATTCCGGCCGGTTCCGCTCCATGGATGCAGGCGAGGAGGGGAACCCGGCGATTCAACGAGCGTTTCGCCATTCTGAACTTCGAAGCGGGCGATCTTCAGATTGAGGATGGCATCGGACGTTGTCGTGCTACCCGGGACTTTCGGACGCGGAAGATTCACGCTTCCCTCTGAGCTCACGATCAGGTGAACGCGCGGATGCGTGACGGTGATTCGTTCCAGACGAACGTCGCTGGAAATCAGCGATATTACGCGGAGGCCCACCAGCACGCGGTCGGCGGCAATAAGCGGCGCCTGCCCGGGGGCCTCTGTTCCGTGCAGAACGAAGCCATCCACTTCGGCGGTAAGAGACGCCCAGTCGAACCGGAACGAGCCGATTTCGACACGTCCACCGGTGGCCAGTTCGGCCTGTTCGATGATGGCGACTCGCACTCTCTCACGCAGCCAGTCGCTGCGAAGAACCAGCACGCCGGTGACGGCGATTGACAGCAGCAGAACGGCTGCGATCGCAAGCGCGACAGCGAGTCTCCGCTTTAGCCGGCTCATTGCAACTCCTTCACCAGATACACGATCCGTGTATGTTCGCGCTGATCTCTGAGCCAGGCATCCAGGTCGGCGTCAGAGTGCTGATTGGTAAGCAGTTCGGCGATCTTCGCCCGGCCCTCTTCAAGCGATGCGAAGTCTCCGGAGTGATCGCGGTAATATTTCTCGATCTCAGAATCGGTCACTTCCACCGCCGGGCGAAAGCGCAGAGTCAGAAACGAGAGCAGGTCCGCCTGCTCCGTAAATTCGTCTTTCAGGTCACCAATGGCCAGTCCGGCGGCCTTCAGCGCCAATTCCAGCGCCTGTTCACTTCCCCGGTAATGATCGTTCGCGAATGCCGTTGCCAGCGCGTCGGCGACGATGGAGCCCGTGCGGTCGTAATGGCCCAGATCCATTTCGCGTTCCACCAGACGGAGGTCGATAAGACGCCGCGCCGCTTCCCGGCGTGCTGCCGGACTGAGGTCTGCCGCGGTCCCATTCTGAAAAGCCGTCAGGCGTATGCGCCGCACGATTTCACTTTCCGTAATGATACGGTTGCCAACCTTGACGGCCGCGCGGTCCACAATAGCCGCGTGAGCGGCCGGAATGAAAAGCAGGCAGAACGCAATGGCTGGCATTCGCATCAGAAAGCCTGCCCGATCGAAAAGAAGAACTGAAAATGACTCACCTGCTGCGTGGATGGAATGCAGTTCCCGTTCGCGGAACACTGCACCAGCTGCGAATAGTCCCCGGCAAAACCGTTATATTTCGGCGGATTCAGAGCGTAGGCGAGATCGAAGCGCAACGGCCCCAGCGGCGTGCGGTAGCGAATACCGAGGCCCGCGGCGTGCGCCATGTAATCGAAGTCCGTGATGCCGCGCTGGTCCACCCGAAACGACATATGGGAGAGCGTTGAGTAAACATTTCCCATATCTTCAAACAGAACGCCACGCATGTTGACGCCATAAAGAGGAAAGCGAAACTCAGTACTGTTGAAAAAGAGGGCGGACCCGCCCAGCGGAAACCCGGTTGAGGTGTCGCGCGGACCGGCCTGATTCTGCGGGAAGCCGCGCATCGTGTTGCCGCCGCCTCCGTAAAAACGTTCAGGAAGAGGGATCGGATCGGAAGGATCGGCGCTCGAAGGAACGCTGAAGGCCGGCTCCACGCCGAACTGGGTTTCACGCGCCAGTACATATTTCGTGCCGATCCGGTAATACGTAGCATTGCGCCCCAGCACTCGTACGAAGCTGGTTTGCGAGCCAAAGACCTTGGTGGCAAGACCGATATCGATGGTGTTGTAGATGCCCCTGTGCGGGTCAATCGGATCGTCGCGCCGGTCGTGCACCATGTTGAACGAACCGATGCCCACGCGGACCGACTGCGCAAGACGCGGAACCAGCAGCGGTGAGATTTTGAGGTTGGATACGCCGACGTCGCGAAAAGCGAAGCGATAAAAAGCGGTTATCGTCTTTGAGACGCGCTGGCTGACCTGCGACGAAAGCTCCTTCCGCACCGCACGGAAAGTATTCACGTCGAAGGTATCGTCATACAGGATGGAGAAAGTGCCGTCAAGCGTCGGGCGGCTGAAGATCCGCGGCACAAAGTAATTGATGGAGCCGCGCTTCTGCACCGTGGAAAAACGCAGCTGCAGACCAAGGGATTGGCCCAGACCGAACAGATTAAGTCGTGTGAGGCTGAAGGACACACGCGGCGTTAGTGCGGCGGAGCCGCCCGGGTTCGAGAGATCCGCTGCGGCACTGCCACCGCCGATCCGTCCGAATTCGGTGCCGAGGCCCGCGGTCAGCGAGTAGCGCGAGGCTTCCAGTAAGTCGAATAGGATGACGCGTCGTTCTTCCTCCCCGTCCGGGTTCTGCACCGCCATGTTGACCTGGGAGAAAATGCCGAGATCGTACAGGCGACGCTGCGTTTCCGCCATGGAGTTCGCTGAAAGCGGATCGCCTCCGCGATCGTGAACCTGCTTCTCTACCAGCGACCGGCGTGTTGTGGATAGGCCGGTGATCGCCACGGCCCGGACATACTGGGGATCGCCTTCATGAATTAGGAACTTCAGATCGACCGCATACGGCTCAGAGGCCTTCGTGAGAGTCCACTCGAAAGTCGCATCGGCATATCCGGCGTCCACATACTTCATCAGGATGACGTCGCGATCGGCTGCGATATCGGATTCGCTGAACGGCTGGCCCTTCTGCGACGCCAGATTCGGCAAAGCCCTGGCGATATCGAATTGTTTCGCGCCTTCGATAGTGAGCGATGCCACCGTGTATTGATGGCCTTCTTCGATTGCAAAGGTTGCCGCAATATCGCCCTTCACGCCTTTGTAGTCGTCCTGAGTTTCAATGGAAACGTGAACATCGCGAAATCCATTGGATTCATAGAGCTCCTCAATAACGGATTTGTCCCGCGCGGCGAGGGCCTCGCTGTAGCGGCCGCGACGAAATTCGAAAGAACGCGGGAGCACAGACATGCGTTCGCGAATCGTCTTCGTATCGAAGTACTGATTGCCGCGGATCGTGAGATTTACCAGACGATGCTGTGGTCCTGTATCAATGGAGTAGTCGATTGCCGTCTTCCCGTTAGACTCTTTCTGCTGGCTGAAGTCGACCGCGACGTCGAAGTAGCCTTTCTCCTGGAAGTACTCGCGCAGGTTGATAACGCCCTCGGCGAGCAGGTCGGAATCGACGGTTCCTTCCTCAAAAATCGGAAGCTTTTGCGCAAGTTGACCCCGAGAGATTTTCGCGCCCGAGGCCGTAACGTCGACCGCCGGACCGGACTCAACCACAATGTGCGGCTTGCCTTCCATGGGGCGTGACTCCGTGTCGGGGGTAATACCACCAAAGGTGACAGTGGCGAGCAGACGATTGGCCTTCTGATACCGCAGGCGTATATTGTCGATGCCAACACGCGTACGGGTCTGGGTGATGCCGCGGTAACCCGGGAAGAGAAACCGCCGCCAGGCTGTAGCCTTGTCAATGGCGGCGGCCGTCAGCGGATCGGTAACGCCGGTGAGCTCCGGCGGTGTGTAATGCGCGCGACGTCCGACCTTGATCGTGAAGATTACCCGCGCCTGCTGCCATTCGTTCTCGAATACGGTGCGATGCTTCACTGACGGAACGAAATATCCATTGGCGATGAGCAGTTGCCGGATGCGCTGTTCGGCCACCGTGATCTCGCCCTCATCGTAAGGCTGGCCCAGAGTGAGCCCGGCAACACTGAGGATCTGGCCTGCGTTGGGCGGTTCGGAGACATCGCCCTGGACTTCGACATGGCCGAAAAACCAACTGGCGGTCGTTCGGAAGGTGAGGTAGACGCCGGCGGATGCGTTCTCCGCATCAATCTGAATATCCGCGTAGCGCCCCGTGGCATAGAGCTTACCGATGGCTTCACGCGCCCCTGAGACGTGGAAGGGCTGACCGGTGCGGAGGGGGATCAGAGTATCCAGCAACGGACGCTCGAGCGGCTGAATGGCTGGCTCGAATGCGATGCGCGCGACGGTCAGACCTTCAAAGGAATCGGCAGGGACGGCAGGATTCTGCGCCCGCGCGACGGAGGCGAGGCCGAAGATGCAGAGCGTAATGAGTGTCGTTGCATCGGGACACCGCACCACATACATACTAGCAATGGAAGCAGACGGCCTGCATCACGTTTCACCATATTTTACAGGCGCTTGAGCGCACCTGGTACGATGTTGCCAGGGATGCGGGACGCTTCAGAGTCAGACCGGTACAGCCGCCAGATTCGCTTTGCGCCGTGGGGCGCCGAAGGGCAGCAAACTCTGGAACGATCGACCGCGGTGATTGTGGGCTGCGGTGCGCTCGGCAGCGTGCAGGCCGGGCTGCTGGCGCGCGCGGGTGTGGGCACGCTGCGACTGGTGGATCGCGATTATGTGGAACTCAGTAATCTGCAGCGCCAGATGCTTTACACCGAAGCCGACGCCGAGGCGGGCCTTCCGAAGGCCGAAGCGGCTCGCCGGCATCTCGCAGCCGCGAATTCAGATATCGCGATTGAATCGTATATTCAGGATCTGGACGCCGGAAGTGTAGACGAACTGCTGGGCGGCGCGGATGTGATTCTCGATGGTACGGATAATTTTGAGACGCGGATGTTGATCAACGATTTCGCGGTGCGCGACGGGATTCCGTGGATCTATGGCGCGGCTGTTTCCGGCTATGGGCTTGCGATGCCGGTCCTGCCAGGCGATACGGCGTGTTTTCGGTGCGTGTATCCGGAGCCGCCTTCGGGTGCGCAGCCGACGTGCGAAACGGCGGGCGTCCTGGGACCTGTGACAAGTGTGATTGCGTCAATCCAAACGATGGAAGCGCTGAAAGTTCTCGCGGGCAAATGCGAGAGCGTGCGCCGAAAGATCTTCACTGCCGACTTGTGGAATGGGCCAGTGCGCGAGATTTTGATGCCGGCGCGGGACCCGAATTGCCCGACTTGCGTGCGCCGGGAATTCGTTTTTCTGGATTCGCGGCGGCGTGCTCCCGTAAGTCTATGCGGACGCAATGCGGTTCAAATCCATGAGCGAAGACGGCCAATGGATCTGGTGGCCTTGGCGGCGCGGCTGGAAGGATTGGGCAGCGTGCGCGCCAATGAGTTCGCACTGCGGTTTGAGGATGGGCGGTTTGAGGTGACAGTGTTTCCCGATGGTCGCGCGATTATCAAAGGAACCACGGATACCGGGGTCGCTCGGGGCGTATATTCACGCTATCTGGGCAATTAGTTCGCTATTGGAACTGTGCCAGAAATTTACGGGCGCTAAGCCTTGCCCGCGCATCCGCGGTGGCGGAGGCGGCGGTTAATTCCCGCTTCGCATCGTCAACCGCGCCGGCCTCAGCATAGATGATGCCCAGCGCGAGCGGGTCTGCGGCGAGAGCGCTGGCAGCGGCCTGAAGTCGTGCGGCTTCGCTCTCCGAAAGAACGGAGAACTTCGCTTCGGGGTCAGTCGCCGCAGGCGCGCGTTCCACAGACTTCCCTTTTGTCGCTCGAACTTCCCAGCGATATATCCCACCGCGCGCAAGTGCTTTTTCCGGCTGCCACTGCGCGTCCTTCAGGACCGGCGATGCAGCCACAGCCCGAAACTGGTCGTCGTATACGGAAACCTTGTAAGTCGCGCCGTCGATCGGGGTCCAGCGGAACACGGGCCGTTCGTCGCTCACTGCTGTGGCGAGCGGAGAAAGCATGCGGAGCGCGGACGTCTTCGCATTCCGTGCGCCAGGTGAACGCAGCTGGACGGGTCCCGATCTCAGCTCTGACAACGAGGCAGGCAGGTGCAATGTTCCGCCATCAAGAGCGGCCTTCACCTCTTCTGCGTAGGGCTCCGGAATATTCGACGCCACAACAACCGGCTGCTCAGGAGCAGGTGACTTCTGCCTCTCCATCAGCATCCACGCCGACACGCCCAGCGCGGCCACCGCAACCGCGGCAACCGCCGACTTTATCCAGACAGGAGTCGCACGCCGGATCGGCACAACTTTTGAATCACCCTTCGGGTGCGCCACCGGCTCGGGCTTCAGGGCATCGGCAAAACGCCGTAGATCGGCGGCGGCTTCCGCACATTCCCCGCACACATCGAGGTGCTGCATCGCCTCCGAAGGCAGAGGCCGCCAACTCGCGTAATCATCCAGTTGAGCTTCGGAAAGGTGTGGCGACCTAAACTCCCACTGCAGCGCCCGAATCGCCTCCGCCGAACCAACTGAAATCAGTGCACGGCACTCAGCGCAGGAGGCGATATGATCGTCCAGCCGCAGAAGATCGTCCGTGGGTGTAACGCCGGCCAGCCAATCGGACACTTCGTGTTGGGTGAGATGCGCCGTCATCCTGCTAACTCTGTAGTGGGTGCAAATCCATACAATATTACCGTTGGTAGTATCACTTGCGAATTCCCATGCGGCGGATGAGGCGGTCGCGGGCGGATTTGCGTAAATTCGCTACCTGTTGACGGGTCAGAGAGAGCATTGCGGCAATCTGCAGGTCATCCACCGGCAATTGGAGCCAAAGGCCAGCTAGTTTTTCGGGCTGCATCTCCAGGGCCGCAGCAACCTGCCGGATTGAGGCGATCCCAAGGGTTGGAAGAACTCGCAGAGCCGAGTCACCGATGTGGTCTCGAAGGTTCAACAAAAGCGCAACTCGCTGATTTACCGGGAGTTCCACAATCTCGTTCCACAAATGGGCCAGCCAGGCCCGCTGTTCCATCTGCACGGCCAGATTGGACGCTTCTACTGTGACGGCAGCCTCAAATGACTCCTCTCGCGCGAAACCGCCGAGCGCGGACCCAATGTAATCGGTCAGATCGGTCAACAGGACAGGCGGCGCGGCGAACGCCAGTATTCGTCCGATCAGGTCCGGCAAGGGCATTGACGCGGCGCCGGACGGAACCGGGATATCCGCCAGTCGACTACCTCCGGTAGCCGGCTCCGCCAGCCATCGTCCCTGCGCATCTTCCACCAGACGGAGCGCCGGATTCGATTTGAGGCAGTAGCGCAGGCGGTTGATCAGCCGCGAACGATCAGGGTTCGACCGGCGGAGCACCAGTCCGGCCCCCCGCCTGGCCACCGAGGCAATATACGCGCGGAGATTTCGGATTGGCGGTTCACCGCCGGGTTCAGTGTGCTCGCGGAGTTGGCGCAGGCGGCAGGTCAGATCAAGCAGAACGTCCTGCGCGGCATCGCCCGATTCCGCCTGACGTGGTCCGCGCAGACTGGCGGTGACGATCATCCTCACATAAGGCGCGCAGAAATCGACGAGCAGCGTGCGCAGCAATATTTCCGCTGCGCGATCATCGGGCTCGGCCAGGTAAGATGCGAGAATCTCGTCGGGATTGATTGCGTCCATCGGCGGCCACCGCGGCAGCGCGGAGACGCTTTGGCAGCATAGCCAATTCTAGCCGAATGACAGGGTCGTTCGAGTAAGGCTTTCGTGAATGGCGCGTTAGTATTTGGCGAGGTCGGCGACGAGCGCCGCGAGGCCCTGACGGGTGTAGATGTCGAGGAGACGCTGCTCTTCCAGTGACGGCGCCATTGTACGCAAAAGAGACGATGAGTTTAGATCGGCCCTTGAAGGCACCCAGACCTTCCCGTCAGCGAATTCCACCTGATTCACGAAGCCAGTCATGCTGAGGATGCCGATGGGATGGCCCCCGCGGGAAAACCTGAGCGAGGCGTCGGGTTCGAGACGGCCCTTTTGGCCCGGAGCGACTACCGAACCGGGCGCCGCGCCGGAGGTGGCCAGCGCGGAAACCGTGGAACCAGGCACCGACCCGACGAGATAATCGTTGCCCTCTTTGTCTTTCACCACCCAGCCAACCTCCACATAGCGGATCGGCTTCTTCGAAAGATTCTGGACTTCGATCCACGGCGAGCGGGCTTCGTTGCCGGAAATCTCCACCTGGCCCTGCACCGCAAGCACCGGCGCCTCCGGCATCTTCAGAAAAGCGAAGTGGAGCGTATCAGGCTGGGAGGAATCGCCCGCTGCCGCGCCGGCGGAACCGACTGTGCGGCCCGTTCGGGATAACGCAACATCAAGTTGCGGGCGCTCGCCGGCCTTCGCCATATTGCGGAGAGCCTCTTTGACAAGGCCATCCTCGCCTTTTGCCTGCAAAACCTGCTTATAGTAGGCTCGGTCGCGCTGGGCTTCCACTTCCACGAACGTCATTTCGCGTTGCGAATTCAGTTTGTTGGGTCCATAGAAGCTGAGATCGTCGAAAAGCACGCCATCCAGCTGGACGTGAACCAGTGGGCCCGAAGGCTGCTGGGCAGGCCGTACAAGGCGCGTATCGATGGGAAGCGTGAAGTTCTGTCCGCCCGCAACGTCGATACATGGCCTTGTGACGGATGCCTTGCCGCCAGGCGTGAACTCCTGGGTAGTGATCAGCAGGGTAACGCCGCGCACACGCCGCGCACCGGAATTGCGCAGGGTGAGCGACATGTGAAGATCGAGCACCAGCATGCCGCCGCGGGCGCTCACGCGAGATTGTCCGGTGCCGCTTGAAAAACTCGTGGAAATCAGCGTGACCGGAGAATCGGCCGGCAGATCGATCTTAACCGAACTTGCGGCGTCGCCGGAATTCAATACCGGCTGCTGAGCCGGCACTACCAACGGAAGGGCGACGCAAAGAAAAAGCGAACCGAATACGCGTCTAGTCCACATAGACGCTCGTGATCGTGACAGTGCCGGTTGAGCCGTCCACGTAGTTGGCGCGAATGGCGCCCTCGGAAGTCACTGTGCGATCGCCGGCGATATCGCCGTGATTGAGAAGGGTCATGCTGCCACCGGAACCGGAGCGCACTTCCACGCCGGCGCCGGTAGATTCAAGCACCGATGCACGGATAGCCGGTGTTGCCACATCATGCGGCAGCAGGCCGCGCAGAAAAACGCCCGCGCCCGCAATCAAAAGAACTCCCGCCAGCGCAAAGCCCAGCTGCGGTTTTCGCCAGGTGGACGCAACGGGTTCGCGCACGCACTCGCCCGCCGCCAGACCTACGCGGATATTCGCGCGCATCTCGCCGGCAAGTGCATTCCAGTTCAGTTCGGGCGCCGCCTGGTGGCTTAGCGCGTTACGGAGATCGCCATAGGAAGCAAGTGTGTCGCGGCAGTCGCCGCAGGTATACAGATGGCGCTCAACCATCCAGCGGCGCGGCCAGCGGCAATCACCACTCGCGAACAAGGCCAGATCGGATTCGGAAGGATGCGGCATTATCGCGCCCTTTTAGCGGCGACCTCCCTTCCTGCTCTCGGCGTACTTGCGAATCTTAATGCGCGCATTGGCGATGTGCGAACGTACCGTGGCGCGCGAACATCCAAGCCGCCTTGCCACTTCTTCCGCAGGCAGATCTTCCACGTCGCGCAGCACCAGCGCCGCGCGTTCTCTCGGCGTCAGACGCTCCATGCCTTCAGCCAGCCAGTCGCGTTTTTCGCCGCGCAGCAGCGCGTCTTCCGCCGATTCCAGATGCCGCTCGGGAGCCTCGCCTAATTCCACGAATGCGATTCGACGTCCACGGCGCAGAAAATCGAGGGCAGTATTGGTAGCGATACGCGAAAGCCAGTGCGCCGCCTTCTGCTCGTCTTTCAGCTGATCCTGGCGCTGCAGTGCCTTAATAAAGGCTTCCTGGGTCAAGTCCTGGGCGTCATGGACACTGCCCACCATGCGGTAGATCTGCAGGAAAACGCGCCGCAGGTGTTCATTGACGAAAGCTTCGCGCAGACCCGCGGGCTGAGCGCCCGCAAGGGTGTCGCGGCCCGCATCGGGCTCCGGCACTCGGTAGTGGTCCGTCATGACGGCTGTTCGCGTCAACGCAATCGCTCCCTAATGATGATGACGCCGGGTGTGCCAAAACGTGCAGAGCGATTCGCGACTGGCTGGTCTCAGTATACGGCGATTTACTCGCTCAGGGCGCCTGCAGCACGGTAAACGGAGATTGCCGGGCCGATCCGCCAGGCACGGCCAAATCCGGCATCGGCTTACCCTGGAATAGCTTGCGGCACGGGATGGCGAGCCACCGCGCCCAGTTATTGGCCTTCTGGCGGCGCGCGCTGTCAGTGGATATACCCGTCTTTGCATACATCTGCCGGTAGAGAAGTGAGATCAGCACAAACGCCAAACGGGACTTTAGCGTCTTCACACAGTTCGACCTCTTCCACACTTCCTTCAGACTGTAAAAGTTGTCCCAAACTCCCTGAGTTCGGCTCTGAATCTCTTCGGCGCTCATCGTGGGATGCGGCGTAAACATCTTCGGACGGACGGCCATCGGAATCAGCCAGTAGCGCGTAATCGGAGTGCCTTCCACCCGCTGCACGCTTTCACCAAGTTTTTTCTCCCAGTGATTGAAGTCAACAGTGCCGGGAAATGGCGTCATCATGACAAACTGCGCGAACGTGATGTCCGACATTTTGGCGAGTTCGGCCGTCGTTTCAAAGGTGTCCGGTCTGTCGGTCGGCAGCCCGAAGATAAACGAACCCAGCACGTGGACTCCGTGCCTGCGAAAAGTACGCAAACGTTCCGCGAGCTCTTCACCGTATAGATTGAAGTCCTTATAAACCGCCTTCAGCCCTTCTTTGGTCACGGCTTCCACACCAACGAGCGCGCCTTTAATATTGGCCGCTTTCATTGCGTCGAGGAATTCGGTATCCTCAGCCGCCTCCATCGTGATCTGGGTGAAGAAAACCATGTCGCCCGGTAGCTTGGAGAGGCGGGACATGAGCTCAAAACGCTCGGCGCGGATCGCCCGCAACGACGCAGCCCGTTCGAAGTTTTTCTGGCGCTCGGCAAGACGAATATCGTTATAACTAACCGGGTAGAAATTGTCGTCGGCCAGCGCGATGAAACGATAGCCCATTCGGCGAAGCGCAACAATCTCCTGGATAACCGGGTCCGCGGCACGTTGCCGAGGTTCCTGCCCGTCGGTTCGCCAGACGGAGCAGAACGAACAGTGCTTGGGACAGCCTCGGATTGTCTGGACCGAAGCCCACATGTAGCCTTTTTCCGGCAGGGCGTCCCACCGAGCGGGCACAAATCGATCCGCGGAGACCCGCCCGCCATCATAGACCGGACGCAATTCGCCTTTCACAGCGTCCGCCAGCGCCTGTCCCCAGACGACGTCCCCGTCGCCCAAAACCACGGCATGAGCGCCGCCCAGCTCTCGCGCTTCTCCGGGGTAGAGAGTTGCGTGGATGCCGCCGAAAATCACCCAGGCCCCGCGTTCCCGCACCCGACGACCAATCTCCAGACCGCGAAGCGCATTGCCCGTGTGGATGCCGATACCGACGACGTCGCCTGTCTGGATCGTACTCTCGTCAAAAGGGTTAAGCGTCTCATCTGTAATGAGAACTTCGCCAAATTCCGGGGGAGTTGCGCCAGCCAGCACAAAAAGCCAGCGCGGCGTGATGACGCCGATGCCGAAAGAAATGTCGCTTGGGTTGACCAAATGTACGCGCACGATGCGGAACTGCCTCCCGGTCCGGAGGCGATCGCAACGCGAGCTTTACGGACTCTTTATCGTATCAGGAAGTCGAGGCATCCGCAGCCCACAAACGTAGTAAATCGCTCATTCGATTGGGTTACCGATTCACGAGCTTTTGCAGGGCGGCCGGGTAACGCGCTCCCTGGATCGTGATCCCGGCGAGCGCTTCCTGAATTTCGCTCAGGTCCGCGTCGCTCAGCTGTACCTTATCAGCACCGAGATTTTCATCAAGGCGATGCATCTTCGTTGTTCCGGGAATCGGGACAATCCAGGGTTTTCGGCTGAGCAGCCAGGCGAGGGCGATCTGTGCCGGCGTCGCCTGCTTACGTGCCGCAATTTCGCGCAGCCGGTCAACCAGTATCTGATTCGCCTGCCGCGACTCCGCGGAGAAGCGCGGAACGATATTGCGGAAGTCGGTCTTGTCGAAAGTCGTGGTGGTATCGATGGCGCCGGTCAGAAAGCCTTTACCGAGGAGACTGAACGGAACGAAGCCAATTCCCAGTTGTTCCAGAACGGGGAGAACCTCGGTTTCCGGTTCGCGCCACCACATGGAATACTCACTTTGCAATGCGGCAACCGGCTGCACCGCATGAGCGCGTCGAATGGAATCCACGCCAGCTTCGGACATCCCGAAATGAAGAACCTTGCCCTCGGCGATCAGCTCTTTCACTGCGCCAGCCACTTCTTCCACCGGAACATTGGGATCGACCCGGTGCTGATAAAACAGATCGATACGATCGGTTCCGAGGCGCTTCAGAGAGGCGTGCGCAACCTCGCGAATGCGCTCGGGGCGGCTATCGAGCCCTTCCGAGGGGATGCCGTTCTTAAAGCCAAATTTCGTCGCGATCACAACGTGATCGCGCACGGATGCCAGCGCCTGACCTACCAGTTCTTCGTTTGTGAATGGACCATAGGCCTCTGCCGTATCGAAGAAAGTCACTCCCCGGTCAAACGCAGCGCGAATCAGCGAAATGCCGGACTCTTTTTCAACCGCCGGGCCGTACCCGAAACTGAGGCCCATACAACCCAGTCCCACCGCCGAAACTTCCAGATTGGCTAATTTGCGTTTCTGCATAGACGCCTTCCCACTACTGTCAGGTTAGGCCACTCCCACCGCGGAATCCTTCCCCGGTCCTGCTGATTGATCGCCTGTTCGCATCACACCAGCTGCATCTTGCCTCTATTTTCAGACCGAAATTTCAGGAACTAAGTTCTCGGCTTAAGAGGCGGACGGAGCAACGGGCGGGCCGGGGCGCGCAGCGGCTGACGAACGGTCGCGCGGACACTGAGCAGAAACGAATCCACGACCTTTTCCGGCATATCCTCGGGCACGTCGCCGGTCGCAAAGCGATGATGCATGATCGGCCCCACCAGCAAATCGGTTGCAAACACCGGATCGATGCCGGGCGGCAGTTCGCCCTTCGACTCCGCCTCCCGGAGGATTCGTTCCACCTGCGTTCGCCGCGGACCGAACGAATGCTCCTGAAGCGCGCGGGCAAATTTTAGATTCGCCACGGCATACCCAATGATGCGCGGCCAGATCTTCATGAGCCGGTCAGGCTTGTCCACTTTTGACAGGAAAGCAACAAGTCCGATGAGATCGCGACGAAGATCGCCGGAACGAAATTCCGGCGGCTGGGTGCGCAGCCGCCAGATCACATCGATACAGAGCGATTCCTTGTCTTTCCAGTGCTTATAAACGGTCGCTTTACTAACGCCGGAACGCTGCGCAATCGCGTCCATGCTGGTGCCCTCAATGCCGCGTTCGCCAATCAGCTCAATAGCGGCTTCCAGTACCTTCTCATGGGCTGCGACGCTGGGCGTTCGCGACACCGGCCGTTATGCCTCAATCCGCGAGAATTGCCTCGCGCCTATCGCCATAAAGACGAACGTCAGAGCGGCCAGCACGCCCAGATCAATCATCCAGCCGAAATGCGAAAGGCCGATGAGCGCGCCGCGCACGCCATCCACTCCATACGAGAGAGGATCGATCGAAGCAAAGAATTTCATCACCGCCGGAATGTTTGTGAGCGGGAAGAGCGCGCCCGAGAGGAAGTAAATCGGCATCACCAGGAAGTTCATTACCATCTGAAAGCCCTGCATGTCGGTTAGCGAGCACGCAATCGCCGTTCCCATCGCGGTAAACATCACCGAAATAAGCACCATGAACCCAAACGCCGCCGGAATTCCCGCCAGGCTCGTGGGACGGAACCCCGCCAGCATGCAGACCACGATTACGATCACCCCCTGAAAAATCGCCGTAGTGGCCCCACCAAGCGTACGGCCAAGCATCAGCAACAGCCGCGGCTGCGGCGCCACCAGCATCTCTTTCAGGAACCCGAACTGGCGATCGAACATCAGTTCAATGCCTGAGAAGATCGAGGTGAACAAAATCGTCATCCCAATCATGCCGGGTGCCAGGAACTGAATGTAATTGCCCTGGCCCGCCTTCGCAAAGATCGCGCCGAACCCGAAGCCGAAGCTGAGCAGGTAGAGCAGCGGCTGGCCCAGTGACGCGATGATTCTGGGCTTCGAGCGCAGATAACGCTTCACCTGGCGGAGCCAGAGTACGTAGACGGTGTTCATCGTTTTCTCCTCCACATCTGGGCCATATTTCTAAGACTCTGATTGGCGTCGGCGCCTTCATCGCGAATCGTCGATCCGGTGAGTGCGAGGAATGCGCCCTCCAGCGAATCCGTGCTGGTTTGCTGCTGCAGTTCGGCGGACGTACCCAGCGCCACAATCTTCCCGTGATCGATAATGGCGATCCGGTGCGCCACCTTATCCGCCTCTTCCATGTAGTGCGTGGTAAGGAAAACAGTGACGCGCTCTTCTTCGTTGAGCTTCTTCACCTGTGCCCACAGCTGATTGCGCGTCTGCGGATCGAGACCGAGCGTCGGCTCATCGAGAAAGATAATGCGCGGCGTATGCAGCAAACCGCGCGCGATTTCCAGACGGCGCTTCATGCCGCCGGAAAACTGCTTCACCGGATCGTTACGCCGGTCCCACAGCTCGAACAGCTTCAGCAGACTCTCGCTGCGCTCCACGCGCAGCTTGTGCGGCACTTCATACAGCGCGGCATGAAGTTCCAGGTTTTCGAGCGCCGTAAGTTCGTCATCCAGGCTGGGGTCCTGAAATACGATGCCGAAACGCTTGCGCGCTTCCAGTTGCTGCTTCGCGGGATCGAGGCCGTCAATCTCAATCGTGCCCCCGGTCGGACGCAGCAGCGTCGTCAGCATTTTGATGGTTGTGGTTTTGCCCGCTCCGTTTGGACCGAGGAAGGCGAATATCTCGCCCATCCCTACCTCGAAGGAAACGTCGCGAACAGCGTGGATCTCGCCAAAGGATTTCGTGAGATGGTCGACGCGGATCATAGAGCTCAATACTAAACTGAACCGTTCAGTATTGTCAAGAGCTCTTATTGATCACAAATCTCAATAGCGCGCTCCAGCATCGCAATCGGATCGTGCCCCGCCGTCGGGCTGTATTCGTGCGAGATGTATCCGGTATAGCCCAGGTCGGCGATAGCCTTCGCGATGAATGCGTAGTTCAGTTCCTGGCTCTCGTCAATCTCTTTGCGTCCGGGATTCCCGCCGGTATGAAAATGTCCGATCCACTGAAAATTATCCAGGATGGTACGCACGATGTCGCCATCCTGAATCTGCGCGTGATAGATATCGTAGAGAATCTTCACGCGCGGCGAGTTCACTCGCTTCATCACATCCACGCCCCAGGCCATGTGATCGAACATATAGCCTTTGTGATTCACCTTGCTGTTCAGCAACTCCATGCAAATGGTGATGCCTTTGTCTTCGGCGTGCGCCTTCACCTTGTTCAGAAACTCCACGCAGTTGTCTGCACCCTGCTGATCTGTCAGCCCGTCCATGCGGTTTCCCGAGAACGTGATGATATTCGGAATTCCGCCCGCAGCCGCCTCGTCAATCCCTTTATGGATCGATGCTTCGTATTCCGCGTGATTGGCTTTGTTATTCAGACCGCGCGGGATGGAGTTGCCCGCCGGACCCTGCCACATCGTCGGCGTGAGGCCGTACTTCTTCAGAATCGCCCAGTCCTCGGGTGTGTTGCGAAGATCATAACCTTTGATACCGAGCCGGGCGGCTTCCCTGCACTGCTCTTCCAGTGTCCCCATTCCACCGAACACACCCGCAGCGATGCCCTGCTTAATCCGCCCTTTCCGGGGCGCAGCCGGAACACTGGATGCCGGCAGAGGACGGGGTACGCCGCGGCCACCGGAAGCTCCCGATTGTGGCGCCTGAGCCATCGCTACGGCGGCGGGAGCAAGTATCCCTGGCAAAAAATCACGACGGCGCATGCCTGATCCTCCGGAACCGGTTGCAATCAGCTGGTAGTCTATCGCGATGGCGAACGCCCCGCGGACGCTACCAGAGCCTGCACTGTTGCGCCGTCGGACGCACCATCGGATCTCCGGCCTTGCAGCCAAACGCCTGATGGAATTCGGGTACGTTCTCCAGAATCGAATTCACCCGGTATCTGGCAAGCGGATGAGGATCCGTCGCGAGCTGCCGCCGGTTCTGTTCCTCGCGCTGATTGCGCGCCCACACCCGCGCATAAGCCAGAAAGAAACGCTGATCGCCCGTAAAACCGTCGATCACCGGAGCCGTCTTGCCATTCAACGATTTGTGATAGGCCTTTAAAGCCAGCGTTACACCGCCAAGATCGCCCATCGCTTCGCCGGTCACCAGCTTGCCGTTGTGATGAGCGCCGCCACCCACGTCGGTCGACTCAAATTCGTCGGTAATGCAGGCCGCTCGTTTCTCGAAGTTGGCCCGATCCTGGTCGGTCCACCAGTTCTTCAGATTGCCTGCCGCATCGAATTTGGAACCCTCATCGTCGAAGCCATGGCCCATCTCGTGACCGATCACAACTCCGATCGCGCCATAGTTCTCCGCATCGTCCGCATCGGAATTGAAAAAAGGAAACTGCAGGATGCCGGCCGGGAATGTGATCGAATTCCGTGCGGGCGTGTAGTATGCGTTAACCGTTGGCGGCGTCATATTCCACTCCGTACGATCCACAGTCTTGCCGATCTTCGCGAGATTAAACAGCCGCATGTCGTGCATCGCCGACTCCTTTGCAGCAAGATACCCGTCGCGCGAAACGTTCACACGCCCGTAGTCGTGCCACTTGACGGCGCCACCGATACGGGGCTCGAACGAAGCCAGCTTGAGCTGAGCGTTCTTCCTCGTTTCAGGATCAAGCCACATCGCCGCCTGTAGTTCCTCACCAAGCGCCGCACGCATGTTCGCAATGAGCTGCTGCATCCTCCGCTGGGACTCCGCCGGGAAGTACTTCGCAACATAGAGGCGGCCCAGTGCATCGCCGAGCGTAGTATCGGCCGCATCGGCGCAGACCTTCCACCGCGGTCTCTGCTGCTTCACGCCGGACAGAACCATGGAATGGAAATGAAACCACTCATCGTACAGTGCTTTGTTCATCAGCGAAGCGCGGCCGTCAAGCAGCCGCCAGCGCAGCCAGGTCTTCCAGGTTTCAAGGGGCGCGGAAACGATCTGCTGGTCGACCACCTTCAGGAACTCAGGCTGCGAAACATTGACGACCACACCGCCGGGGATACTCAGGAGTCTGAATGCCGCGTCCCAATCATAATCCGGCGCCAGTTCTTTCAGCTTTGCCAGATCCATCTTGTGCTTCAGGAGATAAGGATCGCGGCGCTGCACCAGCGTAAAAGAAGCTTTTGCCAGCGTGCTTTCGAAGTCGAAAACCGTCTTCGCCGCCGTCGCCGCCTGCTCCGCCGAGAGTCCGGCCAGTTGCTCCAGATTCTCGACATACGCGCTGAATTCAGTACGAATCCTGGCCGTCGCTGCATCGTCGCGAAAGTAGTAATCGCGATCCGGCAGGCTGAGTCCGCCCGCGGAGACACCTGCGATTACCTGGTTCGCGTCGTCCGGATCGCTGGTGTTTCCGATCCGTGTGGGCCCAAGCGCATCGTCCATCTCCAGACTCACGAGCATCGCCACCAGGTCCTTTCGCGTCGCAATGGCAGCAATGCGATTCAACAACGGCTGGATTGGCTTGAGTCCGGCTGCTTCGATCGCCTGCGTGTTCATACACGCGGAGAAGAAATCGCCGAGACGCTTCTGATCGCCCGCCGCGCCGGGAGCGGTGGACGCATCCAGAATAGTCTTCACGCGCTCCAGATTGGCTTCTGCCAACTCCGTAAACGTCCCCCACGAAGACCGGTCCGCCGGAATCGGATTCTTATCTGTCCAGCCGCCAGTTGCATAGCGGTAGAAGTCGTCGCACGCTTTGCACGTCGGGTCCATCATCGCGCGGTCAATACCTGCGCGCCCTCCCGATTGGGCTGCGCAAAACGCCGAAACCACCACAAACAGAGCGATTTTCTTCAAGATTTCCTCCGAACAATCCAGCACCACCGGTTAGTGGATTACACGAGCGTAGCACGTACGATCCGCGAATAAAAATGAGAAATAACCCATCGCCGGGCCACAAATCGGAAGCGAGGTAAGTATGACCGATACGGAACGCCGCAGGGCAATCGACCAGGCCCTCCTGGCAATGGACAAGCAGTTCGGCAAGGGAACAGTGCTTCGGCTGGGGGCTGATAACGCGGCTCCGGTTGCCGTCATTTCATCCGGATGCCTTTCACTCGACGCCGCGCTCGGCGTGGGCGGCTTCCCTCGCGGGCGCGTGATTGAGGTTTTTGGGCCGGAATCGTCTGGAAAGACTACGATGGCCCTTCAGGCAATCGCGCAGGCACAGAGGATGGGCGGCGCCGCGGCATTTGTGGACGCCGAGCATGCGCTCGATCCGATCTACGCGCGAAAGCTCGGGGTCGATATCGATAACTTGCTTATTTCCCAGCCCGATACCGGCGAACAGGCGCTTGAGATCACCGCCGCGCTCGTCCAGTGTGGCGCGATCGATGTGATCGTAATTGATTCGGTGGCGGCGCTCGTCCCCAAAGCGGAACTCGAAGGCGAAATGGGAGACAGCCATGTGGGACTGCACGCCAGGCTGATGTCTCAGGCGCTGCGAAAGCTCACCGGCGCGGTGTCCCGCACAAACACCTGCCTCATCTTTATCAACCAGATTCGCGAGAAGATCGGCGTGATGTTCGGGAGCCCCGAAACGACGACTGGCGGACGGGCGCTTAAGTTCTACTGCTCTGTACGGGTGGACGTCCGCCGCACCGGAGCGCTCAAAGACGGCGAAACCGTCGTCGGCAACCGCACGCGCGCAAAAGTAGTGAAAAATAAGGTCGCTTCTCCCTTCCGGGAAGCCGAATTCGATATTCTCTATGGCGAGGGAGTCTCACGTGAAGGCGACCTGATCGACCTTGGGGTTGCAAACAACCTCGTGGAGAAGTCGGGCTCCTGGTTCAGCTACAAAGGTGAGCGCATCGGTCAGGGCCGTGAAAACGCCCGAACATTCCTGAAAGAACACCCCGACGCCACCCAGCGCCTCGATGCCGAATTGCGCGAGGCACTCGGTCTGACGATGAAAGCGCGGGCGGGCACCGTTTGACACCCCTGATGTAGTCATTTAATATGACTATGTGGAAACTACGATGAATCTGGCCGAAGTAAAGGCCCATTTCTCCGAAGTGGTGCAGCGGGCCATGCTCGGCGAAACCATTGTGGTTACGCGGGAAAACAAACCCGTCGTCAGGATCACCGCCATTAAGCCTGCGAAACGGGTGCCCGGGACCGGTAAAGGTGTCTGGATGGCCCCGGACTTCGACGCGCCGCTTGAGGACTTCTCGGAGTACGTCTAGTTGGCGGTTCTGCTGGATACCCACGCCTTGCTCTGGTGGCTGGACGATTCACCAGAACTGTCCGCCCCTGCTCGCTTCGCCATCACGGACAACGACTGCCGCGTCAGCATGGCTTCGTTCTGGGAAATAGCGACAAAACTCAGACTCGGAAAATTGCGGCTCCCCGCAGGCATGCGCTATCTGCCGGAACAGATGACGATGAACGGATTCGAAACCCTGGGCATCACTTTTCGCCACACGGCCCGCACGGCGGAAATGCCGTGGCATCATCGCGATCCATTCGACCGCCTGCTGGCCGCCCAGGCGCTCGAAGACAAGCTGACGGTCGTCTCGCGCGATCCTTCATTCGACGCTTATGGCGTAAAGCGCGTCTGGTGACTTAGACGAACATGCGAACAAAGAACCAGGCCGTCAGCCCCCACGCATAGATGAGAATGCCTCGCCGCACGCCCTCGGCATTCAGTTTCTTCACGGCCAGCGCGCCGAAGTAGCCGCCCACAATACCCGATACCAGCATCGGCATTCCCACCCGGTAGTCCACCGCGTCCTTCAGCGCGAAGATTGCTACGGCGAGCACGTTGATCGATGCGGCGCAGATCGTCCTCAGCCCGGCCGCGGTGTGGACATCCATCTCGGAAGCGGCAAGATACAGCGCCATCATGAGCACACCCATACCGGCGCCGAAATATCCGCCATATCCTGCCACCAGAAACTGCCCTACTACCAGCAGGGCGAAAGACCGGTGCCCGCTGAGATTCGCCGCGGCTTTGCGCAGCCACGGAGCCGCCGTGAATACCGCCGCCGCCATGAGCAGCAGCCACGGGACCAGACGTGAAAATGTGGAGTTCGTGGTGTGCATCAGTAACTCACTACCTGCAAACGAACCGGCCAGACTCGCAACGGACATCGTGATCAGGAACCGCAGCGAAATGTTGCGCACCGAATCCCGATACACCCAACCGGAAGCAATTGATCCGGGCAGCAGCGCCAGCGACGCCGTCGCATTCGCCTTGATGGGCGCGACTGCCGCCAATAGCAATGCGGGGAACACAAGGAACGTGCCACCGCCGGCGAGCGCGTTTGCGGCGCCTCCCAGCATGGAGGCCAGAAGAAGTATCAGAAACATAGCGGAGTCACGCCGATGATACCGCGTGGCATCATTGCGGGAAACGGCGGAAGAATGAGGCCTTCTTCCACTCCGGCCTGTTCTTCGCATCGGCAACACGCAGCACAAGGCGCGTTAGAAGATCGTTGAACCCGGCAACGGCGCCGCGGTCAATCGGCTGGCTGAGATCGTCCGTACGTCCGTGATACCGCGCCGCAAGCCAGTCTTTCTCTGTCTGCGCTTCCTTCGATCCCGCTTCATTCCCGATATCCACCATGATGGAAGGAACACCCCGCAGAATGAAACTGTACTGATCGCTTCGCGTGAATACATTGCGCAGCGGTTCCGGGTCGGGCTGAACTTTTACGTGCATCGCCTCGCCCACTGCCCGCGCGTCGTCACCCAGCGTGGATTCATCGAGTCCATAAACCGTGAGAATGCGGAACGGATACAGCGGGAGGAACATGTCGGCATTAATATCAGCCACCATGTTTCTTGCCGGCACTGTCGGATTGTTAGCGAAATATTTCGATCCCAACAAGCCCTTCTCCTCGCCGGTCACCGCGACAAACAGAATCGAGCGCTCCGTCTTCACCTTGCCCTCGTGCAGGCGATTTGCAATCTCCAGCATCGAAGCCACTCCGGCAGCGTTGTCCATCGCGCCGTTAAAGATAGTGTCGCCATTCAAAGCCGGCCCGGTACCGAGGTGATCCACATGCGCTGAGACCACCACATATTCATTCGGTTTCGACCTGCCCGGATAAATTGCCGCGATGTTCTGCGATTCCACATGGCCACGTTTCACCACAGTCTTCGCCTGAATGCGCGCGTCGATGCTGAAATGCGGCAGCGACTTCCCCGCTTCGGCGGCGTCAACAATCTCTTTGAACGAGTGGCCCGAGCCAGCCATCAACTCATCGGCCGCCGCCGGATTCCACGCAATCGCGATTTGCTCACCGGCGGTGTCAATCATCTTCGGGTCTTCCAGCTGCATCGTTATCTGCAGGCGATTCGCGGCAGTCCGTTCCCACGGAATGTCCATGTGGTTCGGATTGGAAATCGAAATCACGCCGACAATGCCCGCGGCTTTCATCGCCGCCCACCGCGGGCCCCCCGTCTGATAATGCGAAGCCAGCGGCCCCTCGGCCGCTTTTGGCGATCCCGTCAGATAAACCGCAATCTTCCCCTTCGTGTCGAGGCCGGCAAAGTCGTCGTGGTGAATCTCCGGAATCTTCAGCCCATATCCCACGAATACGAGTTCCGCATCCAACGAAGGAGCGGGATCCACACGCGTGGATATGATGGCGTCCTTCCCGAGGATGACGGCCTTATTTCCATCCCTCGTGCGCAGTCCCAGCGATGACTGCCCTTCATCCAGTTGCTTCGTCATGAAGCCGACCGGCTGAAGAAACGAGCCCCCTTCGCCCGCTGGCTTCAGGCCTGCCTGAGCAAACTGCGTCGCCACATATTCCGCCGCCTTGCGGTGTCCCTCGCTGCCGGTGTTTCGTCCTTCAAGCGCATCGGAGGCGAGATACTGCACGAACGACCACCAGCGCGCCGCATCGTCCGCAGCGATCAATGCCGCCGGAATCGCAGCGAACGCCGCAAACCGCAAAAACCTCATCGCGCGCTCCAGAGCTCGCGAATCTTCCCTATCTGCGCCGCATGTTTTTCCACATGAATACCGAAGCGCTCTACCCACTCACCGAGTGTGCCCGCGCCACGCTCCGGATGCAGACCCACGCGCGAGAAAGCAGACTCCGGCAGCCGTCCCAAAACCGCCGCCATGTCATCCCGCAGTACACGAAACTTCTTCGCGGAATCGAACACATCACAGTCGTTGTAAGCCAGTCCGTCGGCCCAGAGATCCTGATCGAACAGAGCCATCAGCGGACGCTCTTCCGCAATAATCTGGCGCAGCCGCATGCCGGCCACAATCTCGGTATCGGTAAGGTGGCGCGCGATCTGTCGAATAGTCCACTTGTCGGGAGCGGGCACAAAGCGCGACTCTTCTTCGCCGACTCCGCGAAGAGCATCGTCAAGAATTTCAGCCCCCCGCCGGAACAGGGCGAGTGCTTCGGATTTTACGGGCATATCTGATTATTTCGTATCGCAGCGATTGATCACATGCCGCGCCGCAGCGCGCGTTCCATCAGCCGTTCTTCGAGCAGCAGCCGACGCAGCGTGCGCAGATCGTTCAGAATCCGTCGACTGGACGCCATGTGACCCGACAGCTTACCCAAATGGAAACGTACCAGCTGAAGCGCTTCCTTACGCCGTTTCTCGCCGTCGCCATCGATCATCTCGATGTCCGCATCGATTTCCGCGAGCGCTTCCTCTACTGCTTTGGCCAGCAGCGATACGTACTCGTGGGAACTCTCAATATTGTCGAACGGAGTCTCGGACTTACGATCGGGCACGCGACCCCCTTCGCCTGTTATCTTCTCACAATTGAAAAAAGGGGAGGCTTCGCGCCTCCCCTTTTCCGCTGTATTGCCGCTTTGATGCGCCGATCAGAAGTTCACGGTTGCGCTGACGGTCAGCAGCCGGCGCGAAGTGGAAAGCGCCGCTCCGGTGCCGGTGATCTTGCCGAACGATGTCGAGTTGATGTTCTGGTCGCCGATCGTGAAGGTCGGGTGATTGAACACGTTCGAAGCGTCCACGCGAAGCTCCGCCGAAACGCGTTCGGTGATCTTCGTTATCTTCGATGCGGTTGCGTCGAAGCTGCGGATCATGGGACCGGTGAAGTAGTTGCGCTGCAGAGCGCCTACCGTACCCGGAGCCGGATTGAAGAACACCTGGCCGTTGAAAGGCGTGGCGCCATCGGTTGCCACACCGCGTCCATCCGGACCAATCGCCGACTGCGCGACAAAGTACGGACCATTCGGAGTCTCATAGAATCCGATGATGTTCTGCAGAGCGTCGCCCGAAAGCGTCGTCGTCGCGGTGTTGTTGGTGGAACGAGCTGTGCGATTCAGAGTGCCGCGGCTGCCCGAAGTGATCGAGAACGGCGAACCGGTCTGATCGCCGAAGATACCCGCCACACGCCATCCCTCAATCACGTGCGAGATGAGGAAATTGTTCGATGACAGGCGGTGCCCTCTGCCGAACGGAAGCGCATACGAGAAGTTCGCCTTGAACACCTTGTTCACATCGAACGCCGCTTCGCGCGAACGCTCCAGACTGGCGTTGTTCATATCGAGGAAGGGCTCGAAATTGGTCTGCGTGTTGCCGGCCGAGTCGCTCAGGGCCTTGGACCAGGTGAAATTCGTCTGGAACTGCAGCCCGTTCGCAAAGCGACGGTTCGCTTCGATCTGAAGACCGTTGTATGTACTGTTGCTGAAGTTGGTCATCAGATTCATGCCCTGGCCATAGGCGCCGCGATAAACCGGCGCGGCTGACCCAAGCAGATTGTTTGTATAGTACGTGTCAGCCAAAGTACCCACCTGGCCGGTCTGAATCAGCCCGGCAACGGTAGAGTTCGTCAGCAGGCCGCCACTCGCGAGCGTGGCGAAGTACGGCAGCGGAACGCTTCCGGCAATGTTCGGGTTGTACGTCGCATTGAAACTGCCTGTCGCCCTCTGAGCGAGAAAGCCGTTATTCTGGGCGTTCTTGAAATCGGGCAGGATTGCATTGATCAGCACCTGATTCTCGTCAAAGGCGCGAAGCAGCTTGGTGCCATGGTTACCTACGTAGCGAACCGCGAAGAGCATCGACTTGACCGAGTGCTCCACTCCTACGCTCCACTGCTGCACGTAAGGCGTCACCAGATTCGGGTCCACCGTTGCCTCAGCATTGGAAAGGCCAAACGTCGCTACGTTGTTGGCAAACGTACGGGGCACCTGGAACGCAGGAGTCGGAATCGTCGGCACGCCGGATGACAGCCGTCCGCTCAGGCCGCTGGCCGTCACCGTGGATGCACCCAGACCGTTATTACTGGTGGCGGTGTTGCGGATTGCGGTCACGACTTCGTCGTTGACGAAATTTACCGAGTACCCCGCGCGGAACGCAGTCTTACCATCGCCAAAAACGTCCCAGGCGAGACCCACGCTGGGAGCGAAATTGTTCTTGTCCCGCTTGTAAGGAGCATCGCCGTTCGCGTTGCCGCCGGCGAAGTCGAGCGTTGCGTTCGAAAGCAAAGTCGCCGCCGCATTGCCGTTCTGCAGTAGCGGGAAGAGCCAAAGGCCATCGCGCTCGCGCAGCGGCGTCTGGTAGTCCCAGCGCATGCCGACCGTTGCCGTCAGGCGCCGGCTGATCTTCCAGGTGTCGCCTGCGTAGTAGGCGTAGTTTTTCAGAGCGTAATGGGTCAGTGCCGTCTTGCCCGCAACGTAGCCGGAGGTGCGGCTGGTAACGTTGAACGTCTGCGAATCGCTTGTGATGTACCCCGCGAGCACTGCCAGCAGAGTGTTCGCCGCGGTGAGGTCGCTGGAACTGATCCCCGGCAGCTGCGCCGCGGTCAGACCCGTGTTGCCGGTACCGATGCCCAGCGTGTAGGTCGGCGTAATACCGGCATCGTTATAAACCTCAATCTGCGTGTCCTGAAACTGCGCGCCGAACTGAATCGTGTGGCGCCCGTGAACCCAGGTCGCATTGTCCGCAAAGTTGTACGTATCGGTGTTGCGTCCCTGCGTGCGGAACGTGTTTACAGGGTTGCTGAAGTTCAGACCGGCCAGAAAATAAGCCGGCGGCTGGGTGGTGCTCAGGAACAATGCGGGCGCCCAGTTGAAGCCCCACCGAACTTCGTTGATGAGCGACGGCGTCGGATTATAACGCCACGCCGCGGAAAGCAGCTTGGTGTTTTCATTGTTCGCCACCTGCGGAATCAAACTCGTAGAAACGTCGGCATCCGGACGATCCAGAATGTCGCGATTCCAGAGGTTCGTCACGCTGATGGAGTTCTTCGTGTTCATCACGTAATCGGTCTTGAAGGTAAAGTTGTCGCGCGTTTCGTTGTCCCGGCGCAGGAAGTTATAACCCGCCGTGTTGCGGGAAAAAGCGGCGCTCGAATCGCCCACGTTGAAGTTGTTGATCGAAGCCGCCGGAACTTCCTTTGCAATAATCGCCGCGGTCGTTGAATCCGGAGACACACCCGCCGTGGTGAGAAGGTTAACCTTCTGCACGACGCCCGACGAATTCTTGTACGTGTAAATTCCGGCTCGCGCATCGGAGGTCAGAACAGTGGCGTTCGAGCTCGTCTGCTGGTTGTTGCGATACGCCTCGTAATTCGAGTAGTAGAACAGCTTGTTGCGCTTGATGTGCCCGCCAATGGCCACACCCGGCTGATTCTCGTTTAAAAACGGCTTCGCCGTACCGGACTGGTTATTAAACCAGGTGTTCGCCGCCAGCGCGTTATTGCGGTTGGCCCAGTACACTTTGCCATGGGTATTATTCGTGCCGGAAGGCGTGACGAACGCGACCTGGCCGGCGCCACCGAACGCGGATGTATTCGCGTTTGAGGTCGAAACCGTGATCTCGGCCACCTGATCGAGAAGAAGCAGGTTCGGCAGGAAATCCGCGTCATTCGTGCGGATAAAGTTGTCCTGAATATTGATGCCGTCGATCGTGATATTGGTGAACTGCGGACGCAGACCATTGATTGTAGAGTTCCCGCGCCCGTTGTAGTTCATACCGACCTGCGTATCCAGGAACGTCAGCGGACTGCGATCCAGAATCGGCAGCGTCTGCAGCTGTTCATTGGTCAGCGTGCTCGTGACCTCGGCGTTCGAAAGCTGAACTGCCGCTTTGTCGGCAGCGACAACGTCCACCGTTTCGCCGGTTGCCGCAGCCAGTCTGAGCGTGATCGACGGAATATCGGTACTGCGGCCGGCATCGACGGCGACACCAGTCACCTGTGCCTTTTGAAAGCCCTTTGCCTGTACGACCAGCAGATAAGTGCTCGGGTTGACACCCGTGAAGGTGAATCCGCCGACCGATGTGGTCGATGCGGAATAAAGATCTTTGCCTCCGCCCGGCAACTGCAGGCCAATCGAGGCTCCCGGTATGACCGCCCCGGAGGGGTCTACTACCGTTCCGGTGACCCTCGCCGCTACCTGAGCGAAAGCCGAAGATGTGAGAAGCATGGACGCCAGCAGAGCAACGGTCAGTCGCCTTGCTGAAGCGATGTGAACAGCACGTTTTAGATGCACTAAGTACCCCCAGGTATTTCGCTGACCACCGGAACGCTCCCGGTCAGGAACCACCTTGAAGAGGTGGTGCTCAGGCGGACATTACGAAGCCTTGATTATAAAATGGTCTCGTAACGAAACTCAAGGTAGTACGTCTAAGTGTCCTGATAAAAATGTTTGATGGGCCGGTGTGCGTCGCGCCCGCATCACGCGACCAATTCCACCGCGAATCCGCAAGCCGTCGGAGCGCTCCTTAAGATAGCTCTCGTTCAGTTCCTCGCGCCCCACATCTGCGACGTCATCGAACCCAAGTGTTTTCATCGTGTTGGCCAAATCGCCGGGGCGAAAAAACAGGCGGAACGGTTCACCCATGGCAGCGACCTTCTTTGAGAGATGGTGGAGGGCCGCGCGTTCGAAAAAACCCAGTCCAGACGGGTCGATCGCGTAGTCAAAGGTGACGCCGCTTCCCGGCGGAAGAGAGCCGATGAAGCCCGCACTCGATTCGAAGGCTTCCGGAGTCAAATACATCGTGACACCCAGCCATGAGAAGTAGGCGGGTTGGTCCGTCCGGAACCCGGCGTCGCGCAGCCCTTCCGCCAGAGTTCGCGACTCAAAATCGATGGGGGCAAATGTGAGCGACTCCGGAATCTCCATACCCACATTGACCAGCCGCTGCTTCTTCCAGTGCTGTGTGGCTGGAAAGTCAACCTCGAAGACACGCAGATCAGACCAGGGATTTCGCCAGGCAAACGTATCCAGACCGGCTCCCAGCACAACATATTGATGGACACCTCGCGCAACGGCGTGCGCGAGTTCGTCTTCCGAACACCGGCTCCGGACAGCCATGAACGCACGGAAGGCGCTGGAAACCCTGCCTTCAGCTTTCGCGGCCGTCGCAGCGGCAGCATCGGGGCCGATGATTTTCATCGCCCACGGGTCTTCGAAAACCAAAGGCCGATCAATCAGCTGATGCGCGGCTCTGCGAACAGCGACTCGCTGCGCAGTTCTGCTGGGTCTGCCTTCGTTCAATCAGTTATTCCGAATCTACGAGGGCCCCGCCGGCGATTTAGAGCGCGGTCTGCCACGGCTTTGGCGTGGCGTGCTGATCGCGTCCCTTGACGCGATCGTAGATGTACTTGTTGGAGACGGTGCCGAGCGATTCGTTATAGAGGCTGACGAGTCCCAGAGCTTCGCGCAGATCTTCCTGGAAATTCTGGATCGCTACGAGCTCTTCCGCCAGCGCCGGCTTCTTTTTCCCGCTCGGGGTGCGAAAGAACTTCTGGAACCCGCCGTCCGTGAGGCTTCCGATTTCGTCACCGATGACGACGCCGGTAGCAACCTTGATAACGGGCACATCGGCCTGACCGGCGCGGACGATGCAGGCAATTCCGTTACGCTCAATGCGGGTTCCGCCGCTCGCCGAACTGGTCTGAAAACCTTCCGCGCGCGCTTTCGCAAGATGGTCTTCAAAGGTCAGAAGCTTCGGGCGGGCGTGGCGAAAGAACATAGATAAGGGTATTATAGTCGGCCCGCTTTGGCTCCGGCCGTTGACTTACAATGGTTGTTTACGAATGCGAACACTTTTCCTGAATCCCCCCTCGTTTGAGGGCTTTGACGGCGGCGCAAGTTCCAGATGGCCCGCGTCGCGGGAAATCGAGTCTTACTGGTATCCGGTTTGGCTTTGTTATCCGGCGGGTATGCTGCCGGACAGCAAGGTTGTGGACGCGCCCTCCCAGGGCGTTTCAATTGAGCAGACGGTTGCGATGGCGCCCAACTACGAGTTGCTGGTGCTCTTTACCTCGACGCCCGGCTTCGATGTGGACGTGAAGATTTCGAAGATGATGAAGGCTTCGAATCCAAAGCTGAAGGTCTGCTTCGTGGGCCCGCCGGTGCAGGTTGAGCCGGAAAAAGCGCTGCACCCGGATACGGGCATAGATTTCGTGATTCGGCGCGAGTTCGATTATCAGATTCGCGATTATGCAAACGGAACCCCGATCGAACAGATTCCGGGAGCGAGCTTTCGCAATAACGATGGCCAGATTATCCACAATCCGGAAGCTGCTCCGATTGAAGATCTGGATGCGCTGCCGTGGGTGACGAAGGTTTATAAGCGCGATCTGGACACCACGCGCTACAACGTGCCGTTTCTGCTGAATCCGTATCTGTCGTTTTATACGTCGCGCGGCTGTCCGGCGATGTGTACCTTCTGCCTGTGGCCGCAGACGCTGTCCGGTCATCGCTGGCGCCTTCGTTCGACCGACGACGTTGCGGCGGAGGTGCAGTACGTTCTGAAAGAGATGCCGCACATCAAAGAGATTTTCTTTGATGACGACACATTCAACTATCGCAAAGAGCGCACGCTCGAAATGTGCGCGAAGCTGAAACCGCTGAACTTCACCTGGAGCTGCACGTCGCGCGTCACCACCGACTTCGAAACGCTGAAGGCGATGAAGGAAGCGGGCTGCCGGCTGCTGATTGTGGGTTACGAGTCGGGCGATCCGCAGATCCTCAAGAACATCAAGAAGGGCGCGACGATCGACATGGCGGAGCGCTTTACCGCGAACTGCCGTAAGCTGGGTCTGGTGATCCACGGCGACTTCATTGTGGGGCTGCCGGGCGAGACGCACGAAAGCATTCGCAAAACGATCGATTTCGCCAAGAAGCTGGATAACGAGACGATCCAGGTATCGATCGCCCATCCTTATCCGGGAACCGAGTTTCACACTTACGCTCAGAAGAACGGGCTGATTTCGCTGGGCGACATTGTGGATGAGCGCGGCAATCAGCTTCCGAAGGTTGTCTACGAGAATCTGAACGAAGCCGAACTGATGGACTGGGTGGAGCGCTTTTACAGCGAGTATTACTTCCGTCCCAAAGTGGTGTGGCGGATGGTGCGAAAGGTGATTTTCAATTCGCACGACCGCAAGCGCCTCTTTAAGGAAGGCCGCGAGTACATGGCGCTTCGGGCGCGCCGCAGGAAGTTCATCGCCGAGCAGCGGGAACAGCACTCAACCACGGTTTCCGCTCATGCCGGCGACTAGCGCGACCGCCGCGGTTATGGCCGCCGACACCGCGAGACTGCGCGCCAAGACGCGCCTGTTCACCGCTATTGTTGTGGTCAGTAACGTTTCCGGCAATTCCGCGCTCACACACGGAATGAAGCAGCTGGGCGATCCCGGGAATTCGCCGCTGGCGATGATCGGAGTCCTGTTTCATCCGTGGGTTGCGGTTGGCGTGGCGCTCCTGATTTTGTGGACTCTCACGCATATGGCGCTCCTGAGCTGGGCCGATCTGAGTTACGTGCTGCCGGTGACAGCGATTGGATACGTACTGACCGCGCTTTCCGGCAAGTTTGTATTGCACGAAGTCGTGCCGCTTTCGCACTGGATGGGGATTCTCCTGATCACCGGCGGCGTGACGCTGGTGGGGTTGACGGTGCCGGCGACAGCTCCACCAGAGCGGGAACGGTTGTGAGATGAAGTGGGTCTTCGTTTTTTTTCTGGTGGCTTCAACAACACTGGGTGATGTCGCCCGTGCGCGCGGCATGAAGCACCACGGCGAGGTGAAGGAGTTCCATCCCGGCGCGATCAGGCGGGCGCTGTGGGCGCTGGTGCGCAACAAGTGGGTGATCCTTTCCACCTGCGCCATGGCGGTTTCGTTCTTCACATTTATCCGGCTGGTGGCGATTGCGCCTCTTAGCTTTGCGGTGCCGGTGTCGGCAGCGACGCTCATTCCCGAAACAATTCTGGCGCAGTGCTATCTGCGCGAGAAGGTGGACTGGCGGCGCTGGGCCGGCGCTGGCCTGATCGCTATGGGCGTGGTGCTGATTTCGCAGTGATTGCCGGATACGTTGCCGTTGTAGCGGTAGCTTGCGGGGCTGTTTATAACCTGCTGGCGATCGCCGGTGCGATCGTATTCCAGCGGCGGCGCCGGATTCCTGAGTTTTATCCTCCTGTTTCGATTCTGAAGCCTGTCCGCGGCAAGGATGCCGGTTTTTACAAGGCCATCCTTTCGCATGCGGTGCAGGATTATCCGCGCTTCGAGATTTTGTTCGGTGTGGCCCTGGCGGATGATCCGGCGCTGGAGGATATCGCGCGGTTGCAGCGCGAGTATCCGGCTCTTTCGATCCGGGTTGTGGCTACAGCGAACGATGCGCCCAATGGCAAGGTGGGCTCCCTGGAGATCCTGGCGCGCGAGGCGCGCTATGACACGCTGCTCGTCAACGATGGCGACATTGTAGCCGAGCCGGACTATCTCCGCCGCGTGGTGGGGCTGCTGGACGATCCGCGCGTGGGGCTGGTAACCGGGTTGTATCGCGCGCGCGGGGAATCGCCGGCCGCTCGGGCTGAGGCGCTGGGGATCGTCACGGAGTTTGTGCCGAGTGTGCTGGTGGCTCGTCTGTTGTCATCGAGCGGATTCGCTCTGGGCGCGACGATGGCCTTTCGCAAGGGCGATCTGGCGGCGATCGGTGGATTCGCGTCAATTCGCGACTATCTGGCGGACGATTATCAACTCGGCGCAAGAATCGCCGCACTCGGGCGGCGCGTGGCGATGAGCGATTCCGTCGTGATTACCAATCTGGGCGCGGGCGGCTGGGGCGATGTGTGGAAGCATCAGGTGCGCTGGTCGCGGACGATTCGGGTGTCGCGACCCGCGGGGTATTTCGGATACCTCGTTACGCAGGCTTCGTTCTGGTGTTTGGCGGCCGGGGTGTCGGGCTGGTGGAGCGTGGCTACCGGCGGGCTCGCTGTGCGATTGCTGGCGGCGGCGGCAGGAATATGGGCTTCCGGGGACGGCCGGTATTGGCGCGTCGTGGCAGCGCCGTTTCGGGATTTATTTGGATTTGCGGTCTGGTGCGCGGGATTGATGGGGTCGACCGTAGAGTGGCGCGGGCTGAGATTCCGCTTGTTGCGCGATGGGCGGATTACGCGGATCCGGTGAAAGCTGAACCCCGACGGCTCTACAGGAACAGCCGGCTAACCGAAGTTTCTTCGTGAATCGACTGCACCGCCGAAGCCAGCAGCGGCGCTACTGACAGCTGCCGGAACTTCCCACATTTCGCCGCCGCTTCGCTGAGCGGAATTGAGTTTGAAACGACAACTTCGCGCAGGGGCGAGGCTTCAATTCGCTCAATCGCAGGACCGGAAAGCACTGCGTGCGTGGCACAGGCTGCAACGCTTGCGGCGCCCTGAGCCATCAGTGCATCAGCGCCTTTGACCAGCGTGCCGGCAGTATCAATCATGTCGTCCACCAGCAGGCAGTGCTGACCTTCCACGTCGCCGATCACGTTCATCACTTCGGCCACGTTCGCTTCTTCACGCCGCTTATCGATAATCGCGAGCGGTGCGTTCAGACGCTTCGCGATGGAACGCGCGCGCTCCACGCCGCCGGCGTCGGGAGAAACCACCGTCAGCCCGGCGGTTCCGCGCGATTTCAGGTAGTCCACAGTTACCGGACGGAAGAAAAGATGATCCACCGGAACGTCAAAAAATCCCTGAATCTGCGCGGCATGCAAATCCAAAGCCATGATCCGATCCGCCCCGGCGCGCTCCAGCAACGAAGCCACCAGCTTCGCCGAAATCGGCACGCGAGGCTTGTCCTTTCGATCCTGCCTCCCATAACCGTAGTAGGGAAGAACCGCGGTAACGCGTTCCGCCGAGGCGCGCTTCAGCGCGTCAATCGTCAGCAGCAGTTCCATCAGGTGAAACTCGACCGGCGCGCAGGTCGGCTGCACCACGAAACAATCCGCGCCACGCACGTTCTCAAGAACCTGCAGATGGATTTCCCCATCCGCAAAACGCCGCATATTGATCTCGCCCGGAGGTAGTCCCAGACAGCCGCAGATTTCGCGCGTCAGCGCCGGGTTAGCGCTCCCCGTGAAGAGTTTAATGCGGTCCGGATTCATCGCGCGTGCCGGCTTTGGGGCGGCCATAGTTCATCACCTTTCGTGTGTTCTGCGAGCGCGCGCCGCCATGCGCCCTGATACTTCGCGCGGCTGATAAACGAAACCGCGAACGCTTTTTCTCCGCCCGAAGCCCGCTTCTCCCACTCTATCTTCGCCCGCTCCAGTTTGCCGGGATTATCGAACAATCCGAATATCGCCGACCCCGATCCGGTCATTGAGACACCTGTCGCCCCGCAGCGAATCAGCCGCTGGCGAACGCTCTGCAATTCCGGGAAGCGAGCCAGCACTACCGGCTCAAAATCGTTGATTATGCGGGACTTGTCCCCACCCCAAACGTCTCGCTGGAAACTATCCAGTTTATTTTGTAACGGGATATTTGTCAATGTTGCGGAGACGCCGCGGTAGGCCTCCGCCGTGCCCGAATGCACGGTGGAAGTGACCAGTAACGCCTGTTCCGCGGCACGGTCCGGAAGGGGATAAAGCTCTTCGCCGCGGCCGAGTCCCAGGGCGGTTCCGCCGTACAGGAAAAACGGCACGTCGCTGCCGAGTTTTGCTCCCAGCGCGGTCAGGGTTTCCATGGATAGCCGCGCCCCGACCAGCACCGGCAGCGCCAGCAGCACAGCGGCGGCATCGGACGATCCGCCGCCCAATCCAGCGCCGGAGGGAATGTGTTTTCTCAGTTCGAGCCGAATCGCGCCGGCCTTGCCGGAAGCCTCCATGACGGCGCGGGCAGCCCGTTCGGCCAGGTTATCCGGAATCTCCGGCGTGCCGACCATCTCTATGGAAGTGGTGCGACCGGTCTGGTAGGAAATCGTCAGCGAATCCGCCAGCGAAATCGTCTGGAACACAGTCCGCAGTTCATGGTAGCCGTCGGGCCGCTTATAAAGCACCCGCAGCCCGAGATTGAGCTTGGCGTAGGCCCGCAGCCGGGCTTCCCGCGTCATTTACTTATCGTACTGAAGCAGGGAGAATACGTCGTAGCCGCCGAGCTTGCCACGGCCGTTGAGAAAAGTCAGCTCCACCGCGAAACCGAGACCGGCCACCGTGCCGCCGAGGCCCTCCACGAGTTGAGTGACCGCGCGCGCGGTGCCGCCGGTGGCCAGCAGATCGTCCACAATCAGCACGCGGCTGCCGGATTCGATGGCGTCGCGATGGACTTCGAGGGTATCGCTGCCGTATTCGAGATCGTAAGAAATCTGCGCAATCTCGGCTGGAAGCTTCTTCGGCTTCCGTACCGGAACGAAGCCTGCTCCGAGCGCATAGGCGAGCGCCGGAGCGAAGATAAATCCGCGGGATTCGATTCCGATAACGACATCCACCTGTGCTCCCGCATAGTGCGCGCGGAAGGCGTCAATCGTGCCGCGCAACCCGCGCGGGTCTTTCAGGAGGGTCGTAATGTCGTAGAAAAGGATGCCGGGTTTGGGGAAGTCCGGCACTTCGCGTATGAGCTTCTTCAGGTGGTCCAAGTAATCGGGTTCTTTCCGCCTTCGCACGGGTCGGAAGGAACTCCGCGGAGCTCCTTCATTTCATGAGGAAGGAACTCAATTGTTGCACTTCCGCCCGTTTCTGTTCAACTCCGCGCACGTCAGAGAGCGCAGGCCCGCGGTGAATGCGGGCTGCCAGTTCATCCAGCTGTTCCGGAGTTCCCGCGGCATACGCTTCCACGCGGCCATCGGCAAGGTTTCGAACCCAGCCATTAATGCCGATCCGCTTCGCGTGCTCTTCCACAAACCACCGAAAGCCCACACCCTGCACGCGACCGCTGACGAACCAGCGCCGGGCTTCGAAATTAGTGGATGCTTTCAAGCAGCTCGCCGCTGGCGGATGCGGCGGGAATCGGCGCTTCTTCAATCGCCTTCTTCACGGCAGCGCACAGGCTGTGGAGCTGGAACGGCTTGATGATAAGCGTGAAACCTTTTTCCACCACATAGCGCTGCACAATCTGGCGCTCGTCATACCCGGACATAAAGAGCACGCGCGCGTGAGGAAATCTGGAAAGAAGCTGGTCGGCCAGCATAGGACCGCTCATGCCCGGCATCACCACGTCCGTCAGCAGCAGGTCGGGCGGCGCGTCCATTTTATTAATCGCTGCCAGCGCCTTGGTGGCGTTGGCGGCCGTGATGACTTTATATCCGTATTCGGTGAGAACCGTTGCTGCCAGGCTGCGCAGATCGGGCTCGTCGTCAACAACCATGACGGTTTGCCGACTGGTTGATACGGGCTCGTTCCCGACGAATTCCGGCGCCTGCTCAGTCATAAGTTACCCTCGAATATCTCAAAGGATATCAACTTTTGCACATTCGTCAAGGCGAAGACGCGGGTGTAGCATCGGATCAGGTACGGAGACATACCGTTGGGAATAAGCAAATGTTATATACACGCCTGATTTTGCGACGGCGCATGCTCTTGGCGCTTTCGGGGCTAATTCCGGCAGGGTTTGCGGCTAATCGCTTCTGGGAATCGCGCCCTCCCTCACAGTGGACGCCGGAAGAAATACAGCAGCTGATTGCAAACTCGCCCTGGGCGAAGCAGGTTACGGCGCAGTATCGGATTGCCCTCGAAAGCCATCAGCCGCGTAAGGACAGCGCTCCTCAGACCGGCGGACGCGGAGAGGGCCGTGGCGGAGAGTGCGGGCTGGTTCCCTGCGGCAACATTATGCCTGGCACAGTTGCAGTCATCTGGGAGAGCGCGCAGCCGATTCGCGAAGCGCTTCGGCCGGTGATTCCTCCGGACTTCAACGGCCACTATGTGCTCAGTCTGCGGGGTGTGGAAATGGAATTGAGCGAAGCGGGCCTGCTGGCCGGTTCCACGCTGGAACTGAAGGGGCAGTCGCCCGTGCAGGCCGGACTGGCGCGCCAGCGTAATGCCACGTGGCTGGTTGGATTCAATCGGGAGTTACTGCCGCTGACTCCGGCTTCGAAAGAGGTGCAGTTGAGCGTGAAGATCGGGCCCAGCTTCAGCTCGACCCTGCTGCGCGCTACGTTTAATCCCAAAGAAATGGTGTATCGCGGGGCGCTCGCGGTTTAGAGGACATCGGCGAAGACGAAGCCGTCACGGGTGACGATTTCCCCCGTGGTTACCGGGATTGGACTCGCAAAGACCGGGGCGTCATAGACGAAGGAGTGAAATTCGCCGTTTTCACCACACGGGTCGATGTTGGGCGGAAGGTCTGCGAGGAACTTCGCGTCGAAGTCTCTGCCGGCGAATGACGGGTTGAGTTTCGCGGGATCGACGCAGGTGATTTTGGCTTTGATTCCCGCGTCGATCATTTCGCGGGCCAGGTCCGCAGTGGGGATTCCCCAGGCGGGGAACAGGAGTTCGAGCCCCGTTGACTCCATCTGCTTTACCCGGTAGGCACGAACGTCTTCGAGGAAGAGATCGCCAAAAGCGACCGCGTGGAAACCCTCGGCGACCGCACGATCGCAGACGCCCTGCATGATTTTTTCATAGTCGGCGTTGGTGCAGGGCCACGGAAGGTCGATGGCCCGGAGCGGGAGGCCCGTGCGCTCCGCCTGAGCTTCCACGAGGGAACGGCGGACCGCATGCATCGCCACCCGATTGGCGGCGGCGTTGAATGTGGTCACCAGCCCGGCGACTTCGATATCCGGCTGCTGCCGCAACAAATGCAGTGACCACGCGCAGTCCTTGCCGCTGGACCAGGAGAGCAGAACCTTCTTCACCATTGCCACGCGGTTCCTTTCGCGGATTCACCCGAGACTTCGCCGTGCAGAATCTCGGCTACGATTTCGGCGGTGCGGGCGATCGTCATGCCGGAGCGGTTGAAGTACAGATTGCCGTCGGCGAACGCTACTTTGTTTTCCCGTACGGCTCGCAGGCCGCTCCACCAGGGATACCGTTCCAGCGTCTCACGCTCGGCGGCCGCGCGCTGCAAATTAAAGCCGCAGGGAGCCACAATGAGGAATTCCGGATTGGCTTCGATGAGCTTATCCGGCGGCAGTACGGCTGAGTATTCACCCGGACGCCCAAACGGGAGTTCCGCGTTGGCGGCATCCACAAGTTCCGGCCCCCAGTTACCCATGGAGAAGAGCGGGTCGGTCCATTCGATCATTCCGACCGTTGGCCTGCGGAGTGGCTTCGTTCTTTCGCGTACGTCATCGATGCGCGCACGCTCTCGGGCGATAACTTCTTCTGCACGATCGCTGAGTCCGAGGCGCGCACCGATCTGGCGGATGCTCTCGAAAACATCGTTTACCGTAAATGCGGAGAGCGATAGAATCGGGCCTGGCGCGATATCGTCCGGCGTCACAGCGCAGACTTCGCAGTGCGATTGCGTGAGTATGAGATCGGGCGCGAGCTGCGCGATCCGGTCGTTATCCACGCGATACAGCGGCTCACCCGCGGCGATGCGACGCCGCACCTCGGCATCGATTGCGCCGCTCGAAACATTCACATCGAACGTCGGCTCGCTGCAGGCCGGGAGTCGACGGACCCACGCCGGGTTATCGCACTCATGCGAGCGACCTGCGAGCATCTGGCCCGCGCCGAGCGCGCATACGATTTCGGTTGCGCTGGCGAGCAGCGAAACAATCCGCATACAAATGCCATGGTACGGCTACACTGGAGACGGTCGGATGGAACAGTTCTCGCTCAGCTTCCTGCCCCAGCGCCGCATCTTCACTCTTCGCGAACTGAGTGACGGGATTCGCGGCGCGCTCGAAGCGAATTTCACCAACATCTGGGTTTCAGGCGAGATTTCCAGCTGCAAACTGGCGCCGAGCGGCCACTGTTACTTCACGCTCAAAGACGCCGATGCGCAGGTGAAGTGCGTTTGCTGGAAGCTTTCCTTCATGCGCCTGAAGTTCAAGCCGAAGGACGGAATTCAGGCACTGGTACGCGGGCGCATCGATATCTACGAACAGCGCAGCGAGTATCAGTTCGTTGTGGAATCGATTGAGCCGCAGGGACATGGCGCGCTGCAGGCCGCGTTTGATCAGCTGCGTTCGCGTTTGCGCGCCGAGGGCTTGTTCGACGATGCCCGCAAGCGTCCCCTGCCGCGCTTTCCGCTTCGCGTGGGAATCGTGACCTCTCCCAAAGGCGCGGTGATTCGCGATTTTGTAGAAGTACTTTCGCGGCGTTTTCCCGGCATACAGATTCGACTGTTCCCCGCGCAGGTGCAGGGGCCGAGCGCTGTCGACGAAGTGTGCCGCGGCATCAAATACCTCGGCACAAACTGGGCGCAGATAGTGGTGGTGGCGCGCGGTGGCGGATCGCTGGAAGATCTCTGGACCTTCAATGAGGAAGCGGTCGCGCGCGCGATCGCGGCGTGCCCCGTGCCCGTGGTATCGGCGATTGGACACGAATCCGACGTGACAATCGCGGATTTCGTTGCCGATCTGCGCGCGCCAACGCCTTCGGCCGCCGCGGCGATGATTATCTGCGAGCGGAAAGAGCTTCTCGACCGCCTGGCGAATCGCGAAACCCGAATGACGGAGCTGCTGCGTTACCGTATCGCGGTGCTTTCGCGACGTCTGCATGAACAGGCGGCCAGCCGCGCCGAGACGGTAGTGCACCGCGCCATTGCGCGGCGCGTGCAGCGCGTCGACGATAACACCGCGCGCATGCATGCCGCAATGAGGAGCCGGCTGGCCGCGTACGAGCGTAAGCGCAGGCAGCTGGAGGATCGGATACGGCATTTCGATCCCCGTCCACGCCTCGCGCGCAGTCGCGACCGGCTGAACACCCTGGAGTTTCGCGCGCAGAGTTCGGTGAAACATTACCTCGCGGCCTCGCAGCGAAAAGTCGAGAACTGCGCAACGAAACTTGGCGGGCTCAATCCGCGGCTGGTGCTTGCGCGCGGTTACGCAATCGTACTGGATGAACAGGGCGCTATTGTGCGCGGCGCGGCGGCGGCGCCCGCGGGCGCGGATATCCGCCTCATGTTTGCGGAAGACGCGGTGAAGGCAAAGGTGACCGAGTCGCCCGTATGCTAATCTCGCGGCAGTGACCCCTCCCGCCGGAACATTCTTAGCGAAAGTGCGCGGCGGCGCGATTCAGTTTCCACCTCCGCTGAAGGCTTATTGTCACAACGAGGGATGGGACCTGTTTCTGGTAACTCCGGGCGATAAAGATCGGCTAATCCTGGAGCCGATTCTGAACGATGAAGCCTCCGTGGATGGTTACAGTTCAAGCCTGTCCGAAGACGGGCAGTTATGGATTCCGGTCGCGATGCGCGAGATCGTTTCGCTGCTCGAACAAAGCGTGATGATGCGGGTGGAAAATGGCGGGATCGGAATCTATCTGAGGAAGGTTTTTGAGACACTGGGCTTTGGCCCGTAGTGCCAGCAGGAACCGATACAAACCGGCGGGACCCGCACATAGTGGCGGCGGCCCGCCGGTGTGATCGTCACCACGTTACTTCGCCGGCGTGGACGAGGGCGCAGTCGCGGAAACCGACTTCTTCGCGGCCTTCTTGGTTGACTTCACCTTAGTCGATTTCTTGTGCTTAGCCGTCGTGGCGCTGGCTGCGGCCGGAGCGGAGGTCTTTGGCGCCGGAGCGGGCGTACCCTGAGCAGCAAAAGAAGAAGCTGCCAGACCGAGAGTCATCGCGAGGCCGAGGATTGCAGAAGTTGTCATTTTCATAACCGTTATTATGTCCGTCCTTTTCTCGAAGCGCCTGTTTTGTTCGCTTCTGACTACATAGACGGTTCGGTTTATGAACCAGGCGTGAAGCCATCGTTAATTCGACTTCATGCGGAGGGCACTAATTCTCGTCCGGTTTTTCCACGCTATCGATAACGAGAACCTGAATCGAAATCTTCTTTGCTTCGAGTCGCAGCCCGAGTTCATGGAGAGCTCCGAAGACAGAGCCTTGCCCCGCGGCGCTCTGCCCGGAAGTGGAGAGTCCCGTATTGGCTTCGTCGAAACGCAGCTTGAAATCGTAGTTGCCGTCGATTTTCGTCTCGTCGATCACCGGCTTGTCGAGCTCATATCTCAGAGCGGTTGCCAGGCCGCTCATTGATGCTCCGCGCGCCCAAAAGAGCCCGTCGCCGATTTGAGTTGAGCCCTTGCTGCCGGGTTCCACGTCGAAGCGCGGCGCCGGCAGCCTGGGCCCGTTCTTGTCGACGCTCATAACGAAGCCCTGCATGACGCGGGTTTCCAAATGCGATTTCAGATGGAAGCGATCCGCCAGCATCGCCCGGATCATGAGACGAATTGTGGGTTTATCCGATGGCTGGGGTGTTCGCGCCTGAACGTACCAGTCACGCCGCCACCGAGAACACGTTCTTGTGATTGAAGCGCGCCGGCGTGCCGAACACCTCCTCCGAATAGAAGATGCCGCTCGCGAGCGTCAGCGTGAGCAGCGCATAGCCGAGGCCGATCAGCAGGAACAGCCAGCGCTCGAGCGTGGCCCCGGCGCCGCC